>NZ_JADEXG010000058.1 GCF_015207255.1 Vasconcelosia minhoensis LEGE 07310
GGCTTGGGCTTGGAGCTGCTGCTGGACGCCGTTGAGTAAACTGGTCTGCTCAGCCTGGCTACAGTGGGTGACATCGAGGGTTTTAAGCAGCCGACGATCCAGAAAACGGCGGCAAAAGTCCGACAGAATGGGGTCTGGATGATGCTGCCAGCGCTGCAAGTGGTAGGTAAAACCAATATCGTCCGCCGCTAAATAGTGCTCCAGCGGCAGCGTATCCACCGGCTGCGTCAGCCAGGCCGTTACCGTTGCGTCGGCTTCAACTTCCCCTCGTTGAAGCAGCTCCCGAGCTCGGCTATAGGCCTGCTCTAGCACCCAGGAGGCTGAAATATTTTTAGGGTGGCTATAGATCTGAGCATACATAAAATAGCGTACGACCAGGTAATGCTCGATTGCTGCCAGCCCTTTTTGGGCTACCACGAGCTGCTGGCTAACCGAGTCGTAGTCCAGCGCTAGCAAAATTCGGTCCAGATCGAGCTGGCCATAGGAGGCGCCGGTGAAGTAGCTATCGCGCATCAGATAGTCCATGCGATCGCAGTCGAGCTGACTCGAAACCAGCTGCCAGATACAGGGCAGCGGATGCTGATGAGTATAGACCTGCTGTAAGGCAGCAAAGAGCTGAGGTGAAAACGCGTCGAGCAAAGCCCGAACATCGGTCGAGTACTCAATAATCTGTAGGGTCCAGCGCTCGTGGTGACTGCCAAATACCTCCTCAGCCGTATGGCTAAAAGGGCCGTGACCCAGGTCGTGCAGCAATGCCGCACAGAGCACCGTCGCCCGGTAGGGCTGAAGCTCTATATAGCGGCTCGCCAACCGGTCGAAGGCGCGGCGAGCCACCGCTAGCACCCCCAGCGAATGGGTAAACCGAGATGTCTCTGCCCCGTGAAACGTCAGACTGGCTGGACCCAGCTGTCGAATGCGCCGCAGCCGCTGAAAAGCCGATGTTTCAATCAGGTCAATCAGCAGCGCCTCCACTGGATCGCTGCGCTCCAGCGTAATCGCACCGTGGAGCGGGTCGTGATAAGTCCGCTGCTTAGAGCTCATCGCCCAAATCGCTACCCGTACTGGCGTATAGGCTGGTCTGAGCCGACTGGGCCAGCAGTTCGACCGCAGCCTGATATTGAGCATCAGCCGTCTCGCCAAACTGACTGCGGGGAATCGGCTCTGCTGTCACAATCTGGTCAGGCTGAATGCCCTGACGGTTAATATCGCGGTGGTTGGGCGTTTCGTATTTAGCGACGGTGACGGCCAATCCTGACCCGTCTGATAGATCAAACAGCGACTGGATCAGGCCTTTGCCAAACGTCACATCGCCAATCAGCTGCGCCCGAGCATTGTCCTGTAGGGCTCCGGCCAGAATTTCACTGGCGCTAGCGGTGCCCTGGTTGACTAGAACGACTAGCGGATCGGCAGTTAGCGCCGGGCCAGTAGCGTCAAAGCTGCCCAGCATGCCCTGCCGGTTGACGGTGTAGACGACCGTACCCCGATCTAACCATAGGCGGGCAACTTCTATTCCAGCCTGAAGCAGCCCGCCTGGATTGTTGCGCAGGTCCAAGATATAGCCTGCTGCCCCTTGAGCCTCTAGGTCCTGAATCGCTGCTTTTAACTCAGCGACAGCTTTACCGTTGAACTGGCTCAGCCGAATATAGCCAAACTCCGGCAGGCCCGCTGCCGAGCGCAGCTCAGCGGAAACCGGGTTGAGACTAATCTGGTCTCGCACCAAATTTAGGTCGAAGGGCGGCTGGTCAGTGCGGCCTACGGTCAGCGTCACCTGGGTGCCAATGGCCCCTCGCATCCGCGTCGCGGCCTGATCGAGCGTCAGTCCCGTGGTTGGAGTACCGTTAATTTTGAGAATTTTGTCCCGAGGCAGCAGCCCGGCTGCCTCAGCCGGAGAGCCTTCAATCGGTGCGATTACCCGCAGCACGCTAGCCTCTTCGTCCTTTGCGATCTGCAGCCCCACCCCTAGCAGCTCTCCCGTCGTATTGGTTTGCAGGCTCTGATACTGCTGCGGCGGTAAAAATCGGGTGTAGGGATCCTCTAGGGTAGCCAACATATTTTGCACTGCCTCATAGGTTGTCTCCCAATCCGACAGGGGCTGGCGCAGCACTCGCTGGCGGATAAACCACCAGTTTTGATGGTTGAAACTTTCATCTAAATAACTGCGGTTGACGATCCGCCATACCTCCATCACCAGCTGCTGTTGGTCGGTCATTGCCCAGGCACTCATCCCAGGCCCGCCTAAGCACAGGGCCAGAACCAGGCCAACCGTTAGGACCTGCTTTAAAAAACGTTTTGCCATAGCTGTTATCGAGCCAGTCATCCGATATCGATCGTTTTTCGTGGAATAGCGTGCTGAGCCGAAGCTGCGGGATCTGCACCCCCAGGGCGAACCAGTTCTCCTAGCGTACAACTCTAAACCGTTCCATGCGTCTGTAATCCTTGCATTCGGTTGGCCTATAAGCGCCCGAGAAGCCGAATAGCGGCTGGACATAAAGTTTTATAAAAAACTCAGAAATTTTATTTTCTGATCGCCATATATCCAAGCTCCTGTTCTGCTCTGAGCCCATTGACCCAGTTAGCTCAGAGCAGGCGGTTCGTCTAGCCATCGCTAAAACTAGAGCCGCTATCTAGCCAAATTATCTGAAAGTTAGGCCAAAATTTGGCTAAATACCTGACCGGCTAGCCTCTCATCTTTCTAGAAAGTTGTGTTACATTTTTTAGTAGTAGCAATATAGATTTTTTAATTTAACCTACGCTTCATGTTTACAAAGCAAGTTACCGACTCTAAACCCTTCAAGTGGTTTGACGAGCGCTTAGAAATTCAGGCGCTGGCGGATGATATCTCTAGCAAGTATGTTCCTCCCCACGTCAACATCTTCTACTGCCTCGGCGGGATTACTCTGACCTGCTTCCTGATCCAGTTTGCAACTGGGTTTGCGATGACCTTTTACTACAAGCCAACGGTGACTGAGGCATTTAGCTCGGTTCAGTATCTGATGACCGATGTCAACTTTGGCTGGCTGATTCGCTCTGTACACCGCTGGTCGGCCAGCATGATGGTACTGGTGATGATCCTACATACCTTCCGGGTCTATTTAACCGGCGGGTTCAAGAAGCCCCGTGAGCTGACCTGGGTCACCGGTGTCATTTTGGCGGTGATTACGGTTTCCTTTGGGGTGACCGGCTATTCGCTACCTTGGGATCAGGTTGGCTACTGGGCGGTTAAAATTGTCTCAGGCGTGCCGGGAGCGATTCCCGTCGTCGGCTCTACCGTGGTAGAGCTGATGCGAGGGGGTGAAAGTGTGGGTCAGGCGACTCTGACTCGGTTCTACAGCCTGCATACGTTTGTTCTGCCCTGGCTGATAGCAGTCTTTATGCTGCTCCATTTCATCATGATTCGGAAGCAGGGTATCTCGGGTCCGCTGTAGGTTCCTCTCTTCTAGGTTTACTTAGCGTTCGTTTTTCAAGCAAGGACTGATTATGGCAACTATCAAGAAGCCGGATCTAAGCGATCCGCAACTCAGAGAAAAGCTCAAGAAGGGCATGGGGCACAATTATTATGGTGAGCCTGCATGGCCCAACGATTTGCTCTACGTTTTCCCAGTGGTCATGCTGGGAACGCTAGCTTGCTGTGTTTCGCTTGCCGTCCTCGACCCTGCAATGATTGGCGAACCTGCCAATCCTTTTGCGACTCCGCTCGAGATCCTACCTGAGTGGTACCTTTACCCAACCTTTCAAATCCTGCGGATCTTGCCTAACAAGCTCTTGGGAATTGCTGGGATGACGGCGATTCCGCTAGGATTAATGCTAGTTCCCTTCATTGAGAATGTGAACAAGTTTCAAAATCCCTTCCGTCGTCCGGTCGCGACTACAGTGTTTATGATCGGTACGCTGGTTACCCTCTGGTTGGGCATTGGGGCAACCTTCCCGATCGATGAGTCTTTGACTCTGGGCTTATTCTAGAGATGACTGGGAGCTGATTTAGTTTTCAGCCCACTTCAGCCGGTCTCAGATTTAAAAGCGTTCTCCGCTGACGGTATTCGGTCGTTTATCCGGATAGGTGCAGTAGAGAACGCTTACTCTATGAATGCTCGTTCACGTATTATCTTTAGCGTACGCAGCTCTGTAGTCGAGGAGGCTAGGGCGCTGAAAATGCTCAGGCAGGCTCACTTGCAGGTCCGTAGCCGGTTGGAAGAGCTCGCTCAGGTACAGCAGGGGTTCAAGGCGTTTTATCAGGCGACCGAGTCGGAGCCCTTTTGGCAGGGCAATCGGTTTGACCAGCTCAACCTAGCGCTAACGGAAGGCTTTACAAACGCGGTTCGCCATGCCCATGCCGCTCTGCCCCAAACGACGCCAGTCGAGATTAGCCTGGCGCTGTGGGCAGAGCGGATGGAAATTTGCATTTGGGACAGGGGGGAACCTTTTGATCCTAGCAAGGTTCAGGAACCGCCACAGGGTGCCTTGAGGGAAAGTGGGTACGGCTGGTTTCTGCTGCGGCGCTTGGCTGATCAGGTGACCTATCACTCGCTAGCTGAGGGCCGCAACTGCCTGAAAATCGTTAAGTACTCAAAGAATTTGTGAATCCCCACCCAATCCGCATCTGTGTTTAAGCATTCAGTTGTTAGGATGGACGGCAGATTATCCCTACAGCCAAGGCGAATTCATGACTGGGACTGCACTTATTACCGGTGTTACAGGCCAGGACGGTTATTACCTCAGCCGCTTACTGTTAGAAAAAGGCTATCGTGTTGTAGGGTTGGTGCCTCCCGAACGGCAGAGCAGCGTTGCCAAGCTAGACGAATTGGCAGACCAAGTTGAGATTTATTCTGTGCCGTTGACCGACCAAGCCGCGTTACTGACGGCAGTTGAGCAGCTTCAGCCCACTGAAATCTATAATTTAGCCGCGCCTAGCTTTGTCCCCGCTTCCTGGGACGATCCGCTGGGTACGCTTGATCTAATTACGGGTACAGCAACCCGCCTGCTTGCGGCCGTGCGCCAGGTTGGGTTGAGCACACGTTTCTATCAGGCCAGTTCCTCTGAAATTTTTGGCCAGGTTCAGTCAGCGCCTCAGACTGTTGAGACACCCTTTCGACCTAAAAATCCCTACGGCGCTGCCAAGCTGCATGCTCATTGGACGATGGTGCATCACCGAGAGCGATACGGACTGTTTGCCTGTAGCGGGATTCTGTACAACCACGAGTCGCCCCGTCGCCCGCCCCAGTTTGTCACCCGCAAGATCTCACTGGCAGCAGCAGCCATTAAGCTAGGTCTGCGCGATCGCATTTCTATGGGCAGTCTGGAAGCTAAACGAGACTGGGGCTATGCCGGTGACTATGTTGAGGCCATGTGGCGTATGCTTCAGGCCGATACGGCTGAAGACTATGTGATTGGCACCGGCGTGCTGCATACTGTTGCCGACCTGGTCGAGGCGGCCTTTGCCTGCGTCGGTCTTGACTGGCAGCAGTATGTCGAAACCGATCCCGACCTGTTTCGACCCGATGAGCATTTTCAGCTTGTTTCCAACCCGGAGAAAGCCCAGCGGAATTTAGGCTGGCGACCTCAGGTTAGCTTTGAGTCCCTGGTTGAAACGATGGTTACGGCAGATTTAGATCGGCTTCGGGCTGGGACAGTTGCCCCACTAGGTGCAAGCTGAGCCATGCGGCACGTCTTCGTTTTCATCGAGGTCCTAGGCGCTGAAGGGGGCATTCAATCTTATATTCAGGATGTGCTTAGCGCCTACGCTAGCCTCCCCAAAGCCGAAGCCGATGTGTTTCTGCTGAGAGATAGTCAAGCTGCACCCAATCCGCTACGGCACTGTCGCCAGCTGCGGTTTCACTATTTCAAAAGCACGCGACCCATGCTGGGGCGCGTACGGCTCACGGTGGCGTTGATGTCATGCCTAATGCGTTACCGGCCTGAGCATGTCTTTTGTGGCCATATCAATCTGGCCGTTATGGTCAACCGACTCTGCCGCTGGCTTAAGCTGCCCTATACCGTACTGACCTATGGGAAAGAAGTGTGGGACCCGCTGCCACCCGCCGAGCAAGCTGCCCTGGCGGCGGCAGAACGCTTCTGGACAATTAGCCGCTACAGTCGCGATCTTGCCTGCCAGGCGAATCAGATTGACCCAGGCCAAGCCAGGCTTTTGCCCTGCGTGGTCGACGGCAGACAGTTTATGCCGGGAACCGCTCCCGATGCGCTGGTCGCTCAGTATAGCTTGAAAGAATCCCTCGTCCTAATGACGGTAGCGCGACTGTGGTCTGGCGATCCATACAAGGGGGTAGACATGACCATCCGGGCGCTGCCGCAAATTTTACAGGTTTTTTCCAATGTCAAGTATTTAGTTATCGGTCGCGGCGATGACCAGCCGCGGCTGGCACAGCTCGCTGAGGATTTGGGTGTGGCCGAGCGGGTTATCTTTGCCGGATTTGTGCCAACGGCGGCCCTTGCCGATCACTATCGACTCGCCGATGTCTACGTCATGCCGTCGCGGGAAGGCTTTGGCATTGTCTATCTAGAAGCCATGGCCTGCGGTGTTCCGGTCATTTCGGGCGATAGTGACGGTTCGGCTGAGCCGCTACAGGACGGACGGCTGGGCTGGCAGGTTTCCTACCGCGATGCAGACGCGATCGCTCAGGCCTGTATCGAAGCCCTCAAGGGCGAAGACTCGCGCTGCCAGGGAGACTGGCTCCGACAGGAAACGCTAAATCGCTTCAGTGCTTCAGCCCTAGCAGCGCGGCTGACCGAGCTGCTGTCAGAGACGGATTAGATGTCCCTGCTCGGCCGGGATGAAAATTCGCAAGCGGGGAGCAGTTCGCATTAGGATAGGAAGACACGCTGCCCCACCCGGTTGCCATCGGGATTTGCCCTGTGAATCAAAACGGTTTTAACCAGCTACAGCTGCGACTGCCTGGAGTAGGCTGCTGGCTTGGCCTATTAGCCGTAGCCTGGCTGTTGGCGACTCTGGGTTTGGGTTGGTTAGTCAAGTCGGTATTGGTGATTATCCTGCTGCTGTTGCTGGCTCCAGTAGTCGCCTTCCTCGGCCTGCGACTATGGCTCAAGCGCAGTCTGGTCGAGGGAGACTGTCCCGTCTGCAGCCAGTCGCTGACGGGGCTGAAAAACTTCCAAACCCCTTGTCCTAACTGCGGTACGGTGTTAAAAACAACGGCATCAGGGTTTCAGCGAGCTGTGCCGGAGGGCACCATTGATGTCCAGGCCGTTGACGTCAATGCCAGCGCTACCGAGCCCGCTAGCCCAGCCCCTGGTGAACCGATTGACGTCGAAGTCAGGCAGCTCCCCCACTCGGAAGACTAGCGAATTCGCAGCTGATAGGGGTGGCTCGTGCCGCTGCGATTGCCGATATACACCTGATAGGTGCCCTGATTGAGGACTCCCGGCGACTGAATAACGCCGCCATCGAAATCATGGGCTAAAACACACTCATTAAAGCCCTGGGGACCTCTAATCAGCAGCGTATAGTCCCCCGTGCTTTGGACCTCAAAATTGAGCGAGGCAAAAGGTTCGGTCACCTGAATCACCTGCGCGGGCGTATTCCCAATATAGCCGCAGGCTGAGGACTGAGCTCCTCCGGTTTGACCGGTTACCTCAATCGGACTGCTCAAAGGGGTCCGCACTGGCGTCTGGGCTTGAACCGCGCCAAAGGGCAGGACGGCGGTCAGTAGAGCGGGTAAAACTAGGCTAGCAGAAAAGCGTCTCATATTTCCCCTGGCATTAGCACAGAATAGGCGGGTGTGCTGCTGTATAAGCCTATACTAGAAGGCGTTTTACAGGACAGCAGTGAATTTGTGACAGTTACTTAAATGGGAGCAGGCGCAGATGGGATTTGGTAGACTGACCTCAGTTTGCCCTTTCTCGGCCTATGCAGCGCACTCGTCTCAGCACCCTTTTTAGTCAGGCAGCTCAGACGGTCAGCCAATGGATTTTTAATCCCTGGCGGCGGCTGTCGGTGGCCATTATCAGCCTGCTGTTTGGCAACTTTTTTGCCGTGGCGATTTCAGCGACGGCCGGACAAACTGCAGAGATTGACATTGTGATTTCTGGGCTGCTGCTGCTAGTGGCGGAGTTTATCAGCTGGCTGTTTTACCGCTATTCGCCTCGGCTGCGGGCCGATCGGCAGCCCTCGCCGCTGCGGCCGCGCTCTTACCTGATTGAAATGCTGAATGCCTTCAAGCTGGGCATGATCTATGGCCTATTTGTGGAGGCCTTCAAGCTCGGCAGCTGAGCAGCGGGCGACCAGCAGGCGCGATCGCGCCGTCACCGCTGCCCAATCGCCCTGGGTCAGGTCGGACGGATGGAAGAGACCGCCGCTCAGACCGACCGCGATCGCGCCTGCTCTGAGCAGCTCTGGCGCATTGTCGACGGTTACGCCGCCGGTAGGAATTAGGGGAATAGCGCCCAGCGGTTCCTGTAGGGCTCGAACATAGGCTGGTCCACCCAGGGCAGAAACAGGAAATACCTTAACCCCAGCCGCCCCTAGCTGCCAGGCTGTGACAATCTCAGTCGGCGTCATCGCCCCGGCGACAAGTGGAATGCCGCATTCTTCAGCGGTTTGAATCAGGCCCGCATGGGTATGCGGGCTAAAGCCAAATCGCCCCCCAGCGGCAACCCCAGCCCGTAAGTCGGCTGCACCTAGCAATGTGCCCAGGCCCACCGTACAGTCCGGCAGCTGGGCGCTCAGCTGCTGCACCAGGGCGGCCGACTGAGCGCCGCTCCAGGCAACTTCGAGCAGCCGCAGACCTCCCGCCGCTGCGGCCCAAGCCATCTGCAGTCCCGTTTCTAAACTGGGGGCTCGGATGATAGCCACGGCCCGATGTTGGCGCAGCAGGGCTAGCCAGCCGTCTAGGCGATCAGCTTGCTGGCGGAGCGGCATAGCCTCAGGCCGATGTGGCCAAACGCTTACGCAGCGATTCAGAGCGCCGTTTGGCTGTCGCATTTTTAGGATCGGCGGCAAGCGACTGCTCATAGGCTTCTAGCGCCTGACTCATCAGCTGCTTGCGCTCGTAGGTATGGCCTAAATTATTGAGCGCAGTAACGTAATCCGGGGAGATTTTGAGCGCTTCCTTGTACTCTCGAATTGCCAGATCCAGCTGCTCTTGAGAAAAGTAGACATAGCCTAAAGCGTTGTGAATCAGGGCAGCGTTGTCGGCCTCTGAGTCACTCAGATGCTTGAGGGCCTGCTTCAGATAGGTAGCCGACTGCCCATAGAGTTTTTTATCCAGCAGCAGACTGCCTAGCTCGTAATATTCAATGGCTTCGCCTTGACCACTGGTCAGCTTCTTTTGCAGTCGGGATAGCGTCATCTCGGTGCGGCGCGTTTTAAAGGCCTGGCGCAGGACCAGTACCGCCGCGACGCTGAGCAGCGCTAGCAAAATACTGAGGTAGATAATTAAGTAGCGGCTATTTTCCATGGCACCAGGGGCTAATCTCGGTTGCCTATTCAGTTTAGGGGAACTCTATCGAGTTTAACGGATTAACTTTGACGAGTTACGTTAGCGCAGTCCCCAGTCGGCCGCCCACTCGTTCAGCCAGCCCTGCTCAGCCCAGCCTCGAATCGCGGCATTCACGCCGGTTCTCAATTCGTCATACTGCACGCCTTTGGGCAAGACAACCGCCAGGGGCTCTACTGAAATCACCTCAGGCAGCAGCCGGTAGGTCGAGTCTTGCTGCGCCCAGCCGACCAATACGCTGATATCGCCAGCAAAGGCATCAACTTCACCCTGCTCTATCAGCGCCAACGCCGCCTGATAGCTCTCTACGCCGACTAGGCGAGCCGCCGGAAGCCGATAGCGAACATGGGCTATCGCACTGGAACCCTGCAATAGGGCAATTGTTCTCAGCCGCAGATCCGAGAGCTGCTGAACATCCTGACTTTGGGCAATGAAGCCAGTACCGTCCAAATAGTAGGGGTCGCTAAAGCTGACCAGACGGCGACGGGGTTCGGTCAGCGTCACCGCCGCGATCGCCAGGTCTACCTCATCTGCCAAAACCGCATTCACCCGGTCAACATTGCTCACCGGGCGCAGCTGCACCGCATTCGCATCGCCTAGCAGCGCCTCTGCCAGGCGATGGGCTAGGTCTACCTCAAACCCAGCCAGCTCGCCAGAGGAATCACGAAACCCCAGCGGCGGCCGGTCTTCCTGCACGGCGATGATCAGATAGCCGCGAGACTGAATTTCGGCCAGATCAGCTGCCAGCCCGGAGCTGGGCATGGCCATCTGTAAGGCCAGCCAGCCAGCTATGCCGAAAAGATATCGCAGCATAGTACTTGGCAAAGAAATCATCAAAGCTAGCGCTACTGGCTAGCCCGCTCAACAACCTTGCCAAAACTGGTGGGGTCTAAGACGGCCATTTGGGCCAGCATTTTGCGATTGATTAAAATATCGGCCTGCTTTAAATCGCCAATCAGCCGGCTGTAGGTCGTCCCGTGAAGCCGAGCCGCTGCGTTGATCCGGGTGATCCACAGGCGGCGAAAATCGCGCTTACGCTTGCGGCGATCGCGATAGGCGTTACGCAGCGCCTTCATCACCTGCTGGTTAGCCGTGCGAAATAGCTTGGAGTGGGAACCCCGAAACCCCTTGGCTAGCTTGAGAACTTTTTTGCGGCGCTTCCGAGCAACATTACCGCGTTTGACACGTGCCATAGCTTTTTCTTACAAATTTCCTAATTAACGGCTTACTGGTAGGGCATCATCAGCTCAACATTTGGCACGTCGGCCTCGTTGACGACGGTAGCTTTTGACAGCCGTCGCTTCCGATCCGTCCCCTTATGCTGCAGCAGATGGTTTTTAAATGCCTTACGGCGCATGAGTTTACCGCTACCACTGCGACGAAAGCGCTTGGCCGCTGCCCGGCGAGTTTTTAGCTTTGGCATGATTCCAGTCTAGTTTTTAACACAGTCTTCAATATTAGTACATCTTTAGCTAGTCTCACCAGCCTGATCGGCAATTTGGTCGAAATCCAGAGCGGGTTCAAAAATCTGTCAGAATAAATCTGAAATTGCTCCTTCATCTGGATTCATCTATGGCTATCTCCCTCAAGCTGCAATCTGCCCTGGCGCAGAATCGAGCTTTAAAAATTATCAGCGGGCTGACTAACTTTGACGGTGATCGAGTGGCGGCAGTGGCTGAAGCCGCCGCTCAGGGCGGCGCGACCTTTGTCGATATCGCCGCTGATGCCGACCTGGTACGTCGGGTACGGGGCCTAATCGATCTGCCAATTTGCGTTTCCGCCATAGCGCCTGAGCGTTTTTTGGCCCCGGTCGCGGCGGGAGCCGACCTGGTTGAGATTGGCAACTATGACGCTTTCTATGCTCAGGGGCGGCGCTTTGAGGCGGCGGAGGTGCTAGCCCTGACCCAGCGCACCCGCAAACTGCTGCCCGATATACCGCTGTCGGTGACGGTGCCGCATCCCTTAGCGCTCGACCAGCAGGTGGAATTAGCGATCGCGCTGGTTGCCGCTGGCGCTGACCTGATTCAGACCGAAGGCGGTACCAGTAGCCAGCCGACTCATCCTGGGGTACTGGGGCTAATCGAAAAGGCTGCGCCCACATTGGCGGCTACCCACGCCATTGCCCGGGCCGTCTCCGTGCCCGTCCTCTGCGCTTCGGGCCTATCGGAAGTGACCGTTCCTATGGCGATTGCAGCGGGGGCAGCCGGCGTCGGCGTTGGTTCTCTCGTCAACAAGCTAGAGAGCCCGCTAGCGATGGTGGCCGTCGTTCGCAGTCTAGCAGCAGCCTTGCAGACCGTGAGCCGGACTCCGGTCGCAGCCTGAGCTAGCGATGTAAAGCCTGCCAGCGCGCCCGCAGGTCGGCAACTGTAAACAGCGCCTCAAAGGGGAGCCCAGCTTGGGCATAGTGCTGGGCTCCCCCTTGCTGACGATCGACCAGCGCCAGGATGCCGGTCACAGAGTAGCCCGCCGCCCGTAGCCGCTCTACTGCCTGCATTGCCGACTGACCAGTCGTCACAACATCTTCTAAGACGACGACGGGGCTATTGGGCGGTAGGCTAGGCCCTTCAATATTGGCCTGGGTACCATGTTCCTTCGCGGCCTTGCGGACAATCAGCGGCGTAATCGGGCGATGACTGTAGGCTCCGGCGATGCTGACTGCCGTAACCAGAGGGTCGGCCCCCAGCGTCAGTCCACCCACGCCAACCGTCTCCTGCGGCAGCCGGGCCAGCATCAGCCGACCCACCATCAGGCCTCCCTGAGGGTGTAGCGTGACCTGTTTGCCGTTGATGTAATAGTCGCTGTGCTGGCCGGAGGAGAGGGTGAAATCTCCTTCTTTGTAGGCAACCTGACAAATCAGATTGAGCAGGGCTGACTTTAGTGTCGTCAAACTCACTGTGGGCAGCGCTTCGGCTGAGAGGGAAGTGGCGGAAAGCGTCATCGTTTTTTACCTCAAAGCACTGGTAAATACGGGTTGCAAATCAAAACCCGATGGTTAGCATAGGGACGGATGGTCCTTTGAGCTGTCCGGCTATCCCGATTGATATGGCCCGGCTCTGAATTGGGCATTCTACTGGGAATATTGCTCCATGTTATTGGCAAAACGAGGTGTGAGTTTAACTATGGGTATTCAGCTTAAGACTGTTTTTAGCGCTGCGATCGCGATTGTAGCCTCTACCGCTCTGATCCCGACGGCTGAGGCCCAAATCGCGCCGTTCGAAGGCCCGTCTGTGCTCCAGACGCTGGACGAAATTCTATTTGATCGTTCCGACACCTACTTCGAAAATCGCTCTATCGGCAGTCAGATTGATTTTATCTTAGGGCCGGGCGGCTTGGACAATGCCGCTTTCCCCGAGCTAGAAATTGACGATGACGCGGAGGCGCTATTCCTAGCTTACGAAGAGCTGATGACGTTGCAGACGCTGAACACCCCTACCATTCGGACGCCCGATCTGCAATCACCCTACACAACCTCGATTTTACTCCTGCCGCTTTCCCAAGCCAGCAATCCGACGGCGGGCAGGGGCCTCAATACGGACGGACGGCTACCCCTTCGCTAAACGAAGCATTGCTGTCAAATCAAAAGCCGGGCAGATCCCAATATCTGCCCGGCTTTTGATTTTGGCCTGAAGACAGGCTATCAAAAATCCAGGGTGCAGGGGTCGAACCTGCCTGAGGCGAATTATGAGTTCGCTGCCTAAACCGCTCGGCCAACCCTGGTCTTTGCTTTTATACTACGAGAATGCTCCCTTGGGAGCTACCCTTTTAGTAAGGATTTCATATCAGGTCTTTGCATGAGAATCAATCCAGCTGTCGCCTATACCTTGATTTTGCTAACGCTTATGTTTGGGGCGGGCGTAGTCAGTTCCTCCTGGGGCTATGCGTTAGGTCGCAAGGCTCTCACGGGAGTGCGCCAGCCTGAAACGCAGCCTGCCAGTGCGGCAGCAGCGAGCTCCGAAGGTAGCGGCCATTTTACGCCTCTAGCCGAGGATGAAATTCTAGCCGAGGTTGAAGCTCGCATGACGGGGCAGCCCGGCGTTTCGGAGTAGCTAGCAGCTTAGGGCCCACAGCGATACACAATCATGGTTCCGCCTGGCTTTGCCAATATTGCTCCGCTGCCGCTGACCCTATCAGCTGTTTTAGGACGCATTCTGGCGGTCTTATCACTGATTGGGCTGAATGCCTTTTTTGTTGCTGCCGAGTTCTCTATCGTATCGGTACGGCGATCGCGGATTGACCAGCTGGTATCGACTGGAGATGTCCAGGCTAAAACAGTACAAAGCCTACAGCACAGTCTTGAGCGTCTGCTCTCGACCACCCAGCTCGGAATTACGCTGTCGAGCCTGGCCTTAGGGTGGATTGGGGAAAGCACGGTGGCCACGCTTTTGGCCCAGTGGCTCGGGCGGCTGCCGCTGTCGGGGCCAGCTGTACAATTTCTGGCTCACTCAGCTGCTCTGCCCCTCGCCTTTTTTTTGATTGCCTATTTACAGATTGTTCTGGGAGAGCTCTGGCCTAAATCAGTAGCGCTGATGTACCCAGAGCGAATCGCCCGGGTCTTAGGCCCGCCGAGCCTGACCATTGCCCGCGTATTTACACCGCTAATTTGGGTTCTAAACCAGTCCACGCGGTTTTGGCTGCGGCTAGCTGGCGTTGACTACAGCCGGCAGGACTACTACGGTCGGCTAACCCCAGAGGAGCTCCAGCTGATCATCAGTACTTCCACCGAAGTGCCGGATCTGGAGAAAGAAGAGCGGCAAATTTTAAATAACGTATTTGAATTTCGAGATATTACGGTCGAAGAGGTGATGGTGCCGCGGACCCAGATTACGGCGATCGAGGAAAGTGCGACTTTCCAGGACCTGCTTGATGAAATGGCCACGACTGGCTATTCTCGCTATCCGGTGACTGGCGACTCTCTAGATGATATTCGCGGGATCATCTACTTTAAAGATTTGGCTCAGCCGCTCTACCAAAATCAGCTTCAGCCCCATACTGGCATCCAGCCCTGGATTCAGCCAGCCCGAGTGGTGCCAGACTCGCTACCCCTGCCAGACCTGCTAGCGCAAATGCAGCAGTCAGGACTGGCTATGGTAATTGTCGTCGATGACTTTGGCGGTACTGCCGGGCTGCTGACGCTGCGCGACCTCACGGCTGAAATTATGGGCGAGGTCCGCGAGCCTGACCCCGCTTTTCAGTCACCGATTGTTCGGGTCAACAGCCACACCCTGATCGTCCCGGCTCAGACCGTGCTGGAAGAGGTCAACAATCAGCTACAGCTCAGCCTTCCCCTACGGGAGGACTATCAGTCCCTGGGTGGCTTCGTCATTTTTGAACTGCAAAAGATCCCCCAGGTCGGTGAGAGCCTGCGCTATGACAATCTCGAATTTACCGTGACAGCAGCCGATGGCCCCCGGCTGCATAAAATACAGGTCCGCTGCCTAGACCATGCTATCCATGTAAAAGGAGCCGCGATCGCAACTGCCAGGCCCCAGCCAGACGGTCATGCCCGGCTTTTGGGCGACGATACGGCCCGGAGCAGACGCCTAGAGAACTGACACAGCCTGCCCCAGATCGAGTCCCGAACGGCGCAGACTACTGATGAAAATCCTTGCTGCCTCCAGCGAAGGGTGTGACCAGTGAGGCCAAGCCGCTCTCCAAGCCTGAACGCCAGTCGCGCTGTGATAGTATTTGTTTGATTTTTCTCAGTTTTGTAGCGATTACAGACGCCATAGTTTCTAACCCTAATTTTTCTAAAGGCCAGATGTGAGGAGCTCGCGAGTGCAGAGACCATCTTTTCAAGCAGCGGTGGAAAAGCAGCTGTCCCGGGTCTACCCCGACCCGATTCGAGTAGGTGTGATTGGCGTCGGCAATATGGGACAGCACCATGCTCGCGTCCTGTCGCGGTTGAAAGACGTCGAGCTGGTAGGGATTTCTGACATCAATGTTGAACGCGGGTTAGACACGGCGAGCAAGTATCGGATTCGATTTTTTGAAGCCTATCAGGAGCTTTTGGAGACAGTGGATGCGGTCTGCGTTGCGGTGCCGACTCGACTGCACTACGAGGTAGGTATGGCCTGCCTACAGGCTGGCGTCCACATTTTGATCGAAAAGCCAATTGCTGCCAGCATTGCCGAGGCCGAGTCGCTGGTCAATGCCGCTGCAGCCTCCAACTGTATCCTCCAGGTAGGCCATATCGAGCGATTTAATCCGGCCTTTCAGGAGCTGCATAAAGTGCTGCGAACGGAGGAACTATTGGCCCTAGAGGCCCGCCGCATGAGCCCCTATTCACAGCGGGCCAATGATGTTTCGGTTGTGTTGGATCTGATGATCCACGACATCGACCTGCTGTTAGAGCTAGCCGCAGCTCCGGTCGTGAAGCTTACCGCCAGCGGCAGTCGGGGTGAGTCTGCGGGCCATCTGGACTACGTCACCGCTACCCTGGGGTTTGCCAACGGAATTGTGGCGACAATCACGGCGAGCAAGGTCACTCACCGCAAGATTCGGACGATCGCGGCTCACTGCCGAAACTCGCTGACTGAGGCCGACTTTTTGAACAATGAAATTCTGATTCATCGGCAGACGACCGCAGACTGCATGACTGACTACGGCCAGGTGCTCTATCGCCAGGACAGCCTGATTGAAAAAGTCTATACCAGCAATACGGAACCGCTACACGCGGAGCTGGAGCACTTTGTCAACTGCGTCCGCGGTGGTGAAAAACCCTCCGTCGGCGGCGAGCAGGCGCTCAAAGCGCTGCGGCTGGCCAGCCTGATCGAACAGATGGCCCTGGACGGCCAGGCCTGGAAGACCGACGACGACCTTCAGATTGCTTTAGAATCGGTCACGGTAGCGGTTTAGCCGAACTATCGAGCGCTGCCTGGATTTGCTCAACCACTAGGCAGCTGACTAAGGCGTTACCAGCCGGGCTGAGATGAATATGGTCCCGGTATAGGCTTTCGGGCTCAGACTGCTGCTGGTAGGTCGCTAAGAGGTCGAGGTAGCGTATCTGTGCTGCGATCGCGAGTTCCGCCAGCCGCTGCCGCGCCACCTGCTCATAGTCTCGTGGACCGGGCGGCAGGACTTCTCGCTTCAGCGGCGAGAGCACCAGGATAAATTCGCTCTGGGCTGCCCTAGCCTGCTGCTGAATCGCCTGGATCGCTGCTAGATTCATCCCAACCCGGTCGCCGCCTTCGTTCTGAATTTCTGCCAGGCCCGGAATCGGCGGCTGCTTTTGGTAGCGGTTCAGGAATTCGGCGATCGCGGCGGGAGGTTTTCGGCTGGGGTAGCTGCGATCGCGACCTACCTGTAAAGGCGACGGCTGGGTGCCAAACAGGTCATCCGTATTCAGCACCAGCACGACTACTGTCGCTTCAAACGTGCCAAAGCGTTCCAGGTAAGCTAGCTGATTTCGCGGTCCCCAGGAATTAGCCGAGGCGTTTAGGACTTCGACCGACTGATAGCCCTCTGGCCGTGCTTCCGTTCTGAGCGGCTGCGCAATTAGCGCCGATAGGGTTTGCGACTGGTCGGTCCACCAGTTACCGTTGACCAACGAGTCGCCCAGCAGCAAGACCCTGAGGGTTGTGGCAGGCCGCTCAATAGTCGTGGCCGGGCTGCGCATGGAGTACTGATTGATTTCAATCCGATTGCCCATGCGCCGCAGCCGCTGATTGGGGGCCAGCAGATAGCCGATCTGATCGTCCGCCACATACAGCGGCGGGTTGCCAAAACCCCAAAATAATCTCAGGCTAAGCTCTATCAGCAAAATTCCCAGGACAGCTACCAGTAAGGCAATCAGAACAAATTTCACAGGTTGTGGAAGAAATAGTAAACCATTCGTGTCTAAAGCCTGACCAGACAAGAGTTTAGTATAAAATGTTACTAAGGAAAAATCCCTATTGATGCCAGCGTAGCTTGGCAGGTGCTGCCATGAGTGCACTTCTAAAGCCAATCATAATTGACCTTCAGCAGCCAGTACATTTTACGGTTCAGGTGAGAAATTTAGAGCGATCTGAGCAGTTCTACAGTACTGTGCTGGGGCTAGAAATGGCCGCTCGGCCTCTAAAATTTCCCGGTAGGTGGTATCAGGTTGGCGCCTTTCAGCTGCACCTAATTGTCAGTCAAGATGCCTGTAGGCGGCCCTCAGAAGCGAAGTGGGAGCGACAACCGCATATCGCATTTGCGATCGCCAGCCTCACTTCAGTAAAGCAAGCACTGATCGAACAGGCCATTGAGTTTCAGATGAGTTCCTCTGAGGGAACGGCCTTGTTCGTTAAAGATCCCGACGGTAATGTGATTGAGCTGATGCAGGTATCGCCGCCAGAGTCAGCCTGAGCCAAACGCATTAAAAAAATATGAAGCTATCCGCCGTACCGGGTTAGTTTTGAGCGCGACCGGGGCTTACTGGTAGAAGAGCCGAACGGGTACCGCTAAAGAGTCAATGGGCGAGATCGCCTAGGGCTGATTTATCAGCTCACCCCTGTTCTTTTCGTCAATTGAGCAAAAAGCATGAGCGCCACCAGTCCCCTGACTCTCGCCAGCAGCCAAAAATCTAAAAAACCCAAAATGCTCGTCGTCGATGATGAGCCCGATAACTTAGATCTGCTCTATCGCACCTTCCGCCGCGACTTTCAGGTGCTGCGGGCGGAGAGCGGCATCGAGGCGTTGAACCTGTTGTCCAATGAGGGCGAGGTCGCCGTTATTATCGCTGACCAGCGGATGCCGGAGATGAAGGGAACCGAGTTCCTCAGCAAAACTGTACCTGACTTTCCCGACACGGTACGCATCATTCTGACCGGCTTCACCGACGTCGAAGACCTGGTCGAGGCGATCAACGCCGGTCAGGTCTACCGCTACATTACCAAGCCCTGGAATCCGGATGAGCTACGGGGCGTCGTGGACCGGGCCGCCGAGACCTACGAACTGCTGAAGCAGCAAAACGAAGCGCTGTATCGGGCCGAGAAGCAGACTAAGCTTGTCGTCACAGTCGGTCAGATCGCCGCCCAGGAAACCACGCTAGCCGACGCGCTAAGCATGCTGGCAAAAGGCTTTGGCCAGATTGTGGGCGCTAAGGTCTGTACCCTCCAGCTGATCGACCAGCCCCTGGCGGGCACGTTTGGTCCGGTTCCCAATGCAGCTGAGCTAGTTCAGCAGACCGCTTTAGCTCAAAGAGCCCTGGCCTCCCAGAGCATCCAGGCGTCGGCTAAGATCGCCGCCGATCCTGAGCTCGCCGCTGACCCGCTGTATAGCGCTAGTGAAACCCAGTCTCATCTGGTTTTCCCCGTCCTCTATCAGGGACAGCCGTTAGCGCTGATGTCGCTCCAGTGGGAGTCTGACTACAGCACCCTAGACGACGTTAGCCAGATAATGAACGTGCTCAGCCCGTCGGTCGCGCTAGCCCTGGTTGCTCTGAGTCAATAGCCCTCTCAAGGTAGTCCCAAGAAAGCCAGAAAGATTCAAAGGAAAATTGGCTCACTTGTTGGGGCTGAGCCCAGAGCGCTAAGATCGTGATGTATATCGCGATCGGTGGCTTGTAATAAGCCGCAGTCATGAGTTCAACCAATCTTTCAACCGTTAGCCAGCCCGATGCCGAAGCCATTCGGGCGTTGTTCAATCGGATTGCACCGGTTTATGACACCCTCAACCAGTCCCTGAGTCTGGGCCTGCATCGGGTCTGGAAGCAGATGGCCCAGCGCTGGAGTAACGCCCAGCCCGGCATGACCTGCCTGGATCTGTGCTGCGGCAGCGGCGACCTAGCGCTGCTGCTGGCGCGGCAGGTCGGGGAAACGGGTCATGTGGTAGGAGTCGATTTCGCGGCGGCACAGCTGGCGATCGCGGCCCAGCGGGCAGCGGAGCGAGGCTGGCAGGCCCGCTTCGATTGGGTCGAGGCCGATGCCCAGGCGCTGCCCTTTGTCGATGCCAGCTTCGACGCGGCGACGATGGCCTACGGGCTGCGCAATCTGACCGATATTCCCCAGGGCTTAGCGCAGCTTAGACGGGTGCTGAAGCCCGGCGCAACGGCTGCTGTTCTCGACTTTCACTGGCCTAGCCAGCCAGTTATGCAGCAGCTACAGCAGTGGTATTTAGGTCGCATTGTTGTCCCGACGGCAGAGCGCTACGGACTGACCGCAGAGTATGCTTATATTGGTCCTAGCGTTGAACGCTTTCCGCTGGGACCAGAACAGGTCTGTTTGGCCCAGCAGGCGGGGTTTTCCCAGGCGGTTCACTATCCCATCGCCGGTGGGATAATGGGCATTCTGGTAGCAACGCGATGATATGAACGGGTCGAGTCTGTGGATAGTCTTCGTGCCGCCTATTTTGGGGGGCATCATCGGCTATTTTACGAACGATATTGCAATCAAGATGCTGTTTCGGCCCTACCGAGCCCGCTATCTTTTGGGTCGGCGGATTCCCTTCACCCCGGGGCTGATTCCCAGCAATCAGGAACGCCTGGCGACAAAGATTGCCGACACGATTATGCGATCGCTGCTAACGCCAGAGGAACTGCAAAAGCTAGCCCGGCGGCTGCTTCAAACTGAGCGGATGCAGAGCGCCATCGACTGGCTGCTGCGACTAGCGCTAGACCAGGTCAAAAGCGAAACTCAGGAAAAAACGGCCCAGATCCTGGGCAACATCTTGCAGGATACAGTGGGGCAATCGCTGCCCCGGCTGCTCAAGGTCTGGTCGCGACAGGAAGATTTTTTAGAAGCGCAGCTGAACCAGATTTTTGACCAGGTGCTGCTCGACTTTCGGCTCAATGATGAGCAGGCGGCCCAGGTTTCAGAATGGGTGTTCCAGGGTATTCTGCCGCCCGACCGGATTCGCCAGCTGATCGTCGATTTTCTCACCGACTACAACGTGCAGGTGATTGACGAAACGCTTAGGGCCAAGACCAGCGGCACCTATTGGGTTGTGGCGAACCTATTTGGCGTGCGCAATGCGCTGACCCGACTGCGCGGCTTTTGCCTGGATGAACCGGCCCAGAGTAATGCTCGCATTGCGGAACTAATGGCTGCCCTGGGGATTAAAGTGCGGCTCCAGACCTGGCTTAAAAAGTTTTCCCTCCAAGAGCTGCCGGTTTCGACCGTGCGCCAGCTGCGTCGCACCCTGCGGCAGACCGTTCGGGACTATCTACGCACCCAGGGCAGCAGCCTGCTTCAGGGCATGAGCAGTTCGGTCAACTGGAACAAGCTCGCTACCCAGCTGCTCAACCGGCTGCAGAATTCTCCCGCCGTCACCAGCTCGCTGGGTCTAGTCAGCTCAGAACTGGCGCTGATTCTAGAGCGCTATCTGGAACGCGACCTGGAAAACATTGTCGCCAAAACAATTCCAATTCTTGACATTGACCAGGTGATCATCGACCGGGTCAACGCGACTTCGCCAAAGGATTTGGAACTGGCGATTCAGGGAATTGTCCGCAACGAGCTTCAGGCAATCGTCAATTTGGGCGGCATCCTAGGATTTGTGATCGGGTCGTTTCAGGCCGTGTTTTTGGTGCTCCAGCAGTAGCTTACGCCGCTAGCCAAACCGTCCCGATACGTAATCGCGAGTGGTTTCTTCCTTAGGATCGCTGAAGATCCTCTGGGTGCTGTCGTATTCCACCAGATAGCCCAGCTTGCCGCCCTGCGCGGTCTCCTTAGCATTGAAGAATGCCGTCCGGTCGGAGACCCGAGACGCCTGCTGCATATTATGGGTGACGATGACTAGGGTGTATCGCTTCTTCAGGTCGTGCATCAGCTCTTCAATCTTGTGGGTTGAGATCGGGTCTAGGGCAGAACAGGGTTCATCCATCAGAATCACCTCGGGTTCGATCGCGATCGCGCGAGCAATGCACAGCCGCTGCTGCTGCCCGCCAGACAGCGAGAGGCCGCTTTCCTTCAGCTTATCTTTGACCTCGTCCCAGAGCGCCGCGCCCTTCAGCGATCGCTCAATCAGCTCATCCATATCGCCCTGATAGCCGTTAATCCGAGCGCCAAAGGCAATATTTTCATAGATTGACTTGGGGAACGGGTTAGGCTTTTGGAAAACCATGCCCACTCGCCGCCGCAGCTCGACCGGATCGACTCGCGGGTCGCAGATATCTCGACCGTCAAAATGAATCTGGCCCTCGACCCGAGCCCCTGGAATTAAATCATTCAACCGATTAAAGCAGCGCAGGATAGTGCTTTTGCCACAGCCCGAGGGGCCGACCAGGGCGACGATCTGGTTGCGGGGAATATCGAGGTAGACCTCTCGAACGGCGAGCGTCGGCCCGTAGTAGACTGAAACGTTTTCGGCTTTAAGCGTCAGCTTAGCAGCGGTATTTGAGACCATGTTCAACGGCGTGAGTAAGGGACTTAAGTCAGGAACTGAAGCGCGAAAGGGAGTCTGAAGCGGCTTTCCTACAGACTTTTTTGAAACCGATTGCGAAGATAGATCGCTAGGGTATTCATCAGCAGCAGCACTGCCATCAGCACGATGATGCCAGAGGCCGCGATCGCGTGAAACTCGTCCTGGGGGCGGCCAATCCAGTTGTAAATTTGAATCGGCAGTACGGTGAACGGACTCTGCAAGCCTTCTGGCAGGAAGGGAATAAAAGTCAGCGCTCCGATTGCAATCAGCGGGGCTGTTTCACCAATCGCCCGCGACAGTGCCAAAATCACACCGGTGAGAATCCCGGGAAAGGCGATTGGCAGCACATGGTTCCAGACGACCTGCCACTGGGTCGCCCCCAGCGCCAGCCCAGCCAGCCGGATGCTATTTGATACAGCCCGCAGCGCTTCTCGGGTCGCCACAATCACCACTGGCAAAATCAGCAGGGTCAGGGTCAGCGCCCCCGACAGCACGCTGCGCCCACCGGTAACCGGCTCCATCAGGCGCACAAAGGCCGCCAGCCCCAGCAGCCCGTAGATGATCGAGGGCACCCCAGCTAGATTGCTGATATTAATTTCGATCAGCCGGGTGAGCCAGCTATCGCTAGCGAATTCCTCTAGATAAATGCCCGCCCCAACCCCCACTGGAAAAGTGACTGCGGCCACGACTACCATCACCCAGAGCGTCCCGGCCAGAGCTGCCAGGATACCGGCCTGCTCAGGTTTTCGAGAGGGATAGCTGGTAATAAAAGTCCAGTTCAGCGTGCCCACACCATCAATCAAAATGGTCAGCAGCAGCCAGACCAGCACCGCTACCGCAATTCCGGTGGCCAGCCAGGCCGAGGCTTGGAAGACGCGATCGCGGCTATAGCGGCTAGGCAGATTTTGCCTGAAGCGATCGGTCTGACGGGGGCTTGCCACCGCTGAGCGAGAATCGTTTACATCCATAGAAGCTTAACTGCTTGGCAACAAGGTAGGCGAGGCTGGCCGCTACTCATACTTTTCTCGAAAGCGGCACACGAACCAGAAGCTGAACCCGTTCAGCGTTAGGGTCATAATAAATAGAGTCATGCCGACGGCAAAGATTGTCTTATACTCCAGCGTCCCCACCGCCGCATCGCCCAGGCTGACCTGTACGATAAAGGCGGTCATTGTCATCACCGGCACCAGCGGATTGAAGCCCAGCGTGGGGTTTGCCCCGGCGGCCAGGGTGACGATCATCGTTTCCCCAATCGCCCGAGACACCGCCAAAATCAGCGAGGCGACAATTCCCGACAGAGCCGCAGGCAGGACGACTGAAAGAATGGTTTCATGCTTGGTTGAGCCCAGGGCATAGGCGCCATCCTTGAGGCTGCGGGGCACAGCCGAAATCGCGTCTTCACTCAGGGAAGCCACCATAGGTGTGATCATGATCCCCAGCACTAAACTAGCGCTGAGGGCGTTGAATCTGCCCAGCTCGGGAATAAAGGTCTTCAGCACGGGGGTGACGGTCAGCAGCGCAAAGTAGCCGTAGACCACCGTGGGTATCCCGGCCAGAATTTCTAACACCGGCTTGAGAATCCTACGCACCCGGGGCGTCGCATATTCGCTCAGGCAGATTGCAGCGAGCAGCCCTAGCGGCAGCGCTACCAGTACCGAGATGACTGAAATCGTCACCGTGGCGCTGACCAACACAAAAATGCCAAACTGCTTACTGGCAAAGAGCGGTGTCCATTTGGTATCGGTCAAAAACTGCCAGAGGGAAACCGCCTGCAGAAACTCGATGGTCTCAAAAATCAGCGTCGCCACGATGCCCAGCGTGGTCAGAATTGAGACCGCCGCAAAGGTGCCGCAGACGACTTTCACCGCTGTCTGCACCTGTCGGGCGCGATCGCGATTGGGATGCCATGACCCCGGCGCAATATCACCGGGAAGCTCAGCCGTCATATCACCTGACCTCGGTCTTTAACCAGCGCTATAGTGGAAGTGAGTCAACGCTGCCATTCTGTCAGAACCTTACTGTCAGTGCGTAAAGGCCAGGTTAAGGAAGCATGTTATGTATACCGTCATCTACGATGGCCAGTGCAATCTCTGCGTGACGCTCGTGCAGCTGCTGGAAAAGCTGGACCGTGGGCAGCAGTTTGCCTACGTGCCGATGCAGGCCGAGGCGCAGCTAGAAAGCTTAGACGTGACTGCCGCAGACTGCGAGCAGGGCATGATTCTACTCGACCCGGCCCAGCAGCGCTGGCAGGGCAGTGACGCGGCGGAAGAAATTGGCCGCATTTTGCCTATGGGTGGTCTGTTTGTGCAAGCCTACCGGGCGCTGCCGGGGTTCAAGTCCTCGGGAGATCGCGCCTATGCCTACATCCGCGACCACCGCTATGAAATCTTTGGCAAACGCTCAGAGATTTACGAGTCTGCTTATCCAGCCTGCGAGTCTGAACGCTGCCAGCAGCATTTCAGCTAGCCTACGGGCGCTTAGGGGCCGGCAAAGATCACTTCTTCCAAATCGCGGCGGCTGAGCGAATATTTGAAGCTGCGCTGAACGTCACGACTGTCTGCCCCAACGGTGTGATAGCTGACCACGATAGAGTCAATATCGAGCACCAGTTCCGCCCGCCAGGCCGACCGCTCCAGCGTCCAGTTGTTTAGATTGGCAGGGTCTTGCTGACAGCCGTGGGAGCTCAGCCAGGACTCAATGTCGGGCAGCGGATGGTTGTAGAGCGGCGTGTCAGAAGGTTGCATAGGTTGAATTTACAGGGATGGAGCAAAGGATGGGCTGGGTAATGCGGGCGGTGCGTCAGGGTTAGCCGGGAGCGGGCTGGAAACCTGGGGACTTGAAACTTGGGGACTCGAACCCTGAAGATGAGACGGAACCAACTCTCCCTGGGTGAGCCCCATCGCCAGTACCAAAACTAGGCATACCGCAAAGGTGACGCCCAGAATAAACAGCGCAAACAGCTCCCCTGCCGATAGGGGTCGATCGGTTGGGTCCAGGTAGGCACTCGAACGGCCCAGCTGATGGCTGCGAACCGAGCGGTTGAAGTTTTCTGGAATCTGAATCACCGAAATGCGTGAATAGCCAATCTGATGGTCATAGGCAAGGCGTCTTTCGGGATTGCTGAGGGTGGCATAGGCTTCGTTCAGCTGCTGAAATTTTTGAGTCGCGATCGCGCTTGGCAGCTCAGTTGTATCGGGGTGATAGCGCTTGCTTAAGTCGCGATAGGCCCGGCGAATCTGCTGTACCGAAGCCGTCGGCTCCAGTGACAGCAGCTGATAGTAATTGCTGACCCGACCATCGTATCCCATGCGCCCCGCCCTAGGCCATTTCCCAGCAGGCCGCGCCACGGGTGAGACGAATTTGCGCCAGGGCATAGACGACTGGAATGACCCGGCCGTGGTTAGTCGCAATCGTCCGCCAGCCCAAATCGACTAAAAACCAGGTCCACAGCGCCGGTCCCAGACCGGCCAGCAGGCCGCGCATCGCCCCGTAGCGCGCCGCGTTCATCGCCATGCCGCGCGAGGCCATCTGCGCTGCCATCCGGGTTTGAATCTGCGCTGCTGCCCCAAGGCCGCCTTTAACCAAGACCTGTTTCGCGACCTGATAGCGGGCAAAATGGAGGGCAAACTGACGGGCAATCTGCTGGAGCAGCCAGGGACGCACCACGGAACTCAGGGCCAGAGCGCTGCTGCCCTTAACCAGCAGTCCCAGGGGATCTTGCTGGACCGACAGGGGCAGCTGCTGAAACTGCTCATTCTCAGCCAGGGAATTTTGCAGCTCCCCCTGGAGCTGTTTGCGCTCGGCTCCAGACATCCTTGCCCAAGCTTTTTCAAGCAGGGTCAGAAAGAGCTCAGCTTCCAGGTCGGACGTCGATAGGCTATCGGGATAGGGCGTCTTGAGATGCTGACAAATGCCAATCAGAGCCTGACGATAGGAGACTTGCTGAGTCTGCCCCCGCAGCACGGTAAATCCATCGGCCGCCAAAAAGCGAAAACGCTGGTCTAAAAGGTCAATTTGCTGGGTGCGATCGCAGCTTTGCACATCCAGCGGGCTCGGCGTAGCCACGTAGTCAAGCGGGTTGAACCGGGGTCGAAAGAGAATTTCCGTCATGGCCTGTAGCTCTTCGGCGGTCGCTAATTCCAATCCGGTTCTGAGTTCGTCCACAGCTGGCCTCACCGCTTTGCTTTCTGTCCCCTTATTCTACATATAAATATTGGAAGGTGAAGCGCACCATGTGGGATGTAATCGTGATTGGAGCAGGCCTGGCGGGGCTAGTCTGTGCCCGCGAGCTGAGGGCCGTAGGCTATCGAGTTTGTGTACTGGATAAATCTCGTGGGGTCGGCGGTCGGATGGCTACCCGGCGGGTGAAGGGCACTCGGGTAGACCACGGTCTACGCTACTGGAACCCAAAAACACCAGCTCTTCAGCCCCTCACCGAGGAACTGCTGGCGGCGAACGTGCTCGCGCCCTGGGCGGTCACCGCCTTCGAAATCCCCCAGCCCGAGCAGCTGGTCGAGGTCACAGCAGCGCCAGTTTGCGTCGCCCCCGAAGGAATGAGCGCGATCGCGAAACACCTGGCCGCTAATCTAGAAATCCAGTTTCAGCAGCGCGTTACCGCTCTGGAACGCACTGATACCGGCTGGCGAATCACCTACAAAGGCATCAATCCAGCCGCTGAGTCGGTCACAGCTAAGGCCGTCGTGGTTGCCATTCCAGGCCCCCAGGCCGTTCCTTTGCTGAAGTCGATTGACCTGCCCCAGCGGCAGGTTCAGCTAGTCGAAGCGGTTGAGTACGAAACCCGGCTGACCCTGATGGCCGGCTATCCGGCCGAGCGCGGTCGGGAGATGGGACCGCTCACCCCCAGCGCACCGTCTGAAGGCTGGATGGTAACCGACAACTCAGGCACCTCCATCACCTGGATTGGGCTAGACAGCAGCAAACGTCACGCCGCCCCCTACCCAACAATCGTGATTCAAAGCAAACCCGGCTTCGCTGATCGCTACCTAGACGCCCGCGACCTTCAGCCCGCGGCCTCAGTCCTACTGCGGGCCGCGGGCCGCAAGCTGCTACCCTGGATTGCTGAGCCCGACTGGTTTCAAATTCACCGCTGGCGCTATGCCTATGTCACCCAAGCCTATCCCGGCGACTGCGTCAGGACCGATGTTCCGCTCGTGTGCTGCGGTGACTGGTGTCGTAGCCCTAGCGCGATCGCGAGCATCGATGCGGCCTTTAGTTCTGGGATGGCAGCCCAGGCGGTGATCTCATCGAGAATTTGAGCCGGTCCGAATCCAGAGCGACTGGCCAAGTCAGGCATTTTAGATGGATGAAACCGTGCTCGAACAATGCCTTTTAAGGCGACCGAGCGGCGCTTATTGCCCGCTGACTTTAGCTAGGCGGAGCCGAATGGGAAGATAGCTGCCCAGCATTTTTCGGATAGACCGGCTGCGGCTTTCCTGCACAAAAAATAGCGGCAGAATACCTAAGCTGCGGAGGACAGCTGACAGGGCAAACAGGGCTGGCAGGCCGAAGCCCGGCAGCTCCGCCAAGAAGCCGCCTAAGGTCGTGCTGAGGGCGCCGCTGATGCCGATGACTGCCGCTGCGATGGCGAAATAGGCCGACTGCCGACCGACGGGAGCTAGCTCCATCTGAATATTCATCAGGCACAGCTCCAAAGCGGCAAAGGTTGCCCCTTGAAGCACGTGCAGCAGCGGCAGCCAGAGCCAGACTGAAAGCGGCTGGCTGCTAGTGCATAGCCACAGCAGCGGTACGATCGCGGTCAGCATACAGTTGAGCAGCAGCACTGGACGGTTGCCGACCCGATCGGCCCAGCGACCCCAGAGCATAATCATCAGCAGAAACGCCGCCGCCGAGATGCCGCTATAGAACGTCACCCAGCGCACATCCAGGCTGAGCTTATCGAGCAGGTAGAAATTGACAAAGGGCGTGCTGAGATTGATGCCAAAGGTCCAAGCGGCAAGAAAGAGCAGCAGGACGAGAAAATTTCGATCCTGCCAGAACCGCTGGGCCGGCGGCGAGGCTCGCTCAGTTGCGACAGCCGCCGCTGACTCTGCGTCAGTCTGAGGATTGACGTCGGCCATTAAAAACTGAAAAGCCATGCTGACCATCCCCGCAGCGACCGCGATCGCTAAGGCCACCCCATAGCCCTCTAGCTCTCCGCGGGGCCAGGCCGCGACCAGCCAACCCCCAAGGGGCAGGACTAGCAGCGCGGTCAAACTCGAAAGGCTTTTGCGCAGGCTAAAATATCGCCCCCGCAGCTGATTGGGAACGATGACTGCCATCCAGCTCATCCAGGCGGCATTTCCCAGAGAGTCCAGGATATAGCACAGCGCTAGGCAAATAATGGTGGCCAGAATTAGCCAGTGGGGGTCGAGGTGCCGCTGGCTGACCAGAAAAATTCCTGCCATTAGCCCAAGCCACAGTACCCGCGACAGGCCGTAGACCCAGAGGCAGTAGTGATGGCGGCTGGCTGATTTTTCCGACAGATAGGCCCCTAGCGGCTGGAGCAGGTAAGTCAGGAGTGGAATGGAGGTAAGTAGGCCAATCTCAGCCGCGCCGGCGCCAATCCCAATCAAGAAATTACTGATCAGGACGCCGCGGATAACGTTCTCAAAAACCGCTGAGAAAACACCGTCTAGCGTGGATGCTTGCAGACTGGTGCGAACCTGCTGCTTGGTCAGCTTCTCAGGGCCAGACGACAGGGATGGGTCAGAGGCGATTTGGGAGCTGGCTTCGAGCTGGCTAGAAGTCATCCTTCACCTCATTTGACAAAATGCTCCGGCACTAGGCCTCATAGGCAAAAAGAGCGGAACATTGGGACAGCGGGAGCAACCGGCCTGGAAAACTAAACGCCTGTTAACACCTGTGAACTTTTAAGCTTCGATTGCTACTTTAAATCAGGTTTTGCAAAATTGCTTCATCCTACTTCATAAATATGCCCCAGGTCTTATCCTTGCTCAGCAGCGTCTCGCTATTTGCAAAAACATCCAAGCCATTGCAACCTGCCCTCTCTATTCTGGAAGAGTCGTCGCGATACGTTTCCCTGTGCAAAATCCTCGCCTAACCGAATCGCTAGCCGGGACCCGGGCTGTCATGCCACTGGTGATCGGGGCGGCCCCATTTGGCATCATCTTTGGCACCTTGGCCCAGAGCAGCGGCCTTTCGGCTTGGAGCGCGATCGCGTTTTCGGCCGTTGTCTTTGCCGGTTCAGCTCAGTTCGTCGCCCTGGGGCTGGTCGCCGCTGGGACGGCGGTACCGCTGATTGTACTGACTACATTTGTGGTGAACCTACGACACCTGCTCTACTCAGCCAGCCTCGTACCCCACGTACGGCATCTGTCATCCCCGTGGAAAGCCCTAAACGGCAATCGTCGTGCCAGCGGTGCTGTTCCCCGCCGACCAGCTCTGGGTGAGCTATGAAAATGCGCGGCTAGTGGGCGCGATCGCGACGGTGGCGATCGCCTTTTGGCAAAAAAATCTGCTGGTAACCATCGTCGCTGGCATGGGCCTATTTCTGGCATACCAGATTTTGGTCGGAATGTAGCAATTTTAAACTGTAATTAAGTGAGAAGCAGACAGTTAGCAAGGTGGTGATCTACTCTAAAAGGTAGGCCGCTATGTTTGCTTTTGCCGCATAGATTCTAGAGTAAGGGCATTCTGGACATTAGAATCGCAGTTTTGGGATTGCCAATTTACCAGCTAGGAGCCAGTCAGAGGCCAGTCAGGGGTGTGAAGCCAGCGTGATTCAAGAATTTGATATTTCTATCACCGCTGTGGGCGACGATCGGTATTTGGTCCGTACTGAGAATGTTGCGTCGGGGGTGCCGATAGCCGAAGAACAGGTTTACTGGCCGGTCCGTCAGTGGCTGGAGCAAAGCCAGCGGCTAATGCATGACCCACTGTTGGGGCTGCTTCAAGGGCAAAGCCTGCGGCAGTCTCAGCCAACCGGCGCAGCGCCGCTGCGAGCCGGTACAGCAGAGGGTTCCCTTTTTGCCTTAGGGCAAGAGCTATACAATAGCCTCTTTCAAGGATTGCTACGCGATAGCTGGCTGGCGGCCCAGGGCGTCGCGCAAAATCGGCAGAACCTGCTGCGGCTGCGGTTGGGAATTAAAGATGCTTTTCTTCAGCGGCTTCCTTGGGAAATCTTGCGGTCCGGCGATCGCCCCCTAGCCACTGGTACCGATGTCGCCTTCTCACGCTACGATACCGACCTGCTCCAGGGTCGGCAGTCGGCCACCCTGCTGGTGCCTGACTTTAGCCAACCGCTGCGGATTCTGATGGTCGTGGCTTCACCAGAAGACCAGGCGCGGTTAGAGCTTTTGCAAGAAGTGCATCAGCTCCAGACAGAGCTGACGCCGATGGGTCATTTTCGCTCCGGCCCAGAGGGCAGTAACGGCAGCCGGCTTCAGCAGCCACTTGACGTCCGACTGACGCTGCTAGAGCAGCCTGGGCGGGCCGAACTGACCCAGGCGCTGGAGCAGGAAGACTACCAAGTTCTACATTACGCCGGGCATAGCAACCTCGGAGACACCGGTGGTGACCTGTTTTTAGTCAGCCGTCAGACCGGTCTGACCGAGCGGCTTAGCGGCGAAGACTTGGCCGGTCTGCTAGTCAACAACGGTATTAAGCTGGCGGTATTCAACTCCTGTCGTGGAGCCTACAGCAGCTCGCAGGCATCGGAGCCGGGCTGGCAAGAGCAAAACCTGGCCCAGGCTCTGCTCGGTCGCGGGGTGCCTAGCGTCATTGCCATGGCTGAGCGGATTCCCGATGGCGTCGCGATCGCATTTACCCGGTTACTCTATCGCAATTTAAAGCAGAGATATCCGATTGATTTGAGCCTCAACCGGACGCGCCAAGGGCTGATTTCGGCCTACGGATCTGATCAATTTTACTGGGCGCTGCCGATCCTCTATATGCAGCCCTCGTTTGATGGCTATCTCGCCAATCGGGCCGGCAGCCAGAGGGAATCCTGGGCCGATCCGTTTGCAGCCATTTTTGCCGATTCGGAGCCTCACTGGGAAGGAGCGAGGTCTCATCTACTGCCTCTAGTCGTAGATGAGACCTCGGAGCCGCCGACTGCTGCGGACGAACTGGATCAAGCCATGGACATGGCTACAGAGCTAGAGGCGCTAGAGTCCCTAGAAACTATAGAAAGGCTTGATGCAGAATCCATCGAGCCGCCAGTACCGGAACTGGACTTTCTGGATGAGGCCGATATCAACAACTTAGTCAAACGGTTAGAACAGTCTGGACCAGAGCCAAGGCTCCCCAATTTTGGCGCTCAGGCCGAGGGAACGGATCATCTCAGCGAAATCATCCAGCAGCTATCGCAGTCGGTTCCGGCTGAAGAAATGATGCCAGTCCAGCCGGACGAGCTGCTGCTACCTGAAGCCCTCGACCTCTCCGAGCAGGAGCTCTACGATCCGCTGTTTGAAGAGCCAGTCTCTGAAGAAAGTCCTACGCCTGCTGCCGCGGACCATACGACCGTTGACAAGACGACAACGGCATTTGCAGCCGCTGAGGCAACCGATCGACCGGCTGGAACAGCGCGGCCTACTCCCCTACGTGCCGTGCTTGGTGGGTCTGTGCAGCCTAGACGCCGTCGGCTGGCGCTGATGACCATCGGTGCCGTCGCCGTAGCAACGGCCCTAGCTGCGGTAGGATTGACTGCTGTGCTCAACCGGGCTGACCGACCGACGGCTGAAACGCAGGCTTTACTCGATGGCATCACCGCCCCCAGTACCCAAGAAGCGCTGGGCCAGGTACAGCTTTCCCTGATCAATAACGATTTAGATGCGGCCGCGATCGCGGTTAATACGCTCATTCGCCAGAATCAGCCCGCTGCTGCCCTGACTATGCTTATGTCGGCAACGCCCGAGCAGAAAGCAGATCCGATTTTGGCATTTTTGACCGGGCGGGCGCAGTGGACCTTAGTGAAGCAGGGGGTTAGAGAATATAGCCCAGCGGACGCGCTGCGCTCCTGGCAGACCGCCATCAGAGCCGAATCGGACTGGATGGAAATTTGGACGGCGCTGGGTTTCGCGCAGTACGCGGTTAACGATTTCGATCGGGCTGCTGAATCTTGGCAGCAGGCCATTCGCCTAGCTGAGCAGCGCCCTGCCACCGAAAGCGTTGCCCTGTTCGGCCCCCGCCCGTCCCAGTACATCCTCAACGCCTATGCGGGGCTGGCCATGGCCAACCTTAAGCTGGCTGAGATTGAGTTTGAAGCTGAGGAACGGGCCGCCCTCTACGAGGAGGCAGTAGAGAGCTATTTGAAAGTATTTACCGAAGCCCCACTGGCGTTTCAGCCCCAGGAACTCGGCAATAACTGGCTGTGGCTGGAGCCCGCGATCGATGACTGGCGCGCCGCAGAAACCCAGCTGGCCCCCTATCTGCCCGCAGAAAATCCGTTTGAGTCGCCATAATCGTTAGCGCTAAGGGCCAGCCTCTGGTGCTCATGGCGCATTCCGGTAATCAGCGGCTGAATTTGAAGAAGCTTTAATCAACTTTAATAGTTTCATGACGGTTTGTGAGCAGACCAACCGATCTTGGGATTCTCTTAGCGGGCGGCTGATGTTCTGAGCATGGAACTCATGCTCCGGGTTTTAGACAGTAGCTCATGATGTAGCCGCCGTTCGGCCCGTAAAAATGTCTAGCTCAGATGATAAGTCAACATCCCTTACAAGCCCAAAAGATGACCTCTACCCAAGCTATAGCACCTTCGGTCTCAGAGTCTTCAAATTGCTCTTCCAGCCCTGGTCGAGTCCAGCGACTGCCCCTGGCACTCCTCTATGCCGCGATCGAAAACTTTCCCGATGGCCTGCTCATTCTCAGTGCAGCGGGCGACATTCTGCATAAAAATCGCTGCGCCAGTCGGCTAATGCAGCAGTTCAACGACCGCTGCCAGCCGGTTAGAGCCTTGCCCCAGCGAGTCTGGAACATCTGTCGGACGCTACAAACTCGCCTCAGCGCCGATCCCGACGGCAGCCTAATTTTAGAAGAAAAGCTCAGCGACGTATCCGAGCGAGACATTCGCGTTCGCGTCCAATGGCTCGATCCGGCAACTTACGCCACTCCCTGCTTCATCATTACGCTAGAAGACTGCCAGCGCTCCGCCGCCTGCACTGCTCGCAGTGAAGCCCAACGCTACGGCTTTACTCCGCGCGAAACCGAAGTCTGGCAGCTCCGGCAGTCCCACTTGACCTACCGGCAAATTGCCGCCAGGCTGCATATTTCGATTGATACGGTGAAGAAGCATGTGACGAATGTGAACGCGAAGCGATCGCAAGCCGTTTGGGGTGATGGGGTGATGGGCTAGAATATTCCCTTACCCCATCACTCCCCCACTC
>NZ_JADEXG010000059.1 GCF_015207255.1 Vasconcelosia minhoensis LEGE 07310
AAGTCTTTTTTATCCGGCATCAGCTTTGAGCCGCGCGCGTCGAGCGCCCCCTTGACCAGAATCAGGGTGGTGGTGTGCAGCCCCAGCGCGATCGCGTGATGCACCAGGAAGTCGCCCGGCCCAATCGCCAGGAATAGCGAGTTGGTGCCATCGTTAATCGCATCTAGCCAGCCCGGCAGCCAGATACCGCTAGCGGCGGTTGTGGCAATGCTATCGGGGTTGGACAGCAGCGTATCGAAGCCGTACAGTGCCTTACCCGAAGCGGCCTGAATCCACTGGGCAAACACCGGCTCGACCAGGATTTGCTTCTCTGGCGTGCCAAAGGCCACGACCACATCGTTGTGGACATAGAGCCCTAGGGTATGAAAGCCCAGGAACAGCGACACCCAGCTCAGGTGAGAGATAATCGCTTCCTTATGGTCGAGCACCCGGGCCAGCACGTTGTTCTCATTCGCGGCAGGGTCATAGTCACGAATCAGGAAGATCGCCCCGTGGGCAAAGGCCCCCACCATAATGAAGCCAGCGATGTACTGGTGGTGGGTATAGAGCGCCGCCTGGGTCGTGAAGTCCTGCGCCATGAAGGCGTAGGGCGGTAGCGCATACATATGCTGCGCCACCAGGGACGTGACCACGCCTAGACTCGCCAACGCCAGCGCTAGCTGGAAATGCAGCGAGTTATTCAACGTGTCGTACAGCCCCTTATGACCCGCACCCAGCGCACCACCGAAGGGCGTACCCTCAGGCGGACGGTGGGTGGACAGAATCTCCTTGATGCTGTGACCGATACCGAAGTTGGTGCGGTACATGTGGCCAGCGATGATGAAGATCACCGCGATCGCCAGATGGTGATGGGCCATATCCGTCAGCCACAGCGACTGCGTCTGCGGATGAAAGCCGCCCAGAAAGGTCAGAATGGCCGTTCCAGAACCCTGAGCCGTGCCAAAGACATGACCTGCCGTATCAGGATTCTGAGCGTATACGCCCCAATTGCCCGTAAAGAACGGTGCTAGGCCCGCCGGATGCGGCGGCGTCGAGAGAAAGTTGCCCCAGCCGACATGCTGGCCGCGAGACTCGGGAATCGCCACGTGCACCAGGTGCCCCGTCCAGGCCAGCGAGCTGACGCCAAACAGACCGGCCAGGTGGTGGTTGAGCCGAGACTCCGCATTCTTAAACCAAGACAGGCTAGGGCGGAACTTGGGCTGCAAGTGCAGCCAGCCGGCGAACAGGAAGACCGCCGACAGCAGCAGTAGGAACACCGCACCGGTATACAGGTCGTTATTGGTCCGCATGCCGATGGTGTACCACCAGTGATAGACGCCGGAATAGGCGATGTTCACCGGATTGGACGCGCCAGCTTGGGTAAAGGCATCTACCGCAGGCTGACCAAAGTGGGGGTCCCAAATCGCATGGGCGATGGGACGGACATTCAGCGGGTCTTGAATCCACTGCTGAAAGTTACCTTGCCAGGCGACGTGGAACAGGTTGCCGGAGGTCCAGAGGAAGATGATTGCCAGATGGCCGAAGTGAGAAGCAAAGATCTTTTGGTAAAGATTCTCCTCCGTCATGCCGTCATGGCTTTCAAAATCGTGGGCCGTGGCAATCCCATACCAGATCCGACGAGTCGTCGGATCCTGCGCCAGATCCTGGCTAAATTTTGGGAATTTAGTTGCCATTTGTTATGAGTCCTCCGTGCTCCTAACTGACTGCAATTATTCGAGCCAGGAAGAACGCCCACGTAGTGACGATTCCTCCCAGGAGGTAGTGAGCGACGCCCACCGCACGACCCTGAGTAATACTCAGTGCCCGAGGCTGGATAGCCGGTGCCACCTTCAGCTTATTGTGAGCCCAAACGATGGACTCAATCAGCTCTTGCCAGTAGCCGCGGCCACTGAACAGGAACATCAGGCTAAATGCCCACACAAAGTGAGCGCCCAGGAATAGCAGCCCGTAAGCCGACAGCGCCGACCCGTAGGAGTTAATCACCTGAGACGCCTGCGCCCATAGGAAGTCGCGCAGCCAGCCATTGATGTTGATTGCACTGGCGGCAAAGTTGCCACCGGTGATGTGCGAAATCGTGCCGTTCTCCGACACCGTACCCCACACGTCCGACTGCATTTTCCAGCTGAAGTGGAAGATCACAATCGACAGCGCGTTGTACATCCAGAAGAGACCTAGGAACACGTGGTCCCAAGCCGAAACCTGGCAGGTGCCACCGCGTCCCGGCCCATCGCAAGGGAACCGGAAGCCCAGCTCGGCCTTGTCAGGAATCAGTCGCGAATTACGGGCATACAGCACGCCTTTGAGCAGAATCAGCACCGTCACGTGAATCGTGAAGGCGTGAATATGGTGGATCATGAAGTCCGCCGTTCCCAGCTGGATCGGCATCATCGCTACCTTGCCACCGACTGCCACGACGTCGCCGCCAAAGGCATAGCTGGCGGGGGCCAGCGCGTTCGGTGCGGTACCCGCACTGCTGACTGCGACCGTGTGCAGATGCTGCACCCACTGGGCAAAGATCGGCTGGAGCTGAATCGCACTGTCAGAAAACATGTCCTGAGGGCGGCCCAGCGCCTGCATGGTGTCGTTATGAATGTACAGCCCGAAGCTATGGAAGCCTAGGAAAATACAGACCCAGTTCAGGTGGGAGATGATCGCATCGCGCACCCGCAGCACCCGGTCCAACACGTTATTCACATGCTTGGCGGGGTCGTAGTCACGGATTAGCGCGATCGCGCCATGCGCTCCTGCCCCGACCACCAGGAAGCCGCCAATCCACATATGGTGGGTGAACAGCGAAAGCTGGGTGGGATAGTCCGTCGCCAGGTAGGGGTAAGGTGGCATCGCGTACATATGCTGCGCCACGATGATGGTCACCGAGCCTAGCAGGGCCAGATTAATCGCCAGCTGCGCGTGCCACGAGTTAATTAGGAACTCGTACAGCCCTTCGTGCCCTTTACCACCAAACAGCAGCGGGTCGCCTTGATGGTTGTCGAGAATCTGCTTGATGCTGTGACCGATACCCCAGTTAGTGCGGTACATATGGCCCGCCACCAGGAACAGCACCGCCAGGGCCAGGTGATGGTGCGCCGAATCGGTCAGCCACAGCCCACCGGTGACCGGGTTGAGTCCGCCCTTAAAGGTCAGAAAGTCGCTGTAAACGCCCCAGTTCAGCGTGAAGAAGGGCGTCAACCCCTGCGAGAAGCTAGGGAACAGCTCGGCCATAAAGTTCGTATCGAATAAGAACTCGTGGGGCAGCGGAATATCCTGCGGCGCCACGCCCGAATCCAAGAGCTTGTTAATCGGCACCGCGACGTGGATTTGGTGGCCTGCCCAGGACAGACAGCCCAAGCCCAGCAGACCCGCCAGATGGTGGTTCAGCATGGACTCCACGTTTTGGAACCACTCCAGCTTGGGAGCCCGTTTGTGATAGTGGAACCAGCCAGCAAATAGCATCAGTCCCGCCATCACCAACCCGCCTATCGCAGTGGCATAGAGCTGGGTGGAGTTGGTAATCCCCGAAGCCCGCCAGAGCTGGAAGAATCCGGAGGTAATTTGAATTCCCTGGAAACCGCCGCCGACGTCGGCGTTCAGGATCTCTTGACCGACAATCGGCCAAACGACCTGAGCGCTGGGCTTAATGCCCGTCGGGTTAGTCATCCAGGCTTCGTAATTGGAAAACCGAGCGCCATGGAAGTACATGCCACTCAGCCAAATGAATACTACGGCCAGATGGCCGAAGTGAGCGCTGAAGATTTTGCGAGAAATATCTTCTAAGTCACTGGTGTGACTGTCAAAGTCGTGAGCGTCGGCATGGAGGTTCCAAATCCAGGTGGTGGTTTTGGGTCCTCGGGCCAAAGTCCGATCGAAATGTCCCGGTTTCGCCCACTTCTCGAAAGAAGTTGGCACAGGATCTTTGTCAACCGTTACCTTAGCCTTTGCCTCCCGCTCCCGCGGGGTAGTTGTCATGGAGACTCTCCTCTCTAGACAAAGTAGTTAACATCCCTTAACCCGAGCGATTACCCGAATATCAAGCCGAATGATATTCCAACGCTCTAGAAGGCAAAACGCGGTCTAGAGCAGCGATGACATCAGCTCGGCGTAAGGACTGCTTGGGAGCATTATAGACTCGTAACCGGGCCAGCCTTTAAGCAAGTTAACAATACTTCAAGCTGCGAAAATCCCGGTGTAATCAGGCTTGCGCAGTTGTGGAATACACAAGGCAGAGGTTTAACGGAGAAAATGTTAACAAAAGTCAATATTAGCAGCAGGCCAGTAGACGGATGGGCCAATTGCGACCTGAGAATTCTTCCTACTGGGTATTGGTAGATTCATTAGTCCGCCCAGATTGGCATTTTCCTAAGGCTTTTTGGAAATAATTACATAGACTTCTAAACTTATTTTTATACCCCAACAATTTGCTAGGTGATCGTTTAATTGACCGGATGCTCCCATAGCCAGACCTTTTCCGATGCCGGCCCCTGTTTTTTATAGGTGCCCCGGCAATCGGCTATAGTCCTTAATGGATGTGCGTTTGGTCGGCTAAAACTATGGCGAATTATCCAGGCCGCCGAAGCGGGCTGTCTCGGTTTTGGAGTCTGTGTGCCGCTCTGCTCCTCAGCTTTGGCTTACTCAGCTGCCAGCGAGCAGAGTCGGTGAAGCTCATCCGCTACGAGGTCCCGCCTGCCCGCCCGGTGCCGAGTCCTCTCATTGGCCAGATCTCAGAAGTACCGACCCCGACCCCTTTGTCAGCGCTAGGCGGACAATTGGAAGCGGCCCAGCCTCAGGTTAAAATTCTGAGCCCGCAACCGCAGCAGGTGCTAGAGGACACCTCTTTGGAGGTGCGGTTTCAGGTTCGTGGCTTATCTATATATAAGGATGAAGACTGGCAGCTCGGTCCTCATCTCCACGTCATTTTAGACAACCAGCCCTATCGCGCGGTGTACAACCTCGACCAGCCGCTGCTGCTATCAGACCTGTCTCCCGGTACCCATACAATCAGGGTATTTGCCTCGCGACCCTGGCACGAAAGCTTTAAGACTCCAGGGGCCTATGCCCAGACGACCTTTCATATCCTGGCAGAGACTGGAGAAAACAGTCCTGCCGCTGACCAGCCGCTGCTGACCTACAGCCGCCCCAAAGGAAGCTACGGCGCAGAGCCGATCATGCTGGATTTCTACCTGACAGATGCACCGCTGCATATGGTCGCTCAGGAATCGCCCGACGACGATATTCCAGACTGGCAAATTCGCTGCACAGTTAATGGGGAAAGCTTTGTTTTCGATCGTTGGCAGCCGATTTATCTTCAGGGATTTAGGCCCGGGAAAAACTGGGTACAGCTTGAGCTAATCGATCAGCAGGGGAACGCGATCGCAACCCCCTTCAATAACACCGTCCGGCAGATCACCTACGAGCCCGGCGGCGAAGATACCCTATCCAAGCTGGTGCGAGAGGAGCTAACGGCAGCCGAGGTGGGCCGCATTGTCGATCCAGATTACGTCATGCCGGTTGCTGAACCTGCTTCCCCAGAAGCGGAGCCAACTCTACCCAAACCTGTCCCCAAGCCACCCGCCCCACCCGAATCCTCGCCAGTCGTTCCCTTCCCAGCCGTTCCTTTTCAAGAGCTCCCCGAAAAGCTGCGTGAAAAGCTGCCAGCGCAGTCAACAGAGCAGTCCTTAGAGGAGCCGCCTGCCAATCAGGGGAGCAGCCCAGCCGAGCCGTCTCCAGAAAACGGCAGCAATCCGGAAGAACCGGTGGGAACTCCGGTGACCGAACCGGAACCGAGCTCTGCACCTGAGCCTGCAGAACCGGAAGCAGAAAGCGCTGAACCCCCTGAACCCCCTGAACCCCCTGAACCGTCCCTGAAATCGACTGAAAAATTTGCTGAGAAAAAATCTATTGAGGAAAGCCTGCCAGACAAGTCTGGGCAGAGTCCAGCGCCCACGGAACCCGTTCCGATGCCGGAAATGAATCCATCAGCTGAACGCGATCGCGGCGTGATCAATCGGTTTAAGCGACTGCGCGATCGGGTTCAGTCCAACCAGCCCCCCGTCAAAGTCGAGCCGCCGCTGCCCAGCCAGCCCGAGGCTCCGCTGCCAGAGTCAGCTCCCCTAGAGCCTACGCCAGAAGACAGCCTAAAGTTCTCGCCGGCAGCGGAGCCTAATTCCCCTTCCACATCCTCAGATGAAGCCGACCGGCGCGGTGTCAACCAGCGACTGGATGCGCTCCCCGATGTAGAAATGGACGCAGATACCACGACCGAACCTAAAATTGAGCCCCAGCCGATGCTTGAAATTCCTAGCCAGCTTGAGGCTGACGATGCGGCGGAGGTAGAGCTCGATGAGCCCAAAAAACCATCTGATAGATCTGATTTTCAGCTGACGCCCTGACTCAGACTAGGCGCGATTGCGGTGCTGGCCGAAAGAAAGATGTCAGACCCTAATTTTTCGCCTGTAATCAGGACTAGCCCAATTTGTTTTTAAAAATGACTATGACCAACCGCAAAGAAACGCTGCGTGGCGTGCTAGCCGTCTCGATGGTGATCGTTGGCGTTCTGCATTTTTCCGTTCCGACGCCCTTTGTCAAAATCGTTCCAGCGGTCCTGCCCGCACCGCTAGCGCTGGTCTATATCAGCGGGTTTTTTGAAGTGCTGGGCGGGATTGGACTGCTGATCCCCGGCGTCAGTCGAGCGGCGGCCTGGGGGCTAATCCTGCTGTACATCGCCGTTTTCCCTGCCAATATCAACATGGCCGTCAATCAGATCAAGCTAGAGGGCATCCCCGACTCGCCCATTTTGCCCTGGGCTCGGCTGCCGTTGCAGGCCGTGCTGATTGCCTGGGCCTGGTGGTATACTCGCCCGTCAGACAAGGCCAGGCAGGCTTCGATCATTAATGAATAGGGATAGAGGATTACAGCAAATCACAGGATTCTGGCTTTAAGTCTCGCTCCATCAGCCCTTCTAGGGCTTCCCTGGGCGTGATGCTGCCCTTTAGCAGTCGGTGTACCTGACGGGAAATGGGCACCGGGATACCTTCACGGTTGGCAATATCCATCAGCACATAGGCGGTGTTCACGCCCTCAGCCGTACTGCCCAGCTCTGCTAAAATCTGGTCGAGCGCTTTCCCTTGAGAGAGCCCGTAGCCCACGCGATAGTTGCGGCTGAGGGTGCTGTCGCAGGTTGCAAGCATATCACCCAGACCAGACAGGCCGTAGAAGGTTTCAATCTGAGCGCCCATATGCAGGCCCACCCGAATGATTTCGGGCAGGGCTCGCGTCATCAGCGCCGACTTGGCATTGGAGCCGAGGCCCAAACCGTCGCAGACGCCGACCGCGATCGCAACCACATTTTTCAGCGTGCCGCCCAGCTCAGCCCCCAGCGGGTCTGGACTGGTGTACACCCGAAAGCAGTCCGAAGAAAACACCTGCTGTAGGGTTTCAGCGGCAGCGGCATCGGTACTGGCAATCACCGTTGCGGCGGGCAGGCCCTGGGCGATCTCCTTGGACAAATTCGGGCCTGAGAGCACGGCAATCGGGTGCTCTAGGAAAGCTGCCTGGTAAATTTGCGAGGGCGTCCGGGTGGTCGCCGGATCGAGTCCCTTGGTCGCCGTTGCAATAATTGACTGGGACGGAATCGACAGCTCTTTCAGCCGCTCGGCCAGCTCGGCGACGCCCTTCATTGAAATGGCCGACAGAATCACGTCAGCTCCGGCGATGGCCTCCTCCAAACTCAATTCGCCGCGCCGCGACCAGACCCGCACTGAATGCTGGTTGTTCTGCGCTAACTGGGCCAGGGCCGAACCCCAGGCTCCCGACCCCAGGACGGTGAGATTAATCGTCTGGAACACAGGCGGAGAAGCCGACGCTTGCCGGTTTAGGGAAGATGTAACCATAGGAAATTAGCCTCATAAGCGTTAATCGGGCAGTGCTAGCCGACAATGGCGGGCGCTTTTGGCGTTTCTAGCGCATCGGACTGGAGCACATAGTCGGGAATGCAGTTTTCCCGCATGTAGGTGACATAGTTTTGGATGGCGCGATCGCACCTTTCCTCATCCCAGCCGCAGTGGCGCTGAAGGGTTTCCGCAATCGCAGCTAGGGCGTCGTAGCCATAGTTGGCCTGGATCGCCAGAGAAGTCCGGCGGCGGCAGATGTCGATTAGGTTGTAGGCCATTTCTGCTCGGATCGCATAGACAATTTGAGCCTTGATATCCGGCAGATAGCTGACGATGGGCTCAGCCAAATCAGCAGATTCGTCGATCAGGGCTAGCACCTCGACGGCTTTGGCCCCGTATAGGTGAAAGAGGTGGTCCAGGGCCTCGGGCTGGACGCGATCGCCATAGTCGGCAAACGCCTGCGTAATCCGCCGATCGTTGGGCAGGATTGCTCCCGGCAGCGGCTGATGGCGAGTCGGGCTGGGCGGTACAGGCTGCTGCCGCTGCTGGTAAACCCAGTCCACAGCCTCTTCACCCACGCGTCGATGGGTGGTCAGCTTGCCGCCGATCAGCGACACCATGTTTTTCACCCCTTCCGCCGCATGCTCAAACAAAATGTGGTTGCGGCTAATACTGCCCGGCTTTTTCCCTTCGGCGTAGGGCAGGGGCCGGATGCCAGAGTAGGTAAAGCGCACCGACTCGCGGGTGAGTCGGGCTGACGGCAGCACCTGGTTGGTCTCAGCAATCAGATAGTCCACTTCGTCATTGTCGGCCTTGACCGGGTCGAGGTCGCCCTCGTATTTCAGGTCAGTCGTGCCGATCAGGTACATGCCTAGGAAAGGCACGATAAAGAAGGGTCGATTGTCGGCGGCGGCTTCCACATAGAAAGCCGTATCCGGCGCGCCCGGGAACGGATTGACCAGAATATGGCTGCCCTTGGTACCGCCAATCTTGCGCGTCGTGCCGATGGGAGCTGGCGTAGAGCCCTCTACTCCCTGCTGGCACACCCGGTCTACCCAGGGACCCGACGTATTGACAATCATCGTCCGCTCGTGGCTGCCGATAGTAAAGGTCTGGTCGCTGAGGCCATCTTTGCAGGTGAGGCCGATCACGCGATCGCCATGGCGCTGTAGCTCGCTGACTTCGACGTAGTTCAGCGCTACGGCATCGGCAGCCTGGGCCGACAAAATAATTTCCAGACAGAGCCGCTCAGCATATTCAGCCTGGCCGTCATAATACTGTGAGCCGCCCTTGACCCCATTAGGATTGACCGCTCTAAACAGCTGCCGCAGCTTAGCCGGGCGCAGCATTCGATGGTTAGGCAGGCTTTTATCAAAGCTCAGAATGTCATAGAGGATCATCCCCGCCTGAATTTCCCAATAGCTGCGCGAGCTGTAGTCGTAGAGCGGCAGGGTCAGCTGTACCGGGTGGACCAGGTGGGGTGCGGTATTGAGCAGAATTTCGCGCTCCCGCAGCGACTCGCGCACCAGATTGAATTCAAAATACTCTAAATAGCGCAATCCTCCATGGACGAGGCGGGTAGACCAGCTGGTGGTGCCGCCGCCAAAATCCCCCTTTTCGACCAGGATAGTTTTAAGGCCGCGCAGCGCCCCGTCTCGGGCGACAGCCGCGCCGTTGACGCCGCCGCCAATGACGATTAGGTCAAACGCGGTCGAGTCAATGGATGAAAAATCACGCATGGGTCATGGCTCTGAGCAACAGGGAGATCCTAACGAATTAGCCTTCAGCAGTCAGCCATCAGAGATGAGAAACCGGCAGCTGACGGTCGAGAAATCAGGCTAGCATCGCCGCGCTGGTCTCAATTGCGGTTGCCTTCGCTTCTCGGAAAAGGTGATTCGCCCACTGCTGCACGTCGTAGCGGCAAATTGCCTTGTGCAGTCGGGTCATGCGCTCGGTTTGCTCCTCTGGGGACATCGCCAGCGCCGCGTCGATAGACTCATCCATCTTGGTAGAAGAGTAGGGATTGGTCAGGATCGCATCGGGCAGCTCTACCGCCGAGCCTGTGAACTCAGAAAGCACCAGCACCCCGTCTTTGCCCGCGTGGGCGGCGACATATTCCTTAGCGACCAGGTTGAGGCCATCTCGCAGCGGGCAGATCCAGGCGATATCGGCCGCTCGGAAAAAGGCCATCAGCTGCGACTGGGGGATGGGTTCGGTAAACAGCAGTACCGGCGTCCAGTTGAGCTTGGCAAAGCGACCATTGATGGAACCGACCAGCTGCTCGATCTGATGCTGGGCCTGGCGATAGACCCGCATTCCTTGGTTGGCTTTGATTGCCGTCATCATCAGGTTGACCTTGCCGATCAGCTCCGGTCGGCGGTCCAGCAGGCGCTCGTAGCAGAGCAGCATTTCCCGCGCTCCCTTCACATAGTCCACCCGACCGGCTGAAATAATCAGCTTATTATCGCCAATGTCGCGGCGAATCTGTTCAACCTTTTCCGTCACCTCAGGCTGCGCCACGGCTTTGCGAATCTGCTCGGGGTTGGTCCCCACGGGAAAAGCGTCGATGCTAACGATTCGGCCCTGATAGCGCAGCTTAGTGGTCATCTCAGGCTCCGCTAGCGCTGTGCCCACCCGGGTGAACGCGGCCGGAACCGGCATTTTTTCGACAATCTCAATTTCGCGACAGCTGCGGGCTGCCGAGACAAAATTTTCGACATAGCGGGGAATATGGAAACCACAGAGATCGCAGCAGAGCAGGCTGTCAATAATGGCTTCGCGCCAGTGCAGGATATTGAACACATCCGCCGCGGGAAAGGGGGTGTGATGGAAGAAAGCAATTTTTACATTGGGCATCTTCTGCCGAATGTAGTAAGGCGTCAGCCAGAGGTTGTAGTCGTGAATCCAGATCAGGGCGTCGTCGGCCGCGTCTTCGCAGGCCGCCTCAGCGAACAGCCGGTTGATATTTTGAAAATTTTCCCAGTCGGAGCTGTCGTAGGTAAAATGCTCTGGAAACGAGTGCAGAATGGGCCAAAAGGCTTCCTTGGAGGTGATGTGATAGAAATTCTTCACCTGCTCAGCCGTTAGGGGAATGCGGCGAACCACACAGCTATCGCTGCCGCCTTCCATCGTCACCCGTTCTTCAAAGTTGATTTGCTGCTTCGAGGCAATCTGCTTCCAAGCCACCCAGGTACTCTGGTCGGCATTGGCAAAAAAGCTCTTCAGCGTCGGGACAATTCCATTCGGGCTTTTCTTTTCGCGGTAGTAAGTCTTGCCATTTTCCTTGACTTCGTCGTAGGGTTCACGATGATAAAGGATGACTAGAGAAGATTTCATAGGAGCAACCTCGTCCCGTTGAATTAAGCAATGGCTCACGCCGAGCCGACCAAGCGTCATAGAGAAGCGTCGTAGAAATACGAGCTATGCCTGCACCATCCCTTAGGGACAGTCCAGGCAATACGGTTGGTCCCAATTCAGCTCTCAATCTCGCAAGAGACAATGTCATCCTGCGGCTATAGTCAAACGCCCGTTGTGATTCCAAAGGTAACAATATCGTAATAAAACGCCTTTGGCAAATGGGCCAATCTAGCCCAAAGTATTCACTTCCCCTTGCTCAAGGGAGGGTCAAGGGAGACTTAACGGCATCGCAGACCTGATTTGTAGACCGAATCTTGTCGAATAGAGTCAGTGGGTCAGACCCATGCCGGATTAGCAGACGGCGCTTCCAAAAAGGGCTAACTCGCCAATCTGCCTAGCCTCTAAACAAAAGTTAGTATTAGGATATTTCCGGTGATGGCCGCCTGCTTTTGAGGGCGGGATGGTTATTCTAGAAAAAGTTTGTGGCGATTGGCGGCGATCGCAGCGGTGCAAACATAAAGATGTCAGCAGCAATAGGACGTTAGGGTGGTAGCCACAGTTTCTAATTCTAAGCAGGTCAGGTTTGTCGAGGATGAGACCCAGAGCTTAGTGGCCTGGGCAGACAGTATCAATCGCTCTGACGCGACTTATTTCAACAAGGCCCAGAAGCTGGCGCATCGACTAGGGGCCAAATACCGCAGCGATCGCCTGACCGAGATCGGGTTTTGGACGCCGGAGTTTGCCGGTGATATCATCCAGTCCGAGCACCGCCTGGAGCTAGAAATTTTTACCCCGCTTGACCCGCTTGACTTTCGCGCCCCGCAGCAGACCGTCCGATTTCAGCGCGACCTGATTCCAATTACCAAGCAAGGCGAATTTGTCTGGGCGGTGATCTACGGCATGCAGGCCGGTACTCGCCATCAGGCCGGCTGCTTTTACTGGCTGCGCTACGAAGACGCCGACGGCCGGGTGCGGGTGATTCGCGATCCGCTGGCCTACTCGCTGCCCTACGGCGTGTTTGCGCCGGCTGAGCTCTACGACATGCGGCAGCTGCAGCGGCGACGGGCCGACCTCGCCTATTTTCGCCAGACCGGCAGCAGCAGCAGTCTCAGCGATGCGACCCCGCCACGGGTGCCAGCCCCGACTAACATTTTGCAAATCCACGTCAAAACTGCGTCGGCCGAAGGCACGCTCGAAGGGCTGACCCGGATCTATCAGCGCATTTCAGATAAGCTAGCGGCTGGTGAGTCACTGACGCCCGATGAATCCGTCTATGCGGGCTACGATGCGGTGCAGCTCTTACCCGTAGAGCCAACGATCGAGTATCGGCGGGAAGATACCCACGGAGACTATGAGTTTTTTGCGATCGCGCCCTACGACCCAGACCACGACAGCCCCCTCACCGTCACCCTGCGCCAGCCCGATACCCAAAACTGGGGCTATGACGTGCCCATTCTGGGCTCCGGCGCCACCAACCCGGCCGTTTTAGGGAGCCTCCGTCCGGACGAAGTGGTGGACTTTATCGCCACGCTGCACAACTTTTCCCAAGGGCCGATTCAGCTGATCTATGACCTGGTCTACGGCCATGCCGACAACCAGTCCCTGGAGCTGCTCAACCATCAGTATCACAAAGGCCCCAATATGTACGGCCAGGACCTGAATCACCAGTCGCCTCAGGTCAGGGCGATCCTGCTGGAAATGCAGCGCCGCAAAATCAACACCGGGGCCGACGGCGTTCGCGTCGATGGCGGCCAGGACTTTCGCTTTTTTAACCCGCTCAGCGACCGGGTTGAGCAGGATGATGCCTACCTGATGGCGATGAGCGACGTGGTACAGACGATCCAGGGCTGTCGGCGGCTGATGTTTACGATCTTTGAAGACGGTCGGCCCTGGCCCCAGGAAGGTTGGGAAGAGATATCCCGCTACCGGGAGCTGATCGAGCTCAAGCCCAACTCGTTCCAGTGGGGGCCGCTGATTTTTGCCCACAATACGCCAACCCTCAAGGGGTTTTGGGATCGCAAATGGCGGCGGGCCTGCGAGGTCATCTTTCAGGGCAATCGCTGGATTACCGGCTGCGGCAACCACGACACGGTGCGCCGGGGCAACCAGGTGGCGCTAGACCGTGACATCAACTGGAATCTGGGCAAAACCCTCCCCCAGGTGCTGCATACGGCTTACAACAGCCCCGCTACTCAAATCTGGGTGCAGGGCTTTAGCCCCGGCCTGCCGATGGATTTTCTGAATGCCTGCGTGGGGGCGGCCTGGGGCTTCTTTCGCAATACCGACGATCGCTACGGGGTGAAGGTCGTTGCAGAAGAAGTGGGCTTTTTGGACTGGCAGGTAGAGCCCGAGCGATATGCTCGCTCAGAGACTTTTCCGCGGCTGAAGCAGCTTGGGTTTTACGACCTCGAGCAGCTCCGCGCCTTTGCAAAAGCCCTGCAAACAGCGATGGAGGAAACCGATTACGACCTGGATGCGGTAGCGGAAATCTGTCGTCACTGCCTGGGCGCTGACGCCAACGGATATTGCGAAATTCCGGCCCTGGAGGACCTGAATGAGCCCAACCTATCTCACTTTTTAGCGACGCTGGACGTGCCTAAGCTCAAGTCGTTTGCCATGGCCTTTATGGAAGATGGCCATGACCTCTGCAACGTCGCTCGCTATGCCGAAGACATCGACCCCAACCTGAGCTACTTCAATCTGGCGCTGCGCAACTTTCGCCGTCGCCACCCTTGGCTTCAGGAAAATCTGACCGGGCGCGATCGCTTCAATCGAGTCAGTGACGACCGCCGGACCATTTTTTATGGCCTGCGGACCTGTCCCGATCAGGCCAATGCGGCTCGGGTCGCAATGGTCGCCCACATGGGCGGCGAGCCGCTGCCGCTGGACCTGGAAGACTGGCTGCAAATTGACTTTGACCAATGGCAAATCGCGATCGCGACGCCCGATCTGCTGGGGCTAGATCAGGCTCAGGCCCTACGCTCCTTTGTCCTGCACGATGGGCAGGGGATTTTGCTTGAGCCTCGTGGTCCAGTCGCTTTGGCCCAGTCTGAAGCTGGTGAAGGCAGTTAAAAACCCGTATTCGTCCTGCCAACCTGATCCTTCTTTTACAGTATGCGGATGTTCTCAGTGATAAGATGGGAAGAATATATCTAAGGATAGATGCAAATTGCGAACCTGTTGAGGCGATAGCTAAGGGCCTATGGAAGATAAACTCAAGGAACTTGTAGGTCAGCCCTGCGTCTGGCTCTATATCAAAAGCAGCAACGGCTGGTTCAAGAATGTTGAGATTTTAGACGTCAGCGCTCAGACGGTCACCTTTCGCTACGAGTCTGAGTCAGAGACCGATCGAAAACTTTGGGAAAAGACGACGCGGATTAGCAATGTCGCTGAGATTGAGATTCGCCTGGTCTCGATCCCCAAGGCCAATCAGCAGCTCACCGACATTCGGGTCCAGCTTTCAAAACTGCTCAATCAGGATAGCGCTTCAGATTTTGAAAATCCGGCAGCCTAAGCCTATCGGGCTATTGAGTCAGCCAGCTTAAACGAGCGAGTCCCAGCTTTCCAGAGCCCGCAGGCCAGCCTGAACGAGGGCGTCATAGGTCCCATCCATCGCCGCCTGAGGGGGGACAAATACGATAAAGCCGTCCCGCCCTCGGGTTAGCAAGACCCGATAGCTGTTCAGCCGCAGCCGTAGCGGGTCGCGCACCTGTCGCTGCCGGACCGAGCTGCGCCAGCCTAGCTGCTGCCAGGTCAGATCGTTGCCCCAGCCGATAATGGGAAAGTCTAGCTCCAGCCCCTGACAGCCAAATTCGGTGACGACCCCGGCAAGCGCACAGCAGGACAGCGGCGAGTCGGGCGGGTCGATATACCAGGGGCCGACTTTCAGCCTTTGGGTAGACAGATAGTCGTTTTTGATGCCGGCATCCGTCAGATTTTTAGCCCGAGAGGACGCGATCAGGCCATAGCGCTTTGTTGGCTGGTCCTGATAGCGCTGGCGGCAGTAGTCCTTAGCCCGATCGAGCTGACGGGTTAGGTAGGCATCGAAGCCCTGATCGCGCAGCCGGGGCATGCGGGCGGCGGCGGCTTGGAGCTGGCCCTTGAGCAAATCGCTCACCCAGTGCTGAAGATCAGCGGCGAGGTGCGATCGCAGCGTCGTCGTCAGGTCTAAGCCATCTGCGGCATGAACCGGCGAGCTGAGGTCAGCAAAATGGCCCGTCTGGGAGACGGGGCAGTGCACCTGCCAGTCGGCCTGAGCTTGGGCGATGCCCTGGCTCCACTGTTCCATTCCGGCCTCTTCGCCCACGTGAATTTCTTGGCCTTCGCCAATCAGCCCCAGCACGACCCCCCAACTCGGCGTCCGCTCCGTAATCCGCAGCACGATCTCGGGAGCCGAAGCGGCAATCCCATATTTATCGCCCATTCGCCCTGCATCCCAGGCCCGCTGAGCTTCGTCAAAGACAATCACATGCTCGCGCGGCGCTTTCTGCTGCCGCACCTGATGGGCCATGTAAAAGTTGCGGACCGCTTGAACAAAGGCGCGGCTCTTGAGGGCGTATTGCAGCACCGTAATCAGCGGTCCGTTGCCCGAGAGCAGCACCGCCTGGGACGGCCCATCAGACTGCGGGCTTTGGTAGACAAACTGGAGGCCGACGAGGGTTTTTCCCGCACCCGGCACCCCAGTCACTAAAACTAAATGCCGCTCCTGCCGGGCCTGAGCCTGCTCGACTAGCTGGTTTAGATAGTCCAGTACGGCTGGAATCCCAGCGCTGTGGGCCTGGCGAATTGAGGGCAGCGGCTGATTTTGAAAAATCCGGCGGGCGGCCTGGATGACCGTGGGCAGCGGCGCGTAGTCGGCTGTTAGCCAAGCGGACGGATCGATGTTGGGCTCGGTCGGTTCCAAAGCCGCTAGATAGGGGACAAGATCCGCCGGGCCTAAAACCGCGATCGCTTTCCATTCAGCAGGCTGCGTTCGGCGGGTCAGCACCACCGCCGTCTGCACCGGATTGAGCCGAGAGCCGCTGTGGTACTCAGCCAAATCTCGACCGTAGGCGGCGGCCTGATCCCGGTCAGCGGCAGCGGGAGAGGCCTTTTGCTTAAACTCTAGAACCCCGATTTGGCCGTCGGCTAGGATCACCAGATCGGGGCGGCGGCCCCCTTCTCGCGGCAGCTCGTATTCAAATACCAGCGTCCAGGCGGCGCTGGTAGGGCGCTGCTGGCAGAGCTGAGGGAGGCGCGATCGCAGCACCTGGCCGCAGTCCTGCCAGGCCTGCTGCTGGGTCTGGGTCGCCCGCTGCTGATACAGCCCCTGGCATCGCGATAGTAGGGCGGCCAGCCAATCTTCCGGAGCGAGTCTGAGAAAGGCTTCAACCGTCCCAGCCCAGCCATAAGGCGGTAGGTTAGGAGGGTCGCCGGTCTCAAAAACGGAAAGCTGTGAATCAGAACCCATGCCATATTAGCCTTAAACTCAAGCGCCCTTGACTCGGGTGCTCTTTCACTCTAACGATTGCCACTCTAACGATTGCCACTCTAACGATTGATTGAGAGCCGGCTGACAATCCAGTCCCCCATGCTAAAAAATGAACGCTATGGATATTCAAGCTGCCCACACCCGACTGCTGGTTGCAGACGTTGGCACCTGCGCCAAGTTTTATCGAGACATTTTAGGCTTTACGCCAGTGACAGAAGATATCGAGCGCGGCTATGCCGAATTTGAGATTGCCAACATGCGGCTTTCGCTGTTTAGAAAGCACGAAATGGCCGAAATCCTGCGCACCATCGATAAACCCGCTACCGCCGACTGCCAAGACCGAATGGTCTTTATTCTCAAAGTTCATGACCTTGACAGCATCTATCACCAGCTCAGGCATAAAGGCGTCACCTTTGTCGAATCGCCGACTCAAAACACCGATTTTGCCTTGAAGGTGGCCTACTGTCGCGACCCGGAAGACAACCTAATCGGCTTTTTTGAACCGATGATGTGAGCGCCGCGCGCTGACGTCCCAAAATGACAACCCGCATACGAGGAACCCCCATGCAATACATCATGTCCCTTGACCTGGGCACTACCGGCAACCGCGCGATTATCTTTGACCGGGCCGGTCAGATTGTCGGGCTGGCTTACAAAGAGCTGACCCAGTATTATCCCAAGCCCGGCTGGGTCGAGCACGACGCGATGGAAATCTGGGAAGCGATCCGCTGGGCGATGGGGGCAGCGATTCAGGATGCGGGCATTACCGCCCAGGATGTAGCCGCGATCGGGCTGACGGTCCAGCGTGAAACCTGTTTGCTGTGGGATAAAACCACGGGTCAGCCGCTGCACAACGCCATTGTCTGGCAAGATCGACGGACAGCGGGGCTCTGTCACCAGCTCGAGGCGTACCGCAGCGAAATCTACGAGCGCTCTGGCCTATTTCTAGACGCCTACTTCTCGGCAACGAAGCTGATGTGGCTGCTGGATCAGGTCGGCGATGTCAACCTGGACAACGTTCTAGGCGGCACCATCGATAGCTGGGCGATCTGGCAGCTAACAGGTGGAAAAGTGCACGCCACCGACCACAGCAACGCCAGCCGGACCATGCTGATGAACCTGAAAGAGCAGGACTGGGATCCGGAGTTGCTGAAAATTTTCAACCTGCCCCAGCAGATTTTGCCTGAGATTAAGCCTAGCCAGGGAATTTTTGGCCAGCTTGACCCCGACCTGCTGGGGGTCGAGATTCCGATTGCGGCGACCTTTGGCGATCAGCAGTCGGCCCTATTTGCCCACGGCTGCGACCAGCCCGGCTTGCTGAAATGCACCTACGGCACGGGCTGCTTTCTGGTCTCGCATATGGGGGGCGAGATCGTGCGATCGCAAAACCACCTGCTCTCGACCGTAGCCTGGACGACAGCCCAAGCGGGCGGTGACTATCAGCTTGGCTATGCGCTAGAAGGCAGCATGTTTACCGCCGGCGCCTGCATTCAGTGGCTGCGGGACGGCCTGAATATTATTGATACAGCCGCCGACAGCGAACCGCTGGCCCAGCAGGTGGAAGACAACGGCGGTGTCTATTTTGTCCCCGCCCTCAGCGGCCTGGGCGCGCCCCACTGGGATATGAGCGCTCGCGGTGCGTTTTTGGGGCTCACGCGGGGGGCCAGCAAAGCCCATATGGTGCGGGCGGTGCTAGAAGCGATCGCAAACCAGGCCCGGGAGGTGGTGCAGGCCGTCAATGAAGACAGCGGTACGCCGATCAAAGAACTCAAGGTAGACGGCGGCGCCTGCCAGAATGACTTCCTGATGCAGTACCAGGCCGACGTATTGGGGATTCCGGTAGAACGCCCAGCGATTCTAGATGCGACGGCCCAGGGGGCTGCCTTCGCTGCGGGCCTGGCCGTCGGCTATTGGGACAGCTACACCGACCTGGTCAAGGGACGCAAAATCGACCGGGTATTTGAGCCTTCGGCCCGCGCCACCCAGGCTCAGGATAGCTTTGCCACCTGGCAGAAGGCCGTCGAACGGGCGAAGCATTGGGTCGAGGATGACTAGCCGCTAGTAGTAATCCACTGCACCAGCATCCGTACCCCGTAGCCGGTCGCGCCGGGGCTGTTGTAGCCATTCTCTTTGTCAGTCCACACCGGACCAGCGATATCCAAATGCGCCCAGGCCGTCTCTTTGATGAACTGCTTGAGGAAAAGCGCGGCGGTAATCGAGCCGCCCGCCCGGGGGCCGGTATTTTTCATATCGGCGACAACCGACTTCAGCCCTTCAAAATATTTTTCTTCCAAAGGCATTTTCCAAACCTTTTCGCCGGAGACCTCAGCCGCCTTCAGCAGCTCGTCGCCCAGCGCCGGGTCGGGACTGTAGAGGGCTGACATATCGTCCCCCAGGGCTACAACGCAGGCTCCCGTCAGCGTCGCCAGATCGACGATCGCGTCTACCTGCAGTGCTTCGGCATAGACCAGCGCGTCAGCTAGGGTGAGGCGACCCTCAGCATCGGTGTTGTTAACCTCGATCGTTTTGCCGTTAGAGGCCGTTAGAATGTCGCCGGGACGCATAGCGTGGCCGCTGACCATATTCTCGGTCGCCGCGCTGATGAAATGCACTTCTACTTCTGGCTTTAACTGCCCCACTGCCTTGGCTGCACCCAGCATCGCCGCCGCGCCGCCCATATCAATTTTCATCATCTCAATCCCCGAGCCGCCTGTCTTGAGGTTGAGGCCGCCCGAGTCAAAGGTCAGCCCCTTACCAATAATGGCAAGCTTGCGGGTTGGGGTACCCTCTGGCTGATAGGTCAGGTGAATGAACTTAGGGGGTAGGTCTGAAGCCTGAGCTACCCCAAGATAGGCCCCCATGCCAAGCTTTTCGCAATCTGCGCGCTCTAGTATCGCCAAAGTCAGGCCGTGATCGCGGGCAATCTCAGCCGCAGTGTCGGCTAGCCGCAGCGGGGTGACGACATTGGGTGGGGCCGCGACCAGCTGACGGGCAAGCAATACCCCATCGCAAATTTGCTGGGCCGATTGAATGGCAGCATCCTGCCCGCTCAGCTCTAGCAGATGAACCTGCTCTACCTGAAAATGAGCTGGGTCCGCCTCCGATTTAAAGCGAGTATCCTGGTAGAGCGCCAGTATCGCGCCCTCAACCAGCGCCTGAGCAGTCAGGGCGGGGTGGTTATTCCAGACTGGAAAACTGATGCCCAGCTGGGCACATCTTGCTTGCTGCGCCAGACGAGCAGCCCTGGCAGCAGCCTGGCGCAGACCTTCCAAATTCAGCTCGTCAGCGCGGCCCAAGCCAACAATCCCAAGCTTGCGAATCGGGCCGCTACCCACGCGAAGGATAGCCGTACTGGTCGCTTTGGCTTCAAACTCAGACTCGTCGATCAGCTCCTGCAGCAGCCCCGAGAGCTTGTCATTGAGCTCTGCCAAGATGCCCGTCAGCGGTAACGACTCTTCGGAGAGACCAATCACCAGACAGTCGCCTGACCAATCGAGACAGGATTGGGCCGATGCTAAAAAATTCATGCTTGATTCTTCACCAAAATTCACTGGACTGCTGGTCCCACTATCCATCAATTTTACCTATTATAATTGGGACAATGGCCGGGCTGGGCGAGCGGTTAAGCGGCTTCTACGGTTGACATTTTCCGCTTTTTTGCTACAACTTCAGGAAAAGTATACTTTAGCGTTCTTTGGTAAGCCTGTGAACAGCTCCCAGTAAGTCATTGGCGGCGCAGCGTCGGTTAGATTTTGAGCCAGGGGGCCAGCCAGCGCTGCTGTGTCACCCACAAACCGGACAGCAGCGCTATTCTTTATTCACCTTATTCACCCCATCTCTATAGTTCCTCGCAGGACTTGGGGACAGGCCTCGGGAGCATCTATGTGGCAGCCGTTAAAAGAGAAAATCAAAATCCATTGGCCGCTTTTAGCCCTAGCGGGTGTGAGTGCGCTATCGGTCGGCATGGTAGTGGCGCTGTTAGAAACCGTAGGTGTGCTCAACTTGGCGCCCGCTGATTCTGCCATTGTTGAGTCAGAGCTGGCACCAGAAGCCCCCTCGGCGGTACTCGGACTCGCCGATCGGCCACCGGCCCAGCGCACGGAAGCGCTTTCGCTGATTGCCCAGCAGCAGGACAATCAAGAGGGCCATCGAGCCCGCTATCTGCTGGCAACCGACCTGCTCAGTCAGGGACGAGGCGGTTCTGCCCTCACGGTCTTGGACGGCTTAGAGCAGGACTATGAGGCGCTGGCTCCCTACGTTTTACTCAAGCGGGCTCAGGCCCAGACCGCGGCGGGCCAGCCCGAAGCGGCTCAGCAGACCTGGCAGACCCTAGCGGAGCAATATGCCCAGCATCCCGCCGCGGCGGAAGCGCTCTATACGCTAGGCCAGTCCGACGAATCGACCTGGGAACAGCTGATAGCTAACTTCCCAGCTCATCCCCGCAGTGTCGAAGTCGCGGCTAAGCAGCTACCTGTTGCCACCGGGGCGAAACAGATGGCGCTGCTGCGGCTACTCGTCAACTACGGTCTCCACCAGTCGGAGTATGGCACCTGGCTCGACCAGTTCGTGAGCGAATATGGATCGCTGCTGACGCCAGAAGATTGGCAAGCGGCGGGTTTCGGCTATTGGGAAACGCAGCGCTATGGGAAAGCAGGCTCGGCCTATGCCAAGGCCCCAGCCAGTCCGCTGAGCCGCTATCGAGCCGGGCGAGGGGCCCAGCTAGACGGCCAGCGCAAGGCCGCGATCGCAGCCTATCGGCAGCTGGCTCAAGCCTTCCCCGACGCGCCTGAAACGGCCACTGGCCTGCTCAAGCTAGCCGACTTACTGCCCCAGCCCGAGGCGATTAAAGTACTTGACCAGGTGATGGCCCGTTTCCCCAATCAGGCCGCTACAGCCCTCGGCAAACGGGCCGACCGGCTCGACGCTTTGCAGAGCCCCACCTCAGCCCAACAGGCGCGAGACGCTGTCCTTTCCCAGTACAGCCAGTCTGAAGCCGCTGCCGAACTGCGCTTTCGGCAGGCCCAGCAGCAGGCTAAAGCCGGTCATTACGAGTCTGCCCTGAGCTGGGCGCAGCAGCTGCTAAAGGATAATTCCACCCATCAGCTCGCTCCCGAGGTGGGCTTTTTGGCAGGCAAATGGGCGCTTCAGCTAGAGCAACCTGAGGTAGCGCAGCGGGCTTTTGAGCGGGTGATTGGGCAGCATCCCGAGTCTTACTTTGCCTGGCGTTCAGCCGTCTATCTGGGCTGGGACGTGGGAGACTTTGACGGCGTTCGCAGCCTCGACCCGCAGATTGTTCTCCCCGACCAGCGGACACCGCCGCCGGCTGGCTCGGACACGCTGAAGGAGCTGTATCTGCTGGGGCAGGACCAGGACGCCTGGACTCAGTGGCAGAACGAATTTCGCGATCGCGAAAGCCCCAGTGTAGCGGAGCAGTTTACCGACGGCCTGATGCGAATTGGCGTGGGCGATACGCTGGACGGCATTTTTATGGTCTCTAATCTGGCCTGGCGGGAGCAGCCCCAGGCGCGCCAGGAATACCTAGCGCTGCAGGCAGATCCGGCCTATTGGCAGGCGATGTATCCCTTTCCCTACGAGCAGCTGATCGAAACCTGGTCCCGCCAGCGTCAGCTCAACCCGCTGCTGGTGACGGCGCTGATTCGTCAGGAGTCGCGCTTTGTCGCCGACATTGAGTCGGTGGCCGGGGCGCTGGGGCTGATGCAGGTGATGCCGGGCACTGCCGACTGGATCGAAGCCCAGATTGGCCAAACGGGCTACGACCTGACCCAGCCGGCCGATAACGTTGAGCTGGGCACCTGGTACCTGGACTATACGCACCGCGAATATGACAATAACGCCCTGTTCGCCGTGGCCAGCTACAATGCCGGCCCGGGCAACGTAGCCGACTGGATTCAGCGGGGCGGCTTCACCGACGCCGACGACTTCGTCCGCCAGATTCCCTTTGCTGAGACCCAGGGCTATGTCGAGGCGGTGTTTGGCGGCTATTGGAACTATCTGCGGCTTTACAACCCCGCGATCGCGGCCAAAGTCGAACGCCTAGCTGCGACTCAGCCGAACAGCTAATTTCCCACAAAGCCCCATTCACTCATAAAATAAACAGCAGCGTTTGTCAGGACTCGTCAGCTGGCGAACCGGGTTTGAAACAGTGATTGGGATTTAACAGGGTTTATCGTGACCAAATACAACGCAGCTCAATGGGAGCAACTGAGTAAAATCGGTGCTTTTCTTCGAGAGACCCGCGAAAAGCACGACAAGTCGCTCGACGATATTGCGATTAGTACCTACATTCGCCCGCCGATCCTGGCTGCGCTCGAAGCCGCAGACCCTGACCGGCTCCCCGAGCCGGTCTATGTCCAGGGCTTCATTCGACGCTACGCCGAAGCGCTTGGACTCGATGGTCAAGCGCTGGCTCAGCAATTTTCCGGACTGAGGCCCGCAGCTCCTCGGGGCATACCGGCTGACCTTCCCCCCCGTACGACCAACGGCATCCCGTTCGGTCGCAGCCCCCAAAATAGCCCGCCGTCGAATTTAGCCCCGTCGGCGGATACGGCTCGCAAGCCGGTTCAGGCACCGGTTCAGGCGACCGAAGCGGCGGCAGCACCGACGACCGAGCCAGACAGCGCTGAGACCAACGGCAACCAGGCGCAGCCGCTGGTCGCCCAGGCCGCCGCGATCGCGGCTGAGCCGACCCTGCCGTCAGACCCGCCGGATCCTGCCGCTCCCGCTCCGATATCTGTCCCTACACCCTATAGCCCTAAGGCCCCGTCTAGCTCAGCCCGCTCCAGCCAGTCAATCAATTTTACGCCCTACGCCCTGGCCGGAATTTTAGCCGTGCTAGTCGTGGGGGCGGTCGCCCTGCTAGCGAACCTTTCCGGCAGTCGGCCCGCGGCTGAAGTCGAGCCGGTCGCTGAAGCTGAAGCCCCCGAAGTCGCTGAGCCGCCTGCCCCGCCAGTGGCTGCAACGCCGGAACCGGCCCCACCGCCGGAACCAGTCAGCGAGGCCCCGGTCTATGTCAGCCTAGACACGACAGGAAACGCCTGGATCAGCGTGATTGCTGACGGGCGTAAGGTTTTTGAAGGCACGCTACCGCCAGGAGAATCGCAGCTGTGGGAAGCGCAGCAGAGTATCGACGTCTTTACCGGCAACGCTGGCGCCGTACTTTTGTCCCACAACGGTTCTGAACCCGCTCCGATGGGCGAACTCGGCAAGACTAGCCAGGCCATCTATACGGCTGACTCGGCGGAATAAGATAGCGGCCAGAAGGGTTTAGCAAAATCGTTTAGCTAGAATGAGAAAGATCCGATAGCCCCCTTGCCGGAGCCTATGACGCCGCCCACCGATGTAGAGACCGCAACAGAGTCACAGCTGAGCAATCAGCCCAATCGCGCCACCCAGTCCGAGGCATCGCTGGATGAGGTGCCCAACGACGTGGAAATGTCGCTGTTCGACCATTTAGAAGAGCTGCGTCAGCGCATCTTCTATGCGCTGATCGCGATCGCGGCGGGGGTGATTGGCTGCTTTACCGTAGTCAATCGGATTGTCGAGCTGCTAGAGGTGCCAGCCCAGGGCGCCAAATTTCTCCAGCTTTCGCCGGGCGAATATTTCTTTGTCTCGATCAAGGTCGCCGGCTACAGCGGCATTCTGATTGCCAGCCCTTTTCTGCTCTACCAGATTATCCAGTTTGTGCTACCGGGGCTGACCCGCCGCGAGCGTCGGCTGCTGGGTCCGATTGTGCTGGGCTCAAGCGTCCTGTTTTTCGCCGGGCTGGCCTTTGCCTACATCGCCCTGATCCCGGCCGCACTCAGCTTCTTTATCAGCTATGGGGCCGATGTGGTCGAGCAGCTCTGGTCGATCGATCGGTATTTTGAATTTGTGCTGCTGCTGCTATTCAGCACCGGATTGGCCTTCCAGATCCCGGTCATTCAGCTGCTGCTCGGGCTTTTAGGCATTGTCAGCTCGCGGACAATGCTCTCGGGCTGGCGCTATGTTTTGCTGGGGGCGGCGGTACTGGGCGCAGTGCTGACGCCTTCTACCGACCCCATTACCCAGAGCCTGCTGGGCGGTGCTGTCCTCTTCCTGTACTTCAGCGGCGTGTTTTTGGTGAGAGCCATCGGCCGGTAGCGCATTTTGTCAATCGAAACCATTAATTTATATTAAGTAGCCCCTGCCAGTTCAGAGGTGCAAATGTCAAAATGGATACAGACAAGAGATAAGTCTGTCGGTCACCCTTTCTGGCACCCTTTCTGGATTTTTGGCTTTAGCGCCTGTAGTGACTTCTGAGAGATCAGAAAAGAGGCCAGAAAAGACCAGAAATCAGGGCGGAAGTAGGGAGCTCCCCGAAGGAACGCGCCTCTTTATCTGAACCCCATCATCTGCATTCCCCCTATCATCTGCATTCCCCCTATCATCTGCATTCCTTGGAGGCGAAATCCATGAATACCGAACTTTTAAATGGTCTAGAGGTCATTTTCACCATTAGCGCGATGACCGCAGTGCTCTGTCCGATCTTTTGCTGGGTTCTACCCAACCGGGCTCGGGCCGGCAGTGGCGCCGTCTAGTTGCGGATAGCGACATAACCGGCTAGCCAAGCCGTCAAGAAGCCGTCAATTTATCCATCAATAGTGAAGCGTTAGATCGATAGCGCTTCGCTTTTTTATGAGGCCCCGGGTTTATGAGGCCCCGGGCTGATCGCGATGCGCTGAGCAGCCGACCACTTCTCTGACCCGATAGATCGGCCGTCGCTGAGACTCGTGATAGGTGCGCATCATCATCTCGGCCAGCAGGCCAAAGCTCAGCAGCTGAATGCCGGCGATGAAAAGGACGACCGCGAACAGCAGCAGGGGACGGTTGCCAATATCGGCCTGTCGAAAAAACTTGATAACGGCTAGATAGGTGCTTAGCGCTAGGCTGATTAGGATCGAAACAATGCCGAAGGAACCGAAGATGTGCATCGGCCGGGTCAGAAAGGTTTTCATGAAATAGATGGTAAACAGGTCCATCAGAACCCGGAAGGCTCGACCGAGTCCATATTTGCTCTGACCAAACCGGCGAGCGTGATGACGTACGGGAATTTCAGTGATTCGCGCCCCTTCAATAAAGGCTAGGGCTGGCAGAAACCGATGCAGCTCGCCGTAGAGATGCATATCATGGGCAACTTCGGCCCGATAGGCCTTCAGCGAGCAGCCGTAGTCATGCAGCTCAATCCCAGTGACCTTACCGATTAGCCAGTTCGCTAGCTTCGATGGCAGCAGCCGGGTAAGCGTATTGTCCTGCCGGGACTGGCGCCAGCCGCTGACCAGATCGTAACCCTGCTCGAGTTTATGAAAGACGGTTGCAATATCGGCCGGTTCATTTTGCAGATCGCCATCGAGGGTGACGATCACTCGACCCGCCGCATAGTTGAAGCCCGCCGCCATCGCCGCCGACTGCCCGTAGTTGCGACGCAGAATCACGACCTGTAAATCCTGCCGCCTCGAAGCAATTTGGCGGAGCAGGTCCGCCGACCCGTCGGTAGAGCCGTCATCGACGCAAATCAGCTCGTAGGGCAGATTCATCTCGGTTAAAACGGTGCCAACCTGGTCAACCAGCAGCGGAATGCTGTCGTACTCGTTATATATGGGGATGACAACCGAGAGAACGAGGCCGGTCGGTCCAATTGCTGCGTTGAGGCTTGGGGATAGCGCAGAGTCAGGCATGGGGACTGATGATTCGCTCAATTAAACATCCTAATGAGATTAACCCGATTCAGACTGACGACTAGGACGATGGGTTGATGGATTGCCGGTGATATCGTCGAATCGTTGCCTAGCGGCGGCTGAGGCGCTGATCGAGCCAAACTAGGCCGGCGCCGCCCACTTCTGCCAGGGTACTGATCAGCCGATAAAGCGCGACGCTGCTCAGAACCAGCCCGGCTGAAAACTGATCGTCCAGCAGCGCGATCGCGGTTGCCTCAAACACGCCTATCCCACCGGGGGCACCCGGCACCACTAGCCCCAGCAGCCAGGCCAGACTAAAAGCACTGAGCAGCGGTAAGACCTGTTCCCAGGTTATGCCCAGCAGCCCCGCGACGGTAAGCAAAAAGCCGGTTCCCCGTAGGATAACAAAGCCCAGTTCTCCCAGCAGCGGCTTCAGCGGATAGTGCCTGAGCTGAACCGTAGGTTCGATTTCAGCCAGCTTCTGCGCCTTGGCCTTAATCCGACCCAGTCGTCGCAGCACCGGATTGAATAGGCGGGGATGAACACCGACTAGCGTCACCGTCAGGACCCATAGCTGTAACCCCCCGATCTGCGAACTGCTGACAGCCGCTAGACTGATGGCGGCGGCCGCCATCAGTAGCGGCTCCATCAGTACGCTGAACAGAGCTATGCCAGCAGAAGCGCCGGTTGCCTGTACCGCGCGAACTCGCCCATAAAAATGCCAGACGTTGCCCGGCAAATATTTAGCAATATTGGTCTTGAGATAGACCTGAACAGCCCAAGTGCCGCTGAGGGGCTGACTGAAGCTCTGAAGAATCCAATGCCAGACCCAGCCAGACCAAATGTGCGCCAGCAGGGTAACTCCAAGGGCACAAATCAAGCAGGCCCAGGTCTGAGCCGTCACCTGAATCGCTGTGACGTCTCGCCAGTGATCTCTTAGGGTCTGAGCAATAAAGAATAACGTACCTCCTAAAATAGCCCAGCGGAGGTAGGGTTTCAGACGATGAACCAGCGGCGTCATAGGCAGCAGCTACCGGTCGGAAGCCAGCGAATTGAGCAATAGAGTGGAGGGCAAGCGAATTAGGGCAATGATTGGGCTGGCCGATAGCTCTGAACAATGCGTCCAAAGCTACGAAGCTGCTGTTGGTATGCGGCGCTAATCGGATCGCTCAGGTCTGTAATAGAGTCGATTCCGATTCCGTTTCGCCCCTGGTCGCGACCTGAGCTGTGGATGTAGCTGCCATTGCCCAAATAGAGTGCGACGTGATTCGTTCGCTCAGCCGTACCAAAGAAAATTAGGTCGCCAGGATGCAAGTCGGCCTTGGCGATCGGTTGAGTAAAGGCTTCCTGCTGATAGGAATCGCGGGGAATTCGAATGCCGGCAGCGGCAAAGGCCGCCTGCATCAGGCCCGAGCAGTCGTAGTTGGGCGCGACTGTGCCGCCCCAGAGATACTGGTTAGGAACTGCCTCTGCCGCCCGAGTAAACGCGATCGCCGCCGGCAACCGAGCCTGAATCTCAGCCGCCGTCAGGGAGGTCGGCTGGTAAGGTTGGGGGGGCAGCGAAAGCGGCAGAGCGGCCGCTGCCGGCGGCTGGGGAAACGCAATCCAGCCCGGGTAGTCGTCTTCACACAGACGTATCTGAACAGCAGTGGGACGATTTTCACGGCCTTCGGCCAGGTCGATAATTTGCAAATGCCGACCGCGATCGGCCTGGGTGGTTAAATCCTCACAGGTGGGTGACTGATAAAGATTGAGGGGCTGGTCGCAGCGATATTCCGCCGACGGTGACTGCTTCAGCCGTTCTAAAGTAAGCATAGGGGATAGGCCGTCTAACTCGCCCGATTGGGATCTACGGCGCTACGGTTATAGCATGCCGCTGCCTCAGCTCATCCTATCGGCGACGGCTGGGATGCATTAGCAAGCCTAGGCTAATGCCTGAGAGAACCGCGATCGCGCCCCAGGCCAGCAGCAGCCCTAGCACGTCGCTGATAAACAAATCTGTCGCGAGCCGCAGCAGGCCACCGACGCCCCAGCCCAGGGCAATGGCGATCGCCCAGATCAGCACGCTAGCGCCAATCCAGCGCCAGGCCTGGGGAATCTGTCGCCGCAGCACAAACCACTGGCCGCTGCCCAGGACCAGGCCGGCATAGCCGCCGTGCAGCACCCCGTAGATCAGCCGCAGCGTCGGGCTGGGGGTACTCGGAGCCATCCATCCCACAGCGCCGATGTTAGCCAGGGTTAGGAAAACCCAGGCCAGAACTGTGGCGACCATCCAACCATAGGCCCGATACAGGTGCAGGCGCAGCACTTGCCATTGGGCAAAGCCCACCATCAAACCGCCTAACGCTGCTTCTAGCAGCGATATATCGGTTTTTTCGCCTACTTCAATGCAGAGCAGGGTTAGCCCAAAGGCGAGGCCGGTCGCTCCCGACCAGCGCAGCCAGAAGCCCACGCCGGTTGGGGCTGCATGTTTGGGCAAGATTGCACCCACAGGCGGCTTGGCTGCTGAAGGGCTAAAGGAATCGGCAGAGGGACTGAGGGTCATGGCGAGCGCAACAGATCGCGAAACTTTTGGCGGCGGGTCTGGGGCGACTCGGGAGTGAAATAGCTCCAAAGCGTTTGCCAATAGAAAAAGGAAACGCCGTGGAAGTTGCGATCGCGGCTGGCGGCTACCTGCTCGGCAATCTGCTCGAACCCAATCGGACGTTCCCAGGTCCCGGTCAATATGCCAACGCTGACTGGAATTCGCTGCCGAGCCGACTGCACCCCCGGCTGCGAGAGCTCGGTCTCAAAGCTGGCCAGATCGTTCCGGTAGACCTGCAAAACCAGCTCATCTATCCAGCCATTATCCACCCATCGCTGCCAGTCTTGCAGATAGTAGTGATAGGCATAGCCAGCCGGATGGGGCGATAGGGACAGCGTACAGCCAGGGCGAGCTGCTGTGATGGCTTCATGTAGCCGACTGACAAAGCCGCTGAGCTTGCTGGCCCGCCAGCGCATCCAGTCGCCATCGGTGGGATTGCTCGGGGGCGCCTGGCCGCCGTGCTCAGCCCGATAGAGATCAATGGTGTAGGGATCGTAGCCAAACTCGACCGGCAGGCTAAAGTGATCGTCGAACTGGATGCCGTCCACCGGATAGCCCTCGACCACTTCCATCACCAGGTCCAGCAGCAGCGACTGAACCGCCGGATGCAGCGGATTCAGCCAGGCCAGCTGGCCCGCTAGGGGATTGTGAAATAGCCGATCGATTAGCCGCTGCCGACCGCTCAGGGCCTGCGGCTCAAATACGCTTTCCTGCAACCGGTAGGACCCGTTTTGGCGCGTTGTTAGCCAGTCGGGATGCTGCTGCGCGATCGCGGCATGAATCGGTACCATAAACCCATATTCGAACCAGGGGATCACCCTGAGCTGGCGGCGATGTCCCCGTCGCGTCAGCTCCGCGAGCACGTCCTGGCCGAGATGAGCGAAGTTCAACAGCGGCTCAACCGCTTCCCCGGTCAGCTGCTCCAGCCGCGAGCTGGGATAAAAGGTCTGCCCCCGGTTCCATACCACTGGGTAAATTGTATTAAAGTGCAGGTCGGCGAGCTGATCGAGGGCACGAGCCAGTCCCCAAGGCGCAAAAAATACACCGCTGGCCACGTTGGTGAGCCAGACTCCTCGCAGCTCAGCGGAGGTAGAATCGGCAGCGCGACCGGACCGTTCAGCAGGCTTAAACTGCCATAGCCCCGCTAGCGCCAAGCAGACGACTAAGCCAACGACGATGGTGGCTCGAACCCTGATTTTTTGCTGCCGCATGCCGATACAGAGACTTCCCAAAAATTTGGTTTGCTCTCAATTTTAGGGCTTAACCCACTCCAACGGAAGCGCCGCGCGCTGCAGTAATCGAGCTTTTCTACCGGTTGTGCGCCTCTGTATTGGGAGTGTCGCCTGGATTCGCTTGAGCGTGAAATTGAATCGGAGCCTGCTCGGATCGAGCAGACCTACCAGGTTGAGTCTCATCGAGAAGAACCGGTAGGTCTGGAGTATCTGTGGTTGATGACTAACTAAGCGCCCCTGTCGTTCACTCCTTTGATGTGTCAACATTTTGGCATATGTGGCAATGGTGATGGTTTTATGGCAGATCAGCCTATGGAAGTTCAAATTGGAGCGAGTGGTCGTTTAGTCATTCCCCCTGAGCTACGGCAGCAGCTAGCGCTGAAGCCGGGCGATCGCTTAGTGGCTAGAGTTGAGAACGGTCGGCTGGTATTCGAGAAAGCAGAGTCTATTAAGCAGCGGCTGAAGCAGCGGTTTGCCCACCTCAAAGGTCAGGGAATCATAGACGAACTGATAGCCGAGCGTCGGTCAGCTGCTCAGGAAGAATCATGACTGCGGTGCTAGATGCTTCGGCCTTGTTAGCGTTTCTGCTGGATGAACCGGGACAGGACCAGGTTGATGATGCACTATCTGGGGCAACAATATCAGCGGTGAACTGGTCTGAGGTCTTGCAGCTGTTGGTCAGGCGTGGGGAAGCAGTCGATGGCTGTCGTAATGATTTAGAAGCGCTGGGACTCTCGATTGTAACCTTCGATGCGGAGACGGCTGAAACTGCAGCTCAACTGTGGCTAGAGGGCCGTCCCTACGGCCTTTCTTTAGGCGATCGCGCCTGCATTGCCTTGGGAAAAGCTTTGGAGGGACCTATCCTTACCGCTGACCAGATCTGGGCTACTGCCTTTCCAAATCTTCCTATCCAGCTGATTCGATAGTTATCACGACCGACTTTGAACTAATACGTTAGGGGACGAAGGTAGCCATTAGCATCTTTTGAATGGCACTCACCTGCGGCTGGTCTATGCACCTCAGGGAGAGTCATCTGAGTATCTGACGTTTCCGATTCAGGCGATGACGGAGGTTGCCGGGGCGGGTGATTCTGGATACTCTAGAGATGCTGCTGGGGGCAAGTCGTCTGTTTAATGCACCGACAGGCCGAACGCTGCCGCAGCTGCTAGAGCAAAGCAGAGTGGGGGCGCACGAATTGTCTAGTTGATTGGGCCGATCTGCTTAGCAGACACAGACCATACGGATAAAATAAAAGATGAAGCGATAACCTTGAGCAGGATCTGGACTGTCGAGCAGTCCAAATCACGTATCCGAACGGAAGCTACCTAATTGAGGCAACTGACTTTCATGACACAGATTTCGCAAGCTAGGGATATCAGCTTGGAAGAGCTGCACTGTCACTTCAATTTGGAAATTGCTACGTCAGAAGATTTTTTTGGTGAATGGCGAGCTAGCCTTCCAGCAGCGACAGATTATGAAAAAGGGCTGCTAGAGCGAGTTCAGCAAAATTATCTCAACCTGGCTAGCCGCAGATCTTTTTCGGAAGAAGCCGTCAAAATGGTTGTACTTTCACCGCTTTTGGACTTAGCAGGTTTCTATCAGACTCCTTTTAGCCTCCAAACTGAAGAATCTATCGAAATTGAGGCTGAAGACGAGGCAGTCGTCATCAGAGGCAGTATAGATGTTCTGGTTATATGTCGGCAGTTCTGGGTGCTGGTGATCGAATCAAAAAGCACGCGCTTCGACGTCATGACTGCGCTACCTCAGGCCTTGGCCTATATGCTTGATACCCCAAACCGGGAAAAGCCAGTCTATGGCCTGTTAGTCAATGGCCGCGAATTTGTTTTTATTAAACTCCTGCAGCATCCAGCCCCTGTTTACGCCCGCTCTTTCGCCTTATCTATCGAACGAGACAATGAGCTAGTCCAGGTTTTGGGAACTCTCAAAAATATCAGGCAGAGCATACTTGAGCAGCCTGCCTAAGGGCCAAACAACAAACCTGCTGTCAATAGCGTCGTAGCTTCAAATGCTTTTTGGGGTCTGGGTACTTTGCAGTTCCACTTGGAAATTTTCTGTAGTACTTCTGCTGGTGAATTGTCTAAGGTTTCGGGCGATCGCGCCTGAAATTTACCCGTTAGAGCATAGGTGACTAGAGCTAGGTACTCCCAAACTATGATGCCTAGCTGTTCGATTTAGCCAGCGCCTCGAAGCCCGAAGTGACGGGGTATCAAATGTCAATTAACTTGTCCGGTCAGCGTCAATTAACTTGTCCGGTCTTATCAGTCTGCTTTTGAGAACGCTGTTTAGCCCTGTGCTGCCGAAAACTGTCTGCCTGGATTTCGATGATGACCG
>NZ_JADEXG010000060.1 GCF_015207255.1 Vasconcelosia minhoensis LEGE 07310
ACAGGGTGAGAATGCCGCCGACCAGGCCAATCAGGACGCTCAAAAAAGTGCCGCAGACGGCATAGGCCAGCGTCGTCAGCGTCGCCTGACCAATCACGCCAAGGAAAGCCGCATCTAGGGCGGGCGTCAGGCTAGCGCGTAAGAACTGGCCCAGCAGCGGCAGGCCGCCCCAGTTGAAGATGGCCTCCCGTCCGACCCCGGCCAGCCACAGTGACCCCAGCAGCGCCCCCACCCAGGCCGCAATCCAGAGCCCTCGGCGGGGAACCGATTCAGAAAATGTTTTTAACCCTTTGAGCACAGTGGTTCAGCAGCAGTCAGGCAGCCCTGTCTAAAGCATAAAGGGTCGCTAGCTGACCCGGACTGACTTCGGTGCTGGGCTGGTCAAAGTAAATCTCGCCCTGGCGCAGGCCGACAACGCGATCGCAGTACCGCAGCGCCAGATCGACGTCGTGCAGGCTGACAATCAGGGTTTTGCCCTGCTGGGTAAGCCGCTGGAGATGCTGCATGAGATTGTGCGATCGGGCTGGGTCAACGCTAGCTACCGGCTCATCGGCCAGAATTAGCGCCGGGTTCTGCACCAGCACCCGGGCCAGCGCCAGCCGCTGCTGCTGCCCGCCCGACAGCCGCTCCGTCCGGGCGTAGAGCTTCTCAGCCAGGCCTACCTGCGCCAGGGCCTGGCGGGCCGTCTCTACCTCCTGCGGCCAGACCAGAGACCCTACCGCCTTCCACAGCGGCCAGCGGCCCAGATGACCGGCATTGACGTTATGAATGGCGGCCAGATTGCCAATTAGATGGTGCTGCTGATAGACCATGCCAATCTGACGCTGAACCCGACGCTGCCGTCGGGCATTTAGTCGGGATAGATTTTCGCCCAGCACCCACACCTCTCCTGAGGACGGTCTCAAAGCGCCGCCAATCAGGCTCAGCAGCGTAGTCTTGCCTGCCCCGCTCGGCCCGACCAGCGCTACCCGCTCCCCCGGCTGCACCCGTAGCGAAATCTGGTTCAGCGCCAGCAGCGGCCCAAACTGGCGAGAAACCTGCTTTAACTCAAGCATAGGGATAGACATATCAGGCTAAACCTCGGACCCAGACCCCCCAAAATTGGGGTGTAGGGGAGCGGATAGTACCCCCATTTCAGTCATGATGCTAGGCTGACCCCCCCTGAATGCAAGCATTTGAGTATTCGAAATCATTATCTGTGGAGCACTACCAAAGTTTTCTGTTCCTAAGATTTTTTCGAATGGGGCAACCCGCTGAGTAAAATTGCAATTCCCTGGGTCGGCGCAAACTCCTGGCAGAGCAAAACGATAAAAACCGTCATGGGAATGCCGATCAGGGCACCCGGAATGCCCCAGACCCAGCCCCAAAAGATAATTGAGACGAGGGCGACGAACGGCGAGAGCTGGAGCGACTTGCCCTGGAGTTTTGGATCGACAAAGTTGCCAAAAAAGAACTGGAGCGCCATCAGTCCCAAGAGCGTCGCAATCCCTGTCCCAATTCCCTGAGAAAGCCCCACCAGGGTAGGTGGAATGACCGCAATGATTGAGCCCAGGGTAGGCACAAAGTTCAAAACAAAGGCAACCAGCCCCCAGACAATGGCCAGATTAACGCCCAGCAGCCAGCACCACAGAACAGTCGAAATCCCGGTCAGCAGGCTGGTAAAACCCATCACGGCCAGATAGCGCCGCAGCTTACCGCTGGTGTTGCTGATCGCGTCGCTGATGCGGCGGCTAGCGCTAGCGGGAAACGCCTGCTTGAGTTTCTCCTGGTACTCGCCCACTTCTAGCAGCAGCAGCACCAGCATTGAAACCATGAGCGTGAAAAGGCTCAGGGCCGATAGCACCGACTTAGCCCCGCCTAACGCCTGCTGTGAAACCTGCTCAACCAGCCGCTGGGTTTGGGCATCTGGCTCAATCGGCAATCCCTGCGACTGGGCCCAGGACTGGATTGAAGTCCAGAGCTGATCGAGCTGCTCCAGATATTGCAGCATTTGCTCGTTGGCAATGTCAATGCTAAGGTATAGGACCCCAATGCCAATTCCCAAGATTGCCGCCAGCAGCAGCAGGACGATCGCTAGGCTCAGCCCGCGCGGCAGGCGGCGGTTCAGCCGCGCTTGCAAAGGATGAACTAATACGGCAATAAAGAAAGCAAATGCCAGGGGGACGGTAATCGACTGCGTGGCGCGCAGCGCCGCAACCACTAGGATTACGGCAATAATCGCGGTTAAGACCGGCAGAAGCTGTTTAGGCAGTTGCATAGGCCGGGGTCAGTCTGCCTTCTCCTCATAGTATTCGGAGATATTTTCATAGACTTCGGTCGGGAACTGGAGGTCTTGATAGACGTTGCAGCTATCGGGGGCATCCGGGTTAGGGCAGATAGGAAAGTCCTGATGCTGCTGCCAGTCTAAGATGCTCTCCCGCTTGGGCGGGCTGTAGCCCTTGCTTTCAACCTGCTGATAGAGTCCCTTGGCCTCGTCTGCGCTAAAATCTTTATCGTTTTGCAAATAGTCCACCAGCGTGGCTTCGTCTAAGAAGTGGCGAGCTATCATCGTAAAGGTGAGGCGGCCATAGTGGCCGATATCTTTGCCCGCGTCTAGCGCATCGAGCAGGTGAGCCATCATCGGGCTTTGCTTGAGATCGTCAACAGCCATAGTGCGAAAAATAATTGCGAGTTGCTGCTTTGGTTATAGGGCGCGATCGCAATTTTTCCGTCTGCCCAAAGACAGCTCTTCACCCGCTTTTACCCGCTTTTACCAGGGCAGCTCTTCGCCGTTAGCATGCCAGAAAGTGCCGGTATTCTCTAAAGTCAGCTGATCGATCCGCTGGAGTAAATTTTTCACCGCTGCCTCCGGCGAAATGCCGCTGTCCGTATGTCCCGTCATTCGAGTGCTAACCAGACCGGGATGCAAAATTGCCACGGCAATGCCCCGGGGCTTGAGGTCGTGGGCCAGGGATTTGCCCGCCATCGAGGTCGCCGCCTTAGACATGCGATAGCCGTAGGAGCCGCCGGAGGTATTGTCGCCAATCGACCCCATGCGGCTGGTCATAATCGCCACCTTCGAGCCGTCGTGCATGAGCGGCAAAAGCGCCTGGGTCATCCGCAGCATCCCCAACGCATTCACCTCGAACTGCTGACGCATACTGTCAAAATCAAGATCGTCGAGGCTAACCCGTTCCAGAATGCCTGCATTATTGATTAGCCCGTCGATTGGGGTTCCAGCTAGTCGATGGGCCAGGGCGCTGACATCTTTTTCGGCGGTGATGTCTACCCCGTCTTCGACCTGGATGCCCAGCTGCTGGAGCGGCTCAGAGATAGAGCGGCAGACTGCGATGGCGCGATCGCCCCGCTCGGTGAGCTGGCGGCAGTACTCATAGCCGATTCCCCGATTGGCCCCGGTCACTACATAGGTTGCCATTGGCATAGCCTCCGTCAATTCCTGTTTCAGGCAATTCCTGTTTTAGGATAGCGGTTAGACGTAGGGATAGCCCTCGGCTAGGGCCAGCGGCTTCAGCGTATCGTGCAGCTCGCCCTTGCAGAAATAGCAGCGGTTAGTCGGGTTTGAGGTGTAGTTGGGGTTGTCCATCTCGTGGGTGACGACCATCCGATTTGAAGGTATTAAAAACTAAATTATTCAAAACATAAATGGAACAAATTAAGATAATTATCTTTTCTTATTGTACTAGGGTGTGAAAATACTCTAAACGAAATCTAAAATTGTCACAGTTCGATTTAAGAACGATAGTTGTGGCGAAACTAAAGACAAAAGACATCGCAGGTCAAGTGTAGAGATGGATTGAAGCTATTCAACTCTAAAATTTTTGCATTTACTTTATAAATCCTTCATGTTATCTTCATGTCTAGCGATTGGCGATTTACTTTGCCATTTTGTGACTGATTTAGTTGTTTTACTGTTTTCTGATAGCTGTCAAGATTGGCACAAGTGAAACCGAAATTTGTTGTATATCTCCACACAAAGGTATTGTAGTGCGCGCAACAAACAAACAGCTAGTGAAGTTTTACCCTCTCATTTCTCTCCTTTTTTTTGAAGCTACTTCTAGCTACAATAATTTCGTTCGGTTTGATACAGAAGCTGTTTTCACTCAGATGTCAGATGAGGATAGATTGATCGCCTAACTCATCTCTGAGATGAGCCTAGTCAATCGAACACAGAAAAAAAGAAAACGAAGGAACGTAAAATGAAAAATTCAGTTTGTTTTGAACCCATCAATGTTGAAGATGAGCAGTACACTAGCGGCGGAGCTATAGGAGCTGGGAGAGGCGTCATAACTTCTTTCGCGGTTGATGCCGCTAATATAATGGGTACCGGAAGGACTAACTTTCGCACGAGTGCGTATAGAACCCTTGCATTCGCTGGGATAGGTGCAGCCTATGGGCTTGCTGGTGCCGGACCAGGTGGAGCACTTGCTGGCGCAGCTTTGAGCAGCCCGGAAAAGTAGGATAGTGATGCCGCTGAGTGCGAACTCGGCGGCGATTCTCGTTTAACCTCTAAGGTAGTTGATGCAGATAACTGTCACAGGAAATTAGTTTCTTCCAAGTTTTAACATACATGCTCAACCAGCATATCTCTTTTTCCCTGCTCAGTTTCGTATGATCAGGGTTTAGGGAGTCGCCGTTTAATCACGTACCACCCATATCGCTCAATATTTCGAAAACGCTTGGTTTGATAGGTATTCTATTTGAACGCAAGCCCCTTAGGTCATTCTTTATGTACTCATATCAGGTCTCAATGGTCGCAGCACTGTATGGGCTCTTTACTGGAGTCACTTGCGCAATAGCAGTTGTAGCTTTTCGCTCAGCCCAAAGTGGACTAGGCATTCTAAAGAACGTGCGTTTTGTAGCTTTATCAGGTCTGCTTACAGGTTTGTTTTTTGGATTAAGTGCCTATCCTATGTATGCGAGAGGTAAAATTTCAGAAGAACAGATTACAGCCTATCTAGCCGGCTTGGGATTATGCTTGTCTATAGGTTCTATTGCTTTTCAGCTACTTTACGCAGTTATCCATAAGGTTCGAGAGGTCGAATACGATGTCTCGGATCGCTCGGAATAATAGGCGTTAGAAAGCTAGACCCTGGATGGAGCTAACTGCTGCTCTTTATACTTAACTTAGATGCTTGGAGGCGTTTAAGATGATTAGTGAACACTTTTATGTCTGATGAAAACATAAGTATGATTTTTGTCATGGGTGTAGGGTTTGTTAGTATTTCTGCGATAGCCACCTCGTCTGGTTTTCCTGGCTCGTCGCTTGAGTGAATCTGATAATAATAATGCTGGAAATATAGCCGAGAGGAAACCCTTCTTTCTTCACGCACATTAGTTAGCGCGCTTTTTACAACATCTGTCTCTCTTGTTTTTAAGATGACTTCTACGGAAATTAGGTAGTTAGAATCGAGAATTTATTAAGTGATTCAACTTGATATCAGAAAGCCTGGTGCTCAGACTATTTCTAATAAAAAAGCTGAATAAACTATTTCATCCTTGATCCTTAGGAGGCTTAAGCAGATGTATTTGTCAAGAGCAGAAGACAATAAGCTCCTAGACCCAAAATTTTTGAGAGGAGTGTTTGATATAACGGGAGAAGGTATTAAACTAGGTATAGTGTCTACTAGTTTTGGAGCTTCTTCTGATGTGAAAGAAAATGTCACAGATCAGAAGTTGTCAAGCGTCAAGGTTTTGAAAGATATACCGAGTGAGTCTGTGTATGCCACAGGCGAGGGAAGGGCTCTAGCTCAACTAGTGTACAAGGTCGCCCCAGGTAGTGAAATTCTCTTTCACACGGGAGTTAGTGGTAGTGGCAGCAGTCTAAGTGACCTAAACGAGTCTAGCTTCATCACTGCTGTACGTGAACTACAGAAAGCGGGTGCCGACATTATCTTCGATGATATAGCAGGCTTATCGCCTCCTCTGTTCGAAGATGGAGAGGCAGTAGAGGCCATTGATGATGCAGTGGCTGATGGTATCGTCTACCTAACGGCTGCTGGTAACAACGGAACGATCACATATGAGGATGAATATCGTCCAAGCAAAGAATTTGAGTTAGATAACGTAATTTTTCAGGCTCATGATTTCGACCCAACTGATCGCGTAGATCTATTTCAAGACATCGTAGCTGGTGAGAATGGAGCACTGTTGAAGCCGTTATTATCCTGGGATTCCTCGACCAGAGAAGAAAGTTCAGAACTTTTTCTCTTCGTGTTAGACAGTCCTGAACTTCCTACCGAAAGTAATATCGTAAATATTTCGACTATACCTTCTAAAGAAACTGTCGAAGAAGCTGTCACAACTCAGTTGTACAGCGCTGCTCCCAATCAGAAGCTTTATTATACTATTGGTCATGTAGTCAATGAGAACAAGAAACCTCCTAGCCTTATTAAGTGGGTGAGTGCCGCCAATGGGTCAGATAGAAGCGTCGAGTATGAGTATATTGATCCTCTTCTAGGGCTGCCTACCGTGTATGGTCCAGCAAATTCTGATGCCGCTATTACTGTTGGTTCTGCCAGTGATGACGGAACTGAGTACGATAGCTTTGCCAGTCGAGGCGGTGTTCCGATTCTCTTCGATGAGATGGGTAACCCTCTACCAAAACCCATCATTAGGAGAAAACCTGACGTAATCGGCCCGGACAATGTGACGACAGCTTTCCCGGAAGGTAGCCCGTTTAATCCTTTCGTCGGCACATCAGCCGCCGTTGCGAATGTCGCTGGTGTAGCCGCCCTGATGGAACAAGCAGCGGGCGGCCCGGACGTGCTATCTCCCGAAGTCATCAAAACAATTTTGGGCGCAACCGACAAACCTGTCGAACCCGCGCCAGGCTTGCCCCCCTCAGCAGGACTCGTACAGCCAGACTTAGCCATTCTAGGCGCTAAAGTAACAGGCCAAATAGCCTCAATATTTCCAAATTCACTAGCTTAGCTACCCAACAAACGCTCAAAAGTTATGCCGTTGATTTCTCAATCAGATATAGTTATCTCAGTCTTGTCTGGCTTTCTAGCAGGTGCAATCTTTAGTATTTTAGACAACATGGTTATGTTCTTAGTAGAAAGGAAAACGGAAATCGGTCTAGCGGTTTTTGTACGTGGCTTTATTTTTCTGGGCTCAGCTATAGGTCTTTTATTTGGCCTGATAGGTGGGACACTAATTTCAACTGGTTTACTCCCAAAAGCTCAGATTAGCAATTTTATGTTCAGCCAGGGGGTTACATTGTCTTTGATAGGACTTTTTATTGGAATAGGAAAATTTTTCTTTCATAAAGTACGGAATCCTCAGGATTCTGATTAGCGCATGATGGCTAAGCCAAGGCTATGACTATGCAATCCTTAATCAGTAGCGACAAGCTTATTAGGTCTGATATTACTCGACAGTTATTTTTAGTGGACAGAAGAGGCATTAGCGCTGGGTTAATTTCAACAGGGTTTAACGCTTTTGGGGGAGTCGATATTGCTGCTAAGAACTGTGACTTACCAGAAAAAAATCCGTTTGGCAGAAAATTGCCAGTCAAAATTTTCCAAGATTTAGGAGAATCAGCATTCGCAACCGACGAAGGAAGGGGCGCATCCCAATTATGCAGATTTGGACTAGCCCTCATCCTCCAGCCCTTTCTCGCCGAGGAGAAGGGGAGCCGAAACTCGGCCAGAAATAGGTGCTAAAGTAGCAGGCCAAATAGCCTCAATTTTCCCAGATTCAGATTCGCTGGCTTAACTACCCGACAAATGTTCAAAAAATATGCCGTTGTCAGGCAGCAAAGCGAAGAAGACTGCGGCGCTGCTTGTCTGGCCACAATTGCCAAACACTACGGACGCCACCTTTCGCTGACCCGCAGCCGCGAAGCCGTCGGCACTGGCCAGCTGGGCACAACCCTCTTAGGCATCCGGCGTGGTGCCGAAGCGCTAGGCTTCCAGGCTCAATCTGGTAAAGTCACTCCCGAAGTATTCGATAATCTGTCTCAGATAGCGCTGCCTGCTATTATTCACTGGCGTGGCTATCACTGGGTTGTTCTCTATGGCAAAAAGGGTCGCAAATATGTCATTGCCGACCCAGCCATGGGACTTCTATATCTCCACAAAGCCGAGTTAATAGAAAGTTGGGGAGATGGCATTACGCTACTGATAGAACCTAGCGGAGAAATCTTTGAAGAACAGGAAGAAGAGCCGAAAAAAGGGATAGGTCGATACTTCAAGCAAGCACTGAACTATCGCACAACTGTTTTTCAGGCACTGCTCTACGCCCAGGTAATTGGCTTACTAGGACTCATCTACCCATTCTTTATTCAAATACTCACCGACGACGTTCTTATTCGAGGAGACGCCCAGCTCCTCCGCACAGTTGCTCTTGGCGTCATGGCACTCCTCGCTGTCGATAGCGTCCTCAAGCTGATCGAATATACTTTAGTCACCCACTTTGGTCAACAGCTTCAACTTCAGCTATCGCTAGAATTCGGCAACAAGCTTCTGCGCCTCCCCCTCGCTTACTACGAATCTCGTCGCAGCGGCGAAGTGCTCAGCCGGCTGGAAGATATTACTCGAATCAATGGCCTCGTTTCCAGCAGTATCATCCAGTTCCCTACTAAGCTGTCCATCGGCCTTGTCTCATTCGCATTCATGCTCGCCTATAGCCGCTCGCTCACCCTATTTTCGGTAGGTCTCTCGGTGATGATGACTCTTGCGGCCCTAATCTTCCTCCCTGCGCTCAACCAGCGAACCCGGAGGCTCCTAGCCTTAGATGCTGACAATCAGGGCATCCTGGTCGAAAACTTCAAAGGAGCCATGACCTTTAAATCAACAACGGCAGAACCTCAGCTTTGGGCAGAGTTAGAAGCCCGCTTTGGCCGTGTCGCACTTCAGGAGTTTTGGCTCGCTCGACTAGGCATTGCCAACACCGTTTTTTCAGGCTTAATTTCCGGTGTAGGCGGTATCGCCCTGCTATGGTTCGGCAGCTCCCTCGTGATTTCTCAAGCGCTAACCATCGGCCAGCTTCTAGCCTTCAACGCCATGAACGCGAATTTCATTGGGCTCATCGGTTTCATCGTCGGCTTTGCCGATGAATTCGCTAAAGTAAAAGCCTCGGCAGAACGCTTTGGTGAAGTCATGGGAGTGACTAACGAAATCCTAGATGACGTTCACAAGCCACAAGTCCAACTGCCCGCCGACGGGGATATTCAATGCACTCACCTCAACTTCTTTTATGCAGGCCGAGTCGAGCTACTCAAAGACTTTTCTCTCACTATCCACGGCGGCGAAGTCACTGCCTTGATTGGTCGCTCAGGCTGTGGCAAAAGTACCCTCGTAAAAGTTATCGCTGGACTGCACAGCGCCCAGTCTGGAAATGTTCGCATCGGCAGCTACAACCAGTCAGATCTTTCCCTCAGCTGTCTGCGCGCTCAAATTGGCTTAGTTCCTCAAGAAACTCATTTTTGGAGCCGCTCCATCCTCGAAAACTTTCTGCTGGGTGCACCCAATATCTCATTCGAGCAGATCGTGGCCGCCTGCAAAGTTGCCGAAGCCGATGAGTTTATTAGCCGTTTACCCAATAAGTATCAAACCGTCCTTGGCGAATTCGGCTCTAACCTCTCTGGCGGACAACGGCAACGGCTAGCGATTGCCCGCGCGATCTCCACCCATCCACCCATCCTCATTCTCGATGAAGCCACAGCCGGACTCGATCCCATCAGCGAAACCCAGCTCTTACATCAGCTCTTAACCCATCGTCAGGGCAAAACAACCCTTCTCATTAGCCACCGGCCCAGCGTCGTTGAGCTAGCTGACAGAATTGTTTTGCTAAAGCAGGGACAGCTTCAGCTACAGGGCAAGCTCAGCGAACTCAGAGGCAAACCCGGCGACCATCAGCTTTTCCTGAATAAAACTCGCACTCAAGGAAACTCCGCAAGCTCGCGCTATGTTCAACCCTCACCCATCTAAAAAGCTTCCTTCAATTCAAGACATCACAGCCCGTCGCGCGCTTCCTCCTATTAGCCCGTGGGTCTTAGGTGGAGGTTGGTTTATGGTCATGGTATTAGCTATTTCCGCCAGCTTGACCACGGTTGTAAAATACAAGACCATTGTCCGAGCTCCTATGACTATCCGGCCAGACGGCGAACTGAGACTGGTACAGTCACCCGTAGAAGGCAGCATTGTCAGCATAGCTGTTCAAGAAAATCAACAAGTCAGTAAAGGACAAACTATTGCAACTCTAGATAGCTCCAAACTCAGGACCCAAAAAGAGCAGATCGAAGAAAGCATTTCCGAAACTCGAAAACAACTAGCGCAAATCAACGGCCAAATCGCCTTACTTGCCGATCAAATTGCGACAGAGAAAGCGCGAGTTAAGACGACTACCGCCATGGCAGAAGCAGAGCTGGCAGGCAGCCAGAGAAGCTACAGCAATTTGCAAGTAGCCACTTCAGCAGAAGTCAGAGAAGCCCAAGCTAATCTTCAGCTAGCTGAAGAAGAACTGATGAGCTATCAGCAGCTAGTAGAGCAGGGAGCGATCGCTCAGCTAGAGCTAGCCCAAAAGCAAGCCGTTGTAGAATCAGCCAGCGCTCAGCTAGATAAGCTGACAGCAGCCCTAAATCCAACGAACGCCGACGTTACGGTCGCTCAAGAAAAAATTGCTCAAACCCGCACTCAAGGGACCGTTGCTGTTTCTCAGCTTATGCAAACGCAGTCCCAGCTTATGCAGCAGCGCTCGGAAATGAATGAAACTTTGAATAGTAACACTCATGAACTTGAACAGGTTACAAGAGACCTTATGCGCACAGAACTAAAAGCACCAATCGCTGGAACCATTCAGGCATTGAGTTTGCGTAACACCAACCAAGTTATTCAACCTGGCGAAACGGTTGCTAAAATTTTTCCAGACGGTGCTGAGCTGAAGGTACGGGCACTCGTACCAGGGTAAGCGCAAGAATCAATAAAGACTACCTTATTGAGAAAAATGACTACTCCTATGTCAACAGGGCAAAGCTATTGAGAACGGCAAGTACGAAAAAATGGGGCTTCTAGTCACTTCCGCATCGCCCGAAAGCCAATGCACACTTTGGATACGATTTTCTTGCGCTTACCCTGGCACTCGTACCTACCGAAGAAATCAGCAAAATAGGCGTGGATCAGCCTGTCAAATTGCGAATTTCGACCTGTCCATTCTCTCAGTTTGGTACATTGCCCGGCGTTGTTCGCACCATCTCACCCGACGCTACCTCTACACCAGAGAATGAAAATAGCGGTCAAGTAGCAGATGCTTTTTATAACGTTATGATTGAACCTCAAAGGTTAGCTTTGAAAGCAGGCGACAAAGAATGTCCTATTCAGTCAGGCATAAAAGGACGTGCCGAGATTATTTCCCGTGAAGAAACGATCTTCGATTTCATACTACGCAAAACCAGTTTGATAATAAGCCCTTGAGCATTTGTTACTTTTGATACTCAAGCGACTAGCGTAATTTATTCTTCGTACCTACCGTGGTGCCTTACTTAACTAAGTAAATGACTATTGCAATGTGTCAGGTTGAGGCCTTAGTAAAGATGACCTAGCGCTGGGTAAATCAGCGAGGACGCGGTTCAGCTTGCCGCTGCGATAGCCTTCCAGGTCTAAGGTCACGTAGGCAAAGCCAAAATCGCGAAAGGCGGTCACGAGCGAATCCAGGTCGGTTTGGCTGACGAAGGCTTGAATCTCGTCCGGAGGCAGCTCGATCCGGGCGGTGTCGCCGTCTGAGCGCACCCGCAGGGTTTTCCAGCCGCGCTGTCGCAGGTAGCGCTCGCTGCGTCCCACCCGCTGGAGTTTCTCAGCGGTAATCAGCTCGCCGTAGGGAAAGCGGGAGCTGAGGCAGGGCTGGGCGGGCTTATCCCACCAGGGCAGGCCAAGCTGCTTGGAGATTTCGCGCACCTCTAGCTTGGTGATGCCGACTTCGGCCAGGGGCGATCGCGCTCCCCGTTCCTGAGCGGCCTGAATGCCGGGCCGATAGTCTTGCAGGTCGTCGGCGTTCACCCCGTCAACGACGTAGGGATAGCCCTCGGCCAGGGCCAGCGGCTTCAGCGTATCGTGCAGCTCGCTCTTGCAGAAATAGCAGCGGTTAGTCGGGTTTGAGGTGTAGTTGGGGTTATCCATCTCGTGGGTCACCACTACCCGGTGAGCAATCCCAATCTCAGCCGCCTGGGTGCGGGCGTCCTCCAGCTCTTCAGGCAGCAGCGAAGGCGAATCGGCCGTCACCGCTAGGGCGCGATCGCCCAGCAGATCGTAGGCAACCTTGGCCACGAGCGTGCTGTCAATGCCGCCGGAATAGGCAATCAGCGCCCGGTCCATCGAGTGAAAAAGCGATTGAAGCTGGTGGAGTTTATTAGACATAGTTCCAGGCTAGCCAATTTGGCCTATATTGACCAATTCGGCTAGAACTGGCGTCTGGCAAACACCGTCACCGTGATCGTCAGCAGTAGCGCCGTGTAGATTAGGCCGTAGCAGGCATTGAGCAGCAGCTCCTGCTGGCTGGGCAGCAGCGTCAGCCCGTAGATGGCTTCGTTCTTGAGATTCAGCCGCTCTAGGTCGGGCAGAACCAGATATAGGGTATGGGCCAGCCGCTCAAAGCTAGCGCTCTTGGCCAGCTCACCAAACCGGACGATATCCTGGCTGAGGTGACCCACCAGCCAGACGGCAAAGGTCATCATCGTCGCCAGCAGCGAGCTGGTAAACACGCCGAAGAGCATCGCCACTGCAATCAGCAGCACCATTTCCAAGAACATAAAGAGCACCGCCAGCAGCACGCTCTCCAGCGGAAAGGGGATGCTTTTTAGCTTCAGCAGGGCGATAAAGACGGCAGACAGCGCCCCGATCAGCACCGCCATCACCGCCGAGAGACCCAGGTGCTTACCCAGAATGAACTCAAAGCGGCTGACCGGCTTGGCAATCAGCACTAGCACGGTTTTTTTCTCAATCTCCTTATTAATCAAGCCGGTACCGACGAAGATCGCCACCACCAGCGCCAGCAGGTTAATGCTGGCCAGCCCCACGTCCAGGATGATCTTATTTTCCGCTCCGGCGGCGACCTCGGGCAGCATCACCACGGCCAGTACCATCAGCAGGGCAAACAGGCCGATTAGGTAGAGGACGCGATCGCGAATCACCTCTAGAAAAACATTGCGGGCAATCACCCACATCCGCGAGATAAACATGGCTTGTTATCCTTAAATGCTCAGCGAGCCTATCATGCCCTAATCCACCGCGCTCGCATCGATCCACTGCGGCTCGGGTACGGCCGTATCGCACTGCACGATAGTGGTCTCATACTCGACCGGGGGCACCGCCGGGCTGCGGCCACTGGGGGACGGACGGCTGGGGGGAGCAGGGCGAGTCCGTCGCTGGGGCGTGAGCTGGCAGGATTTTTCTAGATAGTACCCATTTTCACGCGCGACTGGCCCCCGCCAGTAGGCCCGAAAATTGAGCCGATAGCCGCCTGCAGCCCCGATCGGCGGCGGCGCGCCGAGTTTCCAGAACAGGCTCTCTTCAGGCGCATAGAGCGCAGCGCGCGGAATCTCGCGGGCAATATCGGCGACCTGCGCTTCACTATTCAGCAGCCAGCGCTCGGTGCGCGGCCAGGGAATGCCGTTGAGCTGCTGCTCCAGGGCATCGGCCGCGCTCTCGAGCAGCAGCACTCCCTGGGGAATCCGCTCAAAGTCGCTAGAGAAATCGTAGACAAAGGCGCTGCGGTCAAAATCATTGACCAGCAGGCTGGGATAGCGGCCAAACCACGACTGAACCTGAAAGTAAAACAGAATCCAGCTGGTGAGCAGCAGATTCAGCAGTAGAATCAGCACCAGCTCCTGCTGGACCTCTGGCTTCGGTCGCTTGAATTCCAAATCCCAGCGAAAAAAGCTCGGCAAAGCCCGAATTGCGGTCGAGATTAGCGGCCAGGCGGCCAGCGCCCAGCGTAGCCGCTCCGGCGGCCAGGGGTTAAACAGGAACAGGCACAGCACCGCGCCGGTAATCCAGGCGCTAATGGAAAAGCCAGCAACCCGCACCGGGTTTCGCCACAGCGCCCACCAGATTGCTGCGGTTAGAGAAATCCAGCTACAGGTGCTGAGGATATTGACCGTCAGTGTCGCCGCGTCGAGCACTTCAGCCAGGATAGCCATCAGCCAGGAGAAAATGCTCAGCAGCAGCAGCGTCTGCCAGGCAAAATACTGCGTCGGCGTGATTAAAATTCGGATTCGGTCGAGGGAATCGCGAAAGGCTTCGATCATCAGCTCCACTCCCTGGCGAACGTGCGCAGCAGCAGCAGCAGCAGCAGGGCCGAAAAGCTCAGCGCATTGGCCTGGAGGACGGCATTGGAAAAGCGGCCCATCGCCTGCTGCTGGTCGGTATTGCCGCTTCTGGCCCGGGCGTAGCGTTGGATCCGGGACAGCCGCTCGGGCTGATTGGGAATCGTCCAGGTACCGGCCGTACGCATCATCAGCTCCAGCCCCTTGAGCTTGATTAGCAGGGTGACAAAAAAGGCGGTCAGCCCGCTGATCAGTACGATTGCCCCGACCCGAGTGGTCCAGCTGTTGAAGGTCAGCCGATCGAATAGCACATAGCTGATAATCTGCGCCTCTAGGGCAGGCGGGGCCAGCGGCTCTAGCAGCAAAAAGGCGAACCAGCCCACCACCGTCGCCGCCAGGTTAATCACGGTGGCATACTGCACGCTGTCTTTGAACCCCAGGTACAGTCGCTGCCGCAGCAGGCCCGCTTCGAGCGCGATCGCGACCAGCAAAAACAGGCCCTGAAAGACAATGGCCTTGAGTGGGAAGATGGGTTCAAGCTCTCCCATAAAAAGTTATTGGGGAAACGATTGGGAAACGATCGGGAGCAGAATTGGCATCAATATATAAGGAGGACGGCAGAGGTGACTAGTTCTCTAGACCTGTAAATCTATTTTGGGGGGCAAAGACTGCTAAAATTATGCCGCTGATTCTGCCCTTTTGCCTGTTCCGGCCTTTTTTCCGGCCCTTTCTTCTCAATCCGTCCCCCCAACCTGCTAAATTTAGCATCAGGTTTCATTGAGAAGTGACATGCGAGTCTTAGTAATTGGCGGCGACGGCTACTGCGGTTGGGCAACGGCGCTCTACCTTTCCAATCAGGGGCATCAGGTCGGCATCTTAGATAGCCTGGTGCGGCGACATTGGGACATGGAGCTGCAGGCTGAGACGCTAACGCCGATCGCGCCCATCCAAACCCGGCTACAGCGCTGGCAGGACCTGACCGGCAAGCAGATCGACCTATTTATCGGCGATATTAACAACTATCCTTTTTTAGAAGCCTCGCTGCTCCAGTTTGAGCCCGACGCCGTCGTCCACTTTGGCGAACAGCGCTCGGCCCCCTTCTCGATGATCGATCGGGAGCACGCGGTCTTAACCCAGGCGAATAACGTCCTGGGCAATCTGAATTTGCTCTACGCGCTGCGCGATCGCTTCCCCGACTGCCACCTGATCAAGCTGGGTACCATGGGCGAATACGGCACGCCCAACATCGATATCGAAGAAGGCTACATCACCATCGAGCACAACGGCCGCAAAGATACTCTGCCCTATCCCAAGCAGCCCGGCTCCTTCTACCACCTGAGCAAAGTTCACGACTCGCACAATATTCACTTCGCCTGCAAAATCTGGGGCCTCCGCGCCACCGACCTGAACCAGGGCATCGTCTACGGCGTGCTGACCGAAGAAACCGGCATGGATGAGCTGCTGATCAACCGGCTCGACTATGACGGCGTCTTTGGCACAGCCCTGAACCGCTTCTGCATCCAGGCCGCCGTCGGCCATCCCCTCACCGTCTACGGCAGCGGCGGCCAAACCCGCGCCCTGCTAGACATTCGCGATACCGTCCGCTGCATCGAAATCGCCGTCAACAACCCGGCCAACGCCGGCGAGTTCCGCGTCTTTAACCAGTTCACGGAGATGTTCAGCATCAGCGACCTGGCGATGATGGTGAAAAAAGCCGGCACCACCATGGGGCTAAATGTAGAGCTCAACCACCTGGAAAATCCCCGCGTCGAGCTCGAAGCGCATTACTTCAATGCCAAAAATACCCAGCTCATTGACCTGGGTCTGAATCCTCACTACCTCTCCGACTCGCTGCTCGACTCGCTGCTGAACACAGCTGTGAAGTACCGGCACCGGGTGGATAAAAAGCAGATTCTGCCGACCGTCAGCTGGCGGCGGTAGGTCACCCGATCGAGGCATTTTCCATCCCCTCCCATGCGTATTGCCCTATTTACCGAAACCTTTCTGCCCAAGGTAGACGGCATCGTCACCCGGCTCAAGCATACGGTCGAGCACCTGCAGCGGCTCGGTCACCAGGTCTGTGTGTTCTGCCCGGAGGGCGGCCTGACCGAGTATAAAGGCGCTCAGGTGTACGGCGTTTCGGGATTTCCCCTGCCGCTCTACCCAGAGCTGAAGCTGGCCCTGCCGCGACCCTCGATTCGCGAGGCGGTGGAGGGCTTTGAACCCGACCTGATTCACGTGGTCAATCCAGCCGTCTTAGGGTTGGCGGGTATTTACTACAGCAAGTCGTTGGAGATTCCCCTGGTCGCCTCCTACCATACCCACCTGCCCAAGTACCTGGAGCACTACGGCCTGGGGATGCTCGAAGGGGTGCTCTGGGAGCTGCTGAAGGCCATGCACAACCAGGCCCGGCTCAACCTTTGCACCTCCACCGCCATGCAGCAGGCCCTCACCGAGCACGACATTGAGCGGGTGCAGGTGTGGCAGCGCGGGGTCGATACGGAGCTATTTCGGCCCGAGCTGCGGAGTCGAGAAATGCGCGATCGCCTGTCTCGCGGCGAGCCCGACGCGCCGCTGCTGCTCTACATCGGTCGGCTTTCGGCAGAGAAGGAAATCGACCGAATCAGGCCGGTGCTCGAAGCGATCCCTGAGGCCCGGCTGGCGCTGGTCGGCGATGGCCCCTACCGGGAAGAGCTGGAAAAGTATTTTGAAGGTACCCCGGCCCACTTTGTCGGCTATTTAGAAGGGGAAGACCTGGGGGCAGCCTATGCCTCCGCCGATGCCTTTGTCTTCCCCTCTCGGACGGAAACGCTGGGGCTGGTGCTGCTAGAGGCGATGGCGGCGGGCTGCCCGGTGATTGCGGCCAATGCCGGCGGCATCCCCGACATTGTCACCGACGGCGTCAACGGCTTTATGTTTGACCCAATGGATGATGCCAGCGCGATCGCGGCGACCCAGCGGCTGCTGGCGATGCGGGCGGAGCGCGAGCTGCTGCGGCAGAATGCCCGGGTCGAGGCCGAGCGCTGGGGCTGGGCGGCGGCGACCAAACAGCTCCAGCAGTTCTATGCCGAGGTCCTGGCTGTGGAGCTGCCGCTGGCGGCCTAGCCCGAAATCTCCATCTGCGAAGCTGTAGCCGTTTTACAGACGTCAATCCGGGCTTGAAAGGCTCTGTGGGAACGCCTAGATGCCTTTGCAGCTGAAGGCTTCAGTCAGCGACTGGTAGACCTGCTGCTGCCGGACGATCTGTAGCGCTTGCTGCTGCTGGTCGAACTAGGTCTGGAGCTGGTTAAACTGAGCCAACTGCTGCTGGAGCCGCCCCCAAGCGGCAAGTAGCCCTATCACGCTATGCCCAAAGGCCACCAGCGTCATCAACAGGTTGACATGACCCGCCGGTGGCGGACCTGTGAGTCGGATGATTCCATATAGCGAGTGGCCTTTCCTCCCCACGCCTAAGGCCAGAGGCTTCCAACCCTGTCTTCTCAAACTTCCCTGCTATCGTGAATGTCAGACATTCTTGGAAACAGCTTGGGTTGATGTGTCAAGCCAAACATAAGCCTCGTCTAAGTTGAGACCCGAAGTTTTTCGACTTCAGGGTCGAGCTGAGTAGAAACCCACAATCGCTGAGATAGGGCAAGCGGGTCGTCATTGAGTCTGAATTGAAACCGCTCAACCTGAGCGATTAGGTCAGCCTCGCGCTCGTAGCACGTGTGATAGGTGATCTCCTCGCGGAGCCAGTGCCCCAGATGTTCAACCGGCATGAAGTCAGGACTGTAGGCCGGTAAGGGAACTAAACCAATGTTGAGGTCATGGGCAGAGGCGCTGACCCGCTTAGCGCGGTGATAAGGTGCCCCATCCCAGACTAACTTGATGGGTAAGTCAGGGAATTCAGCGCGTAGCCGTTCCAGCACCTCGACCGTATTGTCTTGATTACCCGCCTCATAGGGCCAAATTCTAACCTGGGCTAAGTCATACAAATAGAGCCCGTAGAAAGACACCTTCAGAAACCCAGCACGCTGCTGGGGATTGGCTTTGTTCAGCAGCTTGCGGGCTTTCTTCCAAGAAAAGCCCAGCGTTTTGAGGACTTTGCGCCAGGGATCGCGAGAGCACTCAATTTGAAACCTGGTCTTCACCCATGCGACTAGACGTTTCAGCGTCTAGCGGGGGAGCACTGCTGCGGCCTGACGCTGCTGAGGGGGGGTGGCGGCAATCTCAAGACGGTCATTAATGACCGTAGCTAACGCTTGCTGGACGTGCTCGGGCAAAGGGGGGGTGGCCGCCGCCTGTGTGCCGATAAAGTAGCGCCTCTGGGCCTTTTTCATTGTAGCTAAGTGCCTCAAGTGCTCTGCGCTTTGTCCCCATTTCTCGACCTTGACTTTTAGCATCGCAATTCTCATGTACTGAGTAGATTGTCAGCTCTCTTGACGTATTTTTAAAACTCCTGGTTCCAAGATGGACGAGGTTTAGCTACGTTAGACTATGCCCACTAGCTTAATTCAAAATCTGAAAGATCCCAAATGGGTTCTATAAGCCCAGCGCCAAAGGTTTGTTGCCAGTCAGCTCCAGGTTCAGGTGTCATTGTCATACCTCTACTGACTCAATTCCAGGGCGAATTCTTCCCAGCGGTTACGCACCTGGCGGTAGCAGTCGGGAGGTGAGATCGCTAAGTTCTGCAATAAATTGATGTTTATCTGTCCATCGCTACATATAGCGATCAGAATGTCCTGATCGGGATGGTAGGTTTGCACTGTTGCCATCAGTCGCTCTGTAAAATTGGCCTTTACAAGGTGAGACCTCAAATAGATCGGCATCTCACCTGCAGGAATGAACCGGATGTTGTATCGCACCACATCCCTACTCCAGTCCAAGATTTTGGCATCAATGACCTCTACATTGCAGCTTACAAGTCCCTGTCCTTGGGTAACATATCCCTGCCAGGCAGCATGACCCAAGGGCAACAGGTTTGTTTGAATGAATAGCGGCTGCCAATAGCCAAAACAGCCCTGCCAAACGCTATCGCTAACTTGCATTACGACTTCTCCAATAGCCTGACCCGACGCTGAGACCATCTCATCCTCAGGCCCAATAGACTCAAAAGCCAGGAATGCCAGAATCAATTTTGCCCGGATCAAAAGTAGCTTTGGAGAAATTAGCGCCTAAGGCTTCACCACTCATTAGGGTGAGCGTGAATGGGATTAGAGGCAGTGCCACGCTCCAAAGAGCCTTCAGTGTATGCATTGTTCTATTTCCTTGGTTTAACTACGATGACTTCTCGAAGGAGGCGTCCTGACATAGAAGGTGAGCGGCCTCCACCCTGTTTTGCCGGAAATATCGGCCCAAGCCAGTCAATGCCTGAAGCCGGGGGAATCAATTCCAGCCTTACGGCCTAGTCGAGTACCTGACTGTTCTGGAAGGAGCCGTCAGAACTGTGCCAAATGAGTAGCCATCAGCCTACGCCACATGAGAAGACTGTGCCCTAGTATCATTGCACCTGCCCAGACAAGCTGCTTCAGGAACAGTTGGGCAATGATATTCCAGCCCATGGTGTGTCCATCCGCCAGCAGGGGAAATGCCAGCAGAATTAAGCCTTGATAGAGCCCAAACCCGATTAAGACGGCGATCGCCGTCCACGCAAGATGTCCTGCCCAATTGGACTGGCTGAATGCCGGTCGCCAACTTGCGAACGCGACAACCATGACCGTCCCTAATCCCATCAAGGCTCCCCAAGTCAACGCAACGGATGTCAGAGGGTAGTCCCTAAGGCCAAACCCAATCCCCTGATTGACCAACCAAATTAGGAGCGACACTGCCAAGGCCCGCCGTCGGGATAGGAGTACACCCCCCACAGCGGTAAAAGCAACAAGCGGGGCATGAGCATAAATGACGTTACTGGCGGTACCTATAGCCAGTAACGAGAATGGTAAAACTCGACTTTCTGCGAGGGAGCGCCACGCCTGAGCAAAGTGGTCGGCTCTTGGCTGAGCTTCTAAAAAAGTAGCCATTTTCCCAGTCTCCGTCAGACTTCACGAGTACTGAAGCGAACATATTGCCTTAAAAAGCTTAGGCCGGTAGCATCGTATCGACAATCAGGGTCGATAAAAATGTCCCTCCGACGCCGCAAATGACAAAGCCAGCAAACCTCAGCCCGATACCGGATGGCTCAGCCGCTTGCTGCGATACGGCGCGGCCGACCCAGTACGCCATCAGCGCGATCGCCATCTGGATGACCGCAAATCCCACCAGATAAGCCACTAGCGGCCCCATCTCAGCCCCGACAATCGCCTCGCCGTAGGCGTAGCCGTGAAAGACGCCTGCGATCGCCGCCAGCCCAGCTACAGTAGCGCGATTGGGCTGGGATTTCATGGCCAGCAAAATTCCAAATACCAGTACCGAAGCAGAAATAAAGAGTTCAGGCGCAGGCAAGTCAAGGCTCATCAGGTGAATGCCCGTTCCAGCTAGAGATGCGATTACAAAGGCGACCGGGATGACTAAGCCGCGGCCCATCACCGCTGCCAGCAGCCCCGCTGCAATCACAAAAGCCAGGTGGTCGAGGCCAATCACAGGGTGCCCTAGCCCTGAGACAAAGGCTTCAAAAACAGAGTCAGGCGTTTCTCCCCCAAAGGGATGGTGCGCTAGCGCCGGAGAGCTGAAGAGGAGCCCCATCATCGCCAAAAACGCGACCCGCCCAGCCTGACGCAATGAGCAGCTCGCCTTTGGGAACTTTAAAGACGCAAAATATTGGTTCATCTGTACCTCGCAGATAAATAAACAAACCGGATTAACCATCGACGGGCATTCTGACTGGGAGGCGGAACCCTCCTTCACAGCTGCGGGACAGCGGCAGATTTTCACTGCACTTTCCCCGTTTCCTCTAGCGGCTGGTCCCCGCTAGAACCGATGAATTGGGTAAATCGTATCATTTCGACCCAGGCTTCAGTCATTTAGATTTGTAACTAGCCGTCTAAAGGCAGCGGTCGAGGCGCTATTCCAAAGGCTGTATTTCTTTCAAAGCTATTCCCAATTTATGAAGCGTGATGAAGTGGTTGCTATATTCTGAATTATGAGATAATTATGAAATATGAAACGATTATGAAATTGGAGTGGCCTTATGCAAGTACTCTTTTCAAGGAGCACTGTCTTTGCCTCCAGCCTGGCGCTGGGGGTGTGGTTTACGGGCTGTGCTGCACCAGAAGCCACCTCACCTAGCCCAGAGGGTGCTGAGACAGCAGACCTCGCGACTGATCAGCCAGCCGATACTGACGGTAAAAAGAAGGTGTTGACAACCTTCACAGTCCTAGCGGACATGGCTCAAAACGTGGCAGGCGACAGGCTGGTGGTGGAATCGATTACTCGCATTGGCGCAGAAATCCATGGCTACGAGCCCACGCCCAGCGACATTGCCAAAGCCCAAGATGCCGACCTGATTCTCTACAACGGCATGGGCCTGGAGCGCTGGTTTGAGCAGTTCTTAGGCAGCGTGCAGGATGTGCCCTCGGTGGTTCTGACTGAAGGCATTGAGCCGATTCCCATCGCTGAAGGGCCGTACAGTGACAAACCCAATCCCCATGCCTGGATGTCGCCCCAGAATGCGCTGGTCTACGTCGAGAATATTCGCCTAGCCTTTGTCGCACTAGACCCTGAGAATGCCGACAGGTATAACGCCAATGCGGCGGCCTACAGCGAACAGCTCAGCGCTATTGACCAAGATCTTGAGAGCGATCTTGAGCAAGTGGCCGAAAACCGACGTTATTTGGTCAGCTGTGAGGGGGCCTTTTCCTACCTGGCCCGCGACTACGACATGAAGGAGATTTACATGTGGCCGATTAACGCTGAGCAGCAGTTCACACCTAAGCAGGTGAAGAACGTGATTGAGGCAGTTGAGACTAATGATGTACCCACCATTTTCTGCGAAAGCACCGTCAATGATGAAGGGCAAAAGCAAGTCGCTCAAACGACGGGAGCACGGTTTGGCGGCAACCTCTATGTGGACTCGCTGTCTACGGCAGATGGCCCGGTACCGACCTTTTTAGAACTGCTGGAATACGATGCCCTCACCATTACCAACGGTCTGCTGGCGGGCAGCAATGCCCGGTAGCTCAAGCTCCGATAGGGCTTAGGCATGAGCAACCAACACATACAGCCGCTTACTTTTGATGAAAGATATGCAATCTACAACTTCAACGCTCAATATCACCGTAGATGACCTCAGCGTGACCTACAGCAATGCTCGACTCGCCCTCTACAATGCCAACTGCACCGTAGAAGCGGGAACCATCACCGGCCTGGTAGGGCCAAACGGCAGTGGCAAGTCTACTTTATTCAAATCTATCATGGGATTTTTGCAGCCCAGCCAGGGGCAGATTCGGGTGGGCGGTTTCCCGGTGCAAAAAGCCCAAAAGCGACAGCTCATGGCCTATGTTCCACAGGCGGACGAAGTGGACTGGAACTTTCCCATCAACGTTTTCGACGTGGTGATGATGGGCCGCTATGGCTATATGAACCTGCTGCGGATTCCCAGCGCCAAAGACCGTCGCCTGGTGATGGAAAGCCTGGAACGGGTGAATATGAGCGACTTTCGCCATCGTCAAATTGGCGAACTCTCCGGCGGTCAGAAAAAGCGGGCCTTTCTGGCCCGGGCGCTAGCTCAGGAAGGCAAAGTGATTTTGCTGGATGAGCCGTTTACCGGTGTGGATGTGAAAACCGAGAAGCGGATGATCGATCTGCTGATGCAGCTGCGGCAAGAAGGCCATACCATCCTGGTGTCTACCCATGACCTGGCCTCGATTTCGACCTTTTGCGATCGCACTATCCTGCTCAATCAAACCATCCTGGCCTCGGGAACGACGGCAGAAACCTTTACCGAGGAGAACCTGGCGATGACCTTTGGCGGCTTGCCCGTCAGCAGCCTGCGCCAGAAGTCCCGCCAGTCTGAGGCAGAGGTATGAGTGATTTAGTCGCGGCCATTCCCCTTTGGGACTGGCTAGTTGAACCCTTACAGTACGGTTTTTTAAGACAGGCCATCTGGGTCAGTGCCTTTGTCGGCTTTGTTTGTGCTGCCCTCTCCTGCTACATCACCCTCAAAGGCTGGTCGCTGATGGGCGATGCGGTATCCCACGCAGTGGTGCCGGGTGTGGTGGTCGCCTACGCACTGAATATTCCCTTTGCGGTTGGCGCTTTCCTGTTTGGATTTGGGGCGACCGTTGCGATCGGCTATGTCAAGTCAAAAACTCGGCTGAAGGAAGATGCCGTCATTGGGGTCGTGTTTACTGGTTTTTTTGCCTTTGGGATCGTGCTGGTGACAAAAATTCCCAGTAACATCGACTTGTTTCATATTCTGTTTGGCAACGTACTGGGGATTTCCCAACAGGACATCGTCCAAACTCTAATTGCGGGAGTTATCACCCTGACCGTGATTTTTCTGCGGCGTAAAGACCTGCTGCTGTTCTGTTTTGACCCTAACCATGCTAAGGCGATCGGGCTCAACACCGAGTTTATCTATTACACCTTGCTCTCTGTACTGGCACTCACTATCGTAACGGCCTTGCAGACGGCGGGCATCATTCTCGTGATTGCGATGCTGGTAACGCCTGGGTCAATCGCCTATTTGTTGACCGATCGCTTTGACCACATGCTGGGAATTTCGATTGCCAGCAGCGTCTTCTCTTGTGTGTTGGGCACTTATCTCAGCTATCACTTTGATGTCTCTACAGGCGGTAGCATCGTGGTGCTCCTGACGCTATTGTTTGTGATCACGATGGTATTTGCCCCTCGATATGGCATCCTGGCTCAGCGGTCTAAACAACGCTCAAATCCAATTGCAGCTGAGGCCCAAGGCCAAGAGCTTTCCCGTGACCAAGCATAGTGTCAACATTCTTCAGTACGAAGCAATCAGGGGTAATTGAAGCGAAGCTGTCACCAGGGGAAATAAGGCTGCAACGCTTTCTATCAGGGCGTTCCAGAGACCGATTTTTCCAGCTTCAGTTTTGGCAATAGTCGTTTAAACATAAGTTCAGCTTATTGTTAATCAGGGTGATCTACGCTCCAAAGCAGACGAGCCTGAGGAGCCCCTATGAGGCGCAAGTGGTCAGCTATAGAACTGATGGAATCGTGGACACTGGAGCCCGGCGAACGAACCCTGGTGCTCCAAAAGCGCAGCGTCAACCGACTGGGGTTTGCCCTGCTGTTGAAGTTTTTCCAGCGAGAGGGGCGCTTTCCAGTCCAGAAGAACGAAATCCCGCACTGTGCTCAAATCTTTGTTGCCGAGCAGCTTGAGCTACCTATCAGCCATTAAGTACCTGAACAATGAAAATTACAAAATATTCTGCTAATGTCAACGACACGTCAGGGGCTATGGCTTTTCTGTTGTGTAATTAATTTCGACTAACTACTTACCAGGACTACGACTGGCAAGGTCGTGCCATCAGGTACCACCGGCCCAGGGTAAGCGCAAGAAAATCGTATCCAAAGTATGCATTGGCTTTTGGGCGCTGCAGACGTGGCTAGAAGCCCCAGTTTTTCGTACTCGCCTTTCTCAATAGCTTTACCCTGTTGACATAGGCGCGGCCATTTTTCTCAATAAGGCAGTCTTTATTGATTCTTGCGCTTACCCTGGATTTGGGGTAACCCTACCATCACCGCGACCGGCACGGCCCAGACTCGCCGATGCTCCCGGCGATGATGCCCCGATTCCACCTGATGATGGCTGTGGTCTAGACCAACAAAGTCCATCGCCTCGGCCTGCTCTCAGCTGAAGAAGAATTGATGAGCTATCAGCAGCTATTAGAGCAGGGTGCGATCGCTCAGCTAGAGCTAGCCCAAAAGCAAGCCGCTGTAGAATCCAGCTAGATAAGCTGACAGCAGCCCTAAATCCAACGAACGCCGACGTTACGGTCGCTCAAGAAAAAATTGATCAGATCCGCGCTTAAGCGGCTGTTGCTGTTTCTCAGTTTAGGCAAAGGCAGTCCCAGCTTATGCAGCAGCGCTCGGAAATGAATGAGACTTTGAATAGTAACGCTCAAAAACTTGAACAGGTTACAAAAGACCTTATGCGCACAGAACTAAAAGCACCAACTGCTGGAACCATTCAGGCACTGAGTTTGCGTAACACCAACCAAGTTATCCGACCTGGCGAAACGGTTGCTAAAATTTTCCCAGATGGTGCTGAGCTGAAGGTACAGGCACTCGTGCCTGGCAAAGAAATCAGCAAAGTGAGCGTAGATCAGCCTGTTAAAATGCGAATTTCGGCCTGTCCATTCTCGCAGTTTGGCACGTTGCCTGGCGTTGTTCGTACCATTTCACCCGACGCTAACTCTACACCAGAGAATGAAAATAATGGTCTAGTAGGAGATACTTTCTATAACGTCATGGTTGAGCCTCAAAGGTTAACTTTGAAAGCAGGCGACAAAGAATGTCCTATTCGGTCAGGTATAGAGGGACGTGCCGAGATCATCGCTCGTGAAGAAACGATCTTCGACTTCATATTACGTAAATCCAGTTTGGTAATAAATCGTTGAGAATTTGATAGTCAGGCGACCCCACCCTTGAGCAGGTAGTCGTTATTGTGGAACTCTGCCACTTTCCAGCTGAAGGGTATGCAGGCGGAGCGAGAGCTACTACAAGAGCTGCTACAACAGAACGCTTGGGTTGAGGCCGAGCGCTGCCGCTGGCGGCCTAGCCCGAAATCTCAATCTGTGAACCTGTGGCCGTTTTGCAGACGTCAATCCGAGTTTGAAAGGCCTCGCGGAAGTGGGGCATATGGGTAATGGTAAGAATGCAGGCAAAGTCAGACGCAATCGCGTTAATGGCGGCGACTAGGCGATCGCAGCCCGCCTGGTCCTGGGTGCCAAAGCCCTCGTCGATAATGAGCATTTGCAGCGCCGTGCCGGAGCGCTGGGCCAGCAGTCGGGCCAGCGCCAGCCGGATGGCAAAATTTACCCGAAAGGCTTCGCCGCCGGAGTAGGTTTCATAGGCCCTTGTTCCTTGAGGGTCGGCGATTAGGATATCTAACGTATCAATTAGCTTATGGCGGCTGCGCCCGGCCCGCTGAGTGACAAACTGGACATGCAGCTGGTGGGCGCTGAGCCGTCCCAAAATCTGGTTGGCCACCGCCTCCAGCTGCGGCAGCAGGTTTTCGATCATCAGCGCCTGGATGCCGTTAGGGCCAAAGGCGTCGGCCAGCGACTGGTAGACCTGCTGCTGTCGCCGGGCCTGCTGGAGGGTCTGCTGCTGCTGATCCAGCTGAGCCTGAAGCTGCTCGAACTGGGCCAGCTGCTGCTGAAGCCGTCCCAGCTGGGCCAGCTGCTGCTCACGTTTGGCTTGATCGGTCTGCCGTTGGGCTTCCAGCTGGGTCAAAGCGGTCTGCGGGTCTGGGTTAGCGTCTAGCTGTTGCTGAAGCTGAGCGACCCGAGCGGTTACGTCAGCCTGAGCCTGCTGTCGCTGGCCGAGGCGTCTGTCGAGCTCATCTAGCCGCTGATGGAGGCCGGGCTGCTGCTGCTGGGCCTGCGCTAATGCCTGATGACTTGCCTGCCAGACCCTAGCCTGGTCTAGCGCTAAGCGTAGCTGCTGATGCTGTTCTAAGTCGTAGTCGAGGGCGGCAATTTGAGCTTCGACAGCGGCGAGCTGCTGCTGCAGGGGATGGCTAGCAAACCCGTCGAGCTGGGCCTGGATCTGCGCCAGCTGCTGCTCCAGAGCGGTACGCTGGGCCTGGAGCTGGGCCAGCCGCCGCTCGGCCTGCTGGAGGCTGGCCTGCTTCACCTCGGCCCAGCGCAGCCGATCGACCTGCGATCGCGCCAGAGCATGGTCGCGGTCGTCGTAAGGCAGCTGCTCTAACTGCTGCTCAAGCTGGCCTAGCTCGGCCTGGAGGTCTTCAGCATAGCGGTTGTCGGCTAGGCACTGGGTGAGCTGCTGGCGCTCTGTAGTCAGCTCATGCAGGCGGCTTTGCAGGTCGCTGACGGTGTCGAGCCGGGCCTGCAGCTGGCCGCGCTGCTGCAAGACCGGCGCATATTTTGCCAGCTCGGTCTCCAGCTCTCGATATTCTCGCCGCAGCACCTGGATTTCTCGCTCCGAGGTGGTCAGCTGCTCGCGAATCACCCAGAGCCGGTCTTGGATTTCGCTACGCTCCTGCCGGTGACGCAGCAGCAGCCGGTCCCAGCGCGGCGGGTCGAGCGGCTGGTCGCACAGCGGGCAGCAGGCTTCCGGGGCTGAGAGCAGCTGAATTTTTTGATCGAGCTGGGCCATCTGGGCTTCGTAGTTGCGCTGATCGGCCTGCAAGCGTTCCATGAAGCCGCGCCGCTCGCTGCCCTTCTGGCGGACGTCTTCTTGGTAGCTGCGGCGCTGCTCCAGGTAGTCAATCCGGTGGGTCACTTCAACCGCCGCCTGAATCAGCTCGGGCTGCTGGGTCTGCTGGGCCTGGAGCCGCTGCTGGGCCTGCTGAATCGCCTCTAGGCGGGCGCTGAGGCTGGCTTCCGCCCGCTCGATCTGGGCCTGGAGCTGCCGCTGCCGCTGTCGCAGGGGCGCTACCCGCAGCTGCCGCTGGTCGAGGTCGCGCAGCCGGGTGCGGGCTGCCTGCAGCTGGCTGAGATGCTCCTGAATCGTCTGGCGCTGGCTGAGGATCTGCTGCTGCTCCTGCTCGGCGGCGTCCAGGTCGGCCAGCCGCTGCCGGGCCGCCTGCCCGTCGGCCTGAAGCTGGCTGAGGACGGCAGCCGTTTGCTGCTGGAGGCGCGATCGCTCGGCTTGGGCGGGCTGATAGGTCTGAAACTTCAGCCCCTGCTGGGCGGCTTCGGCCTGGAGCTGCTGGAATTGCTGATAGCCTGTGCCAATCGCCTCGGCCTGGTCTAGCAGATGCTGCATTTGCAGCATCTGCTGCTGGATCTGGACTCGATCGTCGGACACGCGCTGGACGCTGGCCTCTAATGGTCCTAGCTGCTGCTGTTCTAACGCCAGCTGCTGCTGCCAGCCCTGCCGCTGCTGCTGCTGGTGGCGCAGCTGGCTGAGCTGCTGCTGCTGGTCTTGAGCCGTCGTTTCGGCCGCGGCGAGCTCGGCTTCCAGGGCGGTGTGGGCCACGGCGATCGCGGTGCGCTGCTGGAGCTGAGCGGTTAGACCGGCTACGGCGGTTTCGAGCAGCTGTACCTGAGCCCTAGCGTCGCGGGCCTGTTCGCGGGCCTGTTCGCCCAGCCGATCGTAGTGGTCGAGCTTGAGCAGGTCAGCCAGCACCTGCTTGCGATCGCGCGGTCGCTTCAGCATAAATTCGTCAGCCCGGCCCTGGCGCAGGTAGGCCGAGTTGACGAAGGTGTCGTAGTCAATTTTCAGATGCTGCAAAATCTGCTGCTGGGTGGCCCGCATCCCCCGCTGGGTCAGCACCCGAAATCCATCCCCAGCCTCGACCTGGAATTCCAGCGTGCTGCCCTGATTGCGCCGCCGCGATCGCAGCACCCGATAGGTCTGAGCGCTGTGGGTAAAGACAAAGTCCACCGTCGCTTCGACTTGGCCCTGGTAGACGATGTCATCTTCTGCCGCTACCCGACTCTGGCCCCAGACGGCCCAGGCGATCGCCTCTAATAAGGAGGACTTCCCCGCCCCGTTTGGTCCGCAGATACAGGCGACATGCAGCCCGCTAAAGTCGAGCGTCAGGTCTCGATAGCTCAAAAAATTCCGAATCGTCAGCCGCTTGGGAATCATTCGGACGCAGTGCAGGCCGGGCCAAGGTTTTGCACCCTCTAGGATAGCAGTACAGACGATCTTAAGTACATCTGATCGTGAATTGAGCGCGATCGCACCCTCAATGACAGGGCCGCCGTAGTGGTTGAAGGGACTCGTTGCGTCCCGCAGATTCGCAATATCCTTGACCAGCTAGCAGCAGCGGGGCTGTTTCCGGTGTTTATCAGCCTCTACCGTTGGCCATGGCAAACAGCATCTGGCGACCTTTTTACTAACGCTGAACCTGTTGGCATTCTGTTTCATACAATTTTCATACAATCTTGCATCTAGCCGATGAGCGCTATCAACAGATGCGTCAGCAGCGCGGCACTCGCAAAGGCTTCTTTCAAGATATCCTGGCGCTCACCAAGTACTTATGGTTCGAGAGCTGGGCAGCGCTGATTGACTTCATGCTCGATGAGAAGAATCGGTTTCGGCTCATTTGGGACAGCAGAGTGCGAGATTAGGTAAAGAGACTCACTAATCTGCTGGGTACCCGCACAGTGAGCAACTTCATCGATTCTAAAAAAGTGCCTCCCAAAAAGCAGCTTGCTAAGCATTCAGCTTTTCTAACTTAGTCTCATAGAAACGACAGGCCCCGACGCCCAGGGTGTAGATGATTCCGGCATTGCTCGATGCGCCGACGACGGCCCCGACGATGGGCAGCAGCTCGACTGCGCTCAGGCCCGTTTTGAGCGCGCCGGAGGTGCCCAGGGAAAGGCCAAAAATGGTTAGTGCCTCGCCGTTGCGAGCCGGATCGTTCACGTCAAAACCGTAGGCAGCGGCAATCCGGTAGAGCATTTCTGCCTGGATTTTGGAAACGGCGGCGATGTCTACCGCGAACAGGCCCAGCGCCACCGGTGGAATGATGTTTGTTGCCAGGCCAATGCCCCCAGCGCGGACGGTGGAATCGACCACAAGCCGATGAGCTAGCTGGTCAGGGGCCTCCAGCGGATGCTTGGCCCGCAGCGCCTCTACTTCGGTGCGGGCTTTATTCGTATCGACTTTGCCCAGCGCATTGATCAGCCAGCTCAGGCCAGGAACTTTAGCGATGTAGTCTACGGCGGGGTTCTTGGCGATCGGGTCAATCGTGCGGCCCACCGTCTCCGTCGTCTGCGACAGCACATCATGGGCTGAATCGTTAACCACCTTCCCGGCTTTGGTGGCATGGCCCACCGCCGCGCTAGCCGTATTTTTGAAAATCTGGATGCCGAACGTTCTGATTACGTTGCTGACCTGATCAGCTGTCGCCAGCGCTTCTTCAAAGGAGGGCAGCGGCGCTTTCTGAATGCTCATAGGTTTAATCAGAACGGATAGAAAAAGTGGATAGCTTGAAGTGTATACAATCTAGGGCTGATTGGCTTCTGTCCAGCGGCTGAAGCTTTCATTCCTTCAGTCCTTGACGTCGCTTTTCCAGCGGGCTAAGATTTGGCTCAGCGCATATTGTGAACCCATGTTGGCAGCTCAGCAGCGATCTCACCGTCTCCTACCCCAGTCTCTGCTTGGGCTAGGGCTGCTGCTGCCCTTGGGGCATTAATATTCTTCAAATCGCCTCAGGCAACAAGCTTTTCAATCCTTTAAATATTTCTGTTCTAGCTGATTCATCCTGTTTGGAATTCAGCCAGTCCAGCCGGGCCGAATTCGATTGGCCCGCCCATTCTTCATTGCGAGTAATCCATCATGTTGACCCATCCAGAAACCAAATATCAGCCCTTTCAGCCGATTCATTTGCCCGACCGCCGCTGGCCCAGCCAGACGATTACCCAGCCGCCAGTCTGGCTCAGTACCGATCTGCGCGACGGCAACCAGGCACTAATCGAGCCGATGGACCTGGCCCGCAAGCTGCGGCTGTTCCAAACCCTGGTCGAGGTCGGCCTGAAGGAAATTGAGATCGGCTTCCCCGCCGCGTCACAGACCGAGTTTGGCTTTATCCGCCACCTGATTGAGCAGCGCCTGATTCCCGATGACGTGACCCTCCAGGTGCTGACGCCCGCCCGCGAGCCGCTGATTCGCCGCACCTTTGAGTCGCTGCAGGGGGCAGAACGGGCGATTGTGCATGTCTACAATGCAACGGCTCCGGTATTTCGGCAGGTCGTCTTCGGGCTAGATCAAGCGGGCACCGTCCAGCTCGCGACCTCAGCCGCCCAGCTGATTAAGGATCTGGCTGCTGAGCAGCCCCAGACCCACTGGCGGTTTGAATATTCGCCCGAGGTCTTCACTTCAACCGAGCTGCCCTTTGCCCGGGATATCTGCAATGCCGTACTCGACATCTGGCAGCCCAGCCCCGACCGCAAAGCCGTGATCAACCTGCCCGCCAGCGTCGAAGTCGCCACCCCCAACGTCTTTGCCGACCAGGTGGAATGGATGCACCGGCAGCTGAACTGGCGCGATCGCGTCGTCCTCAGCGTCCACCCCCACAACGATCGTGGCTGCGGCATCGCGGCGGCAGAGCTGGGGCAGATGGCCGGAGCCGACCGGGTGGAGGGCTGCCTATTTGGCAATGGCGAACGCACCGGCAACGTAGACCTGGTCATTCTGGCGATGAATCTCTACACCCAGGGCATCCATCCCGGGCTCGACTTTTCCCAGATCGATCGGGTGGCCCAGGTGGTGAAAGACTGCACCCAGCTGCCAATCCATCCCCGCCATCCCTACGCCGGTGACCTGGTCTTTACCGCTTTTTCAGGGTCACACCAGGACGCGATCAGGAAAGGATTCGCGGCCAGACAGCCGGAAGACCGCTGGAACGTTCCCTACCTGCCGATGGACCCCGCCGACGTGGGCCGCAGCTATGAGTCAGTCGTCCGGGTCAATAGCCAGTCGGGCAAGGGCGGCATTGCCTTTTTGCTAGAGCAGGACTACGGCGTAGTCCTGCCGCGACGGTTACAAATAGAATTTAGTCAGGTGGTACAGCGGGTGATGGACGCCAGCGGTCGGGAGGTGAGCGCGGCAGAAATCTGGCAGATCTTCCAAACCGAATATGTCCAAGCCACCGAGCCGCTCGCCTATGACTGGCATAAAACTGTGCGGGCCGAGGATCGCGCCCAAACCGAAGTCCTCACCGCTCAGATCAAGGTGCAGGGCCAGCCGATCCGCCTCCAGGGGCAGGGCAATGGACCGATTGATGCCTTTATTGACGGATTGGCAGGGCTGGATTTAGACATTCGCATCCGCCATTATGAAGAGCGATCGCTCACTTACGGCAGCTGGGCCAGCGCGATCGCGATCGTCGAAATCACCAGCGACCCAGTCGAAGGCTCCCTCCACGGCGTCGGCATCCACGAAAACATCGTCACTGCCTCGCTAATGGCCGTCCTCAGCGCCGTCAATCGGCTGCTCAAGCAGCTCAGCCCCGAAGCCGCTACCCGGTTCCTCAAGCGCCTGACCACTCAGCCCTTAACCATTCCCATTACTCAATAACCTCGCTACGCGGGCAGGGAGACCCGGCCCCTACACATTACTCCTAACGCCTACGGCGACGCTTCGCGAACACCCCCTACCCATTCACCC
>NZ_JADEXG010000061.1 GCF_015207255.1 Vasconcelosia minhoensis LEGE 07310
GTTCAAGGACGCGATTAACACTTGTATTGAGCAGGCCAATACGACCCACAAAGCATCGCTAGAAACTTTGTTGACCATGAATTTTCAGTCCTTTAAGAAAGTCCAAATATCAGGCGTCTAGAGTATAGCTTTATCTCAGCCTTCGAGTTGGTTACTGTGGATGAAGATATTGCGGTCAAGGGTGGCTTATATCGTCGTGACTATGGCAAAAGCTACAATGTTGGTCTAGCTGATGCGCTCATTGCGGCTACTGCCGAAGCCAAAGGCGCAACTCTGGTCACATTGAACAAAAAGCATTTTCCGATGCTGGCTTCAGTTACCATCCCATACAGAAAGACTTAATCAGCAGCAGGCTAACAGGCCACTGCACCCGACCACTTACAGCTTTGGCTGTCCGACGGCAGGCGAGATTTAGTTGTTAGGTCGGCTTCATCAAAGGATTTAGGTCTCTTCTGAGACCGTAGGACGTTTGCCTAAGAGCTGATCTCGCAGATGCTTGATGCGATCGCGATATTTCGCCGCTTCTTCAAACTCCAGATTCTTAGCCGCGGCTTTCATCTCCTGCTCAAGCCGACCAATCAGCTGGGGAATTTCTTCCAGCGGCAGCTCCTCGCTGTGATCGTAGACTTCTTCTAGCTCCTGGGCATTCAGCCGGCGCGAGACTTCCAGGAAAGACAGAATAGAGTTGCTTTGGCGGCTGATGATGGACTTGGGTTCAATTCCATGCTTTTCGTTGTAAGCCAGCTGGATACTGCGGCGGCGCTCGGTTTCTTCGATTGCCCGGGCCATGCTGTCGGTCAGGTTGTCAGCATAGAGCAGAGCCTGACCCCGCACGTGGCGAGCGGCGCGACCGATAGTTTGGATCAGCGATCGCTCTGCCCGCAGAAAACCCTCTTTATCCGCATCGAGAATAGCCACCAGCGATACCTCCGGTAGGTCCAGTCCCTCCCGCAGCAGGTTGACCCCCACCAGCACGTCAAAGTTACCGTTGCGTAGGTCCTGGATAATCTCAATTCGCTCAATTGAATGAATTTCAGAGTGCAGATAGCGGACTCTGACACCGTGTTCATCAAAATATTCGGTCAGGTCTTCGGCCATCCGCTTGGTCAGCGTCGTCACCAGTGTCCGCTCCTGCTTGTCCACCCGCGTCCGAATTTCCCCCAGCAGATCGTCGATCTGGCCCTCGGTGGGGCGCACATAGATTTCCGGATCGAGTACCCCGGTAGGCCGAATCACCTGCTCCGCCACCCGACCGCCGGACTGTTCAAATTCCCAGGCTCCCGGCGTCGCCGAGACAAAGATACACTGGTTGAGCTTTTGCCAAAATTCCTCGGCCTTCAGCGGACGGTTATCTGCCGCGCTCGGGAGCCGAAAGCCATGGTCGATCAATACCCGCTTGCGGGCCTGGTCACCGTTGTACATGGCGTGAATTTGCGGAATGGTAACGTGGGACTCGTCGATGGCCAACAGCCAGTCGTCGGGAAAGTAGTCGAGCAGGCACTCTGGTGGAGCTCCGGCCAAACGGCCAGCCAGATGGCGGGAATAGTTTTCAACACCGTTGCAATAGCCTACCTCCCGCAGCATTTCCAGGTCATACCTGGTGCGCTGCTCCAGCCGCTGCGCCTCTAGCAGCTTATTCTGGCTTTCCAGCAGAGCCAGCTGCTCTTTAAGTTCTGTTGCGATCGCGTCGCAGGCGGCTTCTAGCTTATCGTCGGGTGTGACAAAGTGGCGGGCCGGGTAAATATTCAGCGCGTCCATGCTCTGCAAAGTCGCGCCGGTCACCGGGTCGATATAGCGAATAGCGTCGATTTCATCGCCGAAGAACTCAATCCGAATAATCCGGTCTTCGTAGGCCGGGCCAATTTCCAGCACGTCGCCCTTGACCCGAAAGCGGCCCCGACCCAAATCTAAGTCGTTGCGCGAATACTGAATCGAGGCCAGGTCGCGTAGAATCTGCCGCTGGTTAGCCTCAGAGCCAACTCGCAGGGGAATCGAAGCTTTGAGATATTCAGACGGAATGCCCAGACCGTAGATGCAGCTGATCGAGGCGACCACAATCACGTCCCGTCGCTCAAACAGCGATCGCGTCGCCGAATGCCGCAGCATGTCAATCTCATCGTTGATCGAGGCAGTCTTGGCGATGTAGGTATCGGTGACGGGGATATAGGCTTCCGGCTGATAGTAGTCATAATAGCTGATGAAATACTCGACCGAGTTTTCGGGGAAAAACTCCCGTAGCTCGTTGCAGAGCTGTGCCGCCAGGGTTTTATTGTGGGCCAGCAGCAGGGTCGGTCTGCCTACTTTCTCGACCACCCGGGCAATCGTGTGGGTTTTCCCCGTCCCAGTGGCGCCGAGCAGCGTCTGATAGGTCTTGCTCTGGGCTAAGAAGTCGGTGAGCTGCGCGATCGCTTTGGGCTGGTCGCCCGCCGGCTCGAAGGGAGCTTGAATCTCAAACTTTTTCATAGCGCTCATCCCAAGTCAGCCACATAGTACATTTGACTATCTTAGAAGCGTTTTCGGGGTTTGACAGCAGCGACAAGGGGTGGATATCTGGTGTTCTAGGAAAGTCAGGGGGATGGGCCTGCTAGAACTAACGCTATAGTCTAGTAGCTGAGCTATTGCCATAAGCCTCTGTACAAGCCTCTGTCTGGATGGAATCGTCAACCCCTTTGTTTCTGCGCAATCTCTGGTACTACGCTTTACCGACCCAGCAGCTAAAGCCAGGTCGGCTTGTGGCTAAAACGCTGCTGAATGAGCCCATCCTGTTTGGTCGGCAGCGGACGGGAGAGGCGTTTGCGCTGCGCGATGTCTGCCCTCACCGGGCGGTGCCGCTGAGCTGCGGTCAGTTTGACGGCAAAGCGGTTGAATGCTGCTATCACGGCTGGCGGTTTGATCCGACCGGACGCTGTACGGCGATTCCTTCGTTGACCGATGGCCAAAAGGTAAATTTGGAGCGCTTTCAGGTCGAGGCCTATCCGGTGCAGGAGCAGCAGGGCAATATTTGGATTTATATGCGAGATCGCGCCCGGCCGCCCAAGGCTGAACCGAACATTGAAATGGCCGTACCAACGGTACCCGGCTTCGTCGGAAAAAGCCATCAGGGGATGGAGGCGATGTCTTTTCCCTGCTATGTCGATCACGCGGTGGTGGGGCTAATGGACCCGGCCCATGTGCCGTTTGTGCATCGGTCCTGGTGGTGGCGAGATGCGCCAGAGCTCTCTGAAGAAGTCAAAGCCTTTGACCCCTCTCCCTATGGCTTTACGATGCGAGAGCATCCCCTGGTGAATCAAACGCTGTTCTACCGGTTAGTTGGTAAATCACCTACGGTAGAAATCTCTTTTCAGCTCCCCGGCGTGCGGATTGAGCGCGTGACAACCGCTCAGCACCAGGTTTGCAATCTCACCGCGATAACCCCCATTTCTGAAAGTGAAACAGAAGTGACCACGCTGTTCTACAGCACTATCCCCTGGTTTTCAGCCCTGATGCCTTTGCTCAAGCCCTTTGTCCGCAAATTTCTAAATCAGGATCGAGACATGGTCGTTAAGCAACAGATCGGCCTACGCACTCAACCCAAGCTGTTGCTAATCAGAGATGCCGATACCCAAGCCCGCTGGTACTACCGACTCAAGCGAGAGTTCGCTCAGTCGGTCGCAGCCTCTCGACCATTTGTAAACCCCGTATCGGAACAGATTCTGCGCTGGCGCAGCTAAGTCTCTCTTTGCAGTTCCATAAACTGTCCTACCAGGTACAGCGAACCGCAGAGCACCGGTAGGGAGCCTCCGGACCGATTGACTGCGGCTAACCCCTGGGCCAAGTCTGGATAGGTTTTGCAGATTTCGAGCGTCGGGCAGACCTGAGCTGCGATCGCGCTCAATCCCTCCGGCTGAGCTGTCAGATGCCCCGCTACCGGCACCAAATAGAGGCTATCCCCCGGTCGCAGCAGGTCTTCAAAAATTTCTAGCGCGTCTTTAGTCGCCAGCATTCCCATCAGCCAGGTGACGGTCTGACCAGGATGCGACTCGTCAACGTAGCGGCGCAGCGCCTGGGCCGCTGCTGGATTGTGAGCACCGTCTACCAGCAGCTGCTGACCTAGCCAGTGGCTCCACTGAAGCCGTCCAGGCCACTGCACCTGAGCCAGGCCGGTTTGAATGTCGTCGGTGGAAATCTGCCAGCCCTGAGACTGGAGCGACTGGAGAGCCGCGATCGCGACGGCTGAATTGGTTCGCTGGTGCGGGCCGAGCAGCACCTGAGGGTATTGGATCTGGCGAAACTGGAGCTGTCCGTCGGGGAGCGCGATCGCGGGTTCGACCCAATCTACCGGGCAGTCTAGCGTCTGGGCGCGTTCAGCGACAACGGTTCGGGCTGCGTCGGGCAGTGGCCCAACCGCGACGGGTCGCCCCGGCTTGAGAATACCAGCCTTTTCCCGGGCAATATCCGCCAGGGTGGGGCCAAGCCGCTGCCAATGCTCGCGGCTCAGCGAAACAATTGTGCCGACCAGGGGTCGGGGGCAGACATTGGTCGCGTCCAGCCGACCACCCAGCCCGACTTCGATCACCGCGATATCTACAGCCTGCTCGGCAAAATAGCGCCACATCGCTGCCGTAAAGACTTCAAACTGAGTTGGTGAGGGTTCTGCTGGATCAATGGCTGCTTCAACTTGCTGGAGCTGATGGTGCAGGTCGGGCCAGCTAATGGGCTGGTTGTTGATGACAATGCGATCGCGCCAGCTCACCAAATGGGGAGACGTATAGCGCCCAGTTCGATACCCCGCCGCCGTCAGCACTGCCGCGACGTAGGCGCAGACAGAGCCTTTGCCATTGGTCCCAGCAACATGGACAATCGGCACCCGCCGCTCTGGGTTCCCAAGCCGAGCCAGCAGAGACTCAATGCGGCTCAGACCCAGCTCCACCCCAAACCGCTCATACTGCTCTAGCAGCGCTGTGACGGTCTGCTGATCGGCGCTCATGGGCAGCAAATGGGGAACGAACCTACACTGCCTCTAGGTTCTTTTCGCCGGTGCGAATGCGGACAATCTCATTCACCGGGCTGATGAAGATTTTGCCATCGCCAATCTCGCCGGTGCGAGCCGCTTCAATCACCTTCTCGACTACCATATCGACCTGAGTGTCTTCTACAACGATTTCAACCTTGAGCTTTTGCAGAAACTCAACCGTGTACTCAGAGCCTCGATAGCGCTCAGTTTGCCCTTTCTGGCGGCCAAATCCGCGCACCTCTGAAACCGTCATGCCGACGATACCCGCATTCACCAGCGCAATCTTGACCTCGTCTAGCTTGAAGGGACGAATGATCGCTTCGATTTTTTTCATAGCCGTCTACCACTCCGTACACCAGCCCTTGGCTTGGGCTGCTCTGATTTGCTGACCTAGATTTAACGGGCCGCAAAGGCATAATACCGTATTCGACGCTACCGTTTCAGCGATCGCTTAGCAGCGGCCGCATGATGAGGAACCCTGCCCCAAACGCGGTCAGGATGATGATGGTGATAGATAGAATCAGCCACAAACTGCTCATATCTTTTGGTTCTTGCGACTCAGAATTAAGCCGGTTGGCCTCAGGCTGCTCCGTAAATAGTTTCGAGAGCTGCTCTAGCGGCCTGATCCCAGACGGCGCCGGCTCGGCCGAGGGATGAGGGGCAGGTCGATTATCGGCTGGGCTAGATCCTGTCCGATGGACTGCGGTATTGGCTGAGGGCTGAGGCGCTTCTGGTACAAAATCAGCGGGCTGTGGGGTGACACCGGCAAACTGGCCCAGGGTCAGCGTCACCTGGACTGCTCGATGAATTTCCTGCTTCAGCAAATGGTTCTGCTGAGCCAGGTAGTGGTTCTGGCTGCTGAGGGAGTCAACCATCGCCTTGGTGGCCTGGAGCTCGGCCGCGAGCTCACGGTATACCGACATCGGCACTGAAGGGGCATAGCTGCCGGCATTAGCCGCTTCTGAGCCAGCTGAGCGGCCCGCCGGGGGACTAGAATTGGAAGGATGGGAAGACGTCATAGGATGGAGTCAGATAGCAAAAAGGCTGAAATTCGATATACGCGGCTTTGACTGAGTCGTTCAAATTAGAGCAACGTCAGCGCCATTCGTCAAGGGAAAGGCAAAAGTTGTCTGAATCTAGCCTATTTGTACCCCGGTTTGCGCTAATGCAGCTGGCAACTCGTTATTTTAGATTTTAGCGGCCTACCGAGCGCAGTAGCAGCATCCCAGCCAGATAGGTGAAGATATATAGCAGCCCTGGTAGAATCGCAAACCACAGCTGCGCTTTCCGGCGGTCGAGCGTAAACCAGGTACGGACACCGACGTAAGCACTATACAGTTCCCAATAGGCAAAAATGAGTACTAATAGCGAGAGAAAAATATCTTCGCTATAGGCTGTGGTATAGCGAGCTTGGACGCCGGTCCACAGCAGGGCAACGAACAGGTTGGGCAGGGCAAACACCAGCGAAGCATAGATAAAAACCAGCCGAGACAGATGCGGATTAGGATTTTCGGCCCCCGCCCACCGCAGCCGCAGCCGGAACCACCAGCCCCCAACCAGCCAGACCAGCAAACCCGCTAGGCAGCCCGTGAGTGCAACGAACAGCCAGAACCACGGCCAGAATTCGATAATCTGCTGTCTGAACGCGGCCCAGCCAGGGAGCGTAGAAATGCCCAGCTCTACTCGCAGCGCTTCCTGCTCAATCCGGTCGATCACATAGGACATGCCGGTGACCCAGACGGCAATCAGAATGTGGCGTCTCTTGCTCAGCGCTACTTCGCCTGAGAAAAAATAACGCGGATGGGCAAACAGATTCAGCAGCTGCTCCAGGCTATAGGGAGGTGACCCGGTTTGCAGCTGGCGTAAGGAAGGATGGGAAATTTGGCGGTCGGCCGATTGCAGTTCAGGTGGAGGAGGCGCCATGGGCTATGTCAAAGGGTTACCAGACGTGCATTCAGCCTTTAGGCCAGTCTAGCGAGTCTGGGGCATGGTGCGATCGCGCACCCCCATGGTGTTTTGATGAAGCTGGCTCAAGACTCCCAGCTGGCTGAGCTTCTCACTCTGTGCTAATCACCCGCCGCCATAGCGGTCGATGTACTTAGCGAAGCCTTTTCCAAATCGGGCTCAGCCGCCTGCAAATGTGCCTCTAACAGGGCTAGGTTGCGTACGTTTGACTTGAAGAACGCATCGAAAATATCACCGAGCAGAGGAATCGCGCCGATGACGAACTCTAGCCCAACGTTAAAGACCATCCGGCCAAAGACTTTCCCTGGCAGGCGAAACCGCGCCGCCAGAAACAAAATATAGGCAGAAACCGCCGTTGCAATTAGGTCGCCTAGTCCGGGCACCAAACCGATAATTGGGTCTAACCCAATCCGCAGACCAATTCCGGGAATGCGAAATGCCGTATCCATCAGGCGGCTCAGTCGTCGGATGCGGTTCAAATTTCTTAGACGAGCGCTAGTATCCATAGCTATATCCTGCCAAAGCCCCACAGCAGATGTCATATCCCATAGGGCGGAACACGCTTACAGGACGGAGCCCGGTTCCGTCGCCTCAGTGGGTTGAGAGAGCCGTGGCAGCGCCTTGAGCACGACAAAGTTGCTAAATTCAGCTATTTTGAGCTGCATACCATAGTCAATAATATCGATGCCATCTATAAACAGGTCGGCGCGGGGAAGGGGTGAGACCTTGGCGGCCTTTCGCGAAGTCAATCAGCAATTTTAAATTCCAAGCTAAGGCCATCTTAGGAGCCTGGGTACTGATTTTTCTAAACCGTCCCGATTCTCACCTATGATGGCTCTTTCAGGCGCAGTTGTGAGGGTCCAAGGGTACCGCTATGAACGTTGCGGTCGTGCATGAGTGGCTGGCCAGCTATGCGGGCTCGGAAAAGGTGGTCGAGCAGATATTGCGCCAGTATCCCCAGGCCGACCTCTATAGCCTGGTCGATTTTCTCCCCGACGAGCTGCGCTATTTCATTCAGCACCGACCGGTAAGGACCTCATTTTTGCAGCGACTGCCGTTGGCTAGGCAGCGGTTCCGCAGCTACCTACCGCTGATGCCGATCGCAGTTGAGCAGTTTGACCTGGCTGAATATGACCTGGTGATTTCTAGCCATCACGCCGTCGCCAAAGGCGTCATCACCCGGCCCGATCAGCTTCATATCAGCTATGTGCATACGCCGATGCGCTACGCCTGGGAATTTCAGCTGGCCTATCTGCGTCAGTCTGGCCTCAACCGGGGTCTTAAAAGTGCAGCAACCCGGCTGACCCTTCACTACCTGCGGCTCTGGGATATCGCCAGCGCCAACCGAGCCGACGGCCTGATTGCCAACTCCCAGTACGTCGCCAGGCGAATCTGGAAAACCTACCGGCGACCGGCTGAGGTGATCTATCCGCCAGTGGCGATCGAACGCTTCCGAGCGGATTTGCCCCGCGATCGCTTTTATCTGACGGTATCTCGCTTTGTCCCCTACAAGCGCGTAGACCTGACTATCGAGGCCTTTAACCAGCTGGGGCTGCCGCTGGTGGTGATTGGCGACGGCCCCGGCTGGTCGGCGGTGAAAGCGCTGGCTGGTTCACAGGTCCAGCTGCTGGGCAGCCAGCCCGATACCGTAGTTGAAGACCTGATGCAGCGCTGTCGGGCGTTTATTTTTCCAGCGGAAGAAGACTTTGGCATTACCCCGGTAGAAGCTCAGGCGGCGGGTGCGCCAGTGATTGTCTACCAGAAGGGAGGGCAGGCTGAAACCGTCATCCCTGGGAAAACTGGCCTACTCTTTTCCACGCAAACCGCTGAAAGTCTGGTACAGTCGGTCAAACAAATTGAATCGGGGCAGGTACAGTTTGACGCGGCTCAGCTGCGGCATCAGGCAGAGCTGTTCTCGGTTGAGCGGTTTCAAACCCAGTTTCGGACCTACATTAATCGGGCCTGGGCGCGATTTCAGGCAGGAGATCCCCTAGAGTAGTGAGGAAAATTTGGCGGGATATTGCTAAACCGATGACCCCTGACCAGGCTTTGAAACCTGCGATCGCGCCGGTTAAGGTCGCTACTCGCCCCCGGCAGACGCTGCTTGTCCTGATCGGCATAGATGCTCTCTGCCTGAGTTTAGCTGGTATTGTGGGGGTCTGGCTGAGGCTGGCCTTTGATGGCCAGTTTCACCCTTCGCTCTATTGGCGGCTGTGGCCATTGACAGGGATTTTTATCCTGGGCTACGCGATCTCGAAGCTGTACCCAGGCATCGCGATGAGCCCGGTAGAGGAGCTGCGGCGGCTAATCCTAACAACGTCCCTGCTGTATCTGCTGCTGGGCTCGTCCATCTTTCTCTTTCGCGAGGTCGAAATCTATTCCCGGGGTGCGTTTCTGCTGACCTGGATGTTTTCGCTGCTGTTTGGCGTCATCGGCCGCTTTGGGCTGAGGGTAATCTGCGCCCAACAGCCTTGGTGGGGCTACCCGGTCGTCGTGCTGGGGGCAGGCAAGACCGGTGAAATGCTGATTCGCAACCTGCGCCTACAGCCGAGCTTAGGGCTGAAGCCGGTTGCCGTACTCGATGATGATATTCGTAAGCATGGCACGCTGCTCGATGTGCCCGTAGTGGGTCGGCTGTCGATGGCTCCCATTCTGGCCCGGGAAATGAAAATTCCCTATGCCATCGTCGCGATGCCGGGCGTCTCCCGCGATCGGCTGCTGTGGCTGCTGGAGCGCTACGGACGGTCCTTCCCCCACCTGATGCTGATTCCCGACTTATTTGGCATGTCGAGTCTCTGGGTGGTTGCCAAAGATCTGGGCGGCGTCCTGGGGTTAGAAACCCGTCAGCAGCTCTTTCTCCCCGGCCCCAGGTTGCTTAAGGGCCTGCTTGATAAAGGGCTGGTGATTGTCATTGGGATTCTATGCCTGCCGATTATCGGGCTGATTGGCCTACTGATTCGCCTTAACTCGCCTGGCCCCGTGTTCTACAGCCAGACCCGGATTGGCCGCAGCGGTCGGCCCTTCAAAGCGTGGAAATTTCGTTCTATGGTAGCCGATGCTGACCGAGTATTGGCCCAATATTTACAGGACCATCCGGAATACCGGGCCTCCTGGGAGAAAGATCAAAAACTCAGACACGATCCGCGGATTACGCCCTTGGGCTATTTTCTCCGTCGCACCAGCCTTGACGAGCTGCCCCAGCTCTGGAACGTGCTGCGCGGTGAAATGAGTCTGGTAGGGCCGCGCCCGATTATCTTTGATGAGGTTTGGCGCTATGGCGATAAATTTTCGCTCTATACCCAGGTGCTCCCTGGGATTACCGGCCTCTGGCAGGTCTCGGGTCGCAACGACGTAACCTACGATGAGCGGGTCAACTTTGATGCCTACTACGTCAGAAACTGGTCGGTCTGGCTCGATATCTATATTTTGATTCGCACGGTGAGGGTCGTGATAGTCGGCGATGGCGCGTACTAGGATGGATAGTTGGACTCGCTCCGGTCGAAAAAAATACGACTGGCTGCTGCACCCTAAACCTGATTGGCTGTGGCTGGCGGGGCTGGTGCTGCTGCCGTTTATGCCGCTGGTGAGTATGGTCTGGCTCGGCAGCCTGATGCTGATAACCTGCTATCAGCGGGCTGGGCTGATTCTCAAGTTTCTTTGGCGGCAGGGGCTAATTGCACTGGCGGTGGCGCTAGTTGCCAGCGCGGCGTTTGCCTATGACCGGGCCGATGCCTTTCTGCAGCTAGCCAATTTTTTGCCCTTTTTTGTCCTATTTGCGGTGCTGGCGACGCTGCCATCGGTTCAGGCGAATCCCTGGTCCAAGTTAGAGCGACTGGCGATCGCGCTGACGGCTGCCTCGGTGCCCATCAGCCTCAGCGCCCTGGTGGAGTACATTCTCAAGTTTCCAAGCATTTTTCCCTATGCCAAAACCTGGCCTGGCATTGCCTGGATGTTTGACGACGATTTTGGTCACCGCGCCTACAGCGTCATTGGCCATCCCAATATTCTCAGTCAGTATCTGATTCTGATTTTAGGCCTGGCGCTGGGGCTGCTGGTCCAGGCCAGCTGGCGTCCCGGCAGTGGGGCGATGGCGAGCCGTCGCGGCTGGCTCAGCGGCGCTATCAGCCTCTGTCTGGTCGGAATTTTTTGCACCGGGTCGCGAAACGGGCTGCTGATTGCCTTGGTGCAGCTGGCGATCGCGGGCTATCTACTCCGCCGTCGGCGCTGGGTACTGATCATCAGCGGGACGAGTGCGATCGCGCTACTCACGGCCGCAGTTCGCTTTGGCATTGGGGGCCGACCGCTCTCCCTAGCGCTGGTGACCCAGGATCCCCGGCTCCAGATCTGGCAGATGGCGCTGGACCTAACTCGGCAGCGACCCTGGCTAGGCTGGGGACTAGGCGGCTTTGATCAGCTCTATCGAGAGCAGGCCATTGCCCATATTCCGGGCTACCCTAATATCTATCACGCCCACAATGTCTGGCTGTTTCTCGCGTCGGAAACGGGCCTGCCGGTCATGCTGGGCCTCAGTTTGCTGGTCGGCCTGATCTGCTACCGAGGGGTCAAAACCGTTTGGCTTGGGTCGCTTCAGGCTGAGCAAAAGGCCGTATTGCTGAGCTACCTGCTCGCCTTTGGCGGCGCGATTCTGTTTGGCTGCTTCGATGTCGTCTTTTTCGATGCCCGAGTCAACGTGCTGAACTGGACAATTTTAGCGGCGATCTATCACCTGAGCCAATCGGGTCAGCGATCGCGGCCTAACCCAGCGCAAGCTAGATTAGCTTCGCCGCCCGCAGTCCGAAAAACAGGCCCATAGCCGTCGCAAAGGCTCCGCCCACAAGTACGACATAGATAACGGCTCCGCCCATAATGCGCTCTCCTAACTGGTCTTAGACTGAATTGATTTCTTCTATTGAAGCATGGAACGAGTCCCCTTTTTTGAGCCGCTGGGGAACGGCATAGGGGCGATAATAGAATCACTGACTCCTGACTCAACGGTAAAAAGCCCCCTATGAAAAGCGTTATCCCCGTTAAGCTGCCGCAGCAGTCCTATGACATTCGGATTGCGCCCGGTGGCTTGGACTATTTGGGCCCCTGGCTGGCGGCTGGCTCTGGACCTGATTTGGGGCCTGATTCTGGGCCGCTGGTGCGCCCGGGACAAAAGCTGCTGCTGGTTTCTAACCCGGTGGTGTTTAAGCACTATGGGAAAAGCGCGATCGCGTCCCTGGAGCAGGCGGGCTACAGCGTCAGCCCTCTGATTCTGCCTGCCGGGGAGCGTTATAAAACAATGCGCTCGATCGAGAAAATTCACAACCTGGCCTTCGAGCAGCGGCTGGAGCGCGGTTCGGCTATGGTGGCCCTGGGCGGCGGCGTGATTGGCGACATGACCGGCTTTGCCGCTGCCACCTGGCTGCGGGGGATTGCGGTGATCCAGGTGCCAACCTCACTGCTGGCGATGGTCGATGCGGCGATCGGCGGCAAGACTGGGGTGAACCATCCCCAGGGTAAAAACCTGATCGGGGCCTTTCACCAGCCCAAGTTAGTGCTGATTGACCCAACTGTACTGGCGACGCTGCCGGTTAGAGAATTTCGGGCCGGTGTCTCCGAGGTGATCAAGTACGGCGTGATCTGGGATCGGCCCCTGTTTGAAGCGCTAGAAGCAGCCCCCCGATTCGACCGGCAGCGGACGGTCAGTGACGACCTGCTGCAGATGATGCTGACCCACTCCTGCCAGGCCAAGGCCGATGTGGTCGCGGCGGATGAAAAGGAAGGCGGCCTACGGGCCATTCTCAACTACGGTCATACGGTGGGCCATGCGGTGGAAAGCCTCACCGGCTATCGCCAGGTCAACCACGGTGAGGCAGTCGCTATCGGCATGGTCGCCGCCGGGAAAATTGCTGAGGAGATGGGCCTTTGGGAAGCCAGCGCGGTGCAGCGGCAGCAGGTCCTGATCGAAAAGGCTGCTCTGCCCACACAGCTGCCTGCCGGACTGAATATTGACAATATTGCGATCGCGCTGCAAAGCGATAAAAAGGTCCAAGCGGGCAAGGTCCGATTTGTGCTGCCCCAGCAAATTGGCGCAGCCTTTGTCAGCGACCAGGTTGATCCCGCTCTGGTGCGGCAGGTGCTGACCCAGATCCAGTCTGCCTAGGGTTCGTTTGCCGAGGAATTCGCTTGGTAAGATGGGTTTTTACCGATAGTGTTCTATGCAGACCCGCGATCGCGCCTCCTCTCCCGATACCCACCTCGACCTGCCCAGCCGCTCCGCTGCGGTCAGCCGCAAGACAAACGAAACCGATGTACAGGTGGCGCTAACGCTGGACGGCCAGGGCCGCTGCATTGCGGAAACCGGCATTCCGTTTCTCGACCACATGCTGCACCAGATTGCCTCCCATGGGCTGTTTGACCTAGAAGTGCGGGCCGAGGGCGATTTAGAGATTGACGACCATCACACCAATGAGGATGTGGGGATTACGTTGGGGCAGGCGCTGCATCAGGCCATGGGCGATCGCAAAGGCATCGTTCGCTTCGGCCATTTCGTCGCTCCCCTGGATGAGGCGCTGATCCAGGTGGCGCTAGACTTTTCAGGCCGTCCCCACCTCAGCTATGGCCTGGAGATCCCCACCCAGCGCGTCGGCACCTACGATACTCAGCTGGTGCGCGAATTTTTTGTCGCGATCGTCAACCACAGCCAGATGACCCTCCACATCCGCCAGCTGGCCGGGCTCAACTCCCACCACATCATCGAAGCCACCTTCAAAGCCTTCGCCCGCGCCATGCGCATGGCCACCGAAACTGACCCCCGCCGGGCTCACACCATTCCTAGCTCTAAAGGGGTAATTTAGTCAGCCGCTCGTCCCGAAGTAAGAAATGAGTTGGTCGGAACTAGCACAGCATCCTCACTCATGCCTACGGTTCTACAGGTTGGCCCCTACAGTTTCATCTTTTTCAGCTCCGATAGGGGCGAACCTGCTCATATCCATGTTAAGCGCGACCGGCAGCTGGCCAAGTTCTGGCTCAGCCCTGTTTCTTTAGCAAAGAATAGAGGGTTTAAGGACTACGAACTAAACGCTATCTCTCGGCTTGTGGAGGAACACGAACACATACTATTGGAGGCTTGGAATGACTACTTTGACGCTTGAAACGGAACCCCTTGCAGCCCAGATCAGAGTGACTGACGAAAAGTTGATTGTGGACTTGATGGATGGAAGAAGTTTAATCGTTCCCTTATCTTGGTATCCCCGCTTACTACATGCTTCTCTGAAAGAGCGACAAAACTGGCAACTCTTGGGAGATGGTTATGCAATTGAGTGGATTGATTTGGACGAACATATTGGCGTTGAAGGCTTATTAGCGGGTAGGCAAAGTGGCGAAAGCCAACATTCTTTTGAACGTTGGCTAGCAGCACGAAGCTCTTTTTCATAGCCTGAGCAGGCTAACAACTAAAATGCAGCGGTCGGAATTAGCAATGATTATAAGGAATGTGACCCACGACGATGTACCTGACATTGCCAGGGTTCATGTGGACACTTGGCGAACGACCTATCGAGACATCGTGCCAGATGAGCATTTGGCAAACCTCTCTTATGAGCGCAGAGCAAACGGCTGGCATCAGATTTTGAACCACGCTTCAGAAGATGGCAACTTCACTTACGTTGCTGAAGAATTCGGTGAGATTGTCGGCTTTGCAAACGGAGGGGTAGAGCGCACAGGCGATCCACTATACAAAGGTGAGTTAACAGCAATCTACATCCGACAAAACCACCAAGGAAAAGGAATTGGACGTTGTCTAGTGAAGGCGATCGCGGAAAAGCTGAGTCAGTTGAGCATCGATTCTATGCTGGCGTGGGTTTTGGCCGATAATCCTGCATGTCGGTTTTATGCTGCGCTCGGCGGAAAACTAGTTCATGAAAAAGAGCTTGAAATTAGCGGAAAAGCCTTGATTGAGGTGGCTTATGGCTGGGCTAATACGGAAAATCTTAGAAGGTGTTGAGCAGCGCAACAGACCCGTTCTACACCGACCGTACCAGGACGCACATTGGGTGAAATATTTAATTCCATTCGTCTCTAATCTGCTTTTGGTAAGTGAGGGGATCTAGGCTGAGAGTAATGCTGCCAGCATAAGAGGCAAGACGCTGGCTATTATCCTTAGAGGGTTCAGCTTGCAGCAGTGCTTCGATTTGCTGCCAATCTGCGTAGGAGATGATGACGGCAACGGGCTGCATGGCTTCGTCGGTGACGATTTGCCTTTTGATGGGGATCATGGTGCTGCTTACACAGGGTTATTCATAGCGTAGTACCGCCTAGCTACCGTTGCCATAGGGCTAAGACAGTGAGTGATCGAACCGCGGCCAAGAATGTGTTGACGTTGTGCATACAAAACTCTTACATTAGATGAAGTTCTCTATAATCGGGATAAGCGATATGTCCGCCTCAGCCGGTGAAAGGCCCGTTAGCCAGACCCGCGATGTCACGATCAATATCCGAGCGAAGCAAAATCAACGTGATTTGATTGACTATGCGGCTGAAGTGCAGGGTAAGAGCCGCTCAGAGTTCATGCTGGAGTCGGCTTATCAAAAAGCTCAGGACGTTCTTCTAGACCGGCGTTTCTTTGGGTTGGATGAACACAAATTTAAGCAATTTGTGGCGCTGCTGGATGCACCCCCGGCACAAAATGAAAAGCTCCGCACCTTGCTGACAGCCCAGGCCCCCTGGGATTAGCCAGTGGAATTCGATCGAGAGCAGGACAGGCTTCGTCCGCCTGAAAAGCTGAATTCGTCCCATCGGCTTGAAAGCTTTGACTCAGGTAACGGTCAGCTAGATGACTGGCTGAAGCGTCGGGCTCTAAAAAATGAGCTGGGAGGAGCTTCGCGCACCTACGTTCTCTGCGCGGGTGAAGTCGTGATCGCGTACTATTGTCTGGCTAATGGCGCGATCGCACAAACCTCGGCGACCGGTCGGGTCCGGCGCAATATGCCCGACCCAATTCCAGTTATGGTAGTTGGCCGATTGGCGGTAGACCTTAAGTGGCAAGGTAAAGGTTTTGGGCGAGCTCTGCTGCGAGACGCCATTCTCCGTACTCTGCAAGCCGCTGAAATTGCTGGAATAAGAGCAATTCTGGTACATGCTATCTCGAAAGAAGCAAAGCAGTTTTATGAGAAGTACGGTTTCACGGCTTCACCAATTGACTCGATGACACTTATGGTGAAAGTTGCCGATGCCATCGCTTCACTAGGTTCGCAAACCTGAAGTCAAAATCTAAGCAGTAAAGTGGGTATCCAAGCTTAAAACGCATTGGTGCCAGGCATAGAAGTTTGCCTGGCACCGATGTGGATTGCCTATTTAGCTTTAAAGCAGCACGATTACTGAATTAGGTTGGCTTTGGACTGGTTGTCCAGATGCTCTAGCCGCAGCTTTTGAATTTCGCCTTTGTCGCGGCGGTCTAGCTCGCCCAGCCGGGTCGATTGCAGATTTTCGACTGCCTTGGATTGGTTATCCAGGAATTCCAAGCGAGTGGCCTGGATATCATCGACCGCTTTGGACTGGTTATCCAGGAACTCCAGCCGGGTGGCCTGGATGTCATCGACTGCCTTGGACTGGTTGTCGAGGTGTTCCAGGCGGGTGGCTTGAATATTCGTGACGGCTTTGGCACCGCCGCGATCGAGGACTTCAAAGCGGCTTTCCTGGAGAGCGGCGGGTTTGACTTCGGCGGCCTGGGCGGTGGGTGCGATCGCGACAGTCGCGACAGTCAGGGCGAGAGCGGCGAAGAAGTTGCTGTTCATGAGAATGAGCTCCTTGTGAATGGGTTTAAGCTTCATTACTCACTAGAATGCGATGCTCACCTGAGCTAGGTCTGATGCCAAACTGAGGTGAGCTTAAGGGGTTTCTGAGAAAGCTGAGGGTAGCTGAAAAGGCGTTAGCCGATAGCCGCTGAGGGCAGTACCGGAAGTAAAACCTTTGAGCCAGCACTTTGCCCGTGCTGAATCGTGAGCGTGATAATCTGAGCTTCGATTAGGCGAGCTGACTTAGCTGGATTGCCGGTGCCGGGATTGACAGGGTAAGCGGGAAAGCAGGCGGCGCTGAGGCTCAGGCGGAGGGCCTGGCCCAGGTTTAAGCGGAAGCAGGTGGGCTGTAGCGTGAGGCTGATGGGCTGGATGGCATCGCGATCGCACCGTCGATATCCCTGAGTCAGGTTATAGACTGTGCCGTCAGGATGCACCACCGACAGCACGGCGCAGAGGTCATAGCTGGCTGCGTCTGTCTGGCAAATGAGTTCTACTGCGGGCTCTCCCGCCACCTCCAGGCTGGCCTTTAGCGGGCCGGTCGTGTAGGTCAGCACGTCGCTGCGGCTGTCAATTTCGGTACGTTCGAAGCTGCCAGCAGGGATAGCCGCATGGCCGCCCCGGGCCGGGGCGGGCCGCCAGGGATCGTGAATTAAAACATCATCGCCATCGGATAGTGGCGCTTGGGACAGTTTGCCATCATCCGTGCGGATGCTGGCCAGACCGCTGCTGTGGAGAAAGTAACGCTGGGTTTCGGGCTGAGGCCAGGCGTCAAACCGCCGCCAGTGATTAGACCCCATTTCAAACCAACAGACCGGCGGCTGATCGAGCAGGTCGGTTAGCTTGCCCTTGAGAAAATGCTCGAACCAGCGAATCTGAACCTGATCCATCGGGCTAATGGCTTTGCTGCCAAAATCTACGGCACCTACCTTACGGCCCCAGGGAATGTGGCCCCAGGGGCCTACCCAGAGCTGTTGGGGCTGCGGGCTGCGGCTGGCCATCTCACGATAAAGTCTGAGATTTCCTCGCAGGTAGGGATCAAACCAGCCGCCAATGTGCAGCATCGGCAGGTCTACGGAGTCCAGCTGGGGGGTGAGGCTCTGCCAGTAGTCGTCTTCGGTCGGATGGTCGAGCCAGTCGTGAAAGAAAGATTCTGGCGCGATCGCGGCAAGCACCTCTGGCCGGGCCGGCACCGGATCGTTTAGGGGCAGCTGGCGAGCGGCGGCATAGAGCTGCTGATAGCGGGCCTCGTCGCCCGCCAGCCGAGCCGTCTCTGCTGCCAGCTGAATTGCCCAGCTTAGACCAATCTGAAGGCACAGCGCTCCGTTTTCATAGGCCCAGTCAGCGTAGGGATGGTAGCCCACCATTGCTGGCGCAATCGCCTTCAGCGCCGCCGGTTGAGCCTGAGCTGCATAGAGCTGGGTCATCCCCTGGTACGAAAAGCCGTACATCCCTACCTGGCCATCGCTGCCGGGAAGCTGCGCCGCCCAATTTACGGTATCTTCCCCGTCTGCTACTTCGTTAGCAAATAACTCAAATTTCCCGGCTGAGGTTCCCCGCCCGCGCACGTCCTGAATCACCACGATGTAGCCCTGGGCAGCGTACCAGGTGGGATGGGCATAGACGACGGTAGAGGCGATCTCGCGTCCGTAGGGCTGCCGCATCAGCAGTACGGGAAACGGCCCAGCTGCGTCGGGCCGGTAGACATCCGCATCTAGCCGGACGCCGTCGCGGGTGCGCATTGAGCAGGACTGGCAGGGTCGTAGCGGGAGTCGGGTGGCCAAGGCTAGGCGACCGACTGGGCCAGAGACTCGACCGGCAAGGGCGCGATCTCGCCATCCCGACGACCCAGCACGGCCATATCTTCCTCATCGAGCTCTACCGGGGTGCCGCTGCGGATCAGCTCGGCAAAGTTTTCGTTTGGAACCATAATCGAGAGCGTATACAGCCGGGTCGAGCCGGTATTTTCAATCGCATGAATTCCATTGGGCGGCACCAGAATGCTGTCACCGGCGCTAATCGGAACGGTTTTACCATCGCACATGGCCCGGCCTTCGCCCTTGAGGATAAAGAACATCTCTACCGCAAACTGATGACGGTTGGGCGGCGTTTTTCCACCGATGTCAAAAATTTCGACGCAGTAGGTCAGCGACATGTTAGCCGTCGTCGGGTCAAATACGATGGCCAGACGATTGGTGTCCTGGGGGCTGATCCGAAATGCCTGATAGTCTTTAGGAGACTTCAAAATTGGCAAAACGCAGCTATCGGTGGGCGAATCAATATCCATATCAAGGCAGTCCTAACGCTTTTCTGAACGCTTCTGAATCTATTACCGCAGCGCCTCTATGATGGCAAACTCTCCCGTTCTAGACTGGTCGTCAGGCTACAAATGTAACTAAGCTCAAAAATCGCCAGCGATCTCGCTCTGATTGAATATGGGAAAAGGCTGAGCCTATTCGCGTCAGCATAGATGCCAGACCCTGGGCAAAAATAGTACATTTGATCTAAAGCGTTAAACGGGCTAGAGGAAAATGCTATGGAACCCTTCCTAATCGTGAGCAATCTACTGCTGGTCGCCGTCACCGGGACCTATGCTTGGCTAGCCCATAAAACCACCCGGCAGCGCCAGCAAGAGGGCGATTTTTATCGCAGCGCAATCGAACGACAGCTGCAGATTACGGCGATGCCTCACCTATACTGGGATCTGCGATTGGCTGAAACCGATCAGACCCTAACCCTGGATGTGTTCAATATCAGCAGCGTACCCGCCTACGATGTCCATATCAGCCTAATTGGGGCCTACACCGAGGAGGCGCTTGATATTGCCAGCTTTATGCGCAGCTACGTGCAGCCGCGCTACCGCAAATATCCGCTTCAGTCTGACCAGGTAGGCTACTACGGCATTCGCAGCGCGCTGCGGCTGTCACTCTTACCGGCTCAGCAGAAGATTAGCCTGGCCCTGCCATTTCCATTGCTTCCCGTCGATGTTTATACCCTAGTACAGTATCGAGAACTATCTGGGGAAAACTACTATCAGGTTTGCTGCTTCTCAGCGCTAGATGAAAGCGGAGCCTACCGCGCTAACATTTTGGAGCCGACCGAAACCGAATCGATGGACCGTCTGCATTTGTTTGATCCTGAAAACTTCGAACTGCCTGAGGCAAAGCAGGCATGGCCCTACTACCTGGCCGATTTTATCGACCTGTGGAACCATGCCCTCTCCAGCCGCCTGACGGTCGCGACTCCCCTCCCTGAGCATATGCCGGTTAAAGCTGGGTACGACTTTTGAGTGAGCCTATGGCAGATATTCTAGTGATTGATGACGATCCGGTCATTCTCCAGCTGCTCCAGCGGCTGCTGCGCGAACAGGGCTACACGGTCGCGACGGCGGCTAGTGCCGAGATTGGCATGGCCCTAGCCGCTGACCTGTCGCCGCCGGTCATCATCTGCGACTGGCGACTGCTGCCTGGCGAAATTGATGGGATTGAGGTCTGCCAGCGGATTAAGCAAGACCCGCAGCTTGCGGCCACCTTCTTTTTGCTGCTGACCGGTCATACCGCGATCGCGAATCGGGTTCAGGCCCTAGAAGCGGGAGCTGACGACCTGTTAATCAAGCCAGTCGATATTGCTGAACTCAAGGCCCGCGTTAAGTCAGGGCTGCGGCTGCATGAGCTGGCCCACGACCTGCAGCGGCAAAAGCAGCGGCTTGAAGCCGAGCTGAAGGAAGCGGCAGACTATGTACGATCGCTGCTGCCCCGCGACATGCGCGATCGCGTCCGCATCAACGCTCGCTTTTTTCCTTCCCGACAGCTTGGGGGCGACTGTTTTGACTATTACTGGCTTGACCCTGACTATCTGATGATCTATCTGCTGGACGTGTCGGGGCATGGGCTGGGAGCGGCGCTGCTCTCGACTTCGGTGCTGAACGTACTGCGATCGCAGTCACTGCCCGACGTCAATTTTTATCGACCGGAAAAGGTGCTGGCCGGGCTGAATGAGATGTTTCAGATGGACGGCCAGAACGACAAGTATTTCACCATCTGGTATGGCGTCTACAATCAGGCCACCCGTCAGCTCGTCTACGCCAGCGCTGGGCATCCCCCCGCCGTGCTGCTGACCGACAGAGGCAAGCCGCAGCCGCAGATTGAGCGATTGCGGACGTCGGGAATGCCAATCGGGATGATGCCGGAGTCTACCTATGCCTGGGAACGCTGTCAGATACCGCCGGACAGCCGCCTATATTTGTTCAGCGACGGCGTCTACGAAGTGCAGCAAGAGAATCAGGAATTACTCGGCCTGGAGGGGTTTATCCAACTCCTGCGCCTTGCTCAAGCAGACACCTACCCCAGTCTTGACTGGCTGCTCCAGCAAATTGAGGTGCTACGCATTCGCAATACCGTCTTTTCAGACGACCTGTCGCTGCTGGAGGTTAATTTCGGCTAGCGTCGACTAGCGGATCGCCCGACTTTCAAAAGCAGACCGATCGGGAAAAATTTCAAACACCTGATCCATGCTGGTCAGCTCAAACAGCATCCGCACCTGGTCGTTCATTGAGCAGATATACATCTCGCAGTCTCGGGCTCGAACCCTTTTTAGTACCGAAACCAGCGCTCCCAGCCCCGAGCTATCGACAAAAGTAATCTCTTTGAGGTCAATCAGCAGAACCTTAGCACCAGACTGCAAAGCCGCTTCGACCTGAGTCCGAAACGCCTCACCTTTGATGCTGTCTAAAATCCCTGAAGGCTCAATGAGCGCAGTGCTCGCATCCATATTTACCATTGTTTTGACCATCCCCATCTTATACCGGTCTTACCCATTCTCGACCGCACCCGGTCAGCCCATAGCCGACAGCCCCCGATAGAATACCCGGTTAGGGCCGGTAGACTGCACCTAGACCCCGGTCTGAGCTCACCTCAATCACCAGATTCACTCCGCCATTCTGGACCAGCGGCGGAATGAACAGCTGCGGGTGTAGCGCTCGCCAAAAGAAGTGAACAAAATCTCGCACGTCAGCATCAGACATGCCGTCTCTCCCCTCAGATCGCATGGCGGCTTCCGCCAGCTGCCGCCACCACAGCGATAGCCGATAGTCCTCTGGTAGCAGCAGGGTCAGCTGGTCGAGCAGTGACCACAGCGGCAGGTAGTCTGCCAGTCGGCGATTCATCTCTAGGGCAAACTGTCGGTCAGCAGCGGTTTCAATCGGGCTGGGCGGCTGGTCAAAAGCCCCCTCGCCAATTGGCCGCAGCCCCACGCACCAGCCCTCGAATAGAACAATGCTGGCTTGGACCACCGGTTCATCTGAGACGCGATCGCCCGCCCCTGCCCGCAGCGATTTGTCAAACCGTGGAATCATGACTGGCTGAGTCGGTGCGGCTCGCAGCTGGCGCAGCACCTGTATGGCCAGGCCGATATCGTGGGTCCCCGGCGGCCCGCGCCAGACCAGCCGGGGATCGCAGTGACGCAGCTGCTCACGCTCAGCGTAGGTTTTATAGAAATCGTCGATAGACAGACAGACAGCGGTCTGCCCTAGCTGGGCTAGGATTCGCTGAAGAATCTGCGCTAGGGTCGTTTTGCCTGTCCCCTGAGCGCCTAGAATGCCATGAATCAGCGGTCGCTTCAGACGGATTTGCGCGATCGCAATTTGCCGAGCCAGCGGTAGCCATAGCGACCACAGCAGCGGTATCTGTTCTTGCCAAGCTGAGCTCATTAAAGGGAGCTGCGGCGTCTGTAAACACCGCTGGAGCAAGTCAGCCCGCTCAGCGATACGCGCCAGCCCATTCTCAGCGGTGATTTGCCAAGCCCTGGCTCGCCGGGTATCGGCCAGTTCCCACGCCAGCAGCGCCTGCCGCTGCTCAGCGGTCGGGGTCAGCCCCCGACCCCAGTCGCGCACAATTGACCAGAGCTCAGCCACGCTCAGTCACAGTTTCTACCAGGCGGATAAAAAGCCCCCCCTGCTGCTGGTCAGCCCCTCCCGAGTAGCGGCTGAGGGCGATCCCATCCAGATGCTCAAACAGCGGCTGTGCGACCACCTTAGCTAAGCTCAAGGACGGTAGTAGGGGCGTCGCAATCGGCTCTAGCTGAGGCCAGTTGAGATAGAGATAGCCGTTATTCGGCGTCTCTAGCGCCGCTGTGGCTTGGAGAAAAGCGGACGAGTCGAGCAGAGACGCCTGGGGCGCGGTCAGAGCCTGCTCTAGAGCAGCTAGCGAGGTCGCGAAGATTTCGTAGTCACCGACCCGGGCATGGAGCCCTAGCACCTCGGTATCGAGCTGATTGTTTTGACGATCCGTCTGTAGCCGGGTCCAGGCCGTTGCCCTAGCCGTACTGCGGCCTGCCTGATCGAGGGCGACGGTAGAAACGCTGTAGCCTTGGGTGAGCGCTTGGCGATCAAGGTCAGCGATCGCGGCCTCACTGTCTGCCGTCTGCTCGGCGATCAAAATCCAGTCGGGCTGCCGCTCTCCTGGCAGCAGACCCAGCGCATACTCACCGGTGATCCAGCTCCAGCGGGCGCTGTCTGGCCCGGATTCAAGTTCGGTCATAGACTGCTGACCCATGGCAATTAACCGTGACCCCAGTTTCGGTACAATCCCGAGCCCATTTAGACTGTCGAGCACCGGCGGCAGATTGCGGCTACCCACTGCGATCGCGGTATCCGGAGGCAGATATCGCAGTGCCTGCACAGGCTCCCTTAGCGCTGGCAGCTCCGGCAGCTGCGCCCTGCCAGGCTGCAAAATCCAATCGGCTAGCAGGCCCAGCCGCGTCAGCGAAAACCCCAAATTGAGCACAGGCGGCTCGTCTGGCGGCAGGGTTTCCTTACTGGGCAACGAGTCCTGGCCCAGTAAGGAAAGCAGTTCCTTCAGCCTGACCTGAGCTAAACCAATCCGGTTAGGCGACAGCTGGAGCAGCGACTGCCGTTGGGTTGGCGTATCGGCCAGGCTAAGCGGTAGAGACTGGGCGCTGCTGAGGCTGCGGCGCAGAATTTGCGGATTGTTCGCAAAGAGGACAAACTGCTGGCCGACGGCGGCAGTCGCGATCGCGCTGCCGGGCTGCTCTACATCGCTGTAAATCAGCTGAACACCGTTGAGCTTTGCAAATACCGGCGGTCTGCCCTGGAGCGCCTGCCGCTGCCAAAACAGTTGCAAGAACGGGCGGGCACTCTGCCCTGGCCTCACCGCAGCCACGATTAAATAGCCCATCTGCTGGCCATTTTCAGGAATGCGGTCGAGGTCGAGATCGACAATCGCCGCCGTGACTTCATCGCCTAGCCAGGGCTGAATATCGTTCTCATAGTCGAGCCCCGTGCTAACGGCTAGGCTGCGCTTTAGCCGCTCAGCCTCGGCCTCCGCCTGGCGACGCTGCTGGGGAGAAGTGAGTATCTGGCGTAGGGACAGCAGGCGATCGGGCCGAGTCAGCAGTGTCAGCACTATCGGTGACTGCCGGGGGACAAACACAGACGCCACGGCTGACGGCTGCTCGGCGCCTTGGAGCAAGGCTATAGGACTCTGAGCGATGAGCTGCCAGAAGCCACTAACCCCAACGCCCAAGAGTAGGGCGACCGCCACCAGCAGCGCTGTCAAAAAAATCCGAAACCGAATGCGAATAGGGGCAGTTGCCGCCATTTTAAAAGCGTTGCTCAAAAACGCTACGCTGAAACGCCTGGATGCACCGCGCGGCTTGCCCTGACCTGAGACAGCCAGCCGCGGCGCGCACAGACAGTGTATCCCGTTTACTGACCCATTTATCGGCTTTAGGGCAGCTAATAGCAGCGCTCAGCTCAGCTCTCGGTTGCGCCAGACGGCAACCAAACGGCCCTGAATATCGACTTCATTGGCTGGATACTGCATGGGCTCATAGCGAGTATTGGCGGGCTTTAGCAGGATGTGGTCTTTTTCGCGATGATAGTATTTCAGCGTTGTCGTACTCTCGACTCGGGCGGCCACAATCGTACCGTTGCGGACGCGAGAAGGCTCCTGCACTTTGCGCATAATGACGATGTCGCCGTCGTCAATCAGGGCGTCAATCATGCTGTCGCCCCGAACCTGTAGCGCAAAATCCCCGTCCTTAAAGGTCATCGCCGTCAGGTCAAGTTGCTCAACGCTATCGGTAAAGGTTTCAACCATTGAACCTGCCGCAATCGCGCCCAAAATTGGGACGCCCTGGGGCTCGTGCAAAATCCGAATCGTCCGGGCCTGGCCCTCGCTCCAGTCGATATATTCCTTATTGCGCAGATGTTCCAGCCGACTCTGAATCGGGGCAGGGGACTTTAGCTTCATCGCCCGCATCATCTGCCGAATCGAGGGCGAGTGGCGATTTTCCCGAATATATTGGACCAGCCAATCGTATAGCTCCTGCTGAGCTTCCGTCAAAGATTCCATCTGCGATCGCCTGCTATACCCTTTACAAGAACAAGCGTACCAATAAAACCCAGATTTTGTCTATACCTGGCGTAATTTTTTTTACCGGCTTCCCGGCAAGAGCTGCCTGACTCAAAATGACTGCCGGCACAGCTAATAAAGCCGTGTCGGCAGTCTAGGTTCAATTCGCCAACCCCGTAATCTAGCGAATATATTCTTTCAAAACGCTATTGCGATTGGGGTGGCGCAGCTTGCGTAGGGCCTTAGCTTCAATCTGGCGAATCCGCTCGCGGGTGACGTTGAAAATTTGGCCAATTTCTTCCAGAGTCTTCATCCGACCGTTGTCCAGGCCGTAGCGCAGCCGCAGCACGTCGCGCTCGCGCGGGCTAAGGGTGCTGAGGACGCTTTCCAGGTCTTCGCGCAGCAGACTCTTCGACACTTCATCCTCCGGCGTTTCACCATCGGACTCGATAAAGTCGCCTAGCCGTGAATCCTCTTCCTTACCAATGGGCGTTTCCAGCGAGATCGGCAGCTGGGCTGACTTGGCGATAAAGCGCAGCTTCTCGATCGTCATCTCCATCCGAGTGGCGATTTCTTCCTCGGTAGGCTTGCGACCCATTTCTTGCGAGAGCAGCTTGGTCGTCTTCTTGATGCGCGAAATGGTTTCGTAAAGGTGAACCGGCAGGCGAATTGTGCGGGACTGGTCTGCGATCGCGCGGGTAATGGCCTGGCGAATCCACCAGGTGGCGTAGGTTGAAAACTTGTAGCCTTTCTCGTGGTCAAATTTCTCTGCGGCGCGAATCAGACCCAGGCTGCCCTCCTGGATCAGGTCCTGAAACGAAAGGCCCCGATTCATATATTTCTTGGCAATCGAAACGACTAGCCGCAGGTTGGACTGCACCATCTTATCTTTGGCGCGGCGGCCCAGATGCAGGCGACGACGAAAAGCTGCTAGCGGCATGTCAACAGCATTGGCCCAGTCAGCATCGGTGGGCTCGTCTTCCAGCTGGTCGGCAATATCGTCGCGAATCCGCTCTAGCTCTAGAAGATCGGCAATTTTTCGAGCGAGCTCGATTTCTTCTTCGGCTCTGAGCAGGCGGATGCGGCCAATTTCTTGCAGGTAGAGGCGAATTGAGTCTTCGGTATAGTGCTTCTTTTTCGTTTGAGTGGTGCGACGACGAGCGGGTTTGCTCTTTTCGGCTTTAGTCGGTCCTGCTGCCTCATCTGAAGCGTCAAATCTCCCGTTGGACCCGTCAGTGTCAATTAGGGCATCTATATGACTTTTGGGTGAGAGAGTTTCGAGTACGTTATTAGCCTGGGTCATGCCGCGTTCCTCATGCTCCTTGTATGTAACGAATGGGGGTTAAAGCAATTAGCACCAAAAACTTTGATAGGTTGAGCTGTCTTGAGCATAGGAGTGAGCGCTAATCTGCCTATCGGTAGATAGTCAAACTAGCGAACAATGCCGGACAATATGTCAACATATCAATATTGCTTAAAGTTTCTTGACTAAATTGCGGTTGTTCAGAGTATGTACGGATGCTTAATCCATCCGTATTCATACGGTAGAGCCAGTTCCTGACTCAATCTAACTGATTGTAGCTGTTCTAACAAAAAATGCACCCCTTCGGGCAATAAAGGTTAGAACCTCTGACGCTGCATCCGTATTCTTACAGTGGTAGCACGCGTTATTTAAGAACCTGTAGGGACGGCGGAATTTTCTCTGCCCAATTTACGAATTGCGCCGGTTGATGCGTATCGCAGTGCAGCAGCAGCGCTGGGCTGGTAGCAGCGCTAGCTGCACCGGTGCTAGCCGCAGAACTGCTTGACCACGGCCGATTCGACCACAGCTGATAGGATGTCCCGACTCAGCGGTTTGACTAAAAAACCATCAATTCCAGAAGTTTGCCCCGGAGGAAACCAAGAGGGCTCATCGGGCTCAGTCAGGGCCACAATTGTGACTCCAGCGGGCCAAATACTGTCCCGCAGACGCTGCACGACCGGCTGCGACCAATTCTGATGATTTCCTGACAAAATAACTAAGTATGGTCGTTCTTGCTCAACTCGGGCAACGGCTTGGTCAGCAGAGTCGGTGAGCACCATCAGGTAGCTGAGATGCTGTAGCTGGGCATCTAGAAAGTCTTGGGGCTGCTGACCCAGCACCAGAATATAGCCTTGGGGAATGGTCATAGGGGCTGTAGAACACCTGATTTCAGGTAAAGTGACTGGTGAAATAACTAGGGCTCGTATCTAAGCGTGAATCGTCATTTAATAAAGATTGAAATAAAGATTGAATTCAATCATCTAAGCCGGTCCAAGAAAAAATAATCTATAGACTGTTCTAACGGTTGATCAGTGATATTTTCAGCTTAAGAGGAAATCTCTAATAAGTTGTCACCAGTCGATTAGATCGCAAACTTCTTATTGAGTCTTTGCAAAAGTCAAACTTGCCCCGACTGCGGGCCTGAATGGCTATGGGAAAACCCCTGGCGGTACTCTGAAGCCCTGTTTTTCATAGAGCTCCAGTATTTTAGAAGCTAGTAAAGCAATAGCGGCATCTATGAAAGAAGCGTTATCCAAAAAGCCGTCCTGCATTTTCAGTTACTGAACTTTACCTTGAAAATCAAAAATCAAAAGGGCGTACTCTGAAATCAGGTTAAAGTCGAAAAACCTTGGATTTTCTTAATTATTTGGCGAAGCTGCTACGGTCGATGAAGCGAATATTTTTAGCTCAAAGAGATGACAGAACCTAAGGCGACAGGCGGGCCTTTTTGAGCCGGTTTTCCTCATACCAGGCTGCGATCGCGGGTACCCAAGCTTGAAAATGAGGCCACATCGCCTCGCAGAGCTTCTGGGCCTCCAGCTGGGCATCGGCCTTCCAGCGCAGATCGAGCAGGTGCATCATCGACCGCACGTTGGCCGAAAGCACCCAGTGCTGACGTACGTCAAACGGGATCAGACCGCGGGCATGCTCTTCGGAAAAGCCTTGGCGGATGCGGTCGGCGTAGCGATCGCAGGCCTGCCGACACCAGTCCAGATCCTGCTGTCGCTGCTCGGCGCTGTACTCATATTTTTTGCCCTGCCGGTCGGTATAGGCGCCCAGCGGCCGCAGGTAAAAGACCTCATCGACGTCTCGCTTGCCCTCAACGACATCGAGCAGCCGTCTGCCGGTATATCGAAAGGATTGGACATCGAAGGAGATGCCCACCCGATGGGTGCGAAGCTGCTGCATCGTGCTGTGGGGAAACCAGCCGCAGTTCAGCACAATTTGGGGATGTTCTAGCGGACCGTAGTGACCCCGCCCGCCCTTGAGCAGATTGCGAATCACCAGCTCGCCGCATTTGGCTTCGCTAGGCCAGCTCTCGCGCTGATCCCAGACGAACGCCTCGGCATAGTCCTGATGCATGGCCGCATAAATCGTGCGCTGGGGTTCTGGTGTTTGGGAAATGACCTCGACTTTGAAGCGATCCATAGGGAAAAGGAATCAAGTATTAAGATATATTGCCTTCCATCTCGGCCAGCCTGGCTAGCGCCGTCCTAAAATGGAGAGAAGTTCTAGCATCGTACCCTGCTGGACGATCCGGTCAGCAGCTTTAGGAAATCTAAACCTCTATCTCGGTTGACCCTTTAATTCAAATAATTCTTCAAAGAGTTTTTCGAAAATTTGCTGATGGAACTGCCTGAATTCAGGTTAAGTCACCAGGTTTTTAGGCTAAAAACTTAGTAGGAAGGCGTTTGTTAGCCCATTGTCAGCTTAGAGCAGGCTTGATTGACTCTGAGCTCTGCACCGTTCTTTATGTATTGAAGCTCGCCAGAGGTATCTATGACAGAAGCCGTTATTCCCCCTGAGTCTCCAGTATCTCAAACTGGCTCTCCAGAAACTCAGACAGCTGACAGTGTGGCGGGCAAGTCCGAGCGTCCCCGCCATATTATTCTGACCTCCCATCCCAATCGGTTTGGCTCAAAGGCGCAGCCGATTGAATGGGGAGCCTCCGACCCGCTTCAGCGAGGCCCAGTGGTCGCGACCGTAGGCGATCCTGACCACCGCAATGTGATTGGTACCCATTCCGGCAGCTACGCTGTCTATCGCGCCCTGGCCGTGGCCAGCGGCGATCTACAGCGCGACCATCGGCCCGACCTGACCGACACCTCGCCGTCGCTCAAAATTGGCCCCTACCCCAGCTGGTCCGACCCCAATCAGATTGTCTCCCTCGATCCCTACGGGGCTCTAGTCGGTGAGATTTACCAGTCGCTATATGCCCAGGGCTTCGATATTCGTCCAACGATCGCGATTACTAAAGCCCACATTCAAATGCCAGAGCTGCAGGCGGCGGTGAGCCAGGGCTGGCTCAAGGAAGATGGCGTGATTATGAAGTCAGGTGGCGACCTGGTGGTGACGAAGGCGGCGATCGAGCCGGTCTGGTATCTGCCGGGGATTGCCGCCCGGCTCGGGGTAGCTGAGAACGATCTGCGCTACGCCCTGTTTGAGCAGACCGGCGGCATGTTTCCTGAGCTGGTCACTCGCCTTGACCTGAAGGTATTTTTGCCCCCTATCGGCGGTCTCACTATTTATATTGTGGGCGATTTAGACGCTATCCACGACCCCGATCGCCCGCTGGCGGTGCGGGTGCATGACGAATGCAACGGCTCGGACGTGTTCGGCTCGGACATTTGCACCTGCCGCCCCTACCTGGTGCACGGGCTGGCCACCTGTGTCGAAACGGCGCAGTCGGGCGGTGCGGGCGTGATTGTCTACTTCCGAAAGGAGGGCCGAGCCCTGGGGGAGGTGACCAAGTTCCTGGTCTACAACGCCCGCAAGCGTCAAAGCGGCGGTGATAGTGCCGATGCCTACTTTACCCGGACAGAATGCGTCGCGGGCGTTCAGGATATGCGCTTCCAGGAGCTAATGCCCGACGCGCTGCACTGGTTGGGCATCAGCCGAATTGACCAGTTCGTTTCCATGAGTAATCTGAAGTACGACGCGATCGCCAAATCCGGCATTGAAATCGTCGAGCGCGTGCCTATTCCCGACGCGCTAATTCCCAGCGATGCCCAGGTTGAAATTATGGCGAAGAAGGCCTCGGGCTATTTCAGCTCGACCCCGACCCCAGCCGACGACCTATCGCAAACCAAGGGACGCCAGTGGGACTAACCAATCCATTTGCTGAGCCAGAGATAGAGACCGATCCGGACTCCCCAGCTGTCGCTGAGGTCATCCGCTATCTGCAATCCCCTCAGGCAATCAGGGAACGCTGCGGCGATTTGTTTGAGCTCGCCTGCCAGGATCGGCTGCCACATTTTCGCTGCGTCCCGTCTCAGCTGGGCCGTGTGGCCGACTATGTGATTGAGGTAACGCGATCGCGCTATCCCCAGCTCGACATTCCCTTTCATTCCCGCTGGCGACATTTTGAGGTTGAGGGTCAGTCGCTGCTGGCCCGGTTTGAACCCGCCTGGAACCAGCTGTCGGCCCTGGAGCGAGCCCGGGCCGAGGCCGACCTGGCAATGACCAGCGTCCTATTAGACGCCGGAGCCGGAGCGGCTTGGCAGTACCAGGATGCTGAGAGCGGGCAGGTGTACAGCCGGTCGGAAGGGTTGGCGATCGCCAGCCTCAACGCCTTTCGTCAGGGCCTATTTTCCTCCCAGCCCGAGCAGCCCTGGCAGGCCGACTCGGCTGGCCTACGGCAGCTCACCCTAGACCAGCTCGCCGACAGCTTCCAGGTCAGCGAACAAAACCCGCTGGTGGGCTTAGAGGGCCGCTGGCAGCTGTTGCAAAAGCTGGGAGCCGTTATCCAAGCGCAGCCCCAGCGCTTTGGCTCGCCACCCCGCCCTGGCCATCTGATCGACTCTTTGCAGACTCAGGCGGTAGCAGGCCAGATCGCGGCAGCGCAGGTCTTGCAGGCCGTTCTCGAAGGACTAGGCGATATCTGGCCGGGACGCAGCGAAATTGCTGGCTTCAACCTAGGCGACGTCTGGCCCCATCCGGCCCTCCCCCAGACCGGTCTGGGCAGCCAGCTCGTCCCCTTCCACAAACTCTCCCAGTGGCTCACCTATTCCCTGCTAGAGCCGCTCCAGGAGCTGGGGCTTGCGGTCACCCAGCTAGACGCCCTCACCGGCCTAGCCGAATATCGCAACGGCGGCCTCTTCATCGACCTGGGCCTATTCCATCCCAAGCAGTCCGCCATCCTGACCCAGGCCCACGCCCCCGGCTCGCCCCCAATTGTGGAATGGCGAGCCCTAACCGTCATTGCGCTAGACCGCGTCGCCACCGAAATCCGCCAGCGCCTAAACCTCAGCGACACCACCCTACCCCTCCCCAAAATTCTCCAAGGCGGCACCTGGGCCGCCGGTCGCCAAACCGCCGCCGTCCGACCCGGCGGAAAGCCGCCCATTGAAATCGCCAGCGACGGCACCGTCTTCTAATCCTCTTTACTCTTTACTCTTTACTCTTCCCTCTTCACTCCATCACCCCCCTACTCCTGTC
>NZ_JADEXG010000062.1 GCF_015207255.1 Vasconcelosia minhoensis LEGE 07310
GGGGATGTACCGACTCAAAACCGTTTTCACAGGTGAGGTGTGTGCCAGAAAGATAGCAGCTCAAACCACCGAGTTGATGATTGAATGTAAGGCGCTCAACCGGATGACGCAGCTCGGAATGCCTGATTGTTACCGCGTTGCAGCCTAGAAAACGACCGAGATGGGAAACCCCTGTCCCTTTCTCAATTCATGCAACAAATCCCAAAAAAAGACAAAAAAAAGGAGAGCTGTCCAACAGCTCTCCCTACCATCAGGGTGCATCTACAAGTCTAAGTATGCCATGGCGGGGGTGGGGGGTATAACCCTCTTTTATGACGTTTTGGACAAGTTTCCTTGAAGATTGCGGTCACTTACCGTTCAGCTTTTGACTCAGAAGCTGATTGGTCAGCTTCGGGTCAGCTCGCCCGCCCGTTCGCTTCATCACTTGCCCAACGAAGAAACCCTGGAGCTTTTTCTTACCCGCCCGATACTTTTCGAGCTCGTCGGGATGGGCGGCAAGCACTTCGTCGATCATGGCCTCGATCTCGCCGGTGTCGGAAATTTGACTCAGCCCCTTTTGCTCGACGATGGCTTTGGGTGAGCCTCCCTGGCTCAGCAGTTCTGGCAGCAGGTCTTTGCCAATTTTGTTGCTAATGGTCCCCGCTTCGATCATCTGCACCATTTCGGCAAGGCTTTCTGGCTTTAGCTTAATCTCGTCGATGCTGACTTTCTCGGCATTCAGGTAGGCGGCAATGTCGCTCATCACCCAGTTGGCCACCAGCTTAGCCGAAGCCCCAGCGGCTACAGCTGCTTCGAAATAGTCCGCTACGGTTTTATCGTCGGTCAGGATGCGAGCATCGTAGACCGATAGGCCCAACTCCGACTCATAGCGCTGGCGCTTTTTAGCGGGCAGCTCGGGCAGCTCGGCCTGCCAGCTTTCGAGCTGCTGTAGAGAAACCTCGATCGGCGGCAGGTCCGGTTCAGGAAAGTAGCGATAGTCGCTAGAACCTTCCTTCGACCGCATGCTAATGGTGCGCTGAGCGCCCTCCTCCCAGAGGCGAGTTTCCTGCATAATGGGCTCGCCGGACTCAATCGCTGCAATCTGCCGCTCAATCTCGTAGTCAATCGCCCGCTGAATGGCACTGAAGGAGTTCATATTTTTGATTTCTACCTTCGTGCCAAATTCTTGCTGGCCAACCGGGCGGACGGAAATATTGACATCACAGCGCAGCGACCCCTCTTGCATGTTGCCGTCGCTGACGCCCAGATAGCGGACAATCCGGCGCAGCTCCTGAGCATACTCAGCCGCTTCCTGCCCCGATCGCAGATCGGGCTCAGAGACAATTTCGATTAGGGGAATGCCCGCCCGGTTGTAATCGACCAGAGAGTAGGCTGAACCCGAAAGCCGATCGCTGCCGGCATGGACGAGTTTACCGGCGTCTTCCTCCATATGCAGGCGGGTAATGCCGATTCGCTTACGCACGGCTTCCCCAGCTTCTGTTAGCTCAATCTCCAGCCAGCCGTGCTCGGCGATGGGCAGATCGTACTGAGAAATTTGGTAGTTTTTCGGCAGGTCGGGATAAAAATACTGCTTGCGGTCAAACTTGCTGTAGGGAGCAATCTGGCAGCTGAGCGCTAGGCCAGTCTTGACCGCGTACTCTAGTACCTTTTGATTGAGCACAGGCAGGACGCCTGGCAGGCCCATCGTCACCGGGTCAATGTAGGTATTCGGGTCAGCCCCAAACTCAGTTGAGCTAGCCGAGAAAATCTTGGTTTCGGTACTCAGCTGACAGTGAGTTTCCAGACCGATGACGGCTTCGTATTGGGTTTTAACCGGTGCGGCAGTAGTCATAGATGCCTTACTGTGGGTTGTGATAGATGTGTCTTATTGTAGCGAGGTTTAATCCTGACGATGACTGTGGATAATGACCCTACAGACGACCGTACCTACGATTCGACGCTCTATGTCCAGCAGGCAGTAGCGCTACTGGGCCTGCCTGTATCCCCGGCTCAGCTGTCGGCTGTGATCGAAGAATTTGAGCGAGTCCGCGCGATCGCACAGACCGTCTTAGACTGGCCCCTACCCGATGACCTAGAGGCCGCACCCAGGTTTGAGCCATGAATCCGCCTGCGACCGCTTGGCAAACGGCCGCTGCGGTCAGCCGCGGTGAGACCTCTGCCCGTTCGGGAGTCACCGCAGTGCTAGCCCGGATTGAGGCTCAGAACGCTCGACTGAACTGCTTTACAGATATTTTTTCCACCGCGGCGCTGGCGGCGGCAGACCAGATCGACCGTCAGGTCGCAGCCGGACAAGACCCTGGCCCGCTCGCCGGAGTCCCATTTGCGGTCAAAAATCTGTTTGACGTAGCCGGGACGACCACGCTCACCGGGTCTAAGATTAACCGCGATCAGCCCCCGGCTGAGCAAGATGCCACCGCCGTCGCCCGGCTCAAACAGGCCGGCGGCATCCTAGTCGGTACGCTAAATATGGATGAGTACGCCTATGGCTTTGTCACCGTCAACCATCACTATGGCGCCACGCTTAATCCCCACGATCTGAGCCGGGTCGCGGGCGGCTCTTCGGGGGGGTCAGCGGCGGCAGTGTCGGCAGGGTTAGTACCGCTGACCCTGGGGTCAGATACCAACGGTTCGATTCGGGTGCCCGCTGCCTTTTGTGGCGTCTACGGGCTGAAACCAACCTATGGTCGGCTCTCGCGAGCCGGTGCAGCGCTGTTTTCGAGCAGCCTAGACCACGTTGGGCCGTTTGCGCGATCGCTTCAAGACTTAGCCCTCGCCTATGACGCTCTACAGGGTTACGACCCACGCGACCCGGTCTGTCGCGACCAGCCCCCGGAGCCTGCCCTCCCTTCCCTGAACCAGGGCATTGAAGGATTGAGACTCGCGATCGCGGATGACCATTTCGCCCGTGGCATGAGCCCGCCCGTCGCCCAGGCGATGCAGCAGGTCGCTGAAGCGCTTAACGTTACTCAGACCGTTACCCTACCCGAAGCGGCCCGAGCCCGGGCCGCTGCCTACCTGATTACTGCCAGCGAAGGCAGCCAGCTCCACCTATCGAAGCTTCAGACAAGGCTGCAAGACTTTGACCCGGCGACTCGCGATCGGTTCGTGGCCGGGGCCTTAATTCCCAGCAGCTGGTACCTCCAGGCCCAGCGCTGGCGGCGGTGGTACCGCGATCGAGTCAGCGAAATTTTCCGGTCTGTCGCTCTAATTTTGGCCCCGACGACGCCCTGCATTGCACCATTTTTAGACCAAACAACGATGTCGATAGATGGCAAGACCGTAGCCGTGCGGCCACATCTAGGTCTTTATACTCAGCCCCTATCTTTTATCGGTCTACCGGTGATGTCTGTTCCGATTCATTTACCTTCAGCGTTACCGGTTGGTCTCCAGCTGATTGCAGCCCCCAGCCGTGAAATAGACCTGTTTAGGATGGCCGCCCAGCTAGAGCGGTCGGGAACGGTAAGGGCGCGCATGGCCCCCGGGGATGAGTCGCCATAAGTGTTACAGAGCAAGACCTGTTTAAAACCGATTTATGAAGAACTCTTGAGCCTATGGGGCTGTTTTTCTTCAGTTTGTGCTTCGGCTTTAGTATCCTTAGGGGCATAGCGACTAAGTTTTTGTCAGAACTCATGGGGCATTCAGTGCGTCGCTAATCGCTAAGCCGTGTTTATTCCTTAGAGCGTATTCCTGGATGATTCGTATTCGCCTGGGCCATTTAGAAGGCTCGCTGAAGCATCGAATGTGGCTGCTCTAGCCGTCGCCTAAAGCACAGCCGTCCTTGCGCGGGTCGGAACCGCCAACCCGCATTCCTGTCTGCTGATCAATCCAAATAGCCTGGCCGCCGCCGTGGGGGTGGCTGATGTACTGGACCTGATAGCCCAAGGCAGTCAAGCCTTCAGCCGCTGCCTGCGGAATGCCCTGCTCTAACTGGCAGCGGTTGTCATAGTAAAATGCGCGGGGATGGTCGAGGGCGGTTTGAACATCCATGCCATAGTCCAGTAGGTTAGTCAGCAAGTGCACCTGACCGGCCGGCTGATAGTTGCCACCCATGACGCCAAAGGGCATAACCGCTTGGCCTTTCTGCCTGAGCATTCCCGGAATAATCGTATGCAGCGGTCGCTTCCCTGGCGCGATCGCGTTAGGATGCCCTGCCTCTAAGCGAAACCCGGACCCTCGGCTTTGCAGGACGACCCCAGTCGGGCTGACTAGGCCGCTGCCAAAACCATGAAAGGTCGAGTTGATAAAGCTAATTGCGTCACCATCGGCATCGACGACACAGAGGTAGATGGTGTCGGCATGGGTCGGAAAGTCTGACTTACTCAGCGGCTGGGCGCGATCCAGGTGGATTTTGGCCCGCAGCTGCTGGGCATAGTCGTCAGAGAGCAGCTCCTCGACCGGGATTTCAGCCTGGGCCGGGTCGGCGATCGCGCGATCTCGCACCGCATAGGCCAGCCTTGCCGCCTCGGCTTCGAGGTGCAGCCGTTCGGTACTGAGGGGCTCGTACTGGCTCAGGTCAAAACCGGAGAGAATATTCAGCATCACTAGGGCGGTCAGCCCCTGACCGTTGGGCGGACATTCCAGCACCTCATAGCCCCGATAGGAGGTTGAGATTGGCGTGACGTAGTCGCCATGAGTCCTGGCAAAATCTTCCAGCGTATGCAGGCCGCCGCGCTGCCGCAGATAGTCAACCATATCTGCCGCGATCGCGCCTTCGTAAAACCCATCTCGCCCCTGATTGGCAATGGTTCGCAGCGTGGCCGCTAGTTCCGGCTGTCGATGCAGCTCCCCAGACCGGGGTGCTCGCCCCTGAATCAGCAACATCCGCGCCGCGTTCTCATCCTGCCGCAGCTTCTCACTGTGCAAGGCCCAGTCATAGGCGACTCGCGGATAGACTGGATAGCCCTGCTCAGCTAGCCGAATCGCCGGTTGGAGTAGCTTTCTCCAGGCCAGCCTGCCATAGTCGCCGCTCAGCTGCGACCAGGCGTCAATCGCCCCGGGTATGGTCACCGCATGGGCGGTATTGAGTGGAATCTCGGTCATGTCCTTTGCTTGGTACCAGGCCAGCTCTGCTGCTGCCGGCGCCTTACCAGAGCCGTTCAGGGCAATCACCGCTTCCCCACCAGCCGGCGCATAGAGAGCAAAGCAGTCGCCGCCGATGCCCGTAGACTGAGGTTCGACGACGCAGAGGACAGCCGAGGCCGCTATCGCCGCATCGACCGCATTGCCGCCGGACCGCAGTATCTCTACCGCCGTCAGCGTCGCCAGCGGGTGCGAGGTCGCTGCCATGCCCTGAGTGCCGTAGACCGGAGAGCGACCCGGAAAATGAAAATTACGCATGGCTAGAGTTTTTTGTCACGAGCTCTGAAGGAATAAGCTACGTTAACTCTACTACCAATGGAAGGAATTTATGGCTTGACCGCGCGAACAAGCTATCCCCTCTGTGAGAGGAAGCCAGCAGCCTCAGTTGCTACATTGTGAATGTTTTGGCCCAGCCAGCACCAGTCAGTGCAGGCTACCCAGCGCGAATTGAATTCGCCATGGGCGCAAAAACTGGGCATCAGTTGAATATGGAGACTTCCTATGACAAATCTAATTTCTAAAATGGCGGTAGGTATCCGCTCTCTAATGCAGTCGCTCCAGATTAAGCACTTTTTGCCAGTCGTCTTGGCGGGGGCGCTGCTGTTGGCAACGACGCCAGGTTCTGAGCCCGTTGGTCAGGGCACCATTAACGATATCAAAGAGACTATTGAACAAAAAGACACCAGCCGGCCGTCTACGACCCGCCAGTGGAAAGAAGAGAACCGCGAGCTACAGGGCTCTCCAGGCAAACAGCTGAAGCGAATTGGCAAAGAGACCGCAGACGCTGTCAAGGATATGGGGCAGCTCTACCCTGATGTCGCAGAGAGAACGATTCCGGCGGTGGGTGACAAATAGTCCTGCCCAGCCTCTAAATCTGTAGAGGCTCAAATTGCCGAATAGAACGCTGAGAGGCGGTAGCGCATAAGAGATTTCCTCATGCTTTACCGCCTCTCAGATTCGAGTAGAAAATTTTTTGAACAGCCAGCCCAATCAGGCTACTGACTCTTTACTCTGCACTCTTCCCTCTCCATCATCTACCCCAGGTGATCCATCACGGCGAACATCGGCAGATACATCGCCACCAGAATAGAACCCACCATGCCCCCCAGAACTACAATCATAATCGGCTCCATAATGCTGGTCAGGGCTTTGACGGCCTGCTCAACTTCGTCCTCGTAGAAGTCAGCGACCTTCATCAGCATCTGGTCGAGCTCTCCGGTTTCTTCCCCAATGCTGATCATCTGAATCGCCATCACCGGGAAGACCTGGTGCTTTTGCAGCGCAATGCTGATCATGCCGCCGGTCTGGATCTCTGCCCGAGCGTCGTCGATGGCATTGGCAATCACCTGGTTGCCTGAGGTATCGCGGACAATTTCCAACGCCGTCAAAATCGGGACGCCGGAGCGCGAAAGAGAGCCAAACGTCCGGCAGAAGCGAGCCGTCGCCGACTTCTGAGCCAGGTCGCCAAACAGCGGCATCTTCAGGAAGAACTTATCCATCGTCACCCGCCCGACCGGCGTTTTATAATACTGCCGATAGGCAAAGTTCAACGCGACGATAATGCCAATGCCGAGAAAGACCAGCTGAGGCGTCCGTAAAAACTTACTGACCGCCATTAGCATTTGAGTAAAGATGGGCAGCTCGGCCCCCAGGTCTTCAAAAATAGCGGCAAAAATCGGCAGCAGGAAAACGGTCATGCCGACAAAGATGGTGACGGCTAGGAAACCCACCGTGACCGGATAGGCCATCGCCGATTTAATCTGGTTCTGCAAGCGGTTCAGGTCTTCCAGCAGCTTGGCCAGCCGGTTCAGCACTTCGTCGAGTACCCCGCCGACTTCACCCGCCTGCACCATGCTCACATACAGGTTGTCGAAGCACTTGGGATGCTTGCGCATGGATTCAGACAGGCTGGTGCCCTGCTGCACATCGGCGTTGATCCCCTGCAGGGCGACCTTGAGCTTGGGATTAGGACACTGTTCTGCCAGAATACCTAAGCCTCTGACCAGGGCGACGCCGGAGCTGACCAGCGCGGCAAACTGCCGGGAGAAAATTGCCTTGTCTTTAACCGTGACCTTGGCCATCGACGTTTTCAGATTGCCCAGATCAATATTGAAGCCTTTGTCTTCTTTCAGCTCTTGGATATGGACGCCGCGATCGCGCATCATTGTCCGAGCTTCAGCCGGGCTGGCGGCGACAATTTTTTCCCGCCTGGCTTTACCGGTAGAGTCGCGTCCAGTAGCAACATAGGTAGTCATTGGCAGAACCCTCGCATAGGTGGAGTCGGTGAATTGGCTTGAAGCGTGGTTTGAGCAGTAGCCCAGATGGATTACGGCTAGACTAGTGGCGGGCAGCGGCAGGTGCTCCCTTAGCAGCGTTAGGCGCTCCTCCAATCAGCCGCTGGAGCTCGTCTGGGCGAGAGGTTTTAGACATGGCCGCGTCAAAGGCGATAATGCTCTTACGGTACATATCTGCCAGAGTCATTTCTAGCGTCTGCATTCCGACCCTGCCGCCGGTTTGGATCGCGCCATAGATCTGCGCCGTCTTGCCCTCTCGAATTAGGTTGGAGATAGCTGGTGTCACGACCATAATTTCCTGAGCCATCACCCGGCCAAACTCGCCCGGCTTAGGATTGGCCTTGGGCACCAGTGTCTGGCTCAGCACCGCCACTAGAGAGTTAGAGAGCTGAACGCGGACCTGGGTCTGCTGGTCAGGGGGAAATACATCGACCATCCGGTCAACGGTCTGGGCGGCTGAGCTCGTGTGAAGCGTACCAAATACCAGGTGGCCGGTTTCCGCTGCGGAGATCGCGAGCGAAATGGTTTCCAAGTCCCGCATCTCGCCCACCAGAATCACATCGGGGTCTTCTCTCAATGCGGCGCGTAAAGCATTGGAAAAACTCTTGGTATCTTCTCCAATCTGGCGCTGGTGAATCAGGCTCTTGACCGGCTCATAGACAAATTCCACCGGGTCTTCGATGGTGAGGATATGCTCAGCCCGGGTCAGGTTAATGTTGTTGATCATCGACGCCAGCGTCGTAGACTTACCGGACCCGGTAGGTCCAGTGACCAGCACTAGGCCCCGGGGCTTTTCGGATAGGTCGGTGACAATCTGCGGCAGACCCAGCACTTCTAGCTTGGGAATTTTAGAGCTGAGCGCCCGCAGACAGGCCGCGTAGGTGCCCCGGTCCTTATAGACATTGACCCGGAACCGGGCCAGACCGCGAACCCCGTAGGAACAGTCGAGCTCCCAGGTTTGTTCTAGGTTCTTCCGCTGGGTGTTATTGAGCATGCTGAAAATCAGCCGCTGGCATTCTTCAGAAGACATGGGCGGATGCTCGGTCGCAGTCAGGTGACCGCTGACGCGGATGTAGGGAGGAAGCCCCGCCGACAGGTGGAGGTCAGACCCCCCCCGTTCGATCACTTCTTCCATTAGGTCTTCGATCATTAATTCCATTGGGCTACCTCATGAATGAAAAAAATTGAGCAAAATCAGCTTGACAACGTTTCAGACAGCCGGCTGCGACCAACTCCTAGCCGTCAGTTTGAAACCGAGGGGTCAGACAGTAGGGGCAGTCTATCCATTCCTGCTGCAGCTCGGCGCTACAGGTCGTACAGGATAAAACACTCTTCCGCTTGGCCTTCAGCTCTTCTTCCAGACCCTTGTCGGTGAAGGTGACGCGCTCGACTTCTTCCAAGGTCGTATGGCCCTGTCTAACCAGGTTCAAGCTGTAGGCCAGGAGAGTCTGCATGCCCTCATCGACGGCGAGCTCTTTGATGCGCTCGGTGGGCGCGCCCTGGGAGATCAGCTGCTGGATGCTTTCGGTAATCCGCATCACCTCGTAGACCCCGACCCGACCCTTATAGCCATTGCCCTGGCAGGTCTGACACAGGGTACCCGCCTGTCGCATCGGCTCGAGCTGGTCGGTCGAGACCGGATTGGCCTTGTAGAGGGTGATTTCGGAGTCGCTGGCGGCGGTGAGGCCAAAGCGAGCCAGCACTTCGCGACTGGGGTTGTAAGCCACTCGACAGTCACCACAGACGCGCCGCACCAGACGCTGGGCCAGGACACCAATCAGCGAGCTGGAGATTTGGAAGCCTTCAACTCCCATTTCGTCGAGTCGCGCGATCGCGCCTGCCGCGTCGTTGGTATGCAGCGTAGTCAGCACCAGGTGACCGGTCAGGGCGGCTTCAATCGCCGTCTTAGCCGTTTCGGCGTCGCGGGTTTCACCCACCAGAATCACGTCGGGATCCTGCCGCAGAAAGGCTCTGAGAATAGAGGCAAAGTTCATGCCCTTTTCGCGGATCACCTGCACCTGGGTAATGCCCGGCAGCGCGTATTCAATCGGATCTTCGGCGGTGCTGATGTTGACGCCGGGGTCGTTGCGCTCGGATAGAACCGAGTACAGGGTAGTGGTTTTACCCGAACCGGTCGGGCCGGTAACCAGGATCAGACCGTAGGGACGGCTGGCCATCTCCTGCATGATCTGCAGCGTTTCCTGATCGGTAATCAGCTTATCCAGTCCCAGCTGAGTAGCCGAGTTGTCGAGAATTCGCAGTACGACCTTTTCGCCGTAGCGACTGGGCAGCGTGCTGACCCGAAAGTCTACCTTACGATCTTGAAAAATGCGGCGAATCCGCCCGTCTTGGGGCATCCGGCGCTCGGCAATGTCGAGGTCGGAAATAATTTTAAAGCGGGCCGTGACCGCAGGAATGATCTTTTTGGGCAGGTCAGAGAAGGCTTCACGCAGGACACCGTCTTTCCGAAAGCGAATGCGCAGGTGCTCTTCTTGCGGCTCGATATGAATATCGGAAGTTCCCTCTTGCAGTGCCCTAACCAGAATTTTGTTGACCAGGGCGATTACCGGCGCCGCCCCGGCATCCTGCAGGGCGGCGTCCAAGTTGGCATCTTCGTCGGGCGCATCCTTGAGATCGAGATCGTTGAAGTCGAGTTCGTCTAGATCTCTGCTGACATCAACGGCCTCTTCGTAGTCTCGCTGCTTTTCGCGAGCCACCTGCTCATCCAGATATTTCGCCATCATCCGCTGATAGTCTTCAACGGTGATCACCATCCGACGCAGAGACAGCCTCTGGGGCCGGAGAATCCGGTTGAGGTCATCCTGGGCTTCCAGGTTCTCGGGATCGACCATGGCGACTAAAACCGACCCCCTGCCATCGACCTCAGTCTGAGACAGCGGGATTAGCCGGTGGCGGCGGCAGATATCAATCGAGATTAGATTGTCAATCAGCTGACTGACTTGGACCTCTGAAATGCTCTCGACTTCAGGATCGAGGGACTCGACGCCGTAGAGAATTTTAAGCTCAAATAGCTGCTGCTTCTTGTACTGCCGCAGCAGCTCTGGAGACAGCTGCTGGCCTGCCATCGCCTCCAAGACATCGGTGAGCGTTCGCCCGGTTTTGCGGCTCTCGACCAGTGCCTGCAGCATCTGGTTGCCGTCTACAAACCCCGACTGGATAAGCTGATTACCGAAGGGAGAAAAGCTCTTTTGTAAGACAAGCGCTTTCCGCTGCGATGAAGTTTTCGTCATAGCCGATGCAAGAAAAGTCTTACAGCAGTGTGCCCATAAAGTTTGGGCTAATTGACAGCCCAACTTAAGGATTTGAACTCAGCGGTTCGCCGCCGCAGACCCGAAAATTTATGATATAGTTCAAGCGTACTATTTCAAGCGACCCTGTCGAACTTCAAGCTGATACCATCAAGCCGAGGTAAAACTATGCCCACTGCGACCCAGGCCCAACGCGCTCGAAAAACTCGTGGCATGCAGTCCCGCGCTGCTCTCCCCGTACTGGCCCTAGATGCGGGCAATTACGACCTCAAGTTCTACAGCGGCAGCGGCCATCCCAAGGCGATCCGTTCGGTGCGCTTTCAGCTGCCGCAGGGGCGCGATCCGGTCAGTTTCTCCGATGCCTCGCCGCTGATTGAGCTGCCGGACGGTCGGCGCTACCATTTTGGCGCTCAGGCTTACAAATATCGTCGGCAGCAGCAGACCGTGGTCGAAAATAAAGTGGAGCTGGCCCGGCTACACCTCTATGCTTGCCTAGAACCCATCGATGATGCGAGATCAGAATTTCCGCTAGCGCTTTTCGTGTCTACGCCAGATCCAGCCCGCAATGCCGCCAGTCTGGAACAGCAGCTGCTAGGAGCGCACGAATTTAAGCGCAACGGCGTTGAGTTCAGGGTTCAGGTGGAGTCGGTCAAAGTCGTTCGCGAAGGGATGGGCGCTTACTATCACGCCAGCCAGCAGGGGCTGATCCCAGACAGCGGCTACACCATCGTCGTGGATATTGGCGGTGGCACCTGGCTGACTCGTTTAATCGATGCCGACGGCGAAGTAATCGATGAAAATGTAATGGATCGGGGCGGCACCTACGAACTGGCGACGGCGATTGGGTTTGACCATCGCCTCACCGATGCCCTGGGGACGACGGCTGACCCCTGCGTCGTGATGGATGGGTTTCGGATGGACCATGCCTACGCCGATACGGGCCTATCCTGGGCCGACTGGCTAGACGAGTATTTAGAGCCCTGGTTTAAAGATATCTTTCAGCGGATTAAGGCTCAGTACACGCCCTATATGCCCAGGGTGACGCGCTTTTTGGTGACCGGCGGCGGCTCCCATCTGATTGCCGAGCGTCTGGCCGGGCGCAGGCTGTTTGCCGTCGTGGGAGACCCCCAATTTGCCAATGTTCGGGGGCTATATTTGCTGTCTACCGATACCCAGCTATGCATGACTCCAGCCTAAGGCGTCAAAGATCCAGCGTCAGGCCCAGAATCACGCTGAGCCCAGACGTTTTTGAAAAGGCAGAGCTGATTGCGGCCCGGTGGGGGCTAAAAAATGCCCGGGCCGCCGTTGAAGCGGTCTTTCGCTGTTACGCTGACGAATATCTCTACGGCCGCAGCGAGCCCCATTACCCTGGCGCTCAGCCACCTCCCCTGACTGTTCCGGCCCAGCCCGCGATCGCGGCCCTGCCCGCCTGTGAGGCGCTGGACGCGCTAGACGATCTGCTCGCCCTCTAAGCTCGTCTATGTCTGGGCCGGGGCCGAAGTCGATATGCGCTTCGGTCTTTAGTCAGATACAGAACTTATCGATGCTGCGCTAATATTTGGATAAACTTTGAATGTAGCATCTCAACTTTTGGAGGAGAAATCGTTATCGCTAAGAAACAGCTGACCAACCGGCAAATCAAATCGCCTCAGGTTCTATTTATTGACCAGGAAGGCACTAATCAGGGCCTGACCGACACCCGCGACGCGCTAAAAATGGCGAAGGACGCGGGCTTAGACCTGGTCGTCGTCTCTGACGGTGGAGAGGCTCCCGTGGCCAAGATTATGGACTACGGCAAATTGCAGTATCAGCAAAAGAAGCGGCAAAAGCAGAGCTCTAAAACCACCGTCAAAGAAGTCAAGCTGCGCCCCAACGTCGGCGATGCCGATTATGACGTGCGGATCAGTCGAGCGACGGAATGGCTGGAAAAGGGTGACTCGGTTAAGTTTCAAGTCCGCCTGCGGGGCCGAGAGCACCAGCACCGCGATCGCGCGACTGACCTGCTGAACCGTGTGGTTGAAGACCTCAACGCGGTGAGCAAAGTGCAGACCTTCGACCGGCGGTCGCTGATCCTCACCCTAGTCCCTCAATAGCGGCCTATCCGTCGGGCTGGCTAAGTAGACCGCAAGTAGACGGCCTCGGCTAGTCTTCCTGATCCCAGGACGGGTGGCGAAACTGCCATGTCTCAGCGTCACCGGCCTGGGGGTCACAGTGGACCCTATCGACCGGGTTGGACGGAATGGTCGAGTTTTTCTATTGACCCATCGAGAAGAATTCGGGTAGCTGACCGGACAGGTCACAGCTGCGGGCTTTTTTTGATTAGTGACCTAATCGCCCATCGCCCGGCATTAGCATCCAGGTTTGGCCCTGCTCCTCGGGCATCGCTTTCAGGTAAACCTCGAAGGGGCTTTCCTGCTCGACCTGGCGATCGCGAATTTGAAGCGTCGCTACAAAGGTGCCGCGCAGATGATAGGTGGGGCTGCTCCCCTTCTGGATCTGCTCCCTGTCTTGAACCTGCACCTGCTCAATCGTAAAGTTAGGCTCTACAGCGGCGGGCAGTCCCAGCTGCTCTGCCAAGGACTGCTGGGTCTCAGCCAGCTGAGCCGCGATCGCCATTTTGACAGCCGACTGAGGCGGTTTTTCGGACAGGACGCCGCAAGCCGAGAGGACAGCAATCAGGCAGATAGTACAGAGCAGTTTGAGCGATCGCATAGGGAGCGGTGTGGTTTATCTTTCTCGCAGGCTTCTGGGATCTAGCGCATCTCGCAGACCGTCTCCCAGCAGATTGAAGGATAGGACAGTGATCACAATGAGAAACGCCGGCGGCCAGATCAGCCAGGGCTGCAAAATTAGGATAGAGGCGTTGGTCGCGGAGGAGAGCATATTGCCCCAAGACGGATCGGGCTGCTGAATACCCAATCCAATCAGGCTCAGCACCGCTTCCGCGACGATGTAGCCGGGGACCGCCAGGGTCGCTGAAATGATCACGTAGGTCGCCGTCTGCGGCAGAATGTGGCGCAGGATGATGTGCAGCGACCGCCCGCCCATCGCCTGGCTGGCCTGCACAAACGTTCGCTCCTTCAGCGACAGCACCTCGCCGCGAATCACCCGGGCCAGACCCGCCCAGCCGATAAACGAAATAATCAGCACGATGAGCAGAAAGCGCTGGGCGCTGCTCAAGCCGGGCGGTAAAATCACCCCCAACGCCACCAGCAGGTAGATCGAAGGAATCGTCATGATCACCTCGACAATTCGCATCAGCACCGCATCGATCGCTCCGCCAAAGTAGCCCGAGATGCCGCCGACCAGCAGCCCCAGCGGAAAGGAGATCAGAATGCCTACTAAGCCAATGCTGAGGCTGATCCGCCCGCCAAAGAGCAGCCGGCTGAAGACATCCCGGGCAGCTTCATCGGTACCCAAAATGTTCCAGTAGCCGGGACCTATCGCACCAAACAGATGCAGATTGCTGGGAATGCCGCCAAAAATTTCAATTTCATCGAGGTCGATCTCGCCGTCAAATGAAAACTCCGTAATTGTCGGCAGGCTGAGCTGAAAGAGCCGATACTCAGCCCCCTGGACGAACAGCCGCAGCGGTGACGGCTGGCTAAAGTCAACCTCAATTTCTCGGATTCCCGTCTCTAGATCAACCGGCCCCTGGGTGGTGGGGTAGACGTGGGGGCCGAGGAATTCGCCGGTCTGCGGATTGCGCCAGTAGACCTCCGTCGGCGGCAGCAGCGAACCATTAGCCTGCTGCGTGAGCGGATCGTAGGGCGCGATAAAGTCGGCAAAAAATACTGCGATGTAGAAAATCAGCAGCACGACTGCGCCAAATCGGGCCAGGGGATTTTGCTTGAGCTTCTGCCACCAAGAGCTGTCCATAGGCGATCGCAGATCCAGTTGAAGACAAAAGGGACCGCAGTCGCGGCATATGAAGTTTACCGCTTTCGTCCCGGAACGGCTAGCTGCCCCCCAGCATTATTTATCCTGAGCCATAATTAGGAACGTTAAAGCTGTGTAAATTTTTACGGCAAACTGGATCTTCGTCAGCAGGTTAAGTGACCTACCCAGAATTTCAAGACTCAGAGTCGGACTCGTCCACCAACGCTCTAGATTCGCCGCTCCAATCCGGTGAAAGCGGACCGCAATCGGGCTGGCTTGGTGGCTCCAAGGGGCTAATCCTCGGGTTGGGGTTAGGGCTCGCGATCGCGTTTTTAGGCAGTCGCTTCATCACGAATCGTCCCACCGACTCCGCCTCGGTGGAGCAGGCTAGCCCTAGCCAGAGCATCACCACGGCCCGAGCGCAGCCGACCGCCATCCGCCAGACGGTCTCGACCAGCGGTACCGTCCAGGCCTATGACCTACTCGCCGTCGCTCCCCGCACTAGCGGCTTGCAAATCGAAGCGGTGCGCGTCGATGAAGGGGACCGGGTAACCTCGGGGCAGGTGCTAGCCGTTCTGGACGATACGGTGCTTCAGGCTGAACTCCAGCAGGCCAAAGCAGACGTCGCCGCCGCCCGGGCTCAGGTGCAGCAGGCCCAGGCGGCTCGGGCGCAGGCAGCGGCGGCGCAAGCCGAGGCTCAGGAAAACTTTCAACGCTACCAGTCGCTGTTTGACCAGGGTGCGATTAGCGCTGAAGAGCTCACGAAGCGGCGCACCCAGCTGGCGACTGAGCGGGAACAGGTACAGGTCGCGATCGCCGACATTGACAGCGCCGAAGCCACCGTCGCCAGCCGTCAGGCCGACGTCACCCGAATTGAGGCCCAGCTCGACCAAACCCAGGTGCTCGCCCCTGCCGACGGGATGATTGCCGAGTCGAATGCGACCGTGGGCGATACGGTGGCGACCAGTGAGCCGCTGTTTACGCTAATTCGAGATGACCTGCTGGAGCTGGCGGTGAAGCTGCCCCAAACCCAGCTGCCCCAGATCAGCGTCGGTGCTCCGGTGCAGGTGTCTTCGGATTCGGATGAAAGTCTCCAGGTTGAGGGCAGCGTTCGCGCGATCGACCCGCTGGTCAACCAGGAAACCCGCCAGGCGGTGGTAAAAGTCAGCCTGCCGTCTAATCCCAGTCTGCGGCCCGGGATGTTCCTACAGGCCGATATTGTCACCGGCAGGCGGCAGGGCCTGGCCGTCCCAGCCGCTGCGGTGCTGCCCCAGACGGATGGCAGCTTTCGAGTCTATACCGTAGATGCAGACAATATTGCTCAGGCTCAGCCGGTGGAAACCGGCGCTCGCATCCCAACGCAGGGTGGGGAACCCGCCCAGATTGAGATTGTCTCCGGTCTGGAAGCTGGCTCAGCGGTCGTGGTCGAGGGCGCGAGCTACTTACAGGATGGCGATCGCGTGCAGACCATAGCAGACGAACTATGAACTTCAACATTTCTAGCTGGTCGATTCGCCGCCCGGTGCCGACGATTGTGCTCTTCCTGGTGCTTACGGTGGCCGGACTGGTGGCCTTTGGCCAGCTGGGCATCGATCTCAACCCGAATATCGATATACCGGCTGTGGTGGTCGAGGTCAACCAGGTCGGGGCCGGGCCAGAGGAGCTGGAAACTCAGGTCACCAAAAAAGTGGAAGACGCCGTTGCCGGTCTGGGCAATATTGATCAGATTCAGTCTACCGTCAGCGATGGCAGCTCCAGCACGGTCATTGAATTTGACCTGGGGGTTGATACTGAGCAGGCGACGAATGACGTTCGCGATGCGATTACCCGCATCCGCCAGGACCTGCCCCAGGATGCTGAAGATCCGATTGTCCGCCGTCTGCGCTTTGAAGGCGGTCCGATCATGACCTACACTGTCAGCTCCACCGAACGTTCGGTTGAAGCGCTGAGCGATCTGGTAGACCGAACGATTAGCCGTGAGCTGCTGGCGACGAGAGGCGTCGCCCAGGTGAATCGAGTCGGCGGCGTCGATCGCGAAATTCGGGTAGACCTCGACCCGCGCCAGCTGAACGCGCTGGGCATTACCGCGACTGAGATAAACGATCAGATTCGTCGCTTTAATATTGACCTGCCGGGCGGGCGTACCGATGTCTCTGGGATCGAGCAGGGTATTCGCACCCTGGGTAGCGCCGAGACGGTCGAGGCCCTGAGAAATTTTCGCGTGGTGCTGCCGAGCGGCGATACGGTGCCGCTGTCGAGTCTGGGCACGGTCGAAGATGATTTTTCTGAAGTGCGGCAGTCGGCCTATCTGAATAACGAAGCCGTGGTTGCCTTTCAGATCTTTCGCAGCAGCGGCAGCGTGGTGATTACGGTCGAAGAAGGGGTAAGGGACGCGATCGCGACCCTGGAAGAAACCCTCCCCGATGACATCCGCTTTCAGCTGATCTTCACGGTGGCCGACGATATCCGTGACGCCTATCAGGCCTCGATTGACGCGCTGATCCTGGGCTGCATTCTGGCGGTTGTCGTAGTCGGCCTATTTCTGCGCGACTGGCGGACGACGGTGATTACGGCGACGGCGCTGCCGCTGTCGATTATCCCTACTTTTCTGGTTCTACAGGCGTTGGGCTACACCCTCAACAGCATGTCGCTGCTGGCGCTGACCCTAGCCGTCGGCAACCTGGTAGATGACGCCATCGTCGAAATTGAAAATGCCGAGCGCCATATTCAAATGGGTAAACCGCCGTTTCAGGCGGCGCTGGACTCCACGGCTGAAGTCGGGCTAGCGGTGGTGACGACCACCGCCACCATCGTTGCCGTTTTCGTTCCCGTGGCCTTCATGGGCGGCGTTCCAGGCCAGTTTTTTAAGCCCTTTGGCGTCACGGTTTCAGTCGCGACGATGTTCTCAACGCTGGTGGCACGACTGGTGACGCCGATGATGTCGGCCTACCTGCTCAAGCCCAGGCCGGTCCGCAACGGCAACGGCCATCGAATGGGCGCGGTGCAGACCGCCGACGGCCTGATTGTGCCTCGCCGTTTAATCCCCTATCACCGGCTGCTCAATTCGGCCCTGCGGCATCGGCTGCTGACGGTGGGACTCGCGATCGCGTTCTTCATCTCCAGCCTGATGCTGGCCCGGTTTATCCCCACCAGCCTGTTTGAATCGGGCAATACTGACCTTTCCACGATTAGCGTTGAGCTGCCCCCGGGCAGCACGCTGGCCAAGACAGAGCAGGTCACCGCCAACGTCACCGACCGCCTGCTCGCCAGCCCGGCAGTCGATAGCGTCTTTGTATCTCAGACGCCGGGGGAGGCTAATGCGGTGGTGGAGCTGCTTCCTAAAGATGAGCGCGACCTGACCCGCGAAGCCTTTGAGCGGCAGCTGCGCGACCAGCTTCAGCAAATTCCAGGCACCCGGATTACCTTCGTCAATCAGGGAGCAGGCGGCAGTTCTAAAGCGCTGGATATTGTTCTCAAGAGTGACAATCCCGATGCCTTAGAGCAGGCCGCACAGGCGCTGACTCGCCAGATGCGGCAGATTCCCGGGCTGGTGGAAGTCAGCTCCACGGCTAGCCTGGTACAGCCCGAGATTCTGATTCAGCCAGACCCCGCCCGTGCCGCTGACCTAGGCGTCTCAGTCAGCGACATTGCCCGCACCGCATCCCTCGCGACGATTGGCGATACGGAGTCGAATCTGGCCGAGTTTGACGTGGGCGATCGCCAGATTCCGATCCGCGTGCGTCTAGCGCAGCGGTTTCGCGACGATATCAGTACCCTAGAAAATCTTCAGGTGCCTAGCCAGAACGGCAGCCAGGTGCCGCTGATCGCGGTGGCCGATATCCGCTACGGCAGCGGCCCGGCGGAGATTAACCGGATCGACCGGTCTCGGCAGGTCACCGTTGGAGCCAATCTCCAAGGCATTACCCTGGGACAGGCAATCGAAGCCGTCGATCCCTTTTTGGAAACCTTACCCGCCGGGGTGACTCAGCAGCCTACCGGAGATGCCGAAATTCAACAGGAGATCTTTAGCCGCTTTGGTCTGGCCTTAGGCACGGCGATACTGATTATCTACGCCGTCCTGGTGCTGCTCTATAACGATTTCATCTTTCCCTTTGCGGTCATGGTTGCCCTGCCGCTCTGCATCGGCGGAGCCTTGCTGGGTCTGATGATTGCTCAAAAGCCGCTCGGCCTGTTTGCGCTGATTGGCATCGTGCTGCTGATGGGCCTGGTCACCAAAAATTCAATTCTGCTGGTGGACTATGCCCTGATGGCCCGGCAGGCGGGCAAGACGCCGCGCCAATCCGTCATTGAGGCGGGCATGACCCGGCTGCGTCCGATTCTGATGACTTCGATTTCTACCGTAGCGGGGATGGTGCCGATTGCGCTGGAATGGGGCGCGGGCGGCGAGACTCGTAGCCCAATGGCGATCGCGGTGATCGGCGGCTTTTCTACCGCGACTTTGCTGACCCTGGTGGTGGTACCGGTGGTCTTCACCTACATTTCGGGCTTTCGCGATCGGCTGGCAAAGCTGTTGGGCCGCGTGACTGATGTGGGCAAAGCCCCGCCCGATGTTTCAGAGGAGAAGACTCGCCAACAGGGCTCAACCCAACCTCGAGAGCCGCTGAACAAGTAAACAATACCGGTTCCCTAAGGCGATGTAGAAATTTTATTCACGCTGTTCTGATACCGGTCTGCTGTTGGCTAGGCATTGATCTGATGATTTTAGAAGTCGCTATCCTAAACATTTTTGCAGGCCAGGAATCGGATTTCGAGCATTCGTTTGCGGAAGCGCAAACGATCATTGCTTCGACGAAAGGCTATGTGCGTCATGAACTCAAGCGCTGTATTGAGAAGCCATCCCGATACCTGCTGTTGGTGCACTGGGACACCCTCGAAGACCATACTGAAGGCTTCAGGAACTCACCAGAATACCAAAACTGGAAAGCGCTGCTCCACCGCTACTACGATCCTTTTCCTGAAGTAGAGCATTATCAATCTGTATCTGCTGGAGCTGATGATATATGACAGCCGAACTCATTCCCTACGTCTGCGACCAGCTAGCCATGTCCCAGCTGCCGCGTACGCGCTCTTACTCGCGCTGCTGCCCGCAACGGCGACGATCGTAGGTGCCGTCGTGCTGGGTCAGATTCCGTCCCCAAGAGATGTTGTCGGAATTGTACTGGTGATGGCTGGCGTCGCCATTCACAAACCCGCTGAAGCGCACTGATGTGTTTCGGTAAACTCGACCCATCTTATAGCTTGCTTCCCTTCCTTCTTTCCTCTTCCCTCCTCAAGCATGAATCCTTAACCAGAGGATAATATCCACCTAATCCAGGCTTAGACTGAAACCTCTATACAAATGGAAACTGGAATAGCCTGCGCGCAGCCCTTCTCGGCAAGAATCGCGCCATAGCTATCCCTAAACATCCATCAGGAGCATCCTCTCACCATGTCGCAATTTCCTCTCTCTCGACGGCAGCTGTTTAAGCAAGCGGGTTTTCTGGGCGGCGCTGCCCTGACGACTCATTTGCTAGGTCAGGCCGGTCAGGGGCAGTCTGCCCCCAGCCTAATTCGCTCTGAAGCGGCGCTGCCCGGCATGCCCTATGGGGTGGCCAGCGGAGATGTGACCTTAGACAGCGCGGTAATTTGGAGTAAGAGCGATCGCGCTGCTCGGATGTGGGTGGAATACGCGACCGACGAGGGCTTCAGCAATCCCCAGCGGGTACGCGGCCCGGCGACTTTAGAGGTGAATGACTACGCTGCCAAAGTCTACCTGAGCAATTTGCCCGAGGGTGAGCAGATTTTCTATCGGGTCAGCTTTCAGGACTTGGCCAATGTGAATACCTACAGCGCTCCGGTCACTGGCAGCTTTCGCACGATCAGGCCGGGCGACTCGATTAAGTTTGCCTGGTCAGGCGATACGGCAGGCCAGGGCTGGGGTATCAACCCTGAATGGGGCGGCATGAAGCTCTACGCAGCAATGCGGCAGCAGCAGCCGAATTTCTTTATTCACTGTGGCGACTACATCTACGCCGACGGCCCCATGGAGGCGGAGGTGACCCTGGCCGACGGCAGCCTCTGGCGCAACCTGGTGACGACAGAAAAGTCCAAAGTGGCCGAAACCCTGCAAGAATTCCGGGGCAACTATCAGTACAACCTGATGGATGACCATGTGCGCCAGTTCAATGCGGAAGTGGCCCATTCATTCGGGCACCTTTGCCCCTAACGACCTGGACAATACCTTTGGCCCCCAGGTGATGTTCCAGGGACTACCGGCTGGTCTGGAAGCCAGCAATCTGCCCCCCAGCGAAGGCTACCAGTTCTTTGGTACGGTGCAAATTGATGGCGACACGCAGGTGATGACGGTCTCCCAGCACAACCTGACCGGCGAAGTGATCTATAGCATCGACCTGGAACCTGAACTCGTCTAGGCTACGGCTTGGCGCAAGAAAAAGTAATGTGTGTTACAGTTAGGCTGAGGTAAATTCAACCCGAGACTCAATTAGGGCCTGAGATTTTCGCTTCAAAACCTATTGACCTGGGATTTTTGATTATTTTTGGAGTCGTGCAGTCCTTTCTGCATCACTTTTAGGACGGATAGAATTCAGGACGGATAGAATTTTTCAGGTGCCCTCTCCTGTGATTTCTAATTCTCTGAACAGCCAGGCTTTTCGTTATTTTGAGACCTGAATATTTACTGGCAGGCTTTAACCGAGACAAAGCCGACAGAGTTGATCTGTGAGCAGGTCGAATGCGTCGCTCTGAGCTTTGATTCTGGAGCAGCTCGGCCGCCTTAAATTAGGCTATCAGTATTTGAGAATAAGTTGAAGGACATGATTGAGTGAAAATTAGAAAAGAAACAGCCTTGGTCTATTGTGACAAGCAATTTGGTTTGGCGGACGGAAAAACCGCTGCGGGGTTGGTTCGACATTCTGAAATCTATAGAATTGTCGGGGTTATCGATAGTGCGCTGGCTGGCAAGGATGCAGGAGAAGCTCTGGGGGAAGAAAAGAGCGATATCCCTATTTTCGCCGATTTAGACGACGCCTTGAGTCAGCTTCCGAAGGTTCCAGACTGCTATATCTATGGGAAAGCGCCGCTGGAGACTTACCTATCTGCTGACGAACGGCTGCTGATTTTAGCCGCGATGGAGCGGGGCATGGATATCATCAACGGTCTCCATCAGTTCTTCTCCGAAGATGCTGAGTTCGCCGCTCGGGCTGCTCAAGCCAATGTTCAAATTAAAGACATCAGAAAACCGCCGCAGCTGAGCGATCTGCATGTCTTTACAGGACAAATTTCTGACATCAATGTGCCTGTAGTCGCCATCCTGGGAACCGACTGTGCCTGCGGAAAAATGACTACCGCAATAGAACTTAATCAGGCCCTGAACAATTTGGGCATCCGCTCGGTACTTGTCGCAACCGGCCAAACCAGCCTGATGCAGGGCGCGAGGTATGGCGTATCCATCGACGCTCTGGTTTCTCAGTTTGTGATTGGGGAAATAGAACATTCGATTATTCAGGCGGCGGCGGTCGAAAGTCCCGATATCATTTTAGTCGAAGGACAAAGCGCGGTTAGCCATCCCGCTTTTATGAGTTCCCTCGGCATTTTGAAGGGCAGTATGCCCGATGGCGTTATCCTTCAGCATCCCCCAGCTAGAAAATTCCGCTGCGATTTTTCCCATCTGGCCATGCCCACGGTTGAAAGCGAAATTGAGCTGATCGAGGCGATTTCTCAAACTAGCGTAATTGCGATCGCGCTCAGCCATGAAAATCTAACCGCTGAGGAAATTCTAGACATTGTAGAGGAATACGAGCATCGGCTTCAGCTGCCGACAGCAGACGTCCTGAGTCATGGCTGCCAGAAACTCGTCCAGACCCTGCTCAGACATTTTCCCAAGCTCAATCCAGAGATCAGTTCAACGCTCAAGCAGCCAATCTCAGAAAAAATTCCTGTTTTAGGAACGAGGTAGGCACAGCTGCCTTGAAACGATAAGTGCGATCGCACCTGCCAAGGATAGAGATTTCTCTCTCTCAAATCCGAGACAATACTCGGCTGCTCACAGAACTCTATGGGCAAAAGGGCGTTTCTCTGATGGGCGTTTCTAAAGCGGTGCTGGGGAATCCTGCTGTTGCTGAGGCGATGATTCAAGGCGGAGTCAAATTTATTGCCGACTCTCGAATTGAAAATATCCAAAGAATGAAGCTGGCTGGAATAGCAGCTCAGTTTGTTTTGCTGCGCACTGCGTTAAGTCAGGCTGAATCTGTTATCGAGAGCGTTGATATTAGTCTGAATACTGAAATTGAGACGATTCAAAAGCTTGCCTATTTCGCCAAAGCACATCAAAAAACACACCAGATCATTTTGATGGTAGAGCTGGGCGATCTGCGGGAAGGGATACTCCCCTGCGATTTGCCTCAGTTTATCAGAGAAACGCTGACGCTCTCCCATATCAAAATTGCCGGTATTGGCTGCAATCTGGCCTGCTATGGCGGAGTAAAGCCCGATGGCAGAAATATGCACAAGCTCTCCAAGTTAGCTGCTGAGATTGAAAAGACATTTCAAATTCGTCTAGACATTGTTTCGGGCGGAAATTCGGCAAACTACGACTGGTATCAGTCGGGTCAGGCTATTGGCAAGGTTAACAACCTGAGGCTGGGTGAGTCAATCTTTTTAGGCCGCGAAATCGTGAACCGAAAAGCCATTCCGGGCTTGCATACCCATGCATTTCAGCTGATTGCCGAAGTTATCGAGTCTAAAAAAAAGCCATCGCTGCCCGTCGGAGAGATTTGTCAGGATGCCTTTGGCAACGTTCCCAAGTTTGAAGATCGGGGGATTTGTCGGAGAGCGATCGTGGCCCTGGGCAGACAGGATGTTCTGGTATCTGGCCTGGAATCTAGCAGTCAAATCGAAATATTGGGGGCCAGCAGTGACCATATTATTCTAAATGACCCTAACCACAGGTTACAGGTCGGAGACGAGGTCAGCTTCAACCTGGACTACGGTGCGCTACTCACAGCCATGACCTCTCCTTTCATCAAAAAGCAACTGAACAGGTGATAAGGCTGCGCGATCGCGGATATCAGCTCCAACCAGAATTCAACAGTCATCGTTGTGGATACTTTTGCCCTACCTGTAGCTGTCAGCCCAAGTAATGAACAGAATACACAGGCAAGAGCCAATTTTTCAGTCGCCATCTATGCTTTCTTCATGGTCCGTGCTGCCTATGACCTGTCACAGCGAACCAGCGAAATGGGCGATGTGTCCTCTAGTACAGAACCACGCAAAAACTCGATACCGTTGCCTTGGGCGTTTGGCTCGATTCGATACTCGACTGCTTCAGGGCGAACCTCTTGCTGCCCCTCTAGATGGAACAGCGTCGCGCCGAGGTCGTATCCCCCGTCCTGGGATGCAACACTGTCTATGATGGCGTACCCGTAGTAGAAATCAAGCTTGTCTTGCGTAATCCTCAGCCTTGAGAAGGACATAGGCTCCGAACAGTCCGCTTGAGTTTGGTCGAACGTACCAATGACGACCTCTGGCAGTTGAATGTCTTCCGTTGACAGATTAGAACTACAGTCGAAGCCTTTAGCCTGCCGATCAGCGAGCTGGCGGCCAGCTATGTTCTGACTGGGCTGCGCATCGGCTGTTACCCAAGCCACTAGGCATCCTGGTGAACCTTCCTGCCCGATTGAGAAAACAGCCAGCTCTGATGACTGCATGTTAGGGCTATCGCCCGTTTCAAAGTTGTAGCGTAAGATTGCAGCCACGGGATCGCCATCGTGTATACGCCACTCGACGGTATCGCTAATTGAATTGAATGGCCGACCTGAAGTTATCCATTCCTCATTGGGTACGCCTGCATCAACATCAAAACGAGCGTCCCCTTCTGAAACGTAGAGAGGGATCTCTTGGTAGCCTTCGCAGCGCAAGTCTCGACCACCGCTTTCTTCGTAGGTTTCCAGAACTTCGCAGTCGTCAAGGTTTAAAGTCGTATAGACGCTTTCTACGGTCTTGAAGGCTTCTGTGCTATCACCGCTGTCTTGGCTGGTCTTAGGTGAAGCGATCTCTGGTTGTTCAGAGCTTAATGCACTCGAGCTATCAACTTGCCCGGAACAAGCTGCCAGCAGGGATATTGCAGTCACTGCACCCAAGATCGGTTTATAGAAGTTTGTTTCTATCATTGATTCTCCTGAGCGTGATTCTCCCATACAGATGTTAGGATCAAGGATTTAATAAGATGCACAACTCCCGAGCCCTCATCCCCAACCCTTCTCCCGGGGGAGAAGGGGGCCGGATCTAGCTCCCTCTCCCCCGGGGAGAGGGCCGGGGTGAGGGCCGCGAGACATGCACAAATGGTCAAGTTATTTAATTCTCGATCCTTACAGTTAAACCTCAGTCATTATTCTACAGAGCATTTGTTACTTGTTGAAAGGAGAGCTGTGCAGGTAAATAAACTTACATAATAATGGCTCGGGTGACCTTTTGCTGTGCGACCCCGGCGCTCGCACAGCAAAAGGGGATGTCATCCAGTCCACCAACCGATGCGCCATTGTATTGTTGGAGTTCTGACAGAGCTGAATACGCAAGATTAGTGGCTGAAGAGCTTGGGGTGTCTGATATATTCACAGCATTTTTACCCAAACCCCAAATGCTATTGGACGTTCAGAACGTTAGCGAGTGGAGATACCTAATTCAGGTTCATCCGGCGGCTTGTGACGCCAAGACTCTGGAAGACCATCGGCAGCAGCTCCGAAATTATCTCTAGATATTCCCGATTGGTTCCTAGAGTGGGGCTTAGTCCACCCAATCGCTGAACTCAACCGGGAAAGCCCATGACTGCTCAAACCCTCAACTCAACCTTTGACGATAACAAGGCAGAAGCCTTTGCCGAACGGCTGCTAGATGTGCTGAACAGCGGCGCGATCGCGCTCATGACCTCCATCGGCCACCGTACCGGCCTCTTTGACACCCTGGCTAGCCTGCCGCCCTCGACCAGCCAGCAAATCGCCGACGCGGCGGGGCTGCAAGAGCGCTATGTGCGCGAGTGGCTCGGTACCATGGTCACCGGGCGGCTCATCGACTATCGCCCAGCGGATAAAACCTATGTGCTCCCGCCAGAGCACGCGGCCTTTTTGACTCGCGAAGCTGCCCCCGATAACATCGCCGCCTTTACCCAATACATTCCTCTGCTCGGCAGCGTGGAAGAAAAGATTATCGAATGCTTCTACATCGGCGGCGGCGTCCCCTATTCTGAGTTCACCCGCTTCCATCAGGTGATGGCGGAAGACAGCGGCCAGACTGTGGTCTCTGCCCTGACCGAGCATATGCTGCCGCTGGTGCCGGGGCTAATGGCAGACCTGGTGCGCGGGATTGAAGTGATGGATCTGGGCTGCGGCAGCGGTCGCGCCCTGAATAAAATGGCTGCGCTGTATCCCAACAGTCGGTTCGTTGGCTACGATATTTCAGCAGAAGCGATCGCGACTGCGCGGAATGAGGCGCGATCGCGGAACAATGTTCAATTCCAGGTCAAAGACGCCGCCACCCTGGAGGACGTGGGCCAATACGACCTGATCACCACCTTCGACGCCATCCATGACCAGGCCCGACCCGATGTCGTGCTCAAGAAAATTCATCAGGCCCTGCGGCCAGAGGGCACCTACCTGATGCAAGATATTCGGGCGACTAGCGAGGTTTCTGGTAACTTAGCTCATCCGGTCGGTCCGCTGCTCTACACTATCTCCTGTATGCACTGCATGACCGTGTCGCTGGCCGCAGGCGGTATGGGGCTAGGGGCAATGTGGGGTGAGGAAAAGGCGCTGGAGATGCTGGAAGCTGCCGGATTTACGCAGGTAGAAATTAAGCAGCTGGCCCACGACTTTCAAAACAGTTTTTACATCGTCAAGAAGAATTAGAGTGCCTGAGGTTTGGTAAAAGAACTTCCGTTGGATAGCCCACTACTCTAATTTCGGAGGGTAATAACCCATATTGTAAGGATTTTTAACTATGTGCCAACTTTGCCGTTTGACCAGACGCTATTCACACCGCCAGAATGCTTTCATTTCTCTCTCAGACACCAGCAGATTGTTCATCTTAGGCAATGGCTCAAGCATCAGCTCCCAGATCCACCAGTATGCTCAAGGCTCAAACTTACCCGTACAGGACAAAGGTTGGATAGGCGGATGGAACGCTATTCATCCACCCGTCCCCAAGCGATAATCTATCGCCGCTGCGAGAAAAGAGTCTTCTAAGTACGTGGACCTAATTAAACGCCTGATGACCAGTGTTGCCCACTCTTCGAGAAGAGCAAAGCACTACATCCCCCAGCCCCTTCTCTCCGGAGGAGAAGGGGAGCCGGACTCAAAGCCCCTCGCCCCGCGGGAGAGGGGTTTGGGGTGAGGGCGAGGCCAAAGTACAGCAGGTCTTGCAAATAATTGGGCTAACCTACTTATCCAAGAAAAATTCAGTTATCTGTGTTCCTCATTTCGCCCTTAGAGGTTAAAACTATGACAACATCTTTACTCCAGGTCCCAACAGCTTACATCGACCGCATGGTTGATTCATTAGTTTTGGCATTTAGTGCCGATCCAGCTGCGCGTTGGCTCTATCCTGATGCCCAGCAATACCTCAAGCACTTTCCTGAATTTGTTCGAGCTTTTGGTGGAAAAGCGTTTGAAGCGGGTACTGCCCATTCCATTGGGGACTATGCTGGGGCGGCGCTTTGGCTGGCTCCAGAGGTCCATTCAGAGACCTATCCAGAAGTTAACCCCGACGACCAGGCATTAGATGCCCTGCTACAGAAGACCGTAACCCCCGATCTGCAAATGGTAAATGCCGTCTTTGAACAGATGCGCCAATATCACCCCAAAGAGCCCCATTGGTATCTGGCCGTCCTTGGCGTGGAACCTGCCCAGCAGCACCGGGGCTATGGGTCAGCTTTGCTCAAACCTGTATTGGCCCAGTGCGATCGCGACCGCCAGCTGGCCTATCTCGAATCCTCAAATCCGGCCAATATCCCGTTCTATGAGCGTCACGGCTTTCAGCTCATCGGCAGGACTCAGCAGGATACTTCACCCGCGCTCTTCCCGATGGTGCGCCATCCCCAATCAATCTAGAGGTCCCTATGACGACTCAACCCAAAATCTATCCCATGCCTGCCTTTCCCACCCTGAAGGTCCGAGATGTTGTAGCTTCAACCCGCTGGTATCAGGACGCCGTCAACTTTCAGCAGCCTCAGCACGGGCCTGACCACCGGTGCCCTGGGCGTGCTTTTTGACCTGTCCTTCGCCGTGCTGATCTTTTCGGGTGCGCTGACCGACCATCTCGCCGCCGGAATTGGGCTGGTGCTGCTGAGTGCCGCGGCGGCGCGGATCGCGATCATGGCTCAGTGCAGTGGATGTGACTGGTCACAGTCATCGTGACCACGGCGGTCTCACTACTGATGAAGGCTTCATTCAGGGGCTGACCGTGGGCTGGCTGCTGGCGGTGGGGCTAGCGGCGCTACAGTTCAGCCAGCGCCCCTGGAACTGAGCGCGCGACTCGGGAATGGACTGCCCTGAACTCTGGCTAATGGGATTGAAGTCCGCTAAAATAGGGAATACGGCTATCCCAACCCTGGGAGTCGCTGTAAAATAGCAGGCTGCTCACCTGCGGATGTAGTTCAGTGGTAGAACGTCAGCTTCCCAAGCTGAATGTCGTGGGTTCGAGTCCCATCATCCGCTTTGTTGCAACGAACCCATCGAACACCATGGTTCAGGCCCCCACTCAGCCTATCTCCCTGGAAGCCTTTCTAGCCCTTCCCGCAACTAAGCCTGCCAGTGAATACGCGGCGGGGCAAATTATTCAGAAGCCGATGCCCCAGGGAAAGCACAGCAAGACATCATGGCCTGGCTGCTCAATTAGCAAGCGGCGATATGCCTAGGTCTTTTGAATCAGATAATTTTCACGACCTGCTTCCTCTATCTCAATTCCTGAGACTTTAACTGCCGATCAATCCACTCTAGCTCAGATACCGGCCACACAGGCACCGGGTCTTGATTGTAGTTAATATCCAAATCGTAGCCCGAAAGCTCGTAGATCTCATCTAGCAGCGGCTTAAGATTAATCGCAATGGCGTTATCTTCTGGCTTCAGCGGAACCCAAAATGTAGGTATGGGTGGAGATTTGGCTAAGTCGTGGGGGTTTCCAAATAGGGATTCATTCCAGGAAACGGAGAGCCCATCAGCAAATCTCCTCCTGAGGAGATTTTTAGCACCTATGGCTTTAGTCTAGCATTACAACCGGGCTGCTCAACTCGCGAGAAACACGTTCAGTTTTTTGGAAATCAGCTCATAGCTCACGCTCATCGCAGGCGGAATTTTAACGGCTGGTGAAGCAAACATGGTTGAGCCTGGCAGCTGCGGTTGGAGAATTGAGCGATTCCCCTTTGCTTTAATATAAAGGAGCTGCGTTAGATTTCCCTATGGTCGGCAGTGTCCCTCAGCATAAAAATTTACCGACTGACACCTGGGTTCAGGCCACCTGGGATGAGTATGCTGAACTCGCGGCAAACCCTGCCTATGCTCAAGGGCGGGGCTATTATGAATCGGGAGAGATGCGGCTTGAAATGGCACCGCTAGGACCAGGCCACGCCAGAGATAATGCCATTGTATCTAAAGTCGTCAGCCTATTTGCGACGCTGAAGCGAATCCGGATTGCGGAATATGCCAACGGGACGTTTCGCAAGGTGGAGATTCGCGATTCTCAGCCGGATATTGCATTTTACTTAGGCGACGTTCGCTTTCCACCACAGAATGATGAGCCGGTTGACGTCACAATTTATGGAGCTCCCCAACTCGTGGTTGAAATTGCCTCGACTAGCCTCAGCGATGACTTGGGCACCAAGCGTCTGCTGTATGAGCGTTTAGGGATGAGCGAATATTGGGTGGTCAACGTAGCCCTAGGCAGAGTCACCGCCTTTTCAATTCAAAATGGCCGCAGTGGCGAAGTAAAAGCATCCAGCGTCTTGCCAGGGCTAATGATTTCAGTGGTTGAGGATGCGCTGAAACGGAGCCAGACCGAAGATGACGGGGCGATCAACCCGATGGCTAATCGAGTCATTTAGCCAGTAGGCAATCTTCTCTATGCCTTTGACCAGCGCGGCGTAATCATTGGCGGCGCGATTCAAACAGACTGTTTCGCCATCAGCCTTTCCTCTACAAACGCTTTTACCGCTGCGCGATCGCTTTCTAGCACCGTCAGCCGCTCTTCTCGCTCGAATAGATTGCCGAGGAAGGCCGGTAGGGCAGGGGATAGGTCGGTGGCCGTCTTAACAGCATCGGGAAACTTTGCCGGGTGGGCGCAGGCAAGCGAGACGACTGCCGTACCGGGCTCTTGGGCCATGAGATGCTGTAAGAGATGCGGCGCGCAGGCCACCGCCGTATGCGGGTCAATCAGCTCTCCTGTACGCTGATAGGTGTCACGAATGACGGCTGTGATGCCAACGTCATCCAGCCGCCCGCCGATAAAGGTTTGTCTCAACGCGCTCAGAACTTCAGGTGATACGCTAAAGGTGCCGGTATTCTCAAAGGTCGCCATCGTTGCGGCTAAGCGAGCAGCATCACGATTAAAGGCGTCAAACAGCAGTCGCTCAAAGTTGCTGGAAATCTGGATATCCATGCTCGGGGAGAGGGAGGGGCAGACGGTGTCGGTTCGCATTTTGCCAGAGTCGAAAAAGCGGGTGAGGATATCGTTCTTATTAGTGCCGACTGCGAGCTTGCGAATCGGCAGACCCATACGTTTCGCCACGTAGGCAGCGAACACGTTGCCAAAGTTGCCGGTGGGAACGACGAATGAGACTGGCCGCTCCGGCGCGCCGAGGCTCAGCGCCGCGTAGACGTAGTAAACCACCTGGGCCAAAATCCGTGCCCAGTTGATCGAGTTCACCGCCGATAGCTGGTACCGATCGCGAAATTCTAAGTCGCCAAATAGGGCTTTGACAATGGTTTGACATTCATCGAACGGGCCTTTTAGCGCAATATTGTGGATATTTTTTGACAGCACCGTCGTCATCTGCTTCCGCTGAATCTCTGAGGTGCGGCTCAGCGGATGGAGCATAAACAGCTCGATGGTGTCTTTGTCGCGGCAGGCTTCGATCGCCGCAGAGCCGGTATCCCCTGAGGTCGCGCCGAGAATAGTCAGCCGCTGACCGCGCTCTTGCAGGAAATGGTCGAACAGCCTGCCGAGCAGCTGTAGGGCGTAGTCCTTGAAGGCTAGGGTCGGACCGTGAAACAGTTCCAGCAAAAAATGGTTGGTATCCAGCTGCTTCAGCGGCGCGATGGCCTGGTGGCGAAAGCTGGCATAGGTATCGTCAATCAGCGTTTTCAGGATATCTGGCTGGATGGCGCCTTCTACAAACGGCGCCATTACCGCTAAGGCGACCGCCTGATAGGATTGACCGCGCAGCTGCCGCCATTGGTCTGAGGAAAACTGGGGATAGCTTTCCGGCACATACAGGCCACCGTCACGTGCCAGGCCAGTCAGCACGACATCGGCGAAATCAGCTATGGGGGCCTGGCCACGGGTGGAGTGGTATTTCATTCAGCGAGTCCAAATTCTAACCTCAGAATAGTCTACGCCGAGATGTCAAACGCTCCTAAAGCTTAGGATCAAGGATTTAATAAGATGCACAACTCCCGAGCCCTCATCCCCAACCCTTCTCCCGGGGGAGAAGGGGGCCGGATCTATACTCTAGACGCCTGATATTTGGACTTTCTTAAAGGACTGAAAATTCATGGTCAACAAAGTTTCTAGCGATGCTTTGTGGGTCGTATTGGCCTGCTCAATACAAGTGTTAATCGCGTCCTTGAAC
>NZ_JADEXG010000063.1 GCF_015207255.1 Vasconcelosia minhoensis LEGE 07310
TGAGCGCATTCAAGTGACGGGGGCACGCTGGAAGCCTGAACGGGTGCCGCAGATCCTGGCGCTTCGCTGCGCCTATCTCAATGGCGACCTGGACTCTTTTTCTCTCGTTGAAGTATGACGCGCTCCCTGGCGGTTTCTTCCTAATCGGGATTCCCTTCTCTTTCTCGGCCTTCATCGGCATCATTGCTCTAGTTGGCATCGTGGTCAACGACGCGATTGTCATGGTGGATACGATGAATGGTTACCAACAGCAGGGCATGAAAGTGAAACAGGCGGCGGCTAGAGGGGTGAGCGATCGCTTGCGCCCGGTGCTCACTACCAGCATTACCACCATCATTGGCCTGATTCCGCTAGCTCTTAGCGACCCAACATGGATGCCCCTGTGTAGCGCCATCATTTTTGGCTTGATCGCCGCAACACTGATTGCTCTGATTGTCGTCCCTTGTCTGTATATGCTGTTCACCCCAAACACAGAAAATCCAGATATGGCTTTACTTTAGTCAGCCTAAAGATAGATATTCAGCGCTGAAGCCGCTTGTTGCTTTCAACAAAGAACTGACTTTGCTATATTGTGACTAGTCAGTCATGTGACCATAAAGTCATAAGCTTTTTTAGTTGTCAGACAAGGCAACTGAAAACGTTGAGCAGGCTGAGTTTGCCGTGAACTTAGCCGAACCAAATAAAGGAAAAACAAGGAGAATTGACATGCTTGAGTACAAAAACAATCCCAACAGCAACATTGTTGAAGTCGCTGTAGTGGGCAAGATTACCGCCAAGAATCTAGAGCAGGTCGCGGCTCAGATGAAGGCTGATATCGAAAAGCACGGCCACATCCGAGTTTTAGAGGAATTTCACAGCTTTGAAGGCATGGATCCTATTGCCCTGTGGAAAGATGCGAAATTTGGGCTAAACCACATGGACAAAATTACTCACGTAGCGGTTATCGCTGATGCTAAGTGGGTGCAAACGCTGGCAAGCGCAGTCGGCAATATTTTCTCCGCTAAGGTAAAAGTGTTTGAACACTCCCAGGCTGAAACGGCTAAGCAGTGGCTAGAAACTGCGCCTGAGCCGAACCAAAATTCAAAGCTAGAGTATAAGAGCAGTTCTGACAGCAACGTCGTCGAGCTAGTGATTGAGGGTAAGATTACTGAGTCAGACTTTGACCGTGTAATCGATCAATTCAAGGCTGATCTTAAGAAACACGGCAAACTCCGGATCTTAGAAGATATTCGCAGCTTTGAAGGTATGGACCCGATGGCCCTGTGGAAAGATTTACAGCAGGTGCGATTGGTGAACGACATCAGTCATGTCGCCCTTGTTGCAGATCAAAAATGGATGCGGACGCTTGCCGAAGCGGCTGGATCTATTGTGTCGGCGGAGATCAAGAGCTTTGAAAGTTCTGAGCTAGCAGCGGCCCGTACCTGGCTAGCAACGGCATAGTTGGTGACCTGCGTCGCCTAGCTTAAAGGTGATTTGACCAGGGTGTTTATATCACCCTGGTCTTAACGATGCGATCGCGGCAATTAAGCGAGTTGCCACTCAGATGAACCAGGATTTTGAACGGCAAGCCCTCATTCTGGAACCACCAAAAGTTTGGATCTACAGGATTCACTACGCTAAAAGCTTGGTAAATCTACAAAAGCCTTGTCGAGCATTGGCCTAATGGCCTTAATTGTGATTCCTTAGCTCTACGTGCAGTCCACCCTCAAGACTAAGGTAAATCTATGAAAACTCGATTGCTGAGCTTCACAATTGGCCTGCTGCTGCTCACGGTCGAAGTGGATTATTTAGCATATGTAACTGGGATGGGTAACAAAGCTTTCAATTGGATACAGGAAAATGCGATGTGCCGGAACACGAAAAAACGACTAATCTTTGTTGAATGACAGTTAAATTTCATCGCTCTGCTTATTTTTTCCGTAGTTTTTTGGGTTTCATTGGCACACTTCTATTTATTTTCGGTTTGGCCATAGCACCAGCAGCTTTAGGCCAACTCCCACAGCCTAAAATAGAGCGATTAGCCAATATCTACTCCGCTGATGACGCCACTGATTTTACAGTGGGCAATGTTCATTTAGATGGTCGTCAGGTGTTTGCCTTAGCAGCACCTGCGCTCAATCAAGAGCAGCAGGACGCGCTTTCTATCTCCCCTATTCGGCAACGAGTGCAGACCATTAGAAGCCAGCTTCAAGAGACTGCAAAATCAACGTTTGATACTAAAACACTAGAAGTTAATTACACAATAGACACGGCAACTCGGCTGCCCGTAATCTCTGTTAACGGCAACTATCTGATGACCGTCACGACGGCAGATGCCCGTTTGTATGGGGTTGATCCCACCACTCATGCCGAGAATCTGACTCAGGTCATTAAAGAGGCCATACTCACATCTCAGCAAGAGCATTGACCAGAATTCTTAGCTCAACAAGCCCTCCGAGTAGGCGGTATTCTTCTAGCTGTGTTACTGCTTAGCCTGGGTATTGGCTGGCGGCAGCGTTATATAAAAGCCCGCCATCGCGCCGTCCTAGCGAAACTTGCATTACTCAACACGGCTAGCTCCCAAACAGACATTCTGTCAGAACAGAAACAGACGGATACCGAGGAAGCTGCTAACCGTGCTACCAAACGGCAGATCGACGTGGCCCGAAAGCAGCGGCTCAAGTTTTGCTACGAAGTCCGACAGCGATTGTTGCAGCTGGGCCAAATTGGGCTTTGGGGGGGTGGATTCACGCTTTGTCTTAGACTGTTTCCACAAACACGATGGGTACAGTCGATGGTTCTCGCGGGGTTAAGCGTCACCCTGCTGCAATTGCTCTTGACTGGAGCAATTATCTATCTGGTTATACGCATCAGTTTTGTCAGCATTGATCATATCGTTGCCGCCCTTAGTCAAGGCCGCTTGCTTCCGGCCAATCGTTCAACTCGGGCGATCCAGCGGCTACAAACCTTTTCGGGCGTAGTCAAGGGAGCTAGTGCCTTCTTCTTCATGGGTGTAGGTGGGCTCATCGCGCTGGCAATTATGGGCATCAACACTGTGCCACTGTTAGCGGGAGTCAGCATTTTTGGGGTCGCCATTTCATTTGGAGCTCAAAGTCTGGTCAAAGACATGATCAATGGGCTGTTTGTGCTGTTGGAAGATCAGTATGGCGTCGGAGATGTGATTACGGCTAATAATGAAACTGGCTTGGTAGAAGCCATGAACCTGCGCATCACCCAGTTGCGTAGTTTGGATGGTGATCTGGTTACCATTCCCAACGGCAACATTGCAATGGTGAAGAACCACACGAGTCATTGGTCACGGGTTAATCTGGCAATTGATGTGGCTTATCACACTGACCTAGATCATGCGATCGCAGTCATTGAGCAGGTGGCGACTCACATGAGCCAAGATCAAGACTGGCAAGACCTGATCCTTGAACCACCCAGGGTGCTAGGTGTGGATAAGTTCGGCGATAACAGCATTACCATTCGCCTTTGGATACAAACCCAACCGCTTAAACAGTGGGAAGTCGGACGAGAGTTCCGGCGTCGATTGAAGTATGCCTTTGACGCTGAAGGCATTTCGATCCCGTTTCCCCAGCGTTCGATCTGGTTTAAGAACTCGCTACAGACGGATAGAGCAGTCCATTCCCACTGATGCAACCAATCTTAATGGGGAGAGTCAATTGAGGCGGGTAAAATATGACCATGTAGTCACAAGACTGCTCGGTTACACCCTGTAGATGACTCCTATCCTCACCCCACTGCCTATGACATACTCCTCAGGGCAACGTACATATCCCAGCGGCGCGATCGCCCCTCCTCCCCTCTTTCAAATGCTTGGCGTTACCAAGACCTACATCATGGGCGAGGTGAGGGTGCAGGCCCTCAAGTCCGTTGACCTGGAGCTAGCCAAGGGCGAGTTTGTCGTTTTATTAGGCGCTTCAGGCAGCGGCAAATCTACCCTGCTGAATATTTTGGGCGGATTAGATGTGCCCACAACCGGACGGGTAATCTTTCGGGGGCAAGATCTGACTGCTGCTAGCGATCGCGTCCTCACCCGTTTCCGTCGTCAGAGCGTCGGCTTTGTGTTTCAGTTCTATAACCTCATTCCCAGCCTTACTGCTCGTGAAAACGTGGCGCTAGTCACGGATATTGCCCCCAATCCAATGCACCCACGCGAAGCCTTAGAACGTGTTCACCTAGGCGATCGCATCCATCATTTTCCGTCCCAGCTTTCCGGTGGCGAACAGCAGCGGGTGGCGATCGCCCGCGCCATTGCCAAGCGCCCCCAGGTGCTGCTCTGCGACGAGCCCACTGGAGCCCTCGACTTTCAAACCGGCAAGCTAGTGCTCGAAACCCTGGCCCAAGTGAATCAAGAGCTAGGGACAACCACAGCCGTCATTACCCATAACGCCGGGATTGCCGACATGGCCGATCGGGTACTGACCATGCGCAGCGGGACGATTACAGCCGATCAGCGAAACGAGCACAAGGTAGAGCCGAAGGAGCTGGAGTGGTGAATGCCCTCGATCAAAAACTCTTTCGCGATTTGGTTCGGCTGAAGGGTCAAGTGATTGCGATCGCGCTAATTGTCGCCTGCGGCATTGCCTGCCTGGTAACGATGATGAGCGCCTACGATTCGCTTCAGCTTTCGCAGCAGACTTACTACGACCGCTATCGGTTTGCCGATGTGTTTGTCCAGCTCAAGCGGGCACCCGATTCACTAACGGCACGAATTGCCGAGATTCCAGGGGTGCAGCAGGTGCAGACGCGGGTGGTGGTCAATGTGAATTCAGACGTGCCGGGGCTGAGTGAACCGGCCACCGGACGGCTGATTTCCATCCCTGAGCGGCAGCAGCCGATGCTGAACGACCTATTCATTCGTCGGGGAAGTTACATCGAGCCGGGTCGTCGCGATCAGGTGCTGGTGAGTGAAGCCTTCGCTACAGCCAATGATCTAGAGATTGGCGACGAAATTGGTGCGGTGATCAACGAGCGGTGGCAGCAGCTACGGATTGTGGGCATCGCCCTGTCGCCAGAGTATATCTACGAGATCAACGCTGGAGAGCTTTTTCCTGACAGCCAGCGGTTTGGCATTGTGTGGATGAACCGAGAAGCGCTGGCGACTGCCTTTGACCTGAAGGGGGCCTTCAACGATGTGGCCCTATCCCTGATGCCGGGGGCCAGCGAGGATGAGGTGATTTTTCGGCTGGATCAGCTGCTGGAACCTTACGGCGGCCTGGGAGCCTACGGGCGAGACACGCAGGTCTCCCATCAGCTGCTAGATAGCGAAATTCAGGGGCTGGCCGCTGCCGCTGTAGCGGTACCTCTGATCTTTTTGGGAATTGCTGCCTTTTTGCTGAACCTGGTGCTGGCCCGCCTGGTCAGCACTCAACGAGAACAAATTGCCGTGCTCAAAGCCTTTGGCTACGACAACCTGGCCGTCGGCTTCCACTACCTGAAGCTGGTGCTGGTGATTACCCTGGGCGGCGCGGCGGTGGGTACGGCCCTGGGCATCTGGCTGGGGTCGCTGATCACCCAGGTGTACACCCAGTATTTCCAGTTTCCGGTGCTGCAATACCGGGTCGAGCCGACCCTGCTGTTGACCGCGATCGGAGTGAGTGGAGCGGCGGCAGTTTTGGGCACGATAACGGCGGTGCGGCAGGCGGTGTCGTTGCCCCCGGCTGAGGCCATGCGCCCGGAACCCCCGGCGACCTTTCGGGCAACACTATTGGAACGGTTGGGCTTGCAGCGGTTGCTCTCACCAGTAGGCCAAATTATTTTGCGCAATCTGGAGCGGCGCATCGTGCAGACCGGGTTGGCGGTACTGGGCATATCAGCGGCGGTGGCGATTTTGGTGATCGGGCGCTACTTCGAAGACGCTACCCAGTACATCGTTGAGCTGCAGTTTCGCCAGATTCAGCGGGAAGATGTCACTCTGGTATTTAACCAACCCCTCTCTAGCAGCGCCCGCTACGACCTGACCCAGCTGCCTGGGGTTTTGCGCAGTGAGCCTTACCGCTCAGTCCCGGCCCGCCTGCGCTTTCAGCATCGCACCTATCTCAGCGGCATCACTGGACTAGAGCCTCAGGGAGAGCTGCGCCGCATCCTGGATGAAAACTTACAGCCGGTGATGCTGCCGGAGTCTGGTGTGGTTCTCACCGCCAGTCTGGCAGATAAAATCGGCATCACTGTCGGCGATCGCCTGACGTTAGAAATTTTAGAAGGGGAACGCCCCACCCGCCAGGTGCCTGTGGTGGGGGTGGTGGAAGAACTCATTGGCCAGGGAGCCTACATGGATATTGCGGCCCTGAATGCGCTGATGCGGGAAGGCCAGACGATTTCTGGCGCGTATCTGGCGGTGGACTCAAACTATCTGGATCAGCTCTACGACCAGCTGAAGGAAACCCCGGCGGTGGCCAGTGTAGCCCTGCGCGATCGCCTAATTGCTAAATTCAATGAACAAATCACCGGCTCATTTGCTGTCATGACCAGCGTACTGGTCGTGTTTGCCGCCGTGATTGCCTTTGGCGTGGTCTACAACATTGCTCGCATTGCCCTATCTGAGCGCAGCCGTGAGCTGGCCACCCTGCAAATCATCGGTTTTACCCAGGGAGAGATAGCCGTGATCTTGCTGGGGGAGCAGGCGATCGTCACCGCCCTAGCGATTCCCCTCGGCTGTGCTATGGGCTACGGTCTCGCCGCCCTAATAAGTGCCGCCTACGACAGCGAAATCTTTCGACTGCCCCTGGTAGTATCGCCCTCCAGCTACGTTTACGCCTTTGTCGTGATTACGCTGACCGCCATAGGTTCGGGCTGGCTGATTCGCCGCCAGCTTAACCAGCTTGATTTAATTGCCGTTTTGAAAACTCGTGAATAAGGACGCTGACATGGAGAACCAACCCCACTCCCCCAGCTGCTTTGGCGTACAAATCCCTAAACTGAAGCGTCCTGGCGCTACTTCAAAACCGGCAGCCGAGACAGCGGAAACGCCTGATGACGCTGGCCCATCTAAATCCTGGCGCGATCGCCTACCGCGCGGTTGGCCCTACTGGTTGGTGGGGTTAGGGGTCGCCGGGGTGTTTGTCTTCGCCCTGCGCCCCACGCCGATCGCCGTCGATTTAGGCACCGTCGAGGAAGGCACCCTTCAGGTCACAGTAGATGCCGAAGGTAAAACGCGAGTGCAAAATCGCTACATCGTTGCCGCCCCCGTGGCCGGTCGGCTGAGTCGGATCGAGTTGGAGTCTGGCGACTCGATTGAAGCGGGGGCTGTCGTCGCTAGAATCGACTCACTGCCCTTTAACAGCGAAGTTCAAGCGGCCCAGGCGCGGCTGCGGGAACTAGAAGCCCAGATTGCTGGGGTCGAAACCCAGCGCCCCAAAGACGCGGCCCTGGCTCAGGCCGAGGCCGATATCAACGCCGCGATCGCCCGTCAGCGGCAGGCGGAAGCCCGCTATCAGGAGGCCCAGGCCAGCCTGAGTCAGGCCCAGCGAGAGCGCGATCGAGCTCAAGAATTGCAGGCGGCAGGGGCGATCTCCCGTCAAGATAGGGAAGCTGCCGAACTGACCGCCACCCGTCGCCAGCAGGAGGTGGAAGCCGCCCAGCGCCAGGTAGACGCTGAGAGAGCCAATGTCGCCGCTGCTCGCAATGCCCTAGGGGTGTTGCAGGCTGAACAGCAAGACCCCGACTACCTGCTGGATGTGTACCGGGCGCAAATCGCCAGCACTGAGGCCGAGCTACTGCGGCTGACCGATGAAGCCCAGCGTACCACCGTTACTGCCCCGGCGGCAGGCAGCGTACTGCAAGTGATGCAAAAGAGCGCCCGCTTTGTTCAGGCCGGTGAACCCCTGATAGAGGTAGGCAACGCCGACCAGCTCGAATTGGTGATCGACATTCTCTCCACCGATGCGGTCAGCGTCGAACCCGGCGCATTGATTCAGATTGAACAGTGGGGTGGGGAAGAGTCCCTCCAGGCGCGGGTGCGCTACGTGGAGCCGTCGGCGTTCACCGAGGTTTCCGCCTTGGGCGTAGAAGAGCAGCGGGTGAATGTGATCGCCGATTTTGTCGATCCGCCTGTGGCCCTGGGCGACGGCTACCGGGTCGAGGCGCAGATCGTCACCTGGGCGGCAGAAAACGTAATGATCGTCCCGATTAGCGCTCTGTTTCGCTGCGATTCGCAGACCTGGTGTACCTTCGTTTCCGCAGATGGAAAAGCCCAACAGCGAGAGATTGTGATTAGCCAGCGCAATGACCTGGCGGCAGCGGTAGAGTCAGGGCTCGTCCCAGGAGAGCAAGTGATTTTGCACCCCTCTGAGGAGATCGAAGCCGAGAAGCGCGTGCGCGTGCGCGAATAACCTTTTCATAACCGCTTCACTAGCTGATTTGAACCGCTAAAAATCAAGGGGCTAACTTTAGCTCTCTCAAAAGGCATAGATAGATGCCCAAATTAAACGCCTTGAATCAACTCACCTTGCCAAGATAAATCTGAGCTGCTAGAATGTGACCATTCAGTCACATGACCGATAAGTCACATTATTAAAAGATTTGTGGCCATGATCGTTCAAGCGCCCTACCGACAACGGTCAAATCGGCTGTATAACAGACAAGTCAAAATTCAAGAGGAAAATATCATGGCTGCTATTACGAGTCCTATCAAAGCCTTCCAGAACTATCGAACAAAAATGAAAGTTTTACAAATCCCGACTCTCCCTAGACCGCCACTCGCTCAAATGCTGGCATGGACAGCCGGAATTGCCGTGCTCATAGGGACCACGAGTGTCCGAGCCCAGTCTTATCCGACCCTGATGGCTCAGAGTGCGACTATCGAAGCTTCTAGCGCCCAAGAGGATACGCTCTATCTCAATGAGGATCGTAACTACTCCTACAATCTTGAAGTCGAGCGCGGCATCACGGTCAACGGACTTTATCTTCCGGCTGGAACGGTTATCCAGGGCCGCTACGAGCCTGCTGGAGATGACGGCCTGCAATATATTGCCGATACGGCCATCGTAGGGAACCGAGCTTACAACCTACAGGCCACCTCACGAGTCCTAGACGATCAGAAAGACCCGCGCGATACCTCCATCGGTTCAATTGGTGGAGATGCCGCGATCGGGGCTGCCGGGGGTGCGGCTCTAAGTGAAATATTTGGCGACATTGACGTTATTGAAGTTCTGGGCGGTGCCGCAGCTGGTGTAGCGGTTGGAAATTTGATGGCTGACCGGGTTGTTGTTGTCAGGCCAGACGATCTGATTCTTCTAGACGTGCGATAGACAGCCGGATGAACCCAGCTTGGAAAATAGAATCTGAGACAACTAAACCTTTCTCATATCCCCTGAACCTCCAGGTTTGGGGGTTTGGTATTCAGAAATTTTCCATAGGGGGGTACTCCCTTTATCAATGAAGATTGCAGCGGGCGCTCTACGCTATTTTCCCGGTCAGGTTTGGTCTGCCCAAAGTAAATTGCTGACAGTGCTTCAATTTCAGCCTTTGTAAACAAGTCTCCATCTGCGATCGCGCATTCGATCAGCTCCTTTACCTGCTCTATGTCTATCTCAGAGAAGACGAAATTTGAATGTTCAAACTGCATCAAGGTTTCCTTAGCCGCTATATAGTGACTATAGAGTCATGTGACTTGTCAGTCATATTTTGAGTTTACAGCTAATTGTGCAGATTTGGAAGAAAAGTTAGCGCACTGGCCGTGCGGTTCAAGTTAAAGAAAACTTAGAACTCGCTTGGCAGAATCAGATTCCACTGCTATGATATGACTACTCAGTCACATGACCGACAGGTCACATATGTAAAGCCTTTCACCAGGCTTGCTCAAAGCAGTCTATTTGCTGCGTCTAAAGCGGCTACATGACAAATTCCGTTTACATACGAGATATGCAGGGAGAACAAAAATGATAGCTATACCAAAACCAGCCCATAGAAAAGTCGATATCAAAGAACCCATCAACGTCGGTTCAAAAGAGTTTACCAACAACAAGTACGAATACTACAAGCGGCTGCGAGAAGAAGCCCCCGTCTGCAAAGGAAAAGTCAGCGTCATCGACGCCTACTTTCTTTCCCGCTACGAGGACTGCGTCAGTTTTCTCAAAGACCCGCGCTTTGTCCGCAACCGCACCACAGCGACGGGCGGCGGCAGGTTTCCCATTCCTATGCCCAAGTCGGTCGCGCTGATGGCCAACAGCATGATTACCGAAGATGAGCCCGACCATCGCCGCCTGCGAGACCTGGTTCACCAGGCGTTTACACGGGGTCAGTTAGCCAAATTGGCCGATCGGATCGAACGGCTGACCCACGAGCTGCTTGACCAGACAGAACCCCAGGGTACGGTGGATCTTAAGCAAGCCTATGCCCTACCCATCCCCGTTACCGTGATCAGCGAGATGGTGGGCGCATCGGATGAGGATATGCCCCGATTCTATAACGGCATGAAGGCGATGAAAGATGGCCTTTCCGGCCTGAATCTGCTCCGCACGCTGTTCTGGGATATATGGTCTTTCTGCTAATTATCGCGGGCTAAGAAACCACCGTCTATCTGATTATCAACAGCGTTCTGACGCTTCTAGAGCATCCTGACCAGCTGGCCCGCCTGCGAGCTGAGCCTGAGCTAATCGATTCAGCGGTTGAAGAAATCCTGCGATACCGAGGCCCGGTTCAAGATTTATAAGCGCCAACTCGGTTAATCACCGAGGTGTTGAAGAAATCCTGCGATACCGAGGCCCGGTTCAAGGGACAAAACCCGCCTATGCGCTGGAAGATGTCGTACTCCACGACGTCACCATTCCCAAAGGGGCGGCGGTGATGCCTCTGCTCGGAGCCGCCAATCATGACCCGGCTGTGTTTGAAAATCCCGAAGTGTTCGACATTACACGCTTCCCTAACAAACATCTCGGGTTTGGCAGCGGCATTCATTCCTGCTTAGGGGCTCCATTGGCACGAATGGAAACCAAAATTGCGATTACCAACCTGCTGGCGCGAAATCCCAACTTACGCCTGGCGGTCGAGCCGTCGGAGCTTGAGCTGGTCAATGCCCCGATGTGGCATCGCTATCAGAGCTTACCTGTAGTACTGGGATAGATGGATCTAAATTGCAGGCTGCCAGGTGCCGTGGAAGCTCGGTGGGACGACACTGGGTAGAGCAATTTGGCAGACCGGCTGGTCGCTCAGGTGCTGGGCGTCGAATACCCATAGCTCACTGCGGTCGGCCTGGCTATCATAGACAACGGTGAGCAGCCAGCCGCGATCGCGCATTTCTGCGTCGGCCGCATAGATGGGCTCAGTCACGTAGCGGTTCTCACCCAGGTCAGCCTCAGTTAGCTCACCCGTGGCGTAGTCAAACCGACCCAAGGCACCAAACAGGTCTTCTCCCGCCTGAATGCCGGGTCGGTGCATGGCGATGTAGGTCGAGGTCCAGGGCTGCCCAATGTCAGCGGGAGAGACCACTGGGAATTCGCAGTTGCGCTCGACCACTGGCTGATTGCTGATCACGCGGCCCGTCTGCGGGTCGAGCCGGATCTGCCACAGGTGGCTGTAGGAGGGGGTTTGAATTTTGCCGGTCGGCACCTCGCGTAAAAATTCGTTAGTTGAGGTGAAGTCTTCAAACCGGGCCAGGTCACAGCGGATGGTGCCATCGGGGTCCAAACAGCCGTTGCCAAAGTGCCACTGAAACCAGGGATCGGTCTCATTTTCAGCCAGGGGGGTCAGGCTTTCGCGGTCTACGACGATGACGCGGGTTCCCCGCTCGGGCAACCACTGCAGGGCGTCGGCATAGGCTTTGGTATTGAGCAGCAGCGACAGCAGCTCAACTTTGACGGGTGAGATGAAAAAGACCAAGTAGGGGCCAGCCAGGACAAAGCTGTGAACGAGCGGATTGTCCTTGAGGGCGATCGCGGATTTTTTTAGCAGCCGACCGTCGCGATCGCAGCGATAGAGGTGCAATGTAAAGGCCGAATCCACGCCAATGCTATAGATTTCACCGCTCTGGGGGTCGCGCAGGGGATGAGCTGAGAAGGGTTGTCCATCCTTCAGCCAGCCCAGATCTTCTCTGCCCAGGGTTTCCAGGGTTTCCAGGTCGAGGGCATGGGGGTTGCCGGCCTCCCACAGGGCCAGCAGCCGGTCGGAGAGAGCCAGGACTGAGGTATTGGCCGAATTTTTAATCGCGGTATGATTGAGCAGCCCCAGCCAGTGCTGCCAAACCGGGCCAGGATGCCGCATACCGTAGTTGCCATAGAGGTATTCCCCCGCTTCAGCTTCGGCCAGATAGCCCTGGGTTTTGACGTAGCGATAGGTGCCGCTAGCGCCCTGGTCGGTGAAGTTTACCTGCAAGATAGCGCCGTCGCCGTCAAACCAGTGACCGACCGCCTCGGTGCCGCGCTGGAGTCGGCCCGTACCGTTACGGTAGAGCATACCGCGCAGGCCCGTAGGGATTTTTCCAGACAGCAGCTTCAGCGGCGTCGGCCCAAATTCTGTGGCTGGCTGGCTAAGCGAACGGCTCCAGGGCTGGGTTTGAGTGGCCGTTTGAGTCATGATTTTCGCCGATGGATTTTATTTCGACAGTGTAACAAGTCTGCCTAAGCAACTGTGGGGCATCGGTAGTATGATATGGACGCTTCGTTATACCCACAGAACAGGATGACTGCGCGATCATCGCAAACCTCAGCCCTCAGCCTCTACGACCACGACTACTACCGCTGGCTTAAGCATACGGTTCGACTGCTGCATGAGGGTAATTTTGCCCGCCTGGATGTGCCCCACCTAATTGAAGAAATTGAGACTATGGGCAGAAGTGAAAAACGCGAGCTTAGAAACCGGCTGGTGATTCTGCTGATGCATCTGCTCAAGTGGAAGTATCAGCCGATTCAGCGCAGCGAAATGTGGCGCAGTGCCATTAGCGAACAGCGGATTAGCCTGGAGGGCGTCTTGGAAGATAGCCCCAGCCTCAGACCGTTTTTTACCGCCATGTTTGACGACTGCTATCAGCGGGCAAGACAGCAAACAGCCTATGAGACAGGGCTATCGATTGAGTCCTTTCCTGAAACCTACCCATTTGAGCCGAGCACGGTGCAAGACGCCGGGTATTTTCCCGAATAGCGCCCCGAATAGCGTCGATTTAGCCCCAATGGCTCAGAACATGGCCGACAGGAACTGACAGATTTACAGGGCGATGTCAGGAAATCGTCCTATTCCGGAACTGACCTGAAAATATTTGCGCTCGGTTTAGCGATCAGTGTTAAGGAGTCACCTATCGATCCTGTTCTGCCAGCCAGTTTTCTAAATCGGACCGGGTAGAGAAATCCAGTAGTGCCTCGCCCAAGGTCTCAAGCTGGGTAATCGGGAGTGCGCCGATGCGCGATCGCGCGGCTTCTGGAACTTCGCCTAGCTTACGGGTGAGCTGACGGAGGATCAGCGATCGCTCTCGCTCAATGCCCTGCTCAATGCCCCGTTCCATCCAGCTGGTCACAATTTCCATAATCTCCTCTCGCTCAGCTGGCTCTATTCTATCAATCGCTGCCTGAAACACCTGCTCCTCCGGCTGACTCAGCCGCAGATAGGTATCGACGAAGCCCGAAATCAGCTGCGTCCTGGCTGGGTCCAGCCGCAGGGTCGCCAGCAGCCGCAGGCACTCTAGCTTCACCCTGGGGCGCTCCTCAGAGGCAATCTGCATCTTCGCCATCAGGGCAGCGGCTATGGGGTTGCGCTGCTGCAAAAAGTCTCGCCAGCGGAGCCGGTTGAGCTGAATGGCGCGAAAGTTAAACTCGACAACTTTCAGGTCGTCAAACGCGACGCTGTACTGATGGGGCTCTGGCCGATAGGGCTGGTCAAAGGAAAAGACGACTACTGGATAAATACGCTGTCGGAACTTCTGATGCAGCCGAGCGAAGTAGAAAAACATGCGCTGGACGAAGTCTGCCTGGGATGACGCCTGAGCCTCGACATGGATGAGGAAGCCCACGTCTTGACTGGATAGGCGAACGGCGGCGAGCAGGTCGATGATCCGGGTTTCGCCTGTGGTTAGGTCGGCAAAGTACTCTTGGGGCTGAAAGGCAATGGAGTCGCGGTCGATGGTGTTAGCGACCTGGGGGAGAAATAGTTCCAGAAATTCGACAAAGAAGGTGGAGAGCAGCTCTTTGAAAAGCCGGTCGTGATCAGTCATGGTATGGCAGAGCTGAACAGTTGCTGTATTCGAGTTCAGTTAGATTAAAGGCTATCCAATCGCACGCCAGATATCATGACATTCTCTTCACAGCCCCTTTCTCCCCCCGTCCAACGGATTGACTTTGAAGGCACCCAGCCCGCTAGCGGCAGCTTAGACGTGAGCTGGATTCACGGTTCGGTTTCGCCCAAGCACAACGATGACCCTGACATTCAGGTTCACGCCTACAACGAGCATACCTATATCCTGAGGCAGAACATGGCGGTGCATTACGAAGCGCCCTTCATGTTTTTGCTATTCGGCAATGAGCGAGCGATTCTGCTCGATACGGGCGCGACGCGATCGCAGGACTACTTTCCCCTGCGTCAGACCGTGGATGCGCTGATTGAGCGCTGGCTCAGCCGCCATCCTCGGGCTGACTACCGCTTAGTCGTCGCCCATACTCACCTGCACCGCGACCATTTTGAAGGCAACTCGCAGTTCCTAGATCGACCTCATACGACCATGGTTGGACGCAGCCTAGAAGACACGATTGCGTTTTATGGATTTAGCCAATGGCCGACTGAGCGAGTCAGCTTTGATCTAGGTGGCAGGCAGCTTCAGATCATGGGCAGCCCCGGCCATGAAGATGTGGAGGTCTCAATTTACGATCCCTATACTCAGATTCTGTTTACCGGCGATATCTTCTATCCAGGTCGACTCTATATCCGCGACTGGGACGCCTTTGCCAGCAGCATTGCTCGGCTGATCGAATTTACCGAAGCGCATCCCATTACCCATATTTTGGGCTGTCACGTAGAGATGTCAATCTATCCGCGGATTGACTACCTGATCCGTACCAGCTATCAGCCCCATGAGCGGCCGCCGCAGATGACGGTAGCGCAGCTGAGGGATTTGGGAAGCGCGATCGCAGCTGTTAACGGTCGCCCGGGCATTTATCCCTTTGACGCCTTTATTCTCTACAATGGCGTACCCGATCGCTATTTCAGCTACGAAGCCATGAACCCGGAGGTTGAGCCTGGCACGGTGGGATATTTAGATTGATAGCGAAGAGTGGCTTTTGCTACCAGTGCGCAGTATAAAGGCAAGCTGCGTCCTAAAATTGTTAAGACTGTTTTACAAGAGCTTTAGCTTTTCCTAAGCAAGCTTCTAATCCGCTTTACCCAATTGCGAATTTCATTCCTTAGATTGGGAAAGCTAGACAACGTCAAAGTTCTCTTTGCTACACCTATCAAAGGTTATTGAAATGGAAAGTTCTATTTCACAACCCTGTCAGGGTTTCTATCCGCTGCGTCTGCTGCGAAGCTGGCTAGCTAGCCAGCCAGTACAGACTCCCCAGGCCGCTCATCGAATTGCTAAGCTAATCCCAGCCCAATGTCCTTTTAAGCGAGACCTCGTGCTCTTTGGCCACAAAATTGGGCATATTCCGCCGCTATGCAAGCTCAACCCGCTTTACGAAGAACTGGTGGCGCTGCGGTTTAAGGCTTTGTGCTACCTCGTGGATGAATGCGGCGAAGACATTGGCACCCTAACCTAGTTTGCTCTAGACGCGGCTTGCATTAGAGAGAAGTCGCTTTGGATAGGGCCAGGTCAATTGGGGTTGGGGAAGGCAACGGCTTGCAGCAGGGTTAGCGGACCGATCGTTTTAAGCCGAGCCAGCACTTCAGCATTTTTAGCCAGCAGCGATCCGGCAAAGCCGAGCGAGTTGACCGAGATCTGGCTGTAGCACTCCTGACGACGGGGGATGACCATCATCCACTGGCGGGTACAGAGAAGATTGTAGGCAGCGCTCTGGCGTCCCTCCCAGCTACCAGTCGGGTCGGCAATCCCCACCTGCTTGAGAAGCTGATGGTAGCGTCGATAGCCTTGCTCAGCCGCAACGGCGGGCGCAGCGGGCCAGGGATTAAGTCCAATGGCATGGCGAAAAGGGAGCAGCGGAGACTGACCGATGCTATGGGTGAACTGGGCAGCCGCGATCGCGACGCCAATCGGTACGCCGCTGAACTCAGGCGTCAGGGGCAGGGGCACCAGCTGGAGGTGTCGATGGGGTTGGCTAGCACCAGCTATTTTGCCCGCGTTGTAAAAGGCAAAGCCGTCCACTTCGGCGAGACATTTCCAAAGTGCTTCGAAGTCGGTGAGGCTAAGCCAGTCTTCCTGTGACTCGTACTGTCGGGTGACGATCAGCAGATGATGGTCTACCACATTGTATTTGTTCAGCAGGCAGAGATGGGTGTCTGAAATGTCGGTAACGAACAAGTCTTCGTCGTAGGGCAGAAAGGGATTGATTGGCTTGCCCGTCGCTTTTTCCTGCTGGGACTGCTGGCGGCGGGCGGCTTCTTTGCGAGAGACATTAGCCAGCACCCGGACTAAAAACGGGATGCCGTCCTGCTCAATCAGCTCATACTCGGTAGAAATGGGCTGGAGCGCCCCGGTTTCAAGGGCGTACTGAGTCTGCGTCTGGAGCTTTTGCCAGAGCGTGCCCGGCTGCCAGGGACGACGAACAGGAAAAGGCATAGCGTTGAGGAATTTTACAGGGATGCGTCTAAGGGCGCTTATAGCAAAAAGCCCCCTTCCATTAAACTAGCTGTGTCCCCCTCTGTCGTCCCCCGCTGCCATGCTGCCGACCCACGGACGCTACGCCTACTCCGCAATTACTGAACGAGCCGACTATAGCTGGCCGGGAGAGCATCGCCTGGCTGTCTACATCGGGTTGAATCTAGAGCATTTTGCCTTTGGTCAGGGGCTGGGCGCGGCACTGGCCCCCGGCGGCCCCCAGCCCGACGTGCTGAACTATGCCTGGCGCGACTATGGCAACCGGGTTGGCGTTTGGCGGCTGCTAACCCTGTTTGAATCGCTAAAGCTGCCGATAGCGCTGCTGCTCAACACTGAGCTATACGACTACTGTCCCCAGGTGATTGCGGCGTTTCGCCAGCGGGGAGATGAGATTGTCGCACACGGACGGACTAACAGTGAGCGGCAGAGCGACCTGTCCGAAGCGGAGGAAGCAGCGCTGATTGCTGAGACTACCCAGACGATTACCCAGAATGAAGGCAGTCCGCCTCGGGGCTGGCTCGGGCCGTGGATAGCTCAGAGTCCGGTCACGCCAGACCTGCTTCAGGAAGCGGGCTACAGCTATCACCTAGACTGGTGCTGCGACGATCAGCCAATCTGGTTTAAGACGCGCGCCGGGCGCATTTTGTCGATTCCCTATGCGCAGGAAATTAACGATATTCCGGCGATCGCGGTGCGACGAGCCAGCGCTCCCGAATTTGCCCAGATGATCATCGACCAGTTTGATGAAATGCTGGCCCAGTCAGACCGGCAGTCGCTCGTACTGGGAATTGCGCTGCACCCCTACCTGGTTGGCCAGCCGTTTCGGCTACGGCATCTGCGGCGAGCCCTGACCCATATTATTGAACGCTCAGAGCAAACCGGGAAGGGCTGGATTACCAAACCTGGCGCGATCGCGCAGCATATCCGCTCCCTGCCGGAGGGGCTGATTCCCTAGCTCAGCAGGCCCAGGGACTAGCGATCGCCCTTCCTGGCCTTCGATAAAAATGGAGTGGTGGGCCGCGAAGGTGAGCTCGTCCATGATCGACGCCAGACGGACTAAAAAGTCATCCCGCAATTCCTTAAAGATGGGAACGCCGCGCACAAAGGCAGCGACTTGGCCCCATAGGTGCTCAGAAATAGGGCCGCTGAGCCGACCTCTAGCCAGAGAATGTCGACCGACATCAGCGTATAGGCAGCAAACAGCAGCAGCGTTCGCTGCTCTTCACCGGCGCGCAGGTTGAAAGCTTTGGTGAAACGCTGTAAGGGCGGATGCGCCTAAGCAATGTCGCTAGCGATCGCGCACCGTCTGAGTCATTGTCTGCACTGGGGTATCCAAAGTTGTCACGGCGGAAGTCACCGCCCTTGGCAGATCCAGGCGTAGTGAACCCAGAATTGGGGCGTTTTTTCGGCTCAGTTAGCAGCACGCAAATCGGACGAGAGCGAAAGCTAAAAAACACCTTAAGCGAACTGATTTTGACTAGTGACCAAGCCAAAGCGCTCTCAGTCGAAGCCTATCGCCAGGTCAGCCCGCATCAAAGTAGGTCAGCCGACGCATCAAAATCTCAGGTGCTCAGTGGGACGAAGACAATGTGCCACAAGTCCTGGCTCATCGCTGCCCTTACCTCAACGGCTCGATTGGCCTACAAAAGTGACATGCTCCCGCCTGAACCTGCCCAGGCAGGGCAGTCTGTACGCCATAATAAGCCCATGAACCCCTTGATGCCTTCGTGAGCAATCCTAAAACCAAAGACATTTGTCAGGTTCGGTGCTTCAATACCGAGTTAGTTCATCATGTCCAAAACACGCTGCCCAGTGAGGACACCTTGGAAACGGCCCAAATCATCTTTGGTGCTTTAGCCGATCGCTCACGACTGAAAATTCTTTACGCCCTCAGCCAGGACCGGGAACTCTGCGTTTGCGATATCGCCACCCTGCTTGACGCAAAAGTGGCGACTGCCTCCCATCATCTGCGCAAACTGCGGGATCTGAAGATTCTCAAATATCGCAACGATGGCAAACTCGCCTACTACTCATTGCGAGATCAGCGAGTGGCCGAGATTCTGTACTATGCGCTGGGCCAGTTCGTGGATTAAGGATTTGAGAGTTTAGACGTCGGGTTTTGGATTGGGTTAGTGGCAGCCCCCTTTGTACATCAGCTCGCAACTCGTTAGGCTTGATTTTTCTAAAAACATTCAAGTGAACGTTATAATGATATATGCTATTCAAATATTCATTTGAATGTAATGACATTATTGCTAATACGGCTGTCTTAGCAGCGGCAGGATTGGTGTTTCTGACCCAGTCGCCTATCCCCGATTTATTGGTAGGTCTACTCCTCACCGTAGTATTCGCCCGTTCCGCTGGAACCGTCTTGTCGCAATCTTGGCGATCGCTAGCTTGAACTACTCCAGGTATCTGGCTTGCTATATTTCAATGTATTCTGGATTATAGATTTCAGAGCAAGTAGTGCATAAATACTAAAATACCTCCCGATTTCGGCATCATGACCGGGGTTATTTGCATACCCAACTATTTCCTACCGATGAAAAGTTCTGCAGTTCATGCCTGGGCACAAAGCCCACACAGGCCAAAAAACTCCAGAGTGTGATAGTAGATTCTGAACGAGCTAGAATGCTGCAACTTCGTCTCCAATTCCTGCACCGGGCACGAGTTGACGGGAACCGACTGGTGACACTGCAAGCAGGTCAGATAGTGGCAATCCTGCTCGACGACGCTGTAAAGGTTCTCCCCCGTAATATTCGCTCGATGCTGAACTAACCCCAGCAATTCCAGAGCACCGAGAGCTCGATAGACGGTTGCCAATCCAATGGATTTTTGTCGCCTCATCAGGCCATACAACGCCTGTGCAGACAGTGGCTGCCGCTCTTGCCCTAGGGCCTTCAACACCGCATCCTGACTCACCGTGAGGTTTGCGCTGCCGGGCGGCGTTGGGTCAGATTGCCGAGTTATTGGAATGTAAGGGTCGCGATTCATTAGAATATGCTGTAGAATCACAATAATGATAATCATTATCACTCTATCGCAGATATCTATCATCGATCATGAGCCTTCAATCTCCCGATCAAAAATCTGAGTTTCCTGTCACCCCTGAGGAACTCCCTGGCAGGTCATCTCAGGTGCGCTGTTCCCCCACATATCGTCCCCGACGGTTGCGTCGTATCGAAACCCTGCGCCGGATGGTGCGGGAAACGGTATTAACGGTAGACGACCTGATCTATCCGCTATTTGTGATGGAAGGGGACGGGCAACGAGAGGAAGTACCTTCAATGCCAGGGTGCCTTCGGTTCTCAATCGACCGTTTGCTGGACGAGGTTAAAACGGCGCGTGAATGGGGGATAGGGGCGATCGCCCTTTTTCCCCTGATTCCCCATTCTCAAAAAGACAATCTTGGCACTGAAAGTTACAATCCCGATGGGCTAATTCCCCGCGCGGTTCGTGCTATCAAGCAAGCCGTGCCCGATATGCTTGTGATCACCGATGTGGCCCTCGACCCCTACAGCAGCGAAGGGCATGACGGCATTGTGAAAGACGGCAAAATCCTGAACGATCAGACCGTTGCAGTGCTAGTGAAACAGGCGCTGGCCCAGGCCGCTGCTGGGTCGGATTTCGTTGCCCCTTCCGACATGATGGATGGTCGTGTAGGCGCAATTCGCGAAGCCTTAAATGCTGAAGGCTGGATTGATGTCGGTATACTTGCTTACTCTGCCAAGTACGCCTCTGCCTATTACGGGCCTTTTCGGGATGCGCTAAATTCGGCTCCTAAATGGGGGGACAAAAAGACCTACCAAATGGATGCCGCCAACGCCAGAGAAGCGCTTAAAGAGGTCGATCTCGATATTGCGGAAGGGGCAGATATTGTGATGGTGAAACCGGCGCTGGCATATCTGGACGTAATTTGTCGGATTAAGCAACACACTCACTTACCCGTCGCCGCATACAACGTCAGCGGCGAATACGCCATGGTAAAAGCCGCAGCTGCCCAGGGGTGGATCGATGAGAAAAGCGTCATGCTTGAAACCCTGACTAGCATAAAGCGGGCCGGAGCGGATTTGATTTTGACCTATTTTGCAAAAGACGCAGCGATGATATTAACCCATGACTCAAACCCTTGATGCCCTGCCCATTACTCGGCTAGACAAGATTTTATGCAGCTATCAGAATTCCACCTCTCGGCTGCAGGTTGCTCGCATTGCTAATATTCCCCACTGGTATTTTGAGCGCGTGATTTTTCCAGGTGACCTTCTCCTCTTTGAGGCGGTTCCAGAAGCACAGCTGGAGGTCTACAGCGGAGAAACCGTCACTACGCTCCTATCTGATCGGCTCCTATGCAAGAGATTACAAATTTAGCGATCGTCCCATCCAGCTATTTCGGAGACAGTCCTGATGACTCACACCCCCCTATCACTCCCCAAGCGAGGGATGCCGGTTACGGTAATCACAGGTTTTTTGGGCAGCGGTAAAACCACTCTGCTCAACCATATTTTGAGCAACAATCAAGCGTTGAAAGTTGCCGTTTTAGTCAACGAATTTGGCGACATCGACATCGATAGCCAGCTTCTGGTATCGGTCGATCAAGACATGGTACAGCTGAGCAATGGGTGCATCTGCTGCACCATCAACGATGGTTTAGTCGAGGCCGTCTACGACGTTCTGGAACGCGGCGACAACATCGACTACCTGGTCATTGAAACCACCGGCGTTGCCGACCCTCTCCCTATTGTACTCACCTTTCTGGGCACCGAACTGCGCGACCTCACCCGGCTAGATTCTGTCATTACTCTGGTGGATGCCTCAGCCTTTGCCCCCGATCTTTTCGACAGTGAAGTCGCCTTTAAGCAGATCACTTACGGCGACGTGATTTTGCTCAATAAGACTGATCTGGTCGCTCCCGAAGTCGTTGACAAATTAGAGCATCAGATTCAAACCCTCAAAGAAGGTGCGCGGATCATTCGCAGCCAAAAAGCGTCGGCACCCCTGCCGCTGCTCCTCGATGTGGGCTTCAACGACCCCATGGCCTACGAAAATATGGTGGCCCTGGAATCCTCAGCACCGCACCACGATCACTCTGGGCACGACCATCATAAGCCTCACGGGCACAGCTCCGATGATCACCACGATCACGGGCACCACCACCATTCACACCACCTCGCAAACGATGGCTTTGTGTCGGTCTCTTACCGTAGCGATCGTCCCTTTGCCCTGCGCCAGTTTGAGCGGTTTTTAGAAAACCTCCCTGCCGATGTTTTTCGCGCCAAGGGCCTGCTGTGGTTTAGCGAAAGCCCCAATAAACACATTTTTCAGCTTAGCGGTCAACGCTGCACCCTGGATGTGGAACCTTGGCACAGTGCCTCCCCCGGTAATCAGATTGTCTTCATTGGCCGTCACCTGGATGCCGATGCCCTGCGCCAGCGCTTAGCCACTTGTCAGGCAGCAGAGGTTGAGGAGCGGTTAGTGGGGCAGTGAGTTCGAGTTTCGAGTTTCGAGTTGATGCGACAATTCAAAACTCGAAACTTAATCATCTCCCCATCCTCTCCCACCTCCCTTGTTCACCCACGCAGTTAGGAGTCTTACACTATATGACCGTACCACTTCCGTCCCAAAACATCTCCGCTGATCGGGCAATCAAGGAGTAGACTTTTCTGGCTAATCGCTGAACTCAGCGGTGGTGCCGCTTTCTAAACGGCGTTTGCGTTGGCCTGCGATTGCTACCCAACCCAGGAGTCCCAAGCCAGCTAGTATCGAAGGCTCAGGTACAGAAGCCACTTGGAAGTCAGCGCTGAACGTTCCAGATTCACCTAAAGGATTTTCGCGATCGCTGGCATCTTGCAGTCTGAAGGTGGCTGAGTAGCTGCCCGCAGCAGCGCTAGCATCCGTCCAAAAAACGGGCATAAATTCTTCAAAGTCATCGCCTTCGCCAATGATGTAGCGATCGCCCACACCTGAAAAAATATTTTCCCCCATTTCATCGGCAACATAAAGCCCCGGCGTAATCGACATCAGCTCAAGCGCAACTTCAGCCCCTGCCAAAGAACCCGTCCAGCGTCCCCCAGAGCTATCAAATAGGTTTTCATCTACCGTTTGAATCGACTGAACCGGGGCAATCCCTAAGTCACTATAGGGTTCATCCGTCACCATACTAATCAATAGCCCTTCAAACAAACCGGTCCCCGGTTGCAAAGTCAAAGGCGGCTGGTTGGTGTAGGGTTCTGGAATGCGATTGTTTGTATTGGTCGAACGCACCGTTGGGCTATCCAGAGCGCCTTCATAGCTGTAAGCCCCAATGCCGTGAAAATGATTGTTAGTAGGATTTACAGCATCGGTGTGCGGCGCTAAAAAGGTCAGTCGGTTGTAGTTGGGATTGGTTAATCCGGCATAGTCGCCCCGAGACAAGATTTCCTGGGTATCTAAACCTACAAAAAAATGTTCGGCGGCGTGTTCATGGTCGTCTTGGTGATTTTCTTGGGCCACAGCCTGCTCACCACCAACTCCTATCAGGCTTAAAGGAACCGCAAAAATGGCGCTGGCAACCAGTGACTTTGTGAGCGATTGAGCCAGTGATTTTGAAAAGTACATCATGAGCGTCCTGATGACTCCGCTTAAGAACGATAATCATTGTCAAATTTATCACGATTGATAATGATTATCATTTTGTATTCTATAAAAAGGACAATTTTCACAATTACTTTAAACTACGGCCGTAGATAGGCTAAGTTATGGACGCTGGTACAGCAACCTAGTAATAAGGATGGTCTTATGATGTCTACAAGATTTTTCTTTCAGCTTCTGTGTTTGCCCGCTCTGACTAGTGTATTGAGCCTGCTTCCTCTGACCGCTTTAGCCGTTACTGCTAGCACAGCTAGGGCGTCCTATTCATCTCTTGCAGCCTGTAGCGCTTTGGATGAGAAGGCTGCAGATCGTCTGACAACTGAGAAGTCTAGTGCAGATGCAGTATCTCAAAATTTCTCTGCTGCAGCAAGTGATGCTGCAGTGATGCTCTTCGGCTGTGATTGTCCGGCCTGCATTAATGCCCTGGAGCAACTGAGACGTCCATCCCTTTTCGCCATGTCTCAGGGGCACTGCGCGCGCTCACTATCAGATAGCCAGTACAACGAGCAGGTGGGTGCAATTCTTGATGCAGTTGATGCGGCTGAAGCGATTAGTCCCGATACGCCTTTACCTCAAGACAAGTTTTAGACTTTAGACGAGAATTCAGTGCGTTGTTTTACTAGGGGCAGTGTTTAGTGCCTTGTCAAAAGGCGAAATCTGTGGGTAACGCCAGCGACGGCTTGGTTAGGGGATTGACCATCTCAGCCCTGGCTCAGTCACACCCTATGGCGTGTTCAGGTTAGATTTTGTGATCGCATAGAGCTAGACCCTATCGGCAGCACACTATTATCAGCCTAGAAGGGGTTGAGTTGCCTGGGGAGCAGCTAGGCAAAGTAACGTTTGAGCCAAACGGCGCGTCCGGTTAAGCGAAGGGTTAGGGGTCACCTTCATGGCTCGCCGTCCCAGTAGCCCAAACTACTACTAACCTTGGCGATGACCTAGAAGGACTGCTCCCGGTCCATGCTGCCTTCGGCCATAAACTTGCCCGAGTCGGGGTACTCGCAGATCTCAGGCTCCTCCATGGTGCTGATGGACAGGTACTTAAGAGGCGCCTCTGAGGTGTTAATGATCTGATGCGGGTACTCCGGTCCGGTCGGGATGAAAATAACGTCCCCAGCCTTGATTGGCAGCATCTCTGCTGCGGCCCGGAGGGTTCCGGAGCCTTCCAGGACAACGAACATTTCTTCCTGCGCGTGATGCAGATGATAAGGGCATACGCGCTTTCCAGGGGCAAGAACGTCAAAGGAGGCCCCGAGTTTCTTGGCTGTGGTGCCGCTAGAGATACTGGAGCGATCGGACTCTTAGAGCGGTTCTCGGACGAAGTGCTTGAGCAGCACTTCGTGAACTCGGCGGATGCACCGGAGCTGGTCGAGTACGAGGAAGCCCATGCAGCTCAGTAGCTATGGCAGTAGTGTCACGGAAATCGTTGCAGTAGTTGAGATCGCTTCATTTTGGTTTTCATGAACTGGACTGTTTGCTGATTCATGGCAGCACCGTGAGTTATGCCGACGCACTGACACCAGATACTCCTGCGATTCAACTGTGCGATCGCCTGATTCGGGCCGAGACCAATAATCTGTTTTGTGGACGATCTGGATTAGCCTTCGAGTGCTGGGTTAAATTCAAGTCCCTTCGTTCCACAGTCACGACGCTGGATGGAACTCAAGAGCCTCAGGAGCAAGGCCGCTCACCTAGTCGGATTGTCGGCGTGGGGAATGTGGGGCGTCAGGCAGGGCAAGCAGCCTATACACTATGCAACCCAGCAACCAATGGCGTCACTTTCAAAGCGGTGCGGGTTGCAACCTAGACATGACTGCCTATACTTTAATAATGATTATCATTCTATAAAAAGGCGCAACCTATGGTCACTACTGATATCCCGAATTCCGTCCCTGTTACCGTATTAACGGGCTATCTGGGTGCGGGCAAAACTACCCTGCTAAACCGCATCCTCACCTATGAACATGGCAAAAAGCTAGCGGTGATAGTCAACGAATTTGGCGAAGTGGGCATCGACAACCAGCTCGTGATTGACGCCGACGAAGAGATCTTCGAGATGAATAACGGCTGCATTTGCTGCACTGTGCGGGGCGACCTAATCCGCATCATTGGCAATTTGATGAAGCGGCGAGACAAGTTTGACCATCTGGTGATTGAAACGACGGGACTGGCCGATCCGGCACCGGTCATCCAGACCTTTTTTGTAGATGAAGACATGCAGGGAAAGCTCAGCCTGGATGCGGTAGTGACGGTGGTCGATGCCAAGCACATCCACGATCACTGGGAGGCAGAGGAAGCCCAGGAGCAGATTGCCTTTGCCGACGTGATTTTGCTCAACAAGACCGATCTGGTGAGCGAGGTCGAGTTGGCGGAGCTGGAGTCTCGGATTCGTGGGATGAATGCGATGGCCAAGGTATACCGAACCCGCGATGCCGCCGTGGAGATGGAATCAATTCTGGGGGTCAACGCCTTCAGCCTGGACCGGGCATTGGAAATTGACCCTGATTTTTTGGGCGAAGATGCCCACGAGCATGACGAGACCGTCGGCTCCATTGCCCTGGTAGAGCCTGGCGCGGTCAGCGGTGCCAAGCTCAATGGCTGGCTGAGCCATCTGTTACAGACTCAAGGGCCAGACATCTTTCGAATGAAGGGCATTTTGAACCTCGCCGGAGAAGAGCAGCGGTTTGTCTTCCAGGGCGTCCATATGCTGTTTGACGGTCGCCCCGATCGTCCCTGGAAGCCCGGTGAAACTCGCAAGAATGAGCTGGTCTTCATCGGGCGTAATCTGAATGCAGACAGATTTAGGGAGGACTTTCGAGCGTGCCTGGTGTAACCCAATCACTGCTGGAGCGGCGCTGCCAGGGAACGCTGAATGACTATGTGACGGCAATCGCTTGGGCTGTCAATGGCAAGCGACTGGCGATCGCATCCGCAGCCGGAGAAGTTGCGTTCCTGGATACAGAAACCTGGGTGCCGGTTTCACTGCGGGGCGGAAACGGCCAGTCGATCGACTGTCTAGGCTTTTCGCCGGACGGTCGCTATCTCGCTGCGGGCGGCCAAACCGGCGAGGTCATGATTTGGGCGATCGATCGGCCTCCTGACCAGATCACAACCCTCCATATTCCTCGCACCTGGATAGACAGCCTGACCTGGAGCCCGACTCGAAACGAGCTCGCGTTCAGCCTGGGACGCCATGTACAGGTGTGGGCCGCCGATGAGGCAGCAGTGGTCGCCACCCTGCCCTTTGAAACCTCCTCTGTTCTGGATCTGGCCTGGCACCCCCAAGGCGAACACCTAGCGGTAAGCGGGCATCAGGGAGTAAAGATCTGGCGGCGAGCAGACTGGTTTGCGGACCCTGAAATCCGAGAGACGGCGGCGGCGAGCCTGGCGATCGCGTTTTCTCCAGACGGTCAATACCTGGCTTCTGGCAATCTCGACCGCACTATGCTGGTCTGGGCCTTTGATAATCCCTTTCCCTGGGAGATGCGAGGCTTTCCGGGCAAAGTCAGGCACGTGGCCTGGTCGTCAGTCACCGTCGGTCAGGCTCCGCTACTCGCCGCTGCCAGTATGGAGGCCGCTGTCACCTGGACTAAGGTCAGCGATGCCATCGATGGTTGGGATGCCCAGGTACTGGATTTGCACCGTGAGCGGGTCAACGACATTGCCTTTGAGCCAAGCACAACCCTGTTAGCCTCTGCCGCTGAAGACGGCTGGCTGTGCCTCTGGGCAAATGGAGAGCAGCCCGTTCAGATTCTGGAGGGAGCGCCTAAAGGGTTTACTGGCCTAGCTTGGAGCCCCAATGGTCAGTGGCTAGCCGCAGGGGGACAGAACGGGGAGTGGCTGGTGTGGACAAAGAGCAACCGGGGGCGGGGATTTGGGCGTGGGTAGGAGTCAGGAAAAAAAGGACCAAACATTGCTGTTGCAAGTGATAATGATTATCATTATTAAAAATTTGCACGAGGATCTGCTCGATGACTTTTCTCCAAATGACTCGACCGATCAGGCGGCCTGCTAGAAGCGGGCGGTTTCTATCTGCGATCGCGGCTTCAGCAGTGTTAGTTAGTTTGGGCAGCTGTGCCTCTAATCCGACGCCATCTGATAGCACTGTCGCCCCAACTGATGACTCAGTGGAAGAGCTGCGGGTGGTCACCACTTTTTTGCCGATTACTCAATTCACTAGAGCAGTTGCAGGCGATCGCGCCGAAGTAACGCAGCTAATCCCGGCTAATACTGGCCCCCACGACTATCAGGCCAAGCCCGCAGACGTTCAGAACTTAGCTGAAGCGGACGTATTGGTAGAAAATGGGTTAGAGCTGGAAGAATTTCTAGAGGACATGGTGGCAAATGCGGAAAATCCAGGTTTGCAGACCATCAACTCCAGTGAAGGCATTGCGACGATTGCAAATGAAGCAGTAGAAGGCCATGCTGAAGGAGAGGCCCACAGCCACGCTGAAGGAGAAGAACATGCCGAAGGGGAAGCCGGGCATAGCCATGAGGGCGAATATAATCCCCATGTCTGGCTCGATCCAAAGCGAGCCATCCAGCAGGTCGAAAATATTCGAGATGGCCTGATTGCCGCTGATCCAGAAGGGGAGGCAGAATACACGGCTAATGCTGCTGCCTATATTGAGCAGCTCCAGGAACTCGATGACGAAATCACGGCGACCTTGAATCCCTACTCGGGTCAAACCTTCGTCGCTTTCCACGACTTTGCGCCTTACTTCGCCAACAGCTACGGCCTGGAAGCAGAATTCCTGGTAGATGTTCCCGAAGAAAGTCCCTCTCCTGAGGATGTTAAGCGAGTCTCGGACGAAGTGTCTGAATCTGACCTCAAAACCATTCTCAGTGAACCTCAGGCCGGCGAAGATGCGCTTTCGGCCCTAGCTCAGGATTTGGGCATCACCGTGAGTTTGTTTGACCCGATTGAAACCGGCGGTCCTGAGGCGATGGAACCTGAGTATTACTTTACTGTCATGCGCCAGAATGTGGAGAATCTGGCCTCTGCCTTTGGTGGCTCAGCGCAGTCATCGCTGCCGGGTTTGGTGAGAGTAGGCGGGTGAATGGGAGAGCAGATGGGGTTACTTTTTGAGTAACAGGGTGCTTACGGTCGAAAACTTGACGGTCCATCGCGACCTTTATCCAGCGGTGCAGGACGTTTCTTTCTCTCTGGAAGCCGGGATGGATGCAGCGATTGTTGGCCCCAATGGGGCTGGCAAAAGTACTTTAGTGCAAGCAATTCTAGGGATCTTGCCGCGTCAGGCCGGGGAGGTTTTTGTCCTGGGAGAGCCCCTAGGCCGATCGGGGCAGCTACCCGGGCAGGTGCGGCAGCAGATTGCCTATCTGCCTCAGAACTTTCTGTTTGACCGTCGGATTCCAATTACTGTTGAAGAACTGGTGGGGTTGGGCTGGGAGCCGCTGGGGCTGCGCTGGCCCTGGACCGATTCGCGGCAGCGGTTTCTGGCAATACAGCAGGCTCTAGCGCGAGTCGATGGGGCCTATCTGCGATCGTACCCCATTAGCGCTCTCTCGGGAGGCGAACTCAAGCGCGTCTTACTGGCCTACTGCCTGGTGCGGCCCCGCCGTCTGCTCATCCTGGATGAGGCCCTGGCCGGGCTCGATATCCGCAGCGAATCGGAATTTTATCAGCTGCTCTGCCAGCTGAAGCGAGAGCAGGGCTGGGCCATTTTGCAAATCTCCCACGACTTGGATATGGTCAGGCGACACTGCGATCGCGTCCTTTGCCTGAACCGTACCCTGCGCTGTCAGGGGGTTCCTGAGGTCGCACTGGCCCCAGATAGCCTAGCTGCTGCCTATGGAACCGAGTTTGTTCGATATCGACACCGGCACTGATATGATTTCCTCCGAACTCTCCCGCGTCATCGAACTTTTCCAGCTCCCCTTTATGCAGCGTGCCCTAATCAGCGGTGTGCTGACTGGGCTGATGGGCGGAATGCTAGGGAGTTTTACAATTCTGCGGCAGCTTTCTTTCTTTAGTGATGCTCTAGGGCACTCAGCTCTGTTGGGCATTAGCCTGGGACTTTTGCTGGGGATCAGCCCGACAGGCGTGCTACTGCCGTTTTCAGTAGTATTTGCCCTGTTAGTCACCTATCTGCTAGAGAAAACGCAGCTCTGGACCGATGCTTTGCTCAATGTTATTTATTCGTCTTCACTGGCGATCGCGGTGATTACCCTCAGCTTCGTCGGACAGTACAAGGGTGGGCTGAATAATCTTCTGTTTGGCGATATCCTGGCGGTTCGGCAAGCCGATTTGGTATTTAGCATTGTGCTACTGGTCATCTGTACGGTTTTCATTGGGCTGACGCTACGGACCCAGATGCTGATCTCCCTGCATGAACCGCTTGCAATCGCCCGAGGGATTTCCGTATCGGCTCATCGCACGGCGTTTATTGTGCTGCTCTCGCTGGTCGTGGGAATTTCGATCAAGGCTATTGGTGTATTGCTGATCAGCGCCTTTGTCGTGATTCCATCCTGTGCCGCACGACTTCTGAGCAGCACCTTTACCCAGTATGTGGTGCTGTCGGCGACGATTGGCGCGGTCAGTGCCGTGCTCGGAATGCTGCTTTCGGCCTGGTTCAATTTGCCTTCGGGGCCTAGCATTGTCGTGACACAGCTGACAATTTTCCTGGGAACAATTGCTTTTCCCCGCCGCCGTCTCAGGGCCAGCTAGCTCTCAGGTCAATTGTACTATGGCTTACCAGTCAGGCTAGAACGAAGGTTGGCTCTGACGCATTTGACAGCTGGCACAGCCACATCCTAAGGCATCGGTCAGCGGATTGCCCTGGGCCGGGGCGATTAGAGCCGCCTCTGTTTGCGTCTGCTCAACATCCGCCGGTGCGGTGGGACTGGCAGAAGCGGGACTAGCCAGTACCAGAGCTAGCGCTAACGAACTGGAACAGCCGAGGACAGTGAGCATATTATTTTGAGGATGTTTTTTTAACCTGCGGTTAATTGCTCCAAGCATAGCCGACCCAAATCTAAAACGGTAGATTTAAAGCCAATGTCTAAATTTAGTGAGAGTTCAGAGCAGTGCGGAGGTTACCCCGATGCTGCTCTAGGGTGGCTTCGGCGGCGGCGCGATCGCACCCAGACCAGTGCATCAATAGGGCTAACTTAACCTGCTGATCGCTGCGGTCGAGCAGTGCCTCAGCAGCGGGTCGGGCTAAGTCAGTCAGATCGCAGAGAATGCGCAGGGCGCGATCGCGCAGCTTATCGTTGGTCACCGCGACATCGACCATGTGATTGCCGTAGGTCTTGCCGAGCTTGACCATGGCACCAGTGGAAAGAATGTTCAGCGCCATTTTAGTGACGGTGCCAGCTTTCAGCCGGGTGGAGCCGGTGAGCACTTCCGGGCCGACCAGGAGGCGAATATCCAGGTCGGCGGTAGCAGAAACCTGTTCCGCTGGAACGCAGGCAATGAATAGGGTTTTAGCCCCGCGCTGCTGCGCGCCCTGTAGCGCCCCATGGACGTAGGGGGTAGTTCCGCCCGCGCTGAGGCCAACGACGACATCCCGCTCGGTCACTTTATAATCCAGCATGGCCAGCTCACCGTCGGCAAATCGGTCTTCCAGACTTTCTGAGCTGCGTACCAGGGCCGCCGCACCACCCGCGATGATGCCCTGCACCAGCTCTGGCGGCGTACAGAAGGTGGGGGGGCATTCGGCGGCGTCTAGCACGCCAAGCCGACCACTGGTGCCGGCTCCCACATAGAAGAGGCGACCGCCCTGGCTTAGCGCGGCGGCAATCAGGTCAATTGCCTGGGCGAGTTCAGTTCGGGCTGATGCGATCGCGTCTACCGTCCGCTGGTCTTCTCGGTTGAAAACGTCAACAATTTCTAGGCTGGAGAGCTGGTCGAGGGTTTGGCTGTGGGGGTTGGTTTGCTCGGTGAGGAGATGACCGCGGTTGGGGAGCATTGGGGAGTGGAAGGGTAGGGAGTAAAGGGTGAAGAGGAAAGGGATGAAAAG
>NZ_JADEXG010000135.1 GCF_015207255.1 Vasconcelosia minhoensis LEGE 07310
CCCCATGATGCTCAGTCCCCTAATCTGGCTCCCCGTCATCGGTGCCCTCTTTATCGGCCTCGTTCCCCTGTCGGCCAAACAGGCTCGCGGCGCGGCGCTAGCAGTTGCTAGTGCGGTCTCCCTGTGGGCGCTCTGGCTGTTTACCCAGTTTGACCTCAGTAATTTTGGTCTACAGATGTCCGAAAAACTGCCCTGGCTTCCTGCCCTGGGATTGGACTATGAGCTGGGGCTGGATGGCCTAGCCCTGCTGATGGTGGGGCTCAACAGCCTGCTCACCTGGATTGCGCTCTACAGCAGCTCCAGCGATACCGAGCGGCCAAAGCTCTTCTATTGCCTGATGCTGATTGTCAGCAGCGCGATCGCGGGCGCCTTTCTAGCCCAGAATTTCCTCCTGTTCTTTCTGCTCTATGAGCTGGATCTGGTGCCGCTGTATCTGCTGATTTTGATCTGGGGCGGCGAGAAAAGTGGCTATGCGGCGACTAAGTTTTTGCTCTATACGGCGCTGTCGGGCGCGCTGATTCTCGTCGGCTGCTTTGGCATGTTCTGGCTGGGCGGGGCCAGCGATTTTAGCTACAGCAGCCTGGCTGAGGTGAGTCTGCCCCTGCGCTGGCAGGTGGTGTTGCTAATTCCGCTGCTGCTGGGCTTTGGCATTAAGGTGCCGCTGATTCCGCTGCATACCTGGCTACCCGATACCTATGTAGCGGCCTCGACGCCGGTGGCGATTATGCTAGGCGGCGTGCTGGCTAAGCTAGGCACCTACGGGCTGCTGCGGTTTGGCTTCAGCCTCATGCCTGACGGCTGGCGGGTGCTGGCACCGGGGCTAGCGGTGTGGGCGGCGATGACGGTGATGTATGGGGCGATAGTCGCGATCGCGCAGCGCGACATCAAGCGGATGGTGGCCTACAGCTCAATTGGGCACATGGGCTACATCCTGCTGGGCATGGCGGCGGGCAATCCCCTTAGCCTAGCGGGCTGCATTGCTCAAATGGTCTCCCATGGTCTAATTTTGGCCATTCTGTTCCACCTGGTCGGCATTGTTGAGGCCAAGGTGGGGACTCGTGAATTAGACGTGCTGAATGGGCTAATGAATCCAATCCGTGGGCTGCCGTTGACCAGCGCTCTGCTGGTGCTGGGCGGTATGGCCAGCGCGGGCATTCCAGGACTGGTGAACTTCGCCGCTGAATTTGTGATATTCCAGGGTAGCTTCCCTCAGTTTCCGGTGCAGACGTTAATCTGCGTGGTGGGAACGGGGCTGACGGCGGTGTACTTTGTGATTTTGCTGAACCGCACCTGCTTCGGTCGGCTAGACAACGCCCGGGCCTATTTTCCGAAGGTCACGCTCGATGAGAAGATTCCGGCTTTTGTGCTGATGGCGCTGATTGTCTTTCTGGGAATTCAACCTGTCTGGCTGATGCGCTGGACTGAGTCCACACCCGTGTCGCGAATTGCAGAAGTGACTGCTTCGGCTCAGGTTTCGCTTGACGTAAGACAGTCGCCGTTGGCATTGCTGTCATCTTTTCGAAAGGATGGGTTTGCTGACTAACTGTTTTGGTAGATAGTACTGTTTACCGGTGGTTTGACCCACCCTACGGCTTCTTAGAAAACAATTCCTATTCCTATGACTTCAACAATGCTTTCCAAACCAACGCTTCCACCTTCGTCTCACGAATTTTCTGAGATCATTCATCGGCTTGAGGCAGGCGGCTCAATGCTGCCAGATACGCCGGAAAATCTGATGCAGATTATTGGCATTTATAAAGCCTACGCCGTGCCGATGGATTTTTACTGGCGTGACCTGCTCTACATTGCAGAGCGGGTATTTCTAAATCCGCTGCCGTTCTTTAAGTACTTTATCTCAGACGAATACCTGAAGCGACCCAATGCCTATGCTGGCGAACAGTCACAGCTGCGGATCTGGCGGGGAGAGGCCGAAGCTCACCCAGAGCTGCTAGCCTTTATGGAAACCGGCGAGGTGGGGCGGAAGCTGCCGAAGCTGCTGCACCATCTCTGGCATGACCGGGTGAATATGGAGTTTGCCGAAGCCTGTATGCAGGCGATGTTCTGGCATCGGGATATTAATCCCAAGTTCAACGAGTATCTCTACAGCGAGCCCTATCTGGAAATGGCAGACCGGGCCATTCGGGCTTACTTTAGGCGCAATTTGCCTATGCTAGGGCTCTATAAGCTGTTCCCTGACATGTTTTTGGAGCAGGTGCGACAGATGTCCTACTACGCCAATCTGGGGCTGTTTTGGGAAGTTATGGCTCCGGTCTTTTTTGAAATGTCGGATATTTACGATGAGGGCGGCTTTGAGGGCGTCCCCGACGCGATGGATTTTTTGGTCAACGGCATTTTTGCGGTGGCCGGTCGTCCGATCTATCATCACGTCTATATCGGCGACGAATGTTTTGAAATCATTCCCAAGTCTGCCGGGTTCACCTGGCTCTATGAAGCCGCGCTTCCCTACGTCGAAGCCGTGTTCTACCGGACTGCTCCCTTTCGCGGCACCAAATCCTACAACGCCCAGGCCGGTCAAGTTCCGGCTGACCAGGCCGAGTTTCACTATGGCATCCTTTACGCCGATGTCTTTCCTGTAGGAACGGCGGGTATTCCGCCGACGCTGCTGATGCAGGATATGCTTCACTTCCTACCGCCCTACCTGGAGGAATACTATCGGCAGCACTGTCGTCAGGAAGATGATGCGCTGATTCAGCTGGGGATTACCTTTCAGCGGTCGATGTACAACGTTACCTCCGCTGTCATTCAGGCGCTGCGGGCGGCGTTACGCTATCCCCTGGACGACCCTAACCCCGAGCATCTCAAGGCTAATCGGCAGTTTTTTGAAGCCCAAATGGATCGGATGAAGCGCCCAGAAGCCCGCCTCACGGATATCCAACACCCCAGCTACCGCTAGATCAGACTCACGTCTCTGTTGAGGAGCTGGTCTATCCCAGCCACCACCACCCACCACC
>NZ_JADEXG010000064.1 GCF_015207255.1 Vasconcelosia minhoensis LEGE 07310
TGAGCGCATTCAAGTGACGGGGGCACGCTGGAAGCCTGAACGGGTGCCGCAGATCCTGGCGCTTCGCTGCGCCTATCTCAATGGCGACCTGGACTCTTTTTCTCTCGTTGAAGTATGACGCGCTCCCACCATCAGGTCCGGTGCTAGTTCTGCAAACCCTTGAGGGCTAAGCCGCAGCCGTTCCGCTCGCACAAAGGATACATCTGGCGCTCGGGTATCCGAGTTTGGCAGCACAAGTCCGGCCCCAGCCCCCCGGCACCCGACCGATCTGACGCGGCCTTGTCCAGTTCCGTAGCTGAGCCCCAAACTCGAACGCCACTTCATCCGATTCATAACCCGAGAGGCTCATGACGATGATATCTCCATATTGCGTCAACGTCGCTATCGAGTCGGAAGTCATCACGCGGAACGGAACCGAACAAGGCAAATTCGGTGACTTGCCACTTGTGGCAAAATTCAGTAATTTTTTCTATCGGTGGTTCGATCGCAGGAATCGTCATGTCATTTCTACATCAAGGCTTCTAGCTGCTGGCTTATCTAAGTGGTCGCCGTTGCTTCATCGGTTTCGATGCCCGTTTTACCCCTATTTTAGTCGTGACATATGCTTGGACTTAAACTGTCCGAAATTAGTGCATATTCATCTCTAAGATCAGGACTATTAGTAGCTAACTGGCGATCGCGCGGGTCGCCTGCAGTTCCCGAATCCGCTCCAGGCTGCCGATGGGGATGGCTGAAATCAGGCGCTTGGTGTAGTCCTCTTGGGGCTGCTGGTAAACCCGGTCGGCGGGGCCAATTTCTTCGACCTTGCCGTCATTCATCACCATAATGCGATCGCTCATGAACTTGACTACGCTGAGGTCGTGGGAAATGAAGATATAGGTGAGGTCAAACTCGGCCTGGAGCTCCTTCAGCAGGTTGAGCACCTGGGCCTGCACTGAAACATCCAGCGCTGAGACCGACTCGTCGCAGATGATGAACTTAGGGTTGAGCGCCAGCGCCCGGGCAATACAGACCCGCTGCCGCTGGCCGCCCGAAAACTCGTGGGGAAAGCGGTTAATGCAGTGGGGGTCGAGGTCTACCCGCTCCAGCAGATACTGAATTCGCTCCTTCAGGTTTTTGCGGCTGCGGATGACGCCATGGATCTTGAGCGGTTCGGCAATGGCCGCGCCGATGCTCATGCGCGGGTTCAGCGAGCTGAAGGGATCCTGAAAAATAATCTGCATTTCGCGGCGCAGCTGCCGCAGCCGACTGCCCTTGTAATGGCTCAGGTCCTGCCCGTCAAACAGCACCCGCCCACCCATGCAGGGTACCAGCTTCAGCAGCGCCCGCCCCAGGGTGGTCTTGCCGCAGCCCGATTCGCCCACCAGGCCAAAGGTTTCACCCTTGTATACCTGAAAGGACACACCGTTCACCGCCATCACGTAGCGCTGGGTCTGGCCAAAGACGCCGCGTACCGGATAGCCTACTTTAAAATCCTCAACCGTCAGCAGCGCCCCGGTTTGCTCCAGCTTTTCTAACCGGGCCTGGGTCTCCGCCGGGCTGACTTCTAGAACGGCGGGCAGCGGCTCGGCGGGCGTAGGGCGGTCTTGCAAAATGGTTTCGCCATTAGCATCCTGAGTCACCTGCATATAGTCAGAGACGGTAGGCAGCTGGCGCAGTCGCTCCTGAGTTTGGGGCCGACAGGCCAGCAGTCCTTTGGTGTACGGATGCTGGGGCTGGGCAAAAATGTCGTACACCGAACCGGTCTCAACGATCTTGCCGCCGTACATCACCGCCACCTGGTCGGCAATTTCGGCAATGATCCCCAAATCGTGGGTAATGAAAATCATCGACATGCCGCGGCGATCGCGCAGCTCCCGCAGCAGATTCAGAATGGTTGCCTGCACCGTCACGTCCAGAGAAGTCGTCGGCTCGTCAGCAATCAGCAGAGAGGGGTTGGAAGAAATTGCCATAGCGATCATCAGCCGCTGGATCTGGCCGCCCGAGAGCTGGTGCGGATAGCGGTCTAAAATCGCCTGCTGTCGCTGCGCCATCTCGCGTTTGAGGGAAGCGTCATCAGACGTATTCAGCTCTGCCTTCAGCGTTTCATACAGGGACGCATCGCTGGGCAGCAGCTTCACCTCCTGGAGCTGGGCAATCGCCTGCTGCCGCGCCTGCTCTTGGGAAATATCCTGGTGCTGGCGGATGGCCTCGGTCAGCTGAAAGCCGCAGGTGTAGACCGGATTGAGCGAGCTCATCGGCTCCTGAAAGATCATCGCCACCTGGCCGCCGCGGTAGCCCTGGAGCTGTCGGGGGGAGAGCGATCGCAAATTCACCCGCTCCGCCGCATCCGCCGGTTGAAACCAGATCTCGCCCCGGGTCACTTTGCCTGGAGGGCTCGGCACCAGCCCCATCACCGCCAGCGAAGTCACCGACTTTCCCGACCCCGACTCGCCCACAATTCCCAGCGTCTGGCCGCGTTTGACCTGAGCTGAAATCCCATCCACGGCTTGAATTACACCGCTGTCGGTCTCAAACTGAACGGCCAGATCGCGAATATCTAAAATGATTTCACTCATAGGGTCGAGGAAAAGGTCAGAGCAGAACTACAGTTGAGTTAGCAAGGATCATAGCAATATGCCATCCTTCGCCGTATCTTTAACCCCTCTATCATGCTTCAACTCGCGATCGCGGTGCTCATTGTCATCATCGGCTCGGCTATTTGCTCCGGCAGCGAAACCGCCCTGCTGTCGATTCCCATTCTCAAAGCCCGGCAGATCGCCCAGAGCCGCCAGCCCGCCGCCGTCGCCCTGCTAGCGATTCGCCAGCACGTCACCCGGCCGATCGCGACCATCGTCATTCTGAATAATATTTTCAACATCGTAGGCAGTATTATCATCGGTCGAATTGCCGCTTCTGTCTTTGGCGATACGCTCCTGGGCGTGTTTTCAGCAGCGCTCACCTTTTTGATTATTCTCTTTGCCGAAATTTTACCCAAGACGGTGGGAGAACGCTACGCCGAACGGATTGGGCTGATTGTAGCGCTGCCGGTCAGAGCCGCCACCTGGGCTTTTTTCCCCTTGATTTGGGTCCTAGAAAAAATTACCGCGCCGCTGACCAAAGGCGGCAAACGGCCCGTTACGAACGAAACTGAGATTAAGCTGCTGGCTATGCTGGGCTACCAAGAGGGCCTGATCGAAGACGACGAAGCCGAAATGATCCAAAAGGTCTTTCGCCTCAACGACCTGACCGCCGCTAATATCATGACGCCGCGCGTCGCCATTACCTACGTCGCCGGTGCAGACAGCCTCCAGACCGCTCTCGAAGACATTATCAACTCTCAGCACACCCGCATTCTGGTGATTGGTGAAGACCTGGACCATGTCACCGGCGTCGCCCTCAAAGCCGAACTGCTGGCCGCGATCGTCCAGGGTAAGAGCGATGCCCCGGTCAACACCCTGATGCGCCAGGTGAGCTATGTCCCTGAAACGGAACGGGCCGACCGTCTGCTTAAAACCTTTCAGACCCGGCGCGAACACCTGATGGTCGTCGTCGATGAATACGGCGGTGTTTCCGGTGTCGTCACACTAGAAGATGTGGTCGAAGTGCTCACCGGTGAAATCGTCGATGAAACCGATCGCAACGTCGATTTGCAGGCCCTAGCCCGACAGCAGCGGAAGCGACTGCTGCAAACCCGCGGCTTTCGCCGCGAGCGGCGGAGCTAGGCCGCCGCTCGCCATAAAGAACTATTACGCTTCCTCACAAACCGGTCAACCTGACCCAGACGCAATGATACGATGCCGACTAACAAGGTTGAGAGATTAGCATCCATGGCAGAAACTCTGACAGGTCAAACTCCTATCTTCGGCGGCAGCACCGGCGGCCTGCTGACCAAAGCTGAAGTCGAAGAAAAATACGCTATCACCTGGACTAGTGAAAAAGAGCAGGTGTTTGAAATGCCGACTGGTGGCGCTGCCATCATGAACGAAGGCGAAAACTTGCTCTATCTGGCTCGCAAAGAGCAATGCCTGGCGCTGGGGAGTCAGCTCCGCCGCAAGTTCAAGCCCAAGATTACCGACTACAAGATCTATCGCGTCTTTCCCAGCGGTGAGACTCAGTACCTGCATCCGGCAGACGGCGTCTTCCCTGAGAAGGTGAACGAAGGCCGCGAGTTCAACGGCAAGATAGATCGTAAGATTGGGGACAATCCCAACCCGGCTACGATTAAGTTCAGCGGCAAGGAACCCTACGAAGTCTAAGCGATAATAGCTCACTTTAAGGGACAGTCTAAAGGCTGTCCCTTATTTGTTTAGGGGCTTTGAGGCTGATTTCCGCCAGCCGCTGCCGGCGATACCCCCAGTTTTTTTGGGGGGTCTGAATTTGAGATTAAACAATCATGACCTGCCCAGACTACGATCAGTTTACTGAGCTTGCGAAACGGGGAAACTTCGTCCCGGTCTACCAGGAATGGGTAGCCGACCTCGATACGCCAGTTTCAGCCTGGTATAAGGTCTGTGCCGGGCAGCCCTATAGCTTTTTGCTAGAGTCGGTTGAGGGGGGCGAAAATCTGGCTCGCTACAGCTTCCTGGGCTGCGACCCGCTGTGGATTTTAGAAACGCGGGGCGATCGCACCGTTCAGACCTTTCGCGATGCTTCCCAACAGGTGCACAGCGGCAATCCCTTTGACACCCTAGCCGACTGTCTAGCCCCCTATCAGCCGGTCCAGCTGCCGCAGCTGCCGCCGGGTATTGGCGGCCTGTTTGGCTTCTGGGGCTATGAGCTGATCCAGTGGATCGAGCCGACGGTGCCGGTCTACCCGCCTGCCGCAACCGACCTGCCCGACGGGCTGTGGATGCAGGTCGATAACCTGCTGATTTTTGACCAGGTCAAGCGCAAGGTCTGGGCGATTGCCTATGCTGATTTGCGCGATCCGGCGGTAGAGCTGCGGGCGGCCTATGGGCGGGCCTGCGATCGCGTTTCTCAACTGGTGCATAAGTTAACGCTGCCCCTATCCGACCAAGAGGCGCGGCTGGAATGGATTTCGCCCGGACAGGAAACCACCCAGCTGGACTATACCAGCAACCGCAGCCGTGAAGAATTTTGCGCCAGCGTCGAGACAGCCAAAGCCCACATTCAGGCGGGCGATATCTTTCAGGTCGTGGTTTCGCAGCGGCTTTCGACCGAGTACAGCGGCGATCCGTTCCAGCTGTACCGCTCGCTGCGGCTGATCAACCCCTCACCCTACATGGCCTATTTCAACTTCCGTGACTGGCAGATTATTGGCTCCAGCCCTGAAGTCATGGTCAAAGCGACCCGCGAAGCCCCCGATACTCCGATGCAGGCGACCCTGCGGCCGATTGCCGGCACCCGCCCCCGAGGAAAAACGGCCAAAGCCGACGCCACCCTAGCTGCTGACCTGCTGCAAGACCCCAAGGAGATCGCCGAGCATGTCATGCTGGTGGATCTGGGCCGCAACGACCTGGGCCGGGTCTGCGCTAGCGGCAGCGTCCAGGTCGATGAGCTGATGGTGATTGAGCACTACTCCCACGTCATGCATATCGTCAGCAACGTGATCGGCGAACTTGCGCCGGGCAAGACGGCCTGGGACTTACTCAAAGCCTGCTTCCCAGCGGGCACCGTCAGCGGCGCACCTAAGATTCGCGCCATGCAAATTATCCATGCCCTCGAACCCTGCCGTCGGGGTCCCTACTCGGGCGTCTATGGCTACTACGACTTTGAAGGTCAGCTTAACAGCGCCATTACGATTCGCACCATGGTGGTCGAAGGCCAGCCCAACGGCAGGCATCGAATTAGCGTCCAGGCTGGGGCTGGGCTGGTGGCCGATTCTATCCCTGAAAATGAATATCAGGAAACGTTGAACAAGGCCCGCGCCATGCTAGAAGCGGTGCGCTGTTTGCAGGGCTAGGACGGTGGCCCTAGCCTAATCGCGCAGTCGCCGGGCCATTTTCTGCACCCAGTCCACCTGCTCGGGATGAATCGCCACCCAGGCCTCGCGATCGCGGCGAATTTGCTCAATGTGCGGCTCTACCGTCTCCGGGGTAAGCAACACGCCAAAATCGTCGGGCACCGTTTCAGCTTCGTAGTCGAGGATGCGGTTGAGTACTAGGTCACCGACCGGATGGAGGTAGTGGGCACTCTCTAGATAGTTATCGGTGATCTGATCGACCGCCTCAGAGGTGATGCTGTTGTAGCCCGAGAAATCCCAGACAGGCGTAATTTCAGCAATTTCGCGTTTCCAAGTCTCATAGTCAGACCACAGGCCAGAGGCGCGAATCGCCTCCAGCTGAACCGCATGCACCGGAGAGATAAAGACCTGAATCTCAATGTCATGCTGCTGGCCTAGGGCGATAATTTGTCTCAGATCGTCCAGACCCGATTCTGAAAGCTCATACCTGCGATAGCTCCACTCGAGATAGTTGCGCAGGTTGGTTTGAAATCGTTTAAGCATAGACTGCTCAGCAGGCAGCTTCCGCTTCAGCACTCCGCCCTCGATGTAGTAGTTTTGAGTATCGCCGGGCGCGACCCGGGGGTCACTCGCATCTTCCAAACTGGCGATGAAGGTCTGCAAACTCGACTGGGTTGCATCTAGAGAGAGCGCTGCGCTGACGGATTCGTCTACGGGTAGACGGGTTTTTTCTAGGCGCGAATCGCTAAAGTCTGTGGTCGGCTGCTGCCAATGGTCGTTGAACATGGCAAAATCTAGCCCAACGATCGCTCGCTCCATGTCGGGCTGGTTGGCAATGGCGTGCTCTAGATAGCGTCTGGCTTCGTAGATGTTGGAACTGGGTAGGCCCAGATTGTAGACCGGTCGGCCGTCTGCCAGCGCTGGATGGTTGGGATCTAACCCAATTTCTGCTCTGGAATTTCCCAAAAAGACCGTCTTCGGCTGAATTCGGACCACGTCCGCTGCCTTAAACATCCTGGCGCGGTCGGTCTTTTCAGGCTTACTGTGGTTAACCCCGGTAACCTCTGGGCTGCTCAAAACCCCATAGGGATCGATAAAAATGTTGAATGCGCCAATCGATAGCAGCCCCGGAATACCAAGCCCGAGAAACACTAAGTTGAAGCGGCGGTAGGTTCCCTTGACGTGATTCATAGCAGTTAAAAAGGTTAGCTGTGCGCATCTAGGTACTGCCTACAGGATAGGCTAGGATTTTTCTGACGGGGGCAGATGAAGGGCGCGCTCGCGTTTCTTTCAATTAACCGGCTGGTTTATGAAGAAACGAGGGCCGCTGTGGGGTCAAACTATAGTCTAGAGGCCGTGACTTCCAGGGGGCTGTGACTCATTGCGGGAGTGAATTTTCCAATCGCTATAGCGCCTATGCTACCTTGACGAAGCGGCTCTGCTTAAGAAACCATGCTGACCTTATCAGATAGCCTGCGCCAGCGCTTTCTACGGCTGGCATTGGTAAATGTGCTCTCAAATCTGATGGTGCCGCTGGCGGGGCTGGTCGATTCGGCTTTTTTGGGTCACCTGGTCGAAATTCGCCATCTGGCTGGGGTGGCGCTGGCTACCGCGCTGTTTAACTACCTCTACCGGCCCTGCAATTTTTTGCGCATGGGGACAACCGGGCCGACGGCTCAGGCTGAAGCCAGCGGAGACTCTGCGGCGGTAATTTTAATTTTGCTGCGGAATGGGTTGATTGCGATCGCGCTTGGCACCCTGATCCTTCTCCTCCAGTCGCCGCTGCGGCAGCTCGGATTCACCCTGCTCAGGGCCGACCCCAGCGTCATGGCCGCCGGGCAGACCTACTACAGCGCTCGGATCTGGGATGCTCCGGCGACGCTGCTCAACTTTGTCCTGATTGGCTGGCTGCTGGGCCGCGAACGCAGCGGTCAGGTGCTGCTGCTGTCGGCCCTGAGTAACGGGGCCAACATTCTGCTGGACTATTGGCTAATCGTCCGCTGGGGCTGGGAAAGCTTCGGCGCCGGGGTGGCGACCGCCGCCAGCCAGTATCTGATGCTGCTGGTCGGACTTATTTTGATTGTCAGCGAGACGCCGCTGGCCCAATGGCGCTCGGCCCGCCACCTGTTCGACTGGACGGCTCTGAGCGCTACCTTTCGCTTGAACGCCAATATCTGGGTGCGCAGCCTGGTGTTTATCTCGGTATACGCCTTCTTTACCAGCCTTAGCGCCTCTCTGGGAACTGTTCCCCTGGCGACCAATGCGCTGCTGCTCCAAGTGATGATCCTGGCGATTTACTTCATCGACGGTCTGGCCTTTGCCACCGAGAGCCTGACCGGCAGCCTGCAAGGCGCCGGCACTCTGACTCAGCTAAAGCCGCTTCTCAAGCTTTCGAGCGGCATCGGCCTAGCCCTAGGGCTGGGCTTTGCTATACTATTTGCGCTGGCACCCGAACCGCTGTTTGGCCTACTGACGAACCACGGTGAAATCATCGAGCAGGTCGAACGCTACGTGTTCTGGCTGCTACCCATTTTAGGGTTTGGCTCGTTGGCCTTCGTGCTAGACGGATACTTTCTAGGTCTGACGGCAGGCGAAATCTTACGCAACAGCATGATTTTGGCGGCGATTGTTGGGTTTGGGCCGCTTGCGATCGCCAGCTGGCAGCTGGGCACCAACCAGCTCCTCTGGTCCGCCATGGCCGCCTTCATGACCGTCCGAGTCGCCGCCCTAGCCAGTCAGGTTCCCAAAACCCTAGTCGCAGAAGCCATCCCCCAACCAGACCAATCTCCTACCCCAGCCGCCGCTGAGCCCACCCCAGACCCCCAAGCCTAAACCCATCACGTTTCACTCTTCCCTCTCTACCTTCTACCCCACACATGTCTCCCAAACCTACCCTAGAGCACTCCACCCCTTCGCCCCGCGTCCAGGACGTTCTAGGTCAGGAAAAGCCGCGGATCACGCCGCTGCGGATCGGCTATCTGCTCGCCACCGTTGCGATTCTGATCTACGCCGCCCGCGTCAGCGACATCGACCTGATTGAGCTGTTTGAGGGCGGCAGCAACATGAGCGAATACATTGGTCGCTACTTTCCGCCAGACTTCAGCGACTGGCGCTTTTACCTCCAGGACATTGTCGAGACCGTGGGCATGGGCATCTGGGGTACGCTGCTGGCGGCGATTGTGGCAGTACCGCTTTCGATCCTGGCCTCTGAGAACCTGTGCCCGGTGTGGCTAGTGCAGCCGACCCGACGGATTATGGACGCTATGCGGGCGATTAACGAGATCGTGTTTGCGCTCGTCTTCGTTGTAGCGGTCGGGCTAGGGCCGTTTGCTGGGGTGCTAGCGCTGTTCGTTCATACGACAGGCACCCTGGGCAAGCTCTTTTCTGAAGCGATTGAAAATATTGAAGTCGGCCCGATTGAAGGGGTACGGGCGACCGGCGCTAGCAAGGTGCAGGAAATTCTCTTTGGGGTGATCCCCCAGGTGCTGCCGCTGTGGATTTCCTATACGCTCTATCGGTTTGAAGCCAACGTCCGCTCAGCGTCTGTGCTGGGCATCGTCGGCGCTGGGGGAATTGGGGTTTCGCTCTATCAGAGCTTTCGCTCCTTTAACTACGGCAAAGTCTGCGCAATTCTAATTATCCTGATTGTGGCGGTTTCGGTCATCGATACGATTTCTTCTAAGCTCCGAAGTCAGTTTATCTAGGTCTGCAACCCTTACAATACTGGCATGCTCGAAACCATCATTTGCCTGTCTCTGGGTTTGGCAGTCGGGAGCATCAGCGGCCTAATTGGCATCGGCGGCGGTGTTTTAGTCACCCCTGCCCTGATTTATCTACTGGGCTACTCCCAACATCAGGCCCAGGGAACGACCCTGGCGCTGCTCGTACCCCCCATCGGTATCCTTGGAGCCTGGACCTACTATCAGCGCGGCTATGTCGATGTGCGCGTTGCCGCTTTAATCTGCTTAGGGTTTGTGCTGGGCGGGCTTTTAGGAGCGAAAATCGCGATCGCGGTCCCCGCCACCTTACTCAGACGCAGCTTTGGCACATCGCTACTGCTGGTAGGGCTGCGAATGATTTTTTCATCGGATTAATGGCTGAGATCTTGGGCTAAAGTCGGTTTCCAAAATCTGTAGCGGTATAGAGGCCAAAATAGCCTGTTCGAGCAATAATCACGAATGGTGACTCACCTCACCGGATGACGCAATCTTTTAATCCAACATGGCCAACGAATCTATCTCCAATAGCAGCCCCCGCGAAATTGCTCTCAAAGGCGCGATCGCGCTGGCCCAGGATCCTAAAACCCATCCTCAGGCCAACGAGCAGTTTGAGCAGCTCTGCGCTTCGCTAGAATCCGAAAATGCTGAAATCGCTGGCCTCCTCAAGCAGCTCTGGCAGGAATACGTCTCGCTCCAGCGCTCCGCCAGCTTCTGGGAAGGCATGAGCGACGCCGAGAAGGAGCTGTCTGAGAAAATGGCTGAAAAGAATATTCAGCTCAAGCAAAACTACCTGCGACTCATGCAGGAGCAGTAGAGAGAAAGGAACTAAATGGTACCCTTGCGGCTGCCATTCAAAACCCTAGGGGTTTCCGACCGCGCGGACAATCTGAAGCATGCAAGCTCCTTTGAGCATCGCCTATGCGGCTGGCCTGTGCTCAACTGGTCAGGTTAGCCGCTGCGGTCTTTTGCGAGCATAGCGGTGAAGATACGAGGCATCCCTATGCTTAAACGAGCAGATGGCAGCGCTGAATCTGGCGGGGCAAAAGATTTGTCCGTAGTGGATCATACTCACTTAAAAGCGATAAAAATCATCAGAACAATTACTTATTTTTTTGCATCAATATTCCGAGCATCTAAACATCTACACTAGCAAGTCAGACTAAAAAATTAAAATTTATTGAGGATGGTTAGACCCTGAGCTAACAGGGAAATATATATAAACGGTCGAAGACATCGATGAAATCTTTGGTGACTTCGATTCCTCTTTAGAAGGATGGCTGGCTTGCATAGGGGGTAACGCGGGTGCTGAAAAACTTCATCCGTCAGCCTCACAAAAAATATCGGTATCAATTACGAATCTGAGAAAATATGAAAACCCGTTTGTTGGCGCTTCTAGGATTAGCGTTAGGACTGTCTGCCGTGTTTATATCGCAAGTCAGCTCTCAAGGATTGCTAGCCGGCAAAAGTAACTGCAAGTCTTACAGTAAAGATCTGCATGGGGGCCGTGATTTCTCGTTTGCGCTAAACAAAGGTCAAACGCTGACCGTCCAAGGAAGCGGCACCGACTATACAATTGATCGCTATCTGGTCGGACCTAACAGCACTATCGAAGGCCATGCCAGCAGCTCGTATGGTCAAAAATATAGCATTCCAGCAACAGGGAAATATTATATCCATATCAAAAGTGACGCGCCCTCAAATTCATTTGATTTCTGTATAGATTCCTGAAAGCGACTTCAGCACATGGCTCAGCGCGTCTCACCCGCAGCTATCATCAGGTCAATCAGGCCGTTAACCATGCGATCGCGCGCTAAAGTCACAATATGGAAGACGGGCGACTATCTAAGCCGCCCGAGTGAGCCGAGACTAGGAAGAATCGCGCGGTATGAAGGCGACGCGAATAGGCATTGCAGCTTTAAAAATAGGCGGGAGTGGCGGTTGCATTCTTCATCCACAAGTACAATCCTATTCAGAGTCCTGGCTGCAAGTTTGCCCATGATATTCGTGAGTATAGACATCAGACGGGATTGGAGCAGGCAGTAAAGACGAAGCGCTTTGGGGGAACTCTAGTAGCAGCATCTGTCCGTTGAACCTAAATTTCCCGAAGCGATGACTCTTTCAGCAAACATCGACTCCAATCTGCCCCAGATTCCGGGCTATTCTGGTTTGGAGCAGCTCTATTGGGGTTCTCGAACAGCGGTCTACCGGGCCGTCCAAACGGCTCAGCAGCGCCGGGTCGTGATCAAGCTGCTGCGGCAGGACTATCCGAGCTTTAGCGAGCTGGTGCAGTTTCGCAATCAGTATACGATTACCAAAAATCTGGATATTCCGGGCATTGTCCGGCCCCTGAGCCTGGAGCCCTACGGCAATGGCTATGCCCTGGTCACAGAAGACTTGGGCAGCATTTCCTTAGCACAGTATGCCCGGGCAAACCCGCTGAGCTTGCCGGAGGTATTCGCGATCGCGATCCAGCTGGCAGACATTCTGCACGACCTCGGCCAGCATCACGTGGTGCACAAAGACATCAAGCCCGCCAATATTCTGATTCAACCTGAGACCGGTCGGGTGCTGCTGAATGACTTCTCCATTGCCTCGCTGCTGCCAAAGGAAACTCAGGAGGTTCAAAATCCCGGTGGCCTGGAGGGGACGCTGGCCTACCTGGCCCCGGAGCAAACCGGGCGGATGAACCGGAGAATTGACTATCGGGCCGATTTTTACGCCCTGGGCGTCACCCTCTATCAGTTACTGACCGGGCAACTGCCCTTCCAGACAGACGATCCGCTGGAACTGGTGCACTGCCATATGGCCCAAGCACCGATGCCGCCGGATCAGATTAATCCAGCGATTCCCCCCATGGCCTCAGCGATTGTCCTCAAGCTGATGGCGAAAAACGCCGAAAATCGCTACCAGAGCGCCCTGGGCCTGAAGCACGATCTGGAGCAATGCCTTAGTCAGTGGCAGACGGCCGGCGCGATACGTGCTTCGCACAAGCAAGCGATCGCGGATTTTGAACTGGGGCAGCGGGACCTGAGCGATCGCTTCATGATTCCTGAAAAGCTCTACGGCCGGGAAGCCGAAGTGCAGACCCTGCTAGCAGCCTTTGACCGGGCCGCCCAGGGCAGCGCCGAAGTCATGCTAGTGGCCGGGTTCTCGGGGATTGGTAAAACCGCCGTCGTGAATGAGGTCCACAAGCCGATTACGCGCCAGCAGGGCTATTTCATCAAGGGTAAATTCGACCAGTTCAACCGCAATATTCCTTTCAGCGCTTTTGTCCAGGCCTTGCGGGATCTGCTGGCCCAGCTGCTGGCAGAATCTGACGCCCGGCTAACCGAATGGCGCGCCCAGCTGCAGGCAGCCGTAGGCGAAAATGGCCAGGTTTTGATCGAGGTGATTCCAGAGCTAGAGCGCTTGATTGGTCCGCAGCCTCCCGCGCCGGCGCTGTCGGGCAGTGCTGCCCAGCATCGATTTAACCTGCTGTTTCAGAAGTTTATTGCCGTATTCACGACGCCAGCGCATCCCCTCGTAATGTTTCTGGATGACCTTCAGTGGGCTGATCCAGCTTCGCTCCAGCTGCTCCGCTTGCTGCTGGAGGATAGCGGCTATCTGCTGTTGCTGGGGGCCTATCGAGATAATGAGGTGTCACCGGCCCACCCGTTTATGCTGGCAGTAGAGGACCTAAAGCTGGCCGGAGCGACGGTGGAGACGCTGCCCCTGGCGCCGTTGGCTTTTGAAGATACCAATCGGCTACTAGCGGATGCGCTGCACTGCTCGATGGCGCGATCGCGCCCGCTGACGGAGTTAGTTCACCGCAAGACCCAGGGCAATCCCTTCTTCACGACCCAGTTCCTCAAAACGCTCCATGAAGACGGCTACATCGCCTTCAATCGCGCTCAGGGCTACTGGGAATGCGATATGGCCCAGGTGAACGCGATGTCGCTGACGGGAGACGTTGTAGAGCTGATGGCGCAGCAGCTGCAAAAGCTGCCCGATGCAGCCCAGCAGGCAGTCCAACTGGCGGCCTGCATCGGCAACCAGTTCGACTTAGCAACTTTAGCGATCGTCTCCGAACAGTCTCAAAGTGCAACGGCAACGGCCCTGTGGAGCGCTTTGCAAGAGGGGCTGCTGCTGACAACCAGCCAGACTTACAAATTTTTTCAGGCTGAAGCCGTTCCAGCGGACAGTGACGATGCGGCTGAGCTAACCTACCGCTTTCTGCATGACCAGGTGCAGCAGGTGGCCTATTCGCTGATTCCTGACGGCCAGAAACAGTCCACTCATCTCAAAATCGGCCAGCAGCTCCTAAACCATCTATCCGAGCAGGAGCGCTACGAAAGGCTGTTTGACATTGTCAATCACCTAAACTTAGGCCAATCCCTCCTGTCCAGCTCGGAGCAGCGCTATCAGCTGGCCCGGCTCAACCTCACCGCCGGGAAAAGAGCCAAGGAAGCAGGGGCCTATCCTTCTGCCGCGGTCTATCTCAATGCGGGGCTAGCGCAGCTATTGCCCGAAGACTGGCAGGGCCAGTATGCGCTGACCCTATCTCTCTACCAAGAAGCGGCTGAGACGGCCTGTCTGAATGGAGAATTTGACCGAGTTGAAGCCCTAGCCCGGATCGGACTGGAGCATACCTCGGAACTGCTGGATCAGGTCAAAATTCATGAGATTAGGATTCAAGCCTATGCTGCCCAGAGCCTCCAGCAGCAGGCTATCGATACGGCTTTACAATTTCTGGCTCAGCTAGGCATCTCCTTTTCTCCACAGCAGCAGGCTGAAATTCGGCAGCAGAGCACTGCGCTAATCGACAGCCTGATGGCCTCCTCAGGAGAATCTCTAGTCGCCCACGGGCCAATGACCAACCCTGACCAGCTGGCGGCGATGCGGCTCATATCCAGTGCGGCCAGCGCGGCCTATCAGGCCAATCCTGACCTGTTCGTCTCGCTGGTTTTGAAGAAAGTACTGCTGTCTTTTAAACATGGCTGTGCCCCTTCTTCCGCCTTTTCCTATGCAGATTACGGCGTCACCCTGTGCGGCATATCCGGTGAGATTGAACAGGGCTATCAGTTTGGGCAGCTGGCTTTGCGGCTGCTGGCTGAATCCTCCCAACAGGAATTAGAAGCCAGCACTCGCTTCATTGTGAGTGCAAACATACGCCATTGGAAAGAACCGCTGAGAGAGACGCTGGCAGCTCTGAAGCAGGCCTATCTGCAAGGGTTGGAAACCGGAGAGCTGCGCTTTGCCTGCCTGGCGGCTAATTTCTACTGCTACTATGCCTACTTGAGCGGGATACATCTGCCGCAGGTCGAAAAGGAATTTTCGGTCTATAGCCCATTAATTGCAAAAATACAGCAGAAAAATATATCCAACCACCAAACCATCTTTCATCGCGCCGTTCTCTTTTTAATGGGCGAGTTAATGGGCGAGCAAGGCCTAGAGGCCTATGCCAGCGATTTAGAATCTACGGTTCAAACCTGCCTCGCAACGGGCGATCGCACCGCAGTTTTCTATTACTATCTAAATCAGCTCATTCTCTTCTACATTTTTGGCGCGCCTGAATCGGCCCTACAGGCGGCTAACTTAGCTCAGCCCTATCAGAACGGGGTGACCGCAAAATATGTCGTACCGCTGTTCACGTTTTATCAGGCGCTGGCTCAGGCGGCAGTTTGCTCTGGGACAGACGCAGCTGAACCACAGCTAGCAGCCATTCAGACGGGACGAACCAAGCTACAGCGCTGGGCTGAGCATTCTCCGTCGAATTACCGGCATAAGTTGAGCCTGATCGAAGCTGAGTATTTTAGACTTGTCGGGCAGCGGGCCGAGGCGATTGAAGCCTACGACCGCGCCATTGCCGCAGCGAACGCCAGCGCTTTTATCCAGGAAGAGGCTCTGGCCAATGAGCTAGCGGCCAAATTTTACCTGGACTGGGACAAGGAGAAAGTAGCCGCAGGCTACCTGCAAGAAGCCTACTATGGCTATGCTCGCTGGGGTGCTAGGGCCAAAACCGATGAGCTCGCAAGCCGCTATCCCAAACTTCTGCGACCGATCCTAGAGCCGGCAGCGCAGTCTCCCAATCTGCTGGTAGAAAGCCTGTCCTATATTGCTAGCCCCCATCTCTCGATCCATTCCTCAGTCACCGCCAATCGTTCATCTTCGACTGACGCCAATACGGCTCTAGATATCTCCGCCGTACTCAGGGCGGCTCAGCTCTTTTCTAGTACAATCCAGCTGGATCAGCTCTTACGCCAGCTCACCCAGATTATTCTACAAAACTCTGGCGGCGATCGCTGTGCCATCATTATGCCCAATCTCGAAGGTATCTGGCAGGTCGAAGCGATGGCAACGCCTGAGACCGTCGAGGTGTACTCAGAATGCCTCGAGGGCAACGCTAATCTGCCTGTGAAGCTGATTCAGTATGTCAAAAATTTCAAGGAAGTGGTGGTAGTTGACGATCTCAGCACCGACCTGCCGGTGATTGATGCCTATCTCAGCGAGTTCCAGCCCCAAAGCCTGCTCTGTCTGCCCATTCTCAATCAGGGCCAGCTGATTGGAACGCTATATGTAGAGAATCGGTCGGCAAGCGGCGTTTTTAACCGCGATCGCATCCTCATCCTCAATTTTCTCTGTACCCAGGCGGCCATTTCCCTAGAAAACGCCCGACTTTTCGCCCAGGAACAAAGGAAGTCTCACCAGCTAGAACAGTCTCAGCAGCGCTTGAAGCTGCTGATTCAACAGTCTCCTGTGGCAATTATGGAGTGGAATACCGATTTCGAAATTCAATCCTGGAACCCAGCTGCAGAGAGAGTATTTGGCTATCGAGCAGAGGAAGTTTTGGGACAGCATTTCCGCTGCATTGTACCGGAAGAATATCATGCCTATGTAGATGGCATTGCTTCTGAGATATTGACCCAGCGGGGAGGAGCCCATGCGATCAATGAAAATGTGCGTAAAGATAGACGGCGGATTGTTTGCGAGTGGTTTAATGGACCAATGTTTACTCCAGGAGGAGAAATTTCCGGCGGCGTTTCAATGGTATCGGACATCAGCGCTCGTAAAGCGGCTGAAGCTGAAGTTCAGCAAAAATCTCAAGAACTAGAACATGCCTTGCAGGAAATTGACCAATCTCAACAGCTGCTTAGAAAAATCATTGATACGATTCCACAGGTTGTTTTCTGGAAAGACCGAGATTCAACTTATGTGGGATGTAACCAGAATTTTGCTACTATGGCAGGCATCATTTCTCCTGACGATATTGCTGGCAAAACAGACTATGACTTACCATGGAGTCGGGAAGAGTCCGATTCGTTTCGAGAATATGATCGCCAGGTGATGGAATCCAAACAAGCTGAATTACACATTGTTGAGACGCAACAGCAGCTTGATGGGACAACGCTCTGGCTGGATACCAGCAAAATCCCGCTATGCGATGAGAATGGTGAAGTCTACGGGATTTTAGGCAGCTACGAAGATATCAGCGAGCGTAAACGGACTGAGGAAACAATTCTGCAAAAGTCACAGGAACTAGAGCAAACTTTGGCAGAGTTGCAGAAGACCCAACTGCAGATGGTGCAGAATGAAAAAATGGCTTCTCTAGGCAACCTGGTCGCCGGTATCGCCCATGAAATCAATAATCCGATCGGCTTTCTCAACGGCAGTATTACTAATGCCCAGGACTATGTGCGAGATCTGCTGACCCAGCTCAGCCTCTACCAACAGCACCATCCCAGCTCAGCGGCAGCGGTGCAGGACAATGCCGAAGATATTGATCTAGAATTTCTCAGCGCAGACTTCCCCAAGCTTCTTCAGTCTATGGAAAGGGCTACCGAGCGCATTATCTCAATCAGCAACAGTCTCCGCACCTTCTCTCGAGCAGACACTGAATACAAGGTCAGTGCCGATTTACACGAAGGGCTCGACAGCACGCTGCTGATTCTCAAATATCGGATTAAGGCCAACGATCAGCGCCCGGCAATTGAGATCATTCGAGACTATGGCGAGCTGCTGCCGATCGAATGCTTCCCCGGTCAGCTCAACCAGGTATTTATGAATATCTTGGCTAACGCAATCGATCTGTTTGATGAAGCGGCTCAGCAAGGTTCCTGGGATGAGCTAGAGGCCAATCCTCAGACAATCACTATCCAAACCGCCGTGCTGACTGAGCAAAACTGGGTCGAAATTTGCATTCGCGACAACGGTCGGGGAATGACGGAAGCGGTAAGAACGAGAATCTTTGATCACCTGTTTACGACCAAGGAGGTCGGTAAGGGCACCGGGCTGGGACTGGCGATCGCGCGGCAGATCGTTGTCGAAACCCACAGTGGCAGCATTGACGTACAGTCTGAGTTAGGTCAAGGCACCGCGTTCTACATCCGCATCCCAATCTCGACCGAGGACAGGACGATGGCTAACTACGTCTAGGTAGTGACCAGCCTAGACGGCTTTTAAGGCCCCTCGGGCCATTGCCGCGATCGCGCTATCCGTCGCCTTAGGAAGTTGGTAATATTTGCCTCCAGCCGTCTGAGCTAGCTCGCGGCCAAACCCGGTTGAGACAAACTTGCGTTCGGTGTCGATGATTAATAGCTGGTAGCCGGTAGCTCGAATCCGGGCGGCGATTTCGAGCAGCTCGGTCTTGATATCGGGCTTGTCTTCGGGGTCTTCTTCACCTAGCGATCGCGCCAGGGGAATATTGCCGCGACCGTCGGTGATGGCAACAATCACCACGTTGCCAATGTCGCCCGACTGCTGCGCGTTTGTGCCGACTCGCACCGCCTGGGTCAGCCCGTGGGCCAGGGGCGAGCCGCCGCCGCAGGGCATCCGCTCCAGGCGGCGGCGGGCGGCGGTGATCGAGCGGGTGGGCGGCAGCAGGACTTCGGCCTGTTCGCCTCGGAAGGGAATTAGGGCAACCTGATCGCGATTTTGGTAGGCGTCGGTGAGCAGGCTGAGCACCGCTCCCTTGGCCGACTGCATGCGGTTCAGCGCCATCGAGCCCGAGGCATCGACGACAAAGATGATCAGCGACCCGGCCTTGCGAGCCAGCCGCTTAGCGCGAATATCTCCCGATTCAACGATTACTCGACGCTCGGGCTGACGCGCTCGGCGTGCCTTCTGATAGGGCGCTGCTGCTCGCAGAGTGGCATCGACCGCAATCCGACTAGCGGTACCAGTGGGAATAAACGGCTTAATGTAGCGCCCCCGCTGGTCTGAGAAAATCACGTTTTGCTTACCCGACTTGCCCTGACGGCTGACGGACTGGGCAAACAGCAGCAGCGATGGATCCAGGACGATGCCTTCTGGGTCGAAGATAAACTCCTCCGGCAGGCTCGGCGGCGTTTCCGGCTCGTCTGGTTCGGTGTCCTCGTCGTCCTGGTCTTCGGTCTCTTCGTCGGAATCGGGTTCGTCCGGCTCGTCCTGATTTTGCGGTGGCGGCGGTGGCGGCGGTGGCGGCTCCTCCGGCGGGGTGGGCGACGAGCGAGGAATGATCACTAGCTCTACGGCTCGCCGCAGGTCGTCGGCGCTGACGGCGGTGCGACCATCGAGGGCGGCACTGGCCTTGGCAACGCGGACGGCAAACAGCTCGGCCCGGTGGCCCTGAACGCCGCCGCGAACGGCTTCGGTGACTAAATATTCAATCTGGTCATGGGTCAGGACAACGTCCTTCAGCCATTCACGGGCCAGGACAATTTGGGTTTTCAGCGAGTCGATGTCGTCGGCGTATTCGGATAAAAAATCTTCAGGGTTGCTGGCGAAGCGGTTGGCCTGCTCCACGGCGGCGGCGCGGTCTTCCAGAGAGAGGGGCATATCGGCGGAAAGCGCGATCGCGATCCGGTCCAGCAGATGCTCCCGCAGATTGCCCTCTTCCGGATTATAGGTGGCGATCAGCAGCGGCTGGCAGGGATGCTGAAAGCTGATGCCCTCCCGCTCAATCCGGTTTTCACCGGTGGTCAGAGCAGTCAGCAGCAGATTGGAAATCTGGTCGTCGAGCAGGTTAATTTCGTCGATATAGAGCACGCCCCGATGGGCTGCGGCTAAGAGACCTGCCTGAAAAACTGGTTCTCCCGCTTTTATAGACTGAGCCACATCGACCGAGCCCAGCAGCCGATCTTCGGTGACGCCCAGGGGAATTTGGATAAACGGGGCGGGAATTACCTGGGTAGGGAGGGCGGCGATCGCGGTATCAGGCGCAAACCGGGCCAGGGTATCGTCATCCCAGGCGCGCGGATTCGTCGGGTCACAGTTAAATGACCCCTCAATGATTTCAATCGGGGGCAATAGCTGATAAAGGGCTCGGGCCAGGACGGACTTGGCGGTGCCCCGGCGGCCCGCGATCGCGACGCCGCCCAGCCCCGGATCGACCGCCGCCAGCAGCAGCGCCAGCTTAATAGCATCCTGGCCTACCACGGCCATCAGTGGGAAATGAGCAGGCTCTGGCTTAACGAGAACGGGCATGGATACCTATCGATTGTTACGTCCCGGCAAAATCGGAACTTCTACGGCTTCTCGGAATCCTTCGACGCTCTCATCAAACTCGATCGGCAGCACCGCAACCACGTTTTCGTGGGGCCGGGGAATAATCACCCAGGTCTCCAGAACGCCGCCGGGCGCTTTTTGGGCCGCTTCGACACCCGCTGCCATGGCCATCTTGACTTCTGAAACATCGCCGCGAATATTGATGACGAAGCGGGCGCTACCGGCGCGAATGTAGCCCACCAGCGTCACTCGGCCTGCCTTAACCATTGCATCAGCCGCCGCTAAAACGGGCGGAAATCCCTTTGTTTCCAGTGATCCAACGGCCTGTGGCATCTGTGGGCTCCTTTGTACGGATTACGAATGTACGGATTACGAATGGTGGTGAAGTCAGTAGACAGAGGCGGTTCAGACCCCGCCTCCTATTGTATGAGACAAGGGCCGTGCTTAAAAAGCCAGAAACGAAAATTAGCTGGCCTACACCCTAAACGGCATGGAGTCTTCGGTAAAGTCAAGCTCCAGGGTCGTTTCGACGTTTTCAGTCAGGTTAGGCACGATGTAGTGGGCGGTGGCCTCACCATTGAACGGGCAGTCGTTAGCTGCAAGCAGCCCCGCCTCCATCGCCGATTTGACTTCGGCCACCGAGCCCCGAATGACGACGTACTGATGGCCGCTGTCTGCTTGAGCAATCTTGATCAGCGTAACGTGACCCGCCTTGACCATGGCGTCAGCAGCAGCGAGCGAGGCCGGAAATCCATGGGTTTCAATTGTGCCGATAGCAATGGGCATAGATTTTCTGCTGATACTAGATTATTTATTTTATCTAGATTACACCCGATACTGGGTAAATGATGCCAGGGAAATATATGCCCCCACTTCGAGTAGGACGAAACCCAGAGCGACCATGCCTGTCTATATTGTCTATTATCGCTATCGATTTTGCAGACAGCTTGAAAATTGCTTCTCAAGTAAATACAATGTAATTACCTGCTGCTTTTAAGGTTATTACAAGAATGGGGACAGCTATCAGGAGTCAAATCGTTAAAATTGGCAATTCTCAAGGCATCCGTATTCCCAAAATTCTTTTAGAGCAGAGCGGTATTCACACAGAAATTGAAATAGAGGTGCAGGGTAATCAGCTGATTATCCGGACAGCACCTCAGCTCCGAGTTGGCTGGGATGCCGCTTTTGCTGCGATGGCAGAGGAGCAAGATGATGTTCTGCTAGACAAGCTAAATACAACGAACTGGGATCAATCTGAATGGGAGTGGTAGTCGGGCGGTTCGATGTATTTCTGATTAATCTTGACCCTACTGTAGGTCATGAGATTCAAAAGACGAGACCCTGCGTTGTAATTTCGCCAGACGAGATGAATCGCTATATCTCTACTGTTATTGTTGCACCACTGACCACCAGGGGGCGAACATATCCGACTCGTGTCGTCTGTCAGTTCCAGGGTAAGGCGGGCCAAATCGTTCTCGATCAGATTCGTACAGTCGATAAAACTAGATTGCTTAAAAAGCTGGGTCAAATTAGTTCAAGTGAGCAGAGAGAAGTTCTCAGCACCTTAGTTGAGATGTTTGCTGAGTAGTTCTTAGAGATCTGAATGATCGATTACACTTTTATGCCGCTGGGCTCAGCGACGGCGGCGATAATTCGTTCGCAGCCCGACTCGGGATAGGCCCAGGTGTAGTAGCATTCCTTCGGATTGCCCCAGCAGAGAATCAGGTAAAGTTCACTGCGGGTCGCGTCTACCTCGGCCCATTCGGCCTGTTTGATCAGCGTATTGACCCGGGCTAGGCTGACCGGCTCAGGGGGGTTACCGGCTCGCCACAGCCGCAGACCGTCGATTGAGGCCCGCCAAAAGTCAATCACCTCGGTCTTCGCCCCAATCAGCGCCAGCTTATCTTCTGGAATCGCGGTGAGCTGCTGATGGATTTCGGGAAAGCGAATCGTCCGCGACTTGAAACGGCACTCGTGCCAGACGATGCCAGAGACGCTGTGCTCGTTCTGGTATTGGTGAATCTGAGCGCGAAAGTCTTGAAAAGCAAAGACTTTGCTGACCTTGTCCGAGCCTAGCGCCTTGGAGATGACCGGATTATCCAAACGGCGGTCGGTCGAGAGCAGGACTCGTTCTCCCCGCCAGGCGGCTTTGAGTTCCTGATCGAGGATTTCGAGGAGCTGTGCGGTTGTATAGGCCATCGCGCCGCCGGGGTATGGGATTTGCTCTCTATAGTATCAAGAGCTGATTTTTTATTGGTAACGTTTAAAGCTTTGCCAGGCCGTCGATGATCAGCGCATAGACTGACTCGGCATCGAGGGAACGGGTGATTTGGAGGTTGGGCGACTGGCCGCTGACGTTCCACAGGTCTACGACAGTGCGGCCCAGGGTATGGGTGCCCTGGGTTTCGACGGCGACATGGACGGCCTGGGTTGTAAATAGATTGGGCTCTAGCAGGTAGACAATCACGCAGGGGTCGTGCAGCGGTGCGCCGGGCAAGCCGTAGCGCTGGCTGTCGGGCATGCCGTAAAAGGCCAGCATTCCGGCGGCGGCTTGGGCGACGGGTGTGCCAATCTGGCGGATGGTTTCCAGCCGGGCGGGCGTGGTCAGGAGCTGGTGGGTCGTGTCCAGGGGAATCAGCGTAATCGGCGCTCCAGCGTCAAAGACGACCTGAGCGGCATGGGGGTCCACATAGAGGTTGAACTCTGCCGACGAGGTGACGTTGCCCTGGGTAACCGCACCACCCATAATCACGATTTCGGCGATGTTTTGGATGATTTCTGGATGTTTGATCAACGCGATCGCAATATTCGTCATCGGCCCCAGCACGGCTAACGTAATCGGCTGCTCCGCCTGCATCAGCTGCTCGACCAGAAAATCGACGCCGTGCTGGGGCTGGAGCGGCATCGTCGGCTCGGGCAGGGCCGCGCCCTGGAGGCCCGTCGCGCCGTGGACATCGGCGGCGGTATGGAGCGATCGCAGCAGCGGTCGAGGGCAGCCCGCGTACACTTTGACCTCGGTGCGCCCGGCCAGCTCGCAGATTTTGCGAGCGTTGCTCTGGGTCAGGTCGAGGGGGACGTTACCGGCAACGGTAGTGATGCCGAGCAGGTTTAGGCGGTCGGGGACGGCGAGGGTGAGGAGGATTGCGATCGCGTCGTCTACCCCCGGGTCGCAGTCAATGATCAGCGATCGCGCCATGGCATTACAACTCGAGTACTAGAATCAAAACTAGCGTAAGAATGGGCTAGCGTAGGAATAGCTCCCCAAAATCTCACCGGATACACCGGATAATGACCATGACTGCGCAATGGCTATTTGGACCGCGATCGCTGCTGGGACTGGTGCTGCTGACGAGTTTGCTCGTCACAGCTTGCGAAGGCAGCCGCCTGGGCGACTCGGTCGGACAAACGCTAGAACCCGATCCTCAGCTGGCTGAAAACTCAGACGGTTCTGGAAATTCCTCTGGCACTGAGAACGGCACAGCTACAGTTGCAGATACGAGCGAGGATAGCACCGACACCGCTGCTGGCAGTATGGCTCAGACTGACGACGAAGTTCCGCAGCCGGGAGATCCTAACTTTATTGGACCCGTGTTGGAGGGCGAGACAGCCTCTGTGGCGAAGACCCCTTCAGGCAGCAGCACTTATTCAGATCTAAATCAGGCACCTGATGAGCTACAGCCCTATCTGCAAGACTTAGCTGCTCTCAATTTGCTTAAGGTAAAACCTCCCAGCGGCGATGCTGCTTCTGAGACGGCCTCAGATGAATTCAAACCGAACCAGGCGATAACTCGACGTGAGTATGCCCGCTGGCTGTTTGCTGCGAATAATCGCTTTTATCAAGACCAAACCAGCAAAAAAATTCGCCAGGGGATAATCAGCAGCCCACCCGCTTTCCAGGATGTGCCGACCTCCGACCCTGACTTTGGCATAATTCAGGGCCTAGCCGAAGCCGGAATCATTCCCAGCTCCCTCAGCGGCAGCTCCACCAGCGTTAGCTTCCGCCCCGATGCACCCCTCACCCGCGAAGCCCTGCTGCTCTGGAAAGTTCCCTTAGACACCCGTCAGACCCTACCTCAGGCGACCGTTCAGGCAGTGCAGGAAACCTGGGGATTCCAGGATGCTGCCAAAATTGAACCGCGTGCCCTCCAGGCCGTTTTGGCAGACTATTCCAACGGTGACTTCGCCAATATTCGTCGCGCCTTTGGCTATACCACCCTCTTCCAGCCGAGCAAAGCCGCTACCCGAGCCGAGTCTGCCGCTACCCTTTGGCGCTTTGGCAACTCCACCGAAGGTGTTACAGCAGAGGAGCTGCTGAAGGGCACCCAGGCAAAGTCAGTTGATAAAAATCAGACCTCCGATAGCGCCAATCAGCCAGCCGACGAGGCAGAGGCTACTCCCAATCAACAGTAGCCGCATCAACTGGAAAGACAATTTGAAGATAAACGTTACGAGTGGCAGGGATAAACAGTTTCTAACAGGGCTGGCGTCTATGCTTTAAATTGACGACCTCAAAATAGCTCAGAACTCGCTATGGCCAAGCAAAAGGCTCATGCCGCTCAGAAGGAAAGCACGGCTACGGGTAAACCTGCCAAGCGTAAGCCAGCAAAAAGGTCAGAATCCGCCAAAACCAAATCGAAGCAAAAACTTAGCAAAGCCGACTACAAAGCAGAAATGGAGCGGCTACAGCTAGAACTAGTCAAGATGCAGGAGTGGGTTAAGCACGCTGGGCTGAAAGTCGTCGTCATTTTTGAAGGTCGCGACGCCGCTGGGAAAGGCGGCGTGATCAAGCGGATTCACGACTGCCTCAACCCTCGCGGCTGCCGCATTGTCGCCTTGGGCAAACCCACTGAGCGAGAACAAACCCAGTGGTACTTTCAGCGCTATGTGGCGCACCTGCCCGCAGCTGGGGAGATTGTCCTCTTCGACCGCAGCTGGTACAACCGAGCGGGCGTCGAGCGAGTGATGGGCTTTTGCACCCATGCTGAATACACTGAATTTATTCGCACCTGCCCTGAGTTTGAGCACATGCTTCAGCGCTCGGGCATCATCCTAGTGAAATATTGGTTTTCAGTCAGCGATGAAGAGCAGGAACGCCGCTTTCAAGACCGCATTAGCGACCCGACGAAGCGGTGGAAGCTAAGCCCGATGGATTTAGAGGCCCGAGCTCGCTGGGTCGAATATTCCAAGGCTAAGGACGATATGTTTGCTATGACCGATACGACCCGTTCGCCCTGGTATGTGGTCGATGCAGACGATAAGAAGCGGGCTAGACTGAACTGTATCAATCATCTGCTGAGCCTGATTCCGTATAAGGATCTGACCCCTGAGCCAATTGTCCTACCCGAGCGACAGGTTGCGATTGACTATGAGCGCCCGCCTTTGGAAAGCCAAACCTTTATCCCTGAACCGTTTTAACGGTGAATTTGGGCGGCGGCAAATAACCTCGAACCTGACCAGTAACCTCTGTTCAGTCCACACCAACGTAGCGTTAGGTCGTGGCTAATGACTCTATATGTAGGCAGCATCCTATGCTCATGCGCTTCCCAAAAGCCTTATTAACGAATATAAGCTTTTTTGATAATATATAACCAACGCTTATTCAGTATTAACGGTACCGATAACAATGGTTGATGCTTCCAGAGCAGGGCGATAAACCGATACATAGTCAACGCCAGCGATAAGAAGCGAGCTAGGCTCAACTGCATCAGCCACCTGCTCAGATTAATTCCCGATCATGGTCTGACCTCTGGGCCGTTTGTCCTTCCTGAGCGCAGCCATCAAGGTTGGGGCACTGACAGGAGGCAGGTTGGATTGCCAATTTAATGCGGAATCTTGAATACTAACTTTTACAACCTAACACCTGACCAAATGGCCCGCTATCGGGCCGGAGCGCTGCGGCGAGCAGACCAAAAGCGGCAGGAGCAGCAGTCTCGATACGATCGAGGGCGACAGGTCGCTCATCAGGCTGCTGAGCTGCTCAAAGAACGCTGGGGAGCTTCCAAGGCGGAGTTGAATAGACTGGTACAGGCAACGGCAAAGGTCTTAAAGAAATTTGAGACGACGCAAGATGAGGATTACATCGGCACAGTTGCGCTCAACCTGCATAGCTACTATACCGGCGTTGAACGCCTGCTCGAAGACGTTGCCCGTGCGCTAAATGAGCCTCTACCAGAAGAAGCAGATTGGCACCGTCGGCTGCTGCGTCAAATGTCGGCTGCGCTGCCTGAGCTGCGTCCACCTGTTGTGAGCGTTGCGACGCGAACGGTTTCCAGGGCTCTGGCTGGCGGTTTCAGCCCTGCTGACAGGGGATATGGCCAAGGTATTGGCAGCCGTGAAAAGGGGATTAAATTCGCCCGAGCACAGGGCGTTTTTGAATCAGTTAGAGGAAAGCTGAGCAGCACAGGGCGCGGCTGATTGCACAAGTCGCGCAGATTCATGATCATTAACGGGGCTGAATATCGGCTAGGGCTTTGGCTTCAGCCCGATGAGCATAAGTAGTCGAACAAAATTAATTAAACATTTTTTACAAAGGAGAGCTTGATGTCATGCCGAGACTGTCGAGGTATCTATCCTAGAAGCATCAATACTTGAGAGATTCCTCGCTATGCTCGGAATGACAATTCTTTCTATGTAAATTTCAATGCTCAGGTACTTAATACAGATCCCAGCGCAGCTGTAGGTTCAGCCAAAAACATGAATTGCCTCAGCGAGTTCCCGCTGGGTCATCTCCATAGGTGAAAGAAACTCTTCCAGCAGCATTTCGCCTGGATGAATAGGGGCTCGATGAGTGGGAATACGAATCATGCCCAGAGATGCGCTAACGATTGCTGTTTCATTGTGATCGATCGTAGCGGAGATTCGTAGCGGAAATTACTTTTAAGCGACGACTGCTGCCGTATAACGAAAGCATTGTCTCCCCGCTCCTCACCCATGACCGTTGCCCTACCCAAGCCTCGTCAGCTGCCCAAAATTGACCCCGTCACCGCCCAGGTGATTGCCGGTGCCCTCAACGGCGTCGCGCTGGAGATGGGGCATAAGCTAGCCCGGATGTCCTACTCCAGCATTATTCGCGAGTCAGAGGACTTTGGCGCAGCCATTTTAGACGCAGACTGTCGCCAGCTAGCCGAATGCGCCTATAGTACGCCCCTACAGCTGGGACCAATCCCGGGATATATGCGAGGCGTGCTTAAGGCGATGGAAGAAGACGGCGAAGAGTTCTACCCCGGCGACGTCATCCTTCACAACCACGCCTACTATGGCGCGTCCCACGGGCCGGATATTGGCATTGGTATTCCCATCTTTCGTGAAGACCAGCTGATTGGCTACTCCTTCACGACAGCGCACCATTTGGATATTGGCTCTTCCTCTCCGGGCAGCTGCGGCATCGTGGACGCGGTCGATGCTTTTGCCGAAGGGCTCCAGTTCAAGGCCGTAAAGCTCTACGAAAAAGGCGTTAAGAATCGGCAGGTCTGGCGGATGCTGCGGCAGAACATTCGCAGCTCTCAGGTTGTCGTGGGAGATATCGAGGCTCAGGTCGCCGCCTGTCGGGTGGGGGAACAGCGGTTCCTAGAACTGGTAGAGCAGTATGGGCTAGATACGGTGCTGGCCGCTAGCGAAGCGCTGATGGACTATTCCGAGCGGATGATGCGCCAGGCGATCGAGCGGCTGCCCGACGGCACCTATGCCGCTGAAGGATTCATTGACGGCTTTCTGGACGACCCCGACCCCGCTAAAAAGGATCTGAAGATTGCTGTCACCGTTACCATCGACGGCAGCGATATGACTATCGACCTCACCGGTACCGCGCCGCAGATCGACGATCGCCCGATTAATATGCCCTTTGTTGGCACGGTAGACATTGCTATCTTCGTCACTCTGCGCTCGGTGCTGCTGGATACGGCGCTGATGGCCTACGTCCCGCAAAATTCTGGACTGATCCGGCCGGTCCAGATCATCGCCCCTAGGGGCTGTCTGGCCAACCCGATCTATCCGGCCCCGGTGATTGCCCGCTGCTGCCCTGGCAACATCGTCGCTGATACGCTGATGAAAGCCCTGGCCCAGGTCGCGCCGCAAAATATTAGCGGCGGCATTGGCAATATCAAGGTGGCCTCCTACAGCGGTGCCCTGGACGAAGACTACTGGGTCTATATGGACATCACCGAGGGCAGCTATGGCGGCCGCTACGGTAAAGATGGTATGGATGGGGTCGATACCCTCTACGCCAACACCCGCAATAATCCAATCGAGGATATCGAAGCTCACCTGCCCTTGCGGGTGACTCGCTATGAGCTGATTGAAGACGCCAGCGGGGCCGGTAAATGGCGGGGTGGGCTAGGCTCGATTCGCGATATCCAGTTTCTCTCGCCGGGCCAGATGTCGCTAGAAGGGGAAGGCAACAAGTATGCCCCCTGGGGAATTTTTGAGGGCTGCGACGGCACGCCGGGCGGGGTGAAAATTCTGAATCCCGATGAAGATTCTATCCAAGACCTGCCCTCCAAATTTCCCTGCCGCAAGACGAAACCGGGTGAGACGCTGCGCACCATCAGTCCCTGTGGTGGTGGCTACGGCCACCCCCTAGAGCGCTCTCCAGCGCTGGTGCGGGAAGATGTGCTAGACGGGTTCCTGAGTATTGAGTCTGCTAGGCGAGACTATGGCGTGGTGATCGACTCGGCCACCTTAGCGCTCGATGACGCCGCAACCGCATCGCTGCGTCAGGCTGGCAACCGGTCGGCCACCCCACCTTTTTAGCCAGCGAGCGGCTGGGTTAATCACGGGCTGTTTTGTTCAGCTGATCGAAGTCAAAAGGCATAGATTTTATCAAAACAAAGTCAACTTCACATTTACCTCATATTTTTCTTCTAGAACTGAAGATAGAAGATTCCAAGGAAGGTGCTCTCATGGCTTGTCCCTGCTGCTCTGGCTTACTCCTGCGCCATATTGGTCATGGTGAAGTGTACTGGTACTGTCAAAACTGCCGACAGGAAATGCCCGACCAGTGGGCGAAACATTCATCCGCCGTCTTTCCCTTAGATCAGGTCAGTCGGTCGGTTCCCAGACTAGAGCTGCTCTCCCCGAATTGAGCGGTCGAGCAGCTGCATCGGATGCATCAGGCGAATTGGCGGATTCTGCTTGGGCAAGTGCTGCTGGATTTGGAGCGAACAGCCGGGATTCGGCGAGGCGATCAGGGATGCCCCGGTGTTGACCAGATTGCGAGCCTTCATTTGCCCTAGCTCGGTCGCGACTTCAGGCTGTAGCATGTTGTAGACGCCGGCACTGCCGCAGCAGAGGGCGGCATCCATCGGCTCTCTTAACGTGATGCCCGGAATTTGCCGCAGCAGTTCGCGGGGCTGACGGCTGATCTTTTGCCCATGCAGCAGGTGGCAGGCATCCTGGTAAACCACTGTCAGCGGCTCCTTTTGCAGCGGCTGGAGGGGCGTCGTGAGGCCCACCTCGGCCAGAAATTCCTGGACATCGCGGACTTTTTGGGAAAAGGCTCGGGCGCGATCGCAGTATTCCACATCATCCGCCAAAATATGGCCGTACTCTTTCAGCGTATGGCCGCAGCCCGCCGCGTTAATAATCACATAGTCCACCCCGGTTTCAGCAAAGCTGTCGATCATCTGCCGAGCCAGCGCCTGAGCCTGGCCCGTCTCGCCCTGATGCTCTGGCAGCGCTGCACAGCAGCCCTGACTGCGGGGAATCACCACTTCACAGCCATTCGCCGTCAGTACCCGCACCGTCGCCTCATTTACCCCCGAGAAAAATACCCGCTGCACACAGCCCAGAATTAGCCCGACCCGATAGCGCCGCTCTCCCTGCGCCGGGACTCGCTCGGGCAGATTGTCTTGAAAGCAGCTCGGCGTTACCGGCGGCAGTAGGCTCTCCATCGCCGCCAGCTGTGGCGAGAATCGCTTGAGCAAACCGCTGGCCTGCACTCCTTTAGAGATGCCCAGCCGCTGATAGATCGCCAGCGGAGCCAGCAGCAGCCGAATTCGGTCCGGGTAGGGAAAGAGCGAAAAAATCAGCCGCCGCAGCGCCGCCTGCGGCCACGAGCGCCGATGGTTGCGCTGCACCTGAGGCCGCACCGCCGCGATTAGCCGGTCGTACTGCACCCCCGAAGGGCAAGCCGTCGTACAGGCCAGGCAGCCCAGGCAGGAGTCAAAATGCTGCACCGACGTCGGCGACAGTGGCGCTTCACCCTGGTTGATGGCATCCATCAGATAGATCCGCCCGCGAGGCGAATCCATTTCTTTGCCAATCACCCGATAGCTGGGACAGGTGGTCAGACAAAATCCACAGTGAACACAGGCATCGATTAGGGCCGGGTCAGGCGGATGCTGCGAATCAAACCCCTCCGGCTGACTCTGATTAGACGCCAAACTTGTATCTAGCTTCAGCGGTTGCTCACTGGTCTGCATCGCTTCACCCGTTAAAACAGCACCTGCTTCCAGGGTATCGCGCCACCCCCTGCTTTAACTTCTCTGTCTTTTCTATAGAAACCCAAAATCCACCCGCCATACTGAATATATCCCCCTCACTCTTCCCTCTTCCCTCTTCCCCATCACCCGCTACCCCATCACTCCCCACCCATG
>NZ_JADEXG010000009.1 GCF_015207255.1 Vasconcelosia minhoensis LEGE 07310
GGGTTGAGGGGGATGTAGGGGGGTAATGGAGTGATGGGGTGATGGAGTAATGGAGTGTAGACGCGATAGCGGCTTCCCGCAGGGTAGGGGTGTTCGCGAAGCGTCCCGTAGGCGTTAGGGGTGGGGAGTCAAGAGGGAAGAGTTAAGAGGGAAGAGTCAAGAGTCAAGAAGGATGGGTGGGTCAGTAACGGTGGATGAGCTGGCGGACTTCGGCGGCTAGGGACTGGTCTTTCATGGCTTGCCACTCGGCTTGGCGGACGGCGAGATAGGTTTGGGCCAGTGGTTTGCCTAGAGCGGTCTGGAGGACTGAGTCTTGCTGGAGATGCTCAATTGCTCGGGAGAGCTGATCGGGTAGGGGATCGATTCCCTGCTGCTGGCGCTCCAGTTCAGTTAGCTCGCCCGGATCGACGGCTATGGGAGCACTTAGGGGGAGTTTGCTTTGAATTCCGTCTAGTCCAGCCGCGATCGCGCTGCCCAGAGCCAGATAGGGGTTTGCCGCGCCGTCTACGGTCTTGAGTTCGAAGTGGGTGGGGCTTGGCGGCTGGGGATTGCTGGGCACGCGCACTGCGGCCTCACGGTTGTCGAAGCCCCAGACCCGAAAGGCCCCGCTCCAGCAGCGGGGCTGAAGGCGGCGGAAGGAATTGCAGCTGGGCGTGGTAATTGCCATCAGGGCGTTGAGGTGAGCTAGCAGGCCCGCGATAAAGGACTGCGCCACTGCTGAAAGGCTTCCCTGGCCAGCGTCCTGCCGATAGGACGTAATGTTTTTCCCCTGCTGCCAGAGGCTCAGGTGCAGGTGACAGCCGCTGCCCGCTGCTGCCTCGAATGGCTTGGGAATAAACGAGGCGTGCAGGTCGTGTTGAAGGGCTACTGCTCGCACGGTTTCGCGCAGCACAATATGCTGGTCGGCAGCGCCCATAGCATCGGTGTAGCGCACGGAGATTTCCTGCTGGCCTGGCCCCGACTCAGGATAGTACTGCTCAACGGGGATATTTTGGGCGACGAGGGCGGACGCGATCGCGTCAATCACCGGACGCTGCCGATCCATCCCCAGGCTCTCAGCGAACGCGGTCTCATCGGCTGGCAGAATCTCACGCCCCACCCTGAGCAGGTAGAACTCCGGCTCGAACGCCGCTTTAATCTCCAGTCCTAGACCAGCGGCCTGTTCGATCATTCGCCGCAGAAAATCCCGGCTGCACCAGGGCCAGGGCTCGCCACCTGGCTGGACCATATCGCCGAGCACTCGCGCGTGGGTTGGGGCATAGGGTAGCACCCGCAGCGTAGACCAGTCGGGCCGCAGCCAGACTTCACCAACCGGACCCAGTCCGCTACCGGGGACAACGGCATCGATTGTGACCGGAACCGCCTGCTGCCCTGCCGAAATGCCAACGCCGTAGTCCAGGTGACGCGCTAGCGCTCCAACATGAATCGCTTTAGCTCTCAGAATATTGGCGTTATCGCACCAAAGCACGCGGACAAACTGCACGCCCTGACGGCTGAGCCAGTCGGGCAGCTCAGCCGGTGCAGGAGGCGCGAGGGAAGCGGTCATGCTGGTCAGGCTCTGCTTAAAGGGTTTCTAGAAACTCTAGCAGGTCAGCCATATCTTTGGCGGTGGGCTGAAACTGAGGCATTGGGGGCGTATTGCCGCTAATGACCTGGTTGATTAGAGCTACCCGCGACTTGCGGTCAGACACGCCGTGCAGATTTGGCCCGACTTCGCCCGAAGCTTCTAAGCCATGACAGGTAGCACAGTTGAGCTTGAAAATTTCTTCACCCCGAGCCGCATTGCCCGCAGTAGACAGCACCGACTGCATGTAGGGATCGGCTGCTCGCAGCGCCCGCATACCCCAGGTGATGAGTCCTACAGCTAGCACCAGGCTTAGCAGCAATAGGCCAATCTGCTGTAGCAGGTGAACTCCGGAGGATACTTCAGCTTCTTTTTCTAACGTCTCCTGGGTCACAGCTGAGCTATCCAAAACTTTTTGTTATGACACATAGCTTAAAGTTTTCTCACGAATTCCGGCAAGGGGGTAAAACCCTATTAGCCCCCGTACCGAGCCGATTTTTTTATCCAAACATTGGCTCAGCTCGCGTCTTAGACGACTGCTCAGGTCTAATCTTAGGGGTAAAAAAATGAATCTTTAGCAAACATAACTTAACATTCCCAATAGCCGTTCAGCTTTTTCACCCTGTAGCGATTAAAATAATGGCCATAGGTAATTTCTGACAGAAGGGAAATTGGATGTGGTAGAACCGTTGCTTGCAGGCATTGTGCTAGGGCTGATCCCAGTCACATTGGCCGGGCTGTTTGTCGCGGCTTATATGCAGTATCGGCGCGGCAGCCAGCTCGACGATATTTAGCTCGTCAGATTGGTTTGCCAGCGCCTTGATTACAAATACAGGCTGTCGCCTGACTGAGCCAGTCGGGCTGTGCCGTAGGCCGCTTCGGTAGCGCCCGCCGGGCAGACCGGCACCCGTAAATGGCGCGATCGCAGTTCCTGCCAGACCCAATTTTGAGCCCCGCCGCCCGCCGTGTACACCCGCTGCACGGCGGGCGCTCCCAATCTTTGCAGCAGCCGATAGCCCGTCGCCTCGATTCGGGCTATGCCGTCAAGCAGTCCATAGAGAAAGGCGACATCGCTGTCAGGTCTGGGCGTTAGTCGTGGCGCATAGGCGGGATCGTTTACTGGGAAGCGCTCCCCCGGCTGCGGCAGGGGATAGTAGTCATAGGGGCAGGGCTGCGATAGGTCGATCTGCTGGCTCAGGTGGCTGAGCTGGCTATCGGGAAAAAACTGCTTGAGCACTGCCCCACCGCTGTTGGAAGCTCCACCGGCCAGCCAAAGGTCGCCTAGCCGATGGCTATAGACGCCCGTGGCAGAATCATTCACCGGGCACGGGCTGAGCAGCTTGAGGACTAGCGTAGAGCCCAAGGACGTAACCGCCTCCCCCGGCCTTTGGGCACCGCTAGCCAAAAAAGCCGCAATACTGTCTGTGGTTCCGGCGTAGACCTGGCAGGTGGCAGGCAAGTCTAGCCGCCGGGAAATTTCTGGCAATATTGGCGCGATCTTGCTACCGGGCACCTTCACCGTCGGCAGCCAATTCGCTATCGGCAGCGCTAGCAGCCAGTCTGGATAGCGCCGCTCTGCCACGTCATAGCCCAGCTTCAAGGCGTTGTGATAGTCACTAATGCCCCACTGGCTGTGGAGCTGGGCGCTCAGCCAGTCGGCCTGATGCAGCAGATAGCGCGCCTGGCTCAGCGGCTCAGCCGGGAGGTGACGCTGCCACCAGAGCGCTTTAGCCAGGCTGGAGGTCGCGCTGAGAGCTGGACTGCCCTCTGGCGCAATGTTTTCTAACTCGTCCAGTCCTACGCCGCCGCGAGCATCGTTGTAGAGCAGCGGTGCCGTTAGGGGATTTCCAGCGCGATCGCACAGCAGTACCGTCGCTGAGGTTCCATTGATCGCAATCCCCTGCAGCTGCTGACGAACGTCCTGAGGTAAATCAGCTAGCAGCTGCCAGAGAACTTGCTGCCAGCCTTGAGGATCGGCGGCAGACTTAGAATCAAACGCCTGCTGGGTTTGGGCCAGAATCTGGCCGGTGGAGGAAAGCGCGATCGCCCTTGCGCCGCTGGTACCAAAGTCAATGCCGAGAGAAACCACTAAACCGTTGCCATGAAACCGCCTATTCGAGCACATCTACAAAAAAAGGGCGCTCAGACGAACGCCCTCCAGACACACAAACCACACACAGCCAACCCATCAGGGCTAAAGCGGTCTAGATACTGACCTCACTCACCTCACGGGTAATGTAGTCAAACGGCTGGTCGATAAAGGCGGCATTCTCAATACCGGCATCGGCAGCCATCCCTTTGACCATATCTTTCATAATTTGGATACCAATCACCGTCGGGGCAATCGGCACGCCCAGAGAGTTGTAGGTTTCTCTCAGGCCTTGCAGCACGCGCTCGGTGAGGACATCGTCATTACCGGCAATCATGGCGTAGCTGCTATAGCGTAGGTAGTAGTCCATATCGCGTAGGCAGGCCGCATAGCGCCGCGTGGTGTAGGCATTGCCGCCCGGGCGGATCAGCTCAGGCACTTGCTCAAACAGCCGGGTACCCGCTGCCCGTACGATCCCCGCCGCATTGGCGCTGATCATGGTCGCGACCTTCACCCGGTCCATGCCGCTGGTGAAATAGGACTTCAGCGACTCCATCGCATCTCGATCGAGGTAGCGACCGGCACCGTCGTAGTTGCTGATTAAGCTTGTTACCGTATCCCGCATAGATTTCCACTTCCAACTCGCAGCTCAACAGCCAGTTTATCATGGGCAGCTGGGCTCTATGAGAATGCGCCCAGCTGCGTAAACACTCTCAATCAAAAACGTTACAGACTGCAACAAACTCCTACAAAGTTTGGCCAGATTCTTCCCCAATTCTGGCCAAATTCTTTCGGGAGCGACGACTTTTCGTATAGGTCAATACAAAATGAGTTTCTCCCTATTTCTAGGATGGGTCAGGCCAAACCACTGTCTGGGGTTCGCTATTCCCGGCTGGGCAACCTAGCAAGCTTTGTAGTTTCTAGTGGTTTCTAGATATTTAAGTAAGGACATAAGGAGTAGTTCATGGCTCAGACCGCCCAAGAAGTCTTGAAATGGATTCAAGACGATGATATCCAGATGATCGATCTGAAGTTCATCGACATGCCAGGAATTTGGCAGCACCTGACTGTCCATCGGAGCCAGATCGAGGACGAGAGCTTTACCGACGGGGTTGCCTTCGACGGTTCCAGCATTCGCGGCTGGAAGGCAATCAACGAGTCCGACATGATGATGGTGCCGGATCCGAAGACGGCCTGGATGGATCCCTTCATGAAGGAGCCAACCCTGAGCCTGATCTGCTCAATTAAAGAGCCTCGTACAGGCGAGGACTATGACCGCTGCCCTCGAGTGATCGCTAAAAAGGCGCTGGAATATCTTCAGTCCAGCGGTATTGGCGATACAGCCTACTTCGGCCCAGAAGCCGAATTCTTCATCTTTGAAGACGTTCGCTTTGACCAGACTGAAAACTCCAGCTTTTACTTCGTAGACTCGGTCGAGGGCCGTTGGAATACCGGCAGCGATGAAGAGGGCGGCAACCTGGGCTACAAGCCGAGCTATAAGGGTGGCTATTTCCCTGTGGCACCAACCGATACACTCCAGGACATCCGCACCGAAATGCTGCTGACCATGGCCAAGTGCGGCGTACCGATTGAGAAGCACCACCACGAGGTCGCTACCGGCGGTCAGTGCGAGCTGGGCGTCCGCTTTGCCGAACTGATTCAGGCGGCGGACTACCTGATGACCTATAAGTACTGCGTTAAGAACGTCGCTAAGAAGTACGGCAAGACCGTCACCTTTATGCCCAAGCCGCTGTTCAACGACAACGGCTCGGGGATGCACACCCACCAGTCGATCTGGAGCGGTGGCGAGCCTAAGTTTGCCGGAGACCAATATGCCGGGCTGAGCCAGACAGCGCTTTACTACATCGGCGGCATTCTCAAACATGCGCCTGCCATCCTCGCCTTCAGCAACCCCAGCACCAACTCCTATAAGCGGCTGGTGCCTGGGTTTGAAGCGCCGGTGAACCTGGCCTACTCTCAGGGCAACCGCTCGGCCTCAGTGCGGATTCCGCTGTCGGGCGACAGCCCCAAGGCCAAGCGGCTGGAGTTCCGCTGTCCCGATGCGACGGCAAATCCCTACCTGGCCTTTGCCGCGATGCTCTGCGCTGGCATCGACGGGATCAAGAATGAAATCGACCCGGGCGATCCGCTAGATGTCGATATCTACGATCTCACCCCAGAGGAACTCTCCAAAATTCCATCAACCCCAGGTTCGCTGCTCGACGCCCTCAACGCTCTAGAGGCTGACCACGAGTTCCTAACGACGGGCGGCGTCTTCACAGAAGACTTCATCACCAACTGGATCGAGTTCAAGCTGGATAATGAAGTCAACCCGATGCGGCTGCGGCCCCACCCCTACGAGGTGGCACTCTACTACGACGCTTAGCTTCTCAACTGAGCTCAACAGCTAAATCCCTGGCTTCTCTAAAAGCTGGGGATTTTTTTGAGAAATGGCAAATTTGGGCGCGATCGCACCTGAGAGCCCCTGCAAATTTCGTTACAACCTTTTACAATAATCAAAGCTTTATCTATTTTCGCAACTTTACTTCCATCCTTCACGTCCTACTATGCCTGATACACTGACGCCTGACACATTCACCAAACTGGCTTACCAGACGTTCCAGCAGGGCAAACAGTACTTCGGTCTGGCCCACAAGACCATTAGCTCGCGGATTATGAACACGGTTTTTCCCAAGCCGCAGGAAGAGCCCAATCCGCTGACGCCGAAGATGATGAGCCTGCTGCAGGCGCGGATGAATGCGCTGATTGCGGTTGACTGGCAAGAGGCTGAAGCCGGCGTCTATCCCAAGAGCCTGCTGTTTGAAAATCGCTGGGACGACTTTTTCCGCTACTACCCGATGATGTGTCTGGATATTCCGGGCATCTGGCAGCGGGCCAACAGCAAACGCCATCAGGAATTTTCCACTGGGATCAATACGGAAGGCTATCCCGACTACTACGTTCAAAACTTTCACCACCAGACAGACGGCTATTTCAGCGATATGTCTGCCAACCTTTACGACCTTCAGGTCGAGGTATTGTTCAACGGCACGGCTGACCCCATGCGGCGGCGGATTCTGGTCCCGCTTAAGCGTCACGTTGAGAAAATGCAGGCGCAGCAGCAAAACGTCCAGGCGCTTCAGCCAGTCAAGGTGCTAGACGTGGCCTGCGGTACCGGGCACAGCCTCCAGATGATCCGGGCAACGCTGCCTCAGGCGTCACTGTACGGGCTAGATCTCTCTCCAGCCTACCTACGCAAGGCCAATCAGCTACTTTCTGAGGACGCGGGTATCTTGCCTCAGCTCGTCCATGCCAACGGTGAGCAGATGCCCTACCTGGATAACTACTTTGAAGCCGTTACCAGCACCTTCCTCTTTCACGAGCTACCCGCCGACGCTCGCCAAAATGTAATTGACGAAGCCTATCGGGTGACTAAACCTGGCGGCGTCTTTATCATCTGCGATTCGGTTCAGCTGTCGGACTCGCCTGAATTCACCCCGATGATGGAAAACTTCCCCGCTATTTTCCACGAGCCCTACTACCGTCACTACACGACGGATGATCTGGTCAAGCGCCTGGAGCAGGCCGGTTTTGTCAATGTCACGACGGCGAATCACTTTATGAGCAAGTACTGGGTGGCTGAGAAACCGGCTGGCGAATAGCAGGCGAATAGCGATCGCAAGGAATGACGCGCAGAGACATAAATAAAGTGCTTTAGGGTCGGCTCATCACCATAATGCGAGTAGCGATAAGTTCTCATCTTCATGAAATGATTCAATAGCATCAAAATATTGGCGCAGCAAACTTTCAACTTGTGATGTTGAGCAGTTTCCAAGGCGAAGCTAAATGACTTTTGGCGGATTTCCAAGTACAAGGCTCAGGTCATGCATATCAGTATCTTTCGAGACAATCATCAGCTTATTGCCTTTGGCATAATTCCAAACGACCGAGTCAATTGTCGCTTTCATACCTATCATCTCGAACATGAAGCGAATCTGGGTAAAGGTCGCTCAAACGGATTGGCAATTTTGGCGATAAGTTTTCATCAAAAAGCAATTTCATGCGGGTAGTGAAGCAGCCATAAATCGGCGTTCACGATCAGCAGCATAAGCGATGCAGGCCTTTAAATCTTCTCGCGTTAGGTCGGGAAAATCGTCGAGGATTTCTGCTTCAGTCATCTCGGAAGCTAGGTACTCAAGTACCTCATAAACTGTAATCCGTAAGCCGCGGACACAGGGTTTGCCGCCGCGCTTTCCAGGCTCGATTGTGATAATGTCTCGATAGTTCATGAGTTTTTTAAATCATTTATTATAGCTATTCGTATATCTTGCCGAGATAGAGAAATTCGGCGAACAATTTCCAACTCGGACTTTGTTCTGTGTAGGTCACGGGCTGCGCAATAAACCCTTCGAGTGCGGCATCGAGGAAGCTAGAAATATCCCCATTCTTCCATCCTAATGCCCCATCCAAAATATAGGCATTGGGAGTTTTGTTTTCAATCTCTTGTGCTCTTTTCCTCTCAGCGACTAATGCCTGTACAAATATAATGATATTGCGGGGGAAGGTATCCCAGTCATCCTCTATTCGTACTGATGGAGCTGCTCGAATAGCTGGGCGACTTTAGCTAAGTCCTTATCGCCAGGCGATCGCTCTACGCTGCTGGAAAGGTCAATCCCGGCTGGGGAGAGCTGCGCGATCGCGCTCAGTACATTCTCAGGACTCAGCCCACCGGCCAGAAACCAGGGCCGAGCGGGACGAAACTGGGTCAGCTTTTCCCAGTCCAGCGTTTGGCCCGTGCCGCCGAGCTGGGTGGGGTGATAGGCGTCGAGCAGCAGCGTATCGACGTAGGGTTCATAGGTTTGGGCCGACGCCAGGTCAGCCGCCGAGCGAACGCGCAGGGCTTTGATGAGTTCGACTTGGGACAGCGCTGCGCGCACCGCCTGACAGAAGGCTGGGCTTTCCTGGCCGTGGAGCTGGACGGCGGTGAGATGAGCTCGAGCAACTGTCGCCTGAATTGTCGGCAGGCTAGCGTTTGCAAAGACGCCGATGCAGTCCGGGTAGGGCGGCGGCAGAGCGGCGGTGATAGAGCCAATCTGGGCAGGTGAGATATAGCGAGGGGACTCAGGCACGCAGATAAATCCCAGGGCCGTGGCTCCCAGGGTAGCGATCGCGCTGCCCTGCTCCACGGTCGTAATGCCGCAAATTTTCACCCGCAAAGTCATGGGGCCGCTGCCGCTAATGTGAACTCTGATAAAAAAATCGAAAGGGGGTTGAGCCGGTTACCTATAATCGATAGTTAACTGATTAGCTTTTAGGAGACCCTGATGAATAGCCTAATCTGGCTGGCCCAAACCCCGCCGCCAACACCCGAATGGTCTTTTAGCGTAGCGCTGGTGATGATTGCCTGCAATCTGTTTGCGATTGCCATTGGCCGCTACGCCATCCAAAATCCGGGTAAGGGGCCACGGCTGCCGTTTACGCTGCCCGGGCTATTTGAAGGTTTTGGCGTACCCGAACTACTGGCGACGACCAGCCTGGGTCACATTTTAGGGGCTGGGATGATTTTGGGCTTGGGTAACGCTGGTCTGCTTTAGAGGGCCGACGCTAGCACCTTTGGAGCATCGGTTATCCCCCCAAGATCCTCAGCGAGTGATCTCATAAAATAGAGCTGTTGAGGGTCTCCAGGGGAGGCCACTGTGAAAGGAAAGGAATATGCAATCTGGTTGGCGCGTGGGTTCGCTATTTAATATCCCATTTTTTATTGACCGCTCCTGGTTTTTGGTCGTGGTTCTGATTGCTTTTGTTTATGGCAGTGACCCTGCCTGGCAGGAGCAGGTCGGGACCACGGCAGCCTGGGGCGTTGGTTTGCTGTTTGCCCTGCTGCTGTTTGGCTCGGTGCTGCTGCACGAGCTAGGTCACAGTCTGATTGCCCAGCGACAGGGGATTCAGGTCAACTCGATTACCCTATTTCTATTTGGCGGCGTCGCGGCGATTGACAAAGAGTCGAAAACGCCTGGGCAGGCTTTTCAGGTTGCAATTGCGGGTCCTCTAGTCAGCCTCTTTCTATTCCTGGCGCTGACCGCAGTGAGCCAGCTGCCCAGCCTGCCCGAATTTGGTCAAATTGTGATTCTCAATGTCGCCCGGACCAACTTAGTTTTAGCTCTGTTTAATTTGATTCCCGGGCTGCCGCTAGACGGCGGCCAGGTACTCAAATCTGCCGTTTGGAAAGCCACCGGCAGTCGCTCTACGGGCATCCGCTGGGCTGCACGCACCGGGCAGATTCTCGGCTGGACGGCGATTGGACTAGGCGTTCTGGCTTACCTCAGCAGCCAGCGGTTTGAACTGCTGTGGATCGCGCTAATTGGCTGGTTTGCCGTTCGCAACGCCAGCACCTACAGCCGCGTTACCGACTTGCAAGACGCGATCGCGTCCCTCAAAGCCGCCGATGCCACCGTCCGCGAGTTCCGAGTGCTGAATGCCGATATGACGCTGCGCCAGTTTGCCGACGAGCAGGTTTTACAAAATCCGGGTCAGGCACCTATCTACTTTGCCGCCTCAGACGGTCGCTATCGCGGTTTGGTTTCCGCAGAAGATCTGCGCACCGTCGAGCGCAGCGAGTGGGAAACGCGCACGCTGCATAGCATCGCCCATCCCCTGCTGGAAATTCCCCATGTGCAGGAAGATACACCGCTGAACGAGGTGATCAGCCAGCTGGAGGAAAGCGAGGTCAGCCGCCTCACGGTGCTGACGCCAGCTGACGCGGTCGCCGGTACGGTTGACCGGGGCGACATCGTGCGAGCCCTGGCGAAAAAGATGAACTTCCGCATCTCTGAAGCGATTATTCAGCGGATTAAGGAAGAGGGGAGCTATCCAGCTGGACTGCAGCTGGCCGCGATCGCCAAAGGCGCTGAGTAATTCCGCAGCTAGGCTTCACATCCATCAAAGCACTATAGCAAAACCCCCGCTTCCGGCTAGAAGCGGGGGTTTCTTAGGCTTACTCTAACCTGACTAGCTAGCCGCGCTGCCAACGGCACCCTTGAGGGCGGCGATTCCCTGCTCGACGCTGGCCCACAGACCCATATCGGGCTCCTTACCGGCCATCTCACGGGTGCCGACAAAGTACAAAACGCCTTTGAGTACTTCCTGGTGGGCGCGGTTTTCAAAGTTGACCTTGTTCAGCGGCTCCATGGCATTTTGCAAGGTGTCATCCAGGGACTGGGCGACCTTGTGTAGCACCAGGCCGGTCATGGTCTGCTGGTGCTTCAGCAGCTCTAGCTGGAAGAACTTGTCATACAGCGTAAGCTCAGAGCCGCTCATCATCTGATTGACTTTCTCAGCGTGCTTTTGGGTGATATCGCGAGACTCGGCAGTGGTGCCAGACTTAGCGATCGCGGTTTCAATAGTACCGAGGTTTTCGCGATCGCGCTTCAGCATCCCTTCCAACCGCTCCCGAATCGTGCTGTCGTCCGTCGCGGCCATCAGCTTTTGCTCTTGCTCAATCAGCACGTTTTGAAAAAGCTTCAGGTCGGCAAGCTTGGTTGCCAGGGTGGTCATGTCAGCCATTGCTATGGTCTCCAGAATAGTCGTGTTATTCGCCAAACTCCATGATTCTGCGAGACTTGGGCGGGTCACTCCCTCTTCAGAGAGATCTAGGCCCAGTTGCCTGGGTGAAATTTTTCAAGCTTCAGCAGCTGAATATCAGAATCCGTACCAAGCCCCCCGACCTTGCCCATGTAGCTTCAAATGGCCATTCGCAACCAACCGCCTGAAGTGCAGTTTGAGCGTATTCCGGCTTACGCCAGTTAAAGTAACCGCTTCGCCGATGGTGATTCGCCCATGGTCTTTTACATGTTCCAAAATTTGGGCCGATATTTCCGACAGATCTGCCAGCAACAGGCTTTCTCGCTCGGCTTTCTTGCGCAATCGCTGCATCTGTTGCTGCAATGCTCTCAGGAAAAACACTAGCCATGGCTCCCACAAGGGAGCATCGCTGCGAATGGTACGCTGCGTTTGCCGCAGCGCGATGTAATAACCTTCTTTACTCTGCTCAATTACGCTCTCAAGCGAGCTGTAGGGTACATAGGTATATCCTGCCTGCAATAGCAGCAGAGTTGTTAGCACCCGACTCAAGCGCCCGTTGCCATCTTGAAACGGATGGATTTCCAAAAAAACGACTATAAAAATGCCGATTATCAGAAGCGGATGCAGAATTTCTGCTTGTTTTTCTGCTTCAAACCAGGTTACCAGCTCCGTCATGAGCCGTGGAGTCTCAAAAGGACTAGCAGTTTCAAAAACAATGCCGACCTGATTGCCATCGGCATCAAAAGCTGCCACGCGGTTAGACGACGTTTTGTACTGACCCCGATGCCAGTCATCTTTTTCGCTGTAGATCAGCAAGTCCCGATGTAGCTGTCTAATGTAGTTCTCGGTAATCGGAATTTGCTGCCATGCCTGAAACACGGTTTCCATGACTGCGGCGTAACCGGCAACTTCCTGCTGATCGCGGCTAATGAATGCTTTGATGTCGAGATTGGACAAAAGCTCTGCGACTTCCCGATCAGACAGCTTACTCCCCTCAATCCGCGTGGAAGAGCCAATACTTTCAATGGTGGCAACTCGTCTGAGGGCAGACAGCCTTTCTGGCGCTAGAGTCCCTAGCGCTCGCCATGCCCCCTTAAACTCATCGATCTCTGCGATCAGCTTAAGTATCTCTGGGGTAATTTTCAGGGTTGACGTTGCGACCATCACCCATTAATACACCCAATTAGACCCAATTAGCGCGATCGCGCTAGCAAACCCTGTTTGGGTCGCAGACGCGGCTAATGGCTGACCGACCGCAGCACGCCCACAACTTCGTATAGGTCATTACCTGGATTGAATAGCGAAAATGGTTTAGATAGTCCGTACTGACCCATATCTTTTCGCAGTTTGACAAAAATGAAATCGGCACCGTTTGTGATCATTCCAAATCGAGTTGGCGTGGGCTGATCGCTGCTAGCCATATAGGTCAAAGTCTGAGGTAGTCCTACCAGCCAGCTAAACTGCGGGCCTTTGGCTTCCACCGTGGTTACCCAAAGCTGCTCGTTCAGCACTAAAATATCAATTCGCCCTCGGACAATTTCATCTTCAGCGTCAGTCTCAGTCGCCTCAATCTCAATCTCAATCGTTTTCTCAGCCACGGGGCGAAAAGGGCTTTTATAGAAGCCCGCAACCGACAGCAGCGGTGAGACAACCACCATTTTCACCAGCTCTTCGTGAATCGGATAGTCCGTCCAATAGATGTAATCTGCCTGGGTTTGGTCGAGTAGCTGCCGCTGGTAGTCGTTTAAGGCAGGCGGCGGCACCTGCCATTCAGTAAAGAAATCAGGCTCGGTTTCAGGCTGCAAACCAAACTTGGTCTTTACGTCATGTAGGGTGAGCTGAGTCGCTTGCAGAACTCTGACCATCGGTTATTCCTAATGTGCTCATAGCGATCAGGCTAAGTGAGGAATAGACCTGCGTCAACGCTGAATCGCTGGCTCAGCGCGATCGCCATTCCCTTACTGATGCTTCGCTTGCCATTGACCACTTCTGAGACAACCCCGCTAGAGCCGATAATGCCTACCAGATCGGCTTGCTTCAGGGCGTTGCTCTCCGTGAGGAATAGCAGCATATCCAATGGAGTTGACTGTTTCTGAGTGGGAAAAGCATAGTGTTTTGCTTCGAAATGCTCAACCAGCTGGGTTAGCAGTTCCAAAAGGTCTGCTTCGGCTGTGGTTAATGAATCCTGATTTAATAGCGCTTCGACCTGAGATAACGCGCGTTCATGTATTAATAGGAGCTGCGCTTCCACTCATTAGTCCAATCGGAGTATCAGGCCATTATACCTAGCTTAGCAGTCCTGCCGCTGGCTGAATTTGCTAGACTGAGAAGGATTTGCCAAAGGACTCCGCCGGAATGACGACCGCTACTTTTCCCGCTCGGCTACTGCGTCTACAAGAAATTCCCAACCTCGACTATGCCGCTAATCCCTCCCGCTTCGACCAGTCCTGGGAAGCGCCACTGGCGACCCTGCTGGGCCTGGGTCGGGCCGTCGGGGCTGACCTGGTGGAATTTTTTCTAGAGCGGAAGAACTACATTAACTGTCTGGCGGAAGACGATTCGATTACCAGCATTTCGCCCAGCCTGATTACCGGGGCGGGGGTGCGCGTCTTTCGGGGAAATTCGGACTGCTACGTCAGCACCAACGACCTTTCGTTCAAAGGGCTGAAAGCCGCCCTAGAGAAGGGCCTGGCGATTATGGGCTTCAGCCCGCCTAGTCCCCATGCCCACGTTCCCGAGCTCAACCTGGAGCCGCTGCGTGACTACGGCGCTAGCCGCAATAAAGAAGACTGGCTGCTCAATGTGGTCTCCATGCAGGATATGGGTGAAGTGCTGCTAGCCGCCAATGCGTCCCTATCGCAGCAGGCCAGCCATGTCCAAGCCCGCCGCGCCGCCTATTTTCGCGACTGGCAGGAGATTCTAGTCGCGGCCAGCGACGGCACCTTTGCCCGCGACCTGCGCCTGACCCAGTCCGTTGGCTACAACCTGCTCTGCGCCGATGGCGACCATCGCTCTTCGATCAATCAGCGGCTGGGCAACACCGGCGATCCTGGCTTTCTCACCGACTGGGATTACGCTCAAACGGCGGCAGAAGTTTCCGAAGCGGCGGGCAAAATGCTCTATGCCGACTACGTTGAGTCGGGCAGCTATCCGGTGATTATGGCCAACCACTTCGGCGGCGTAATCTTCCACGAAGCCTGCGGCCACCTGCTAGAGACGACTCAGATTGAGCGCGAAACGACGCCATTTATGCATAAAAAAGGTGAGAAAGTCGCACATGAAAACCTCACCGCCTGGGATGAAGGGCTCTCTACCGCAGCCTTTGGCACCATTGATATGGATGATGAAGGAATGCCGGTACAGAGCACGCTGCTGATTGAAAACGGCATTCTCAAAAACTTTATCGCCGACCGGGCAGGCTCCATGCGGACGGGGCATCCCCGCACCGGCAGCGGTCGCCGTCAGGACTATACCTACGCCGCCGCTTCTCGGATGCGCAATACCTACATCGACGCTGGCGACTACAGCCTAGACGAGCTGTTCGCCTCGGTCGATAAGGGCATTTACTGCAAGAAAATGGGCGGCGGCAGCGTTGGCCCCACCGGCCAGTTTAACTTTGGCGTGGATGAAGCCTACCTGATTGAGAATGGACAGGTGACCCGACCGCTGAAGGGGGCGACGCTGATCGGCGAAGCAGTGAACATCATGCAGAAGATTTCGATGTCTTCAAAAGACCTGAGCCTGGCCCCGGGCTTCTGCGGCTCGGTCAGCGGCAGCCTCTACGTCACAGTAGGGCAGCCCCACATTAAGGTAGACCACATTACAGTCGGGGGCCGGTAGAAATCCGATAGAAACTATGGCAAACATTCAAACCATGGCCGAGCAGGCTGAGAAAATCTCTCGGCAGCTGGGCATCGATAAGTACGACATCTACGGCTCTTCGGTAGAAGAAACCAGCGTCCAGGTAGATCGGGGTGAGCCCAAGCAGGTCAAGGCGTCGCAGCGGTCGAGCGTGATCGTGCGGGTGTGGAACGGCGATCGCCAAATCGGCGTCACCTCCACTACCGACATTGATCCAACCGGGCTAGAGCTGGCGCTGAAGACGGCCTACGAGGCCAGCAGCTTTGGCGCGCGCGAGCATGTGCCCGACTTCAGTCCAGAGGCCCAGGCCCCGACGGCTGAGGTGACGCGATCGCAGATCTCCCCCGCCCCAGTTCCTGACCTGGTGGAAAAGCTCGTGTATGCCGAGAAGGAGCTGCTAGAGGCCCATCCCGCGATCGCCAGCGTGCCCTATAACGGCCTGGCCCAGCGCGCCCTAGAGCGGTTTTACCTAAATAGCGACGGGGCGCTGCGCAGCGAAGCCCGGACCTATGCTTCGATCTATCTCTACAGTAAAACCGAACAAGAAGGCCGCAAACCGCGCTCAGCTGGGGCGGTGCGGGTCGAGAGCGGCTTGAAAAAGCTGGACATTGCTGGCTGTCTGCAAGAGGCGGCTGAAAAAACCGTTAGCCACCTGGACTACGAGCGCATCCCCTCGGGCAAATATCAGGTGGTATTCTCTGCTGATGCTTTTTTGAGCCTGCTGAGCGCCTTCTCAAATCTCTTTAACGCCCAGAGCATTTTAGACAACCGCAGCCTTTCGACGCCGGACTCCTTGGGTCAGCAGATTGCCTCACCGCTGCTCTCGCTCTACGACGACGAGCTCAACGCCAACAACATCGCTGCGGAAACCTTTGATGGCGAAGGCACGCCGACCCGCCGCCTGCCGCTGATTGAAAACGGCGTGCTCACCCACTTCATCCACAGCGCCGGCACCGCTAGGCGGATGGGCGCAACGCCAACCGGTCATGCCAGCATCGGGGCAAAGGTCAGCGTTAGCCCCAACTACTTCCACGTCATGCCGGGGGAAGCAGCGGACGATAGCTACCGCCTCGACCGGGCCGATAACGTGATTCTGATCGATGAGCTTCAGGCTCTCCATGCCGGTGTGAACGCGCTCCAGGGCTCGTTTTCGCTGCCTTTTGACGGCTGGCTGCTGCGCGATGGCAAGCGGATTAGCGTCGAGTCGGCTACGGTGGCCGGTGACTTTCGCCAGGTGCTCAACTCGATTCTGCATATCGAACCCGACGCCGAAGTGATTCCTGGCGGCATCTGTCCCCGCATCTGGGTGAGCGAACTGTCTATCACAGGCGAAGAGTAACCGGCACGCCATGCCCCCCTGCGGCTGGCCAAGGCAGATTATTGAACAGTGCGTTTTTCAACAGGCCGATGCGACCTCATCCAGGCCCGAATAAACAGCTTCTCTAGCTCTACCCAGACAAAAATCAGCGTACTAAAGCCAAAGCAGACCGCTAGCTCGGTCAGGGTTAGCGCATGGGTGCCGAAGAAGTTGCGCAGTGGTGGCACATAGACCAGCGCTAGCTGGAGCAGCGTCGTTACGCCCACCGCCAGCAGAATGAACGGATTGGAAAAGGGCGACATTTCTACCGCCAGCCGTCGGTCTGAGCGCACCGCGATCGCGTGGCCCATCTGCGACAGACAGAGCATCGTGAAGACCATTGTCTTCCAGCGGTCGGGGTCGCCGGGAGTCGTCTGGGCGTAGTCGTAGGCCCAGAGCATGAGCATGATCGCGATGATGCCAAAAATAATGCCGATGCGCACCATGTAAAAGCCCAGGCCGCGGGCGAAGATGCTCTCCTGCGGATCGTAGGGCGGTCGGTTCATGACGTTGGGTTCGGGCGGCTCGACGGCCAGGGCTAGAGCCGGGAAGCCATCGGTGACCAGGTTCATCCAAAGAATCTGCAACGGCGTTAGTGGCACGGCCACAACCGGCAGCAGCAGCGGTGAGAGGGCGATCGTCAGGACTTCGCCAATATTCGAGCCCAGAATGTATTTAATAAAGCGGCGAATGTTGCTGTAGACCACTCGCCCCTCTTCGGTCGCCGCCACAATCGAGGCAAAGTTGTCATCGAGCAGCACCATGTCGCTGGCTTCTTTACTCACATCGGTACCGGTAATCCCCATGGCGATGCCGATATCGGCCTGCTTGAGGGCGGGGGCATCGTTCACGCCGTCGCCGGTCATCGCGACCACCTGATGCTGTTTCTGCAACGCCTGCACGATTCGCAGCTTGTGCTCCGGCGCGACCCGGGCATAGACGCTGACCCGCTGCACCGCTTCTTCCAGCTCCGGTTGGCTCATCTGCTCTAGCTGCTGTCCCCGCAGGGCTTCGGCCCCCGTTTCAGAAATTCCCAGGTCGATCGCTAAGGCCCGGGCCGTGAGTGGATGGTCTCCGGTAATCATCACCGGTCGAATCCCTGCCTGCCGACAGCGCTTCACCGCTTCTCGCACTTCGGGTCGCGGGGCGTCGATCAGGCCGACCATGCCTAACCAGACCAGGTCGCGCTCCGCTGCATCGGGGTCGTCTGCGTCGGGAATTTCCGTCAGCGGGCGAGCGGCGAATCCCAGCACCCGCATTCCCTGCCCGGCCAGCCGCTCATTGGTTTGGAGAACGAGGTCGCGCCACCCCCGCTCCATCGCCTCAGTTTCGCCCAACGACTCCACCGCTACCGCATTGCAATAGTCCAGTAGGATTTCAGGCGATCCCTTAGCCAGCAGCAGATAGGGCGAGTCGAATTGAAACCGACTATCCTCAGCCGCCTCGACTGCGACGCTCATCCGCTTGCGCTCCGAAGAAAAGGGAAATTCGGCCCGGCGCTTGAACTGGTAGGTCAGGGGCTGCTGCTCCAGACCGGCCTTGCCCGCTAGCACCACCAGCGAGCCCTCGGTGGGGTCGCCCATAATCGCCCATTCGCCGTCCTGCTTTTGCAGCACCGCGTCATTGCAGAGGACGCAGTCGAGCAGCAGCAGGGCCAGTACGGGCTGCTCCAGCGGCTGAATGGACTCTTCTGCTTGCAGAAAATTGCCCTCTGGCGCGTAGCCTTCGCCGCTAACCTGCCAGCCGCCGCTGGGTGTATGGACGGACTGCACGACCATTTTGTTCTGCGTTAGCGTCCCGGTTTTGTCGGAGCAGATGGTCGTCACCGAGCCCAGGGTTTCAACGGCGGGCAGGCGTCGGATCAGGGCCTGCCGCCGCACCATCCGCTGGGTACCAATCGCCAGCGTTACCGTGATCACCGCAGGCAGCCCCTCGGGCACGACCGCTACGGCCATACTTAGAGAAACCGTCAGCAGCTCCTCGAAGGCCTGCCAGCCCATGGCCACAACGCCGCCGATGACGACGATTGCCACCAAAATCAGGGAACCCAATACCAGCGCATTGCTGAGCTGACCCATCCGCCGCTGGAGGGGCGTATCCTCGGCCTCGACCCCTTGCAGCATGTCGGCAATCCGACCCAGCTCGGTCTTCATACCGGTTCGCGTCACCAGCACTTGGGCCCGGCCCTGGACAATCTCGGTGCCTTGAAAGACTAGATTTTTGCGATCGCCCAGGGCTGCATCTGCCTCTAATACAATTTCTGCTTTCTTAGTCACGGCCTGAGCTTCGCCCGTCAGCGCCGACTCACGGGCCTGGAGATTTGCCGCTTCTAGCAATCGTCCGTCAGCCGCGACCTGATCGCCCGCTTCCAGCAAAATGATGTCGCCGGGGACGAGCGCTGCGGCAGGGACTTCCCGGATTTCGCCCTGCCGCAGGGTGCGCACCGCCGGCGCAGAAAGCTGCTTTAGGGCCGACAGTGCCTGCTCCGCCCGGTTTTCTTGCAGGTAGCCTAGGACGGCATTGAGCAGCACGATAGCAAAAATCGCGATCGCGTCCTTCGGCGTCTCTCCCGCCCGCAGCGACAGCACACCCGATATCACTGCTACCCCAATCAGCATCAGCAGCATGACGTTGGTAAACTGGTCGAGCAATATCCGCAGTCGGCTGCGACCGCCGGTTTCCTGGATGGCATTCGGCCCATATTCGGCCTGGCGCTGCTCAACCGCTGTAGAAGATAGGCCGCAATCGCGATCGCTCTCTAAATTCGCCAGGGCTGCGGCTGCTTCAACGGTATGCCATTGCTGATCGTCCATAGGGCTGGCTGGGATGCTTAAAGGCTTAAGTATATCGATGACTGACCGAGCTGTATCGAACGCCTGAAATGTCAAAACTGCCACTGGGCTTTGCGGCCAGCGGCAGTTTTGAAGATATGAGCAAGCAAAATGCTTCTATCGGGGCTTAGACAGATGCTTTTGACTTCGACCAGACGCCGTTTTCATCTTCGTCGTACTGTTCTCGAATCGTCTCCCAGGCCTCATGTTCAGCCTGCATGGCATCCTGGGAATCGTCGTAAACCGCGTTGTAGCGTTTGACAAAATCCTTCTGAGCCGACTCAGAGAGGTGACTCCGGATTTCCGGCGACAGCTCTTCGACGCCACCGCAGCGGCCCTCGCAGGGACGGGGCAGCGCCGTTTCGGTCAGGTGCATTTCTTCGCCGCCAGCGCTTTCGAGCAGCAGCTGAAGTTCACCCGTTTTATCCGCTGGCACTTCTGCCATCACGACGAATTCGCCAGCCTGGAGGCGAGTTTGGTAGATCGCAGCCTTTTCTTCGGGCAGGCCAATTGCGGCGAGCACTGAAACCAGTCCGGCCCCAGCGCTACCGGCTAAAGCGCCGCTGGTTGCGCCCAGCAAAATTGTGCCAATTGGCCCAGCTGCCACAATCGGACCGACAAAGGGAATGAATAGAACGCCTACGCCGGTCAGCAGGCTCAGCAAAGAGCCAAACAGGGAGCCGAAGATGGCGCCGTTTTTGAGTCCGCCTAAAATGACGTCTTTCTTGGTCAGAAAACCGGAAATTCGAGATTCGCTTTGAAAATTGCGTCCCATGACGGAGATATGGTCTCGGGGGACGCCCCGGTCCAGCAGGCGGCGGACGACGGAGTCAACCTGAGACTGCTCTTTAAAGACGCCGGTGAGGGTGCGTTCTGCTTTATATTCAGTAGCCATTGGGTATTGTTGGGGTCGTAATCAGTAAAAATCGCCCAGAACTCCATCAAGAATCTGGCAAGAATCTGGCAGAGGTCTGGACGACGGAATCAGGCGCAGTTAGCAGCGCCCTAAAAGGTCGATATCATCACGTGGCGGTGAGCCCTAGCCCTATACCTTTGCAGGTACCTTGATCGCAGGCCGTTCGCCGCTGGGCTCCAGCCGCTGGCCTTCGAGGAAGGAACGCAGCATCCAGGCCATTTCTTCATGCTGCTCCATTAGGCCGGTAAGAAAATCAGAAGTCCCTTCGTCATGGAACTTGTCAGAGCACTGATCGATATGATCCCGCAGGTTGCGAATAATCTGCTCATGATCGGAAACCAGTCGGGTTACCATCTCGTCGGCGTCGGGCAGATCACCGCTGTGCTCGCTGATGGTGGCGTGCTTCAAGAAACCTTCAGCGGTACCAACCGGATAGCCGCCTAGGGCCCGAACGCGCTCGGCGATCGCGTCGATGTTTAGCGCGATCGCTTCGTACTGCTCCTGCCATAGCTCATGCAGGGTGCGGAACTGAGGCCCAATCACGTCCCAGTGATATTTCTTCGTTTTGATGATCAGCAGGTACGAGTCGGCTAGGTCACCGTTCAGCAGGTCGATAACACCCGTGCGCTGCTCGTCGCTTAAACCAATATTGATCGGTCTCATGCAATAGTCTCCTAATAAAACTTAATACTGACTCCATTGCATCAAATTTGCTCGATTGCAGCATCCTTCAATAGGGAGATTTGTCCCTGATATTGTCCAGCAGTGCGTTGTACCCGCCATTTTAACCCCATGCACTCTTCCGCCCAGCCCATCCTGCCTCCCCGGTAAGGAGCTTACTGGGGCTGGTGCCAGTCCACCGCCCTTTGATGAATTTCATTGAGCTCTTCCTCTGACAGGCGGTCGAGGTTGGCCAGGATGAAATTCATGCGGCCCTGGGAGCCGAGCTTGTCGCGGTGGCGGGCGAGAAAATCCCAGTAGAAAAAGTTGAAGGGGCAGGCGTCATCTCCGGTGCGGGCCTTGCGGTTATACTGGCAGCCTTGGCAATAGTCGCTCATGCGGTTGATGTAGTTTGCCGAGGAAGCGTAGGGTTTAGTGGCTAAGACGCCGCCGTCGGCGAATAGACCCATGCCGATGACGTTGGTCTGCATTACCCAGTCGTAGGCATCGATGAAGGCCGCGTGGAACCAGTCCTCGACCGCCTGGGGAGAGAGACCCGCAATCAGGGCAAAATTACTCAGCACCATCAGCCGCTGAATGTGGTGGGCATAGCCGGTTCGCCTGACCGTATCCAGGGTTTGGTGCAGACAGTTCATCGGCGTGTCCGCCGTCCAGAAAAAGTCAGGCAGCGGCTGGGTGTGCTCAAAAAAGTTGCGCTCTGGGTAGTCAGCTTTGACGTGGTGATAGATGCCATGCATGTATTCCCGCCAGCCCAGCACCTGACGGATAAAGCCCTCAACGCTGTTGATGGGTAGATCATCCTCGTGATAGGCCTGTTCCACCGCTTCAATCACCTCCAGCGGATGCAGCAACCCCAAATTGAGATAGGGCGACAGCAACGCGTGCCAAAGGGTTTCGGCCCCGGTAACCATGGCATCCTGGTAGGGGCCAAAGGTCCTGAGTCGGACCTGGATAAAGTGTTCGAGTACCTCTAGGGCCTGCGATCGCGTCACCCCCCACCGAAACGGTTCCGCCTCGCCAAATGTTTTCAAATCCAGCCCGTTTACCCAATCAGTAACGTCCCGCGTCACCGAGTCGGGCTCAAACCACAGCGGCTCTGGCGGCTCAATCTTGCCCTTGGGCGGCCGCCGGTTCTGTTTGTCAAAGTTCCACTGGCCACCAACCGGCTGCTCGCCCTCCATCAACACCTGAAAGCGCCTTCGACCCTCGCGATAAAAGGTCTCCATCAGCAGACTTTTACGCGACTTGGCCCAGCCTGCGAAGGCTTCCCGCGACCAGAGGTACTGGTTATTGGGCCGCAGCGTCAGCTTACAGGGCAGCGATAGCTCGGCCAGAAACTCCGCAAAGGGCCGGTCGGTCGGGGCCATCACCCGCAGCTCTTGAATGCCCTGCTGTTCAATCCAGTTGGTCAGCGGAGTGGCGAAGTCTTCAGCCATTTCATAGGTTACCGGCCAGCCTTCGGCCCGCAGCTCGGCGGCAAAATGTCGCATCGCCGACCAGACTAAAATCAGCTTCTGCTGGTGATAGGGTCGTCGCCGGACCTGTTCCAGCGACTCGATCAGGATGACGGGCATTTTTGACTTGCGGTTAGCGCAGCTCTCTAGCGCGGCCTGCCCTGTCCAAAGCTGATCGCCCAGTACCCAAATGCCAGTAGTCATTTTTTTACGATAGCTATAATAAATACTGTCATCACTATTCGCCTGAGCCGAGAAGATCGATTTTCATCACGCATAGGCTGCTGCGGGCAGCTTTTCCCTGTTTTGCCGCATTTCTAAAGCTGTAGCTGTTTGGTGGCGCTAAATCCAGATCGGGGGGAATCCTGAATAAGCCAATCTCGCTACATTTCCCAGCCGCCGCACTATATCTGTCAGGCTTATCAAACTAGTATCTATGCCGTTCTAGTTCTCATTAGTTACATTTATATCAATGTCTGACTGTCTACCCGCCTGTATTGCGCTGCCCATGGCTGAGCCAAACTGCTTTCCCATTCCTGACAATGAGACTGAGCGCCTGAAAGCGCTAATCGAGTACGATGTCCTCGATTCCCTGCCCGAGCAGGATTTTGACGACCTGACTCAGATTGCGGCCCAGATTTGTCAAACCCCGATTGCGCTGATCAGCTTAATCGACAGTCAGCGCCAGTGGTTTAAGTCCAGGATCGGCATGGATATGATGGAAACGCCCAGAGAACACGCCATTTGCAGCCATGCCATTTTGCAGCCTGACGAGCCGACGGTAGTTCCCGATTTACTCAAAGATAGTCGTTTTATCCAGAATCCCCTAGTTACGACAGCGCCCTTTATGCGCTTTTATGCCGGTACGCCGCTGGTCAATCCAGAGGGCTATGCCCTGGGCACCATCTGCGTTTTAGATCATCAGCCCCGTCAGCTTACCCCGGCTCAAATCCGCGCCTTGCAGGGGCTGAGCCGACAGGTCGTGGGCCAGCTAGAGCTGCGGCGAAAAACGGCCCAGCTGAAACAGCAGGTGCGGCAGCAGGAAGCGATCGCAAAAATTGCCACCGCTAAAAACCAAGCCTTAGAGCAGACGCTGATCCAGCTGCGGGACACTCAGACAACTCTGGTTCAGACCGAAAAGATGACGGCCCTAGGCCAGCTCGTGACCGGCATTGCCCAGGAAATTAACAATCCGCTCGGATTTATCTACAGCAATTTACCTTACGCCAGGGACTATGCAAATGAGCTAATGGCACTATTGCAGAAGTACTCGCAGGCCGATTTTGCAGCCCGGTCAGCGGCTGATCAGGCGGCGGCAGCGGCAGAACTCGATTTTCTCAAAGAAGATTTCTTTAAGGTGCTGCAGTCAATGCAGCGGGGGGCCAGCCGGATTCACTACATCATCCAGGCCCTACAAGCCTTTTCTCAACCCAGCGAAACGGTCTTTCGATACGTGGGACTGCGCAAGCTGGTCGAAGCTTCCCTCACGCTGCTGCAGCGATCGCTGAAGTCAAATCTCAGCCGACCTGAAATCCAAGTGATTCGCTCCTACGGTCACCTGCCGCGGATCTGCTGCGCTGTCGGACCGCTGAATCAGGCCGTGCTGAACCTATTGCTGAATGCGACTGAGGCCCTGGCCAATGGCCCCGGCGAGCTGCACGGTCAGCAGACCGGTGAAACGCCACCGCCATCGATCTGGATTACAACTCAGCAGCTCGATTCAGAGCGGGTGCAGCTCTGCATTGCCGATAACGGTTCGGGCATTTCGGCTGAAAGCCAGGGACATATTTTTGAGCCGTTCTATACCGCGAAGCCGAGCACCGAGAAGCCAGGTGGTGAACGGCTGGGGATAGGGCTAGCAGCGAGCTATCAAATCGTGACCCAGCAGCACAATGGCCAGCTGACGTTTCACTCTGAGCTAGGCAAGGGCAGCGAATTTCGGATTATCTTGCCGATTCACTGTCAGCGCTAATTGGAGCCCCGCCGAGGGAACACAGCACCTACTCTGCCAAAGCCGACTTTTGTTTTGACGGGGAAGAACTCATGGGCCTGCTGACAACTGCAATAACGGTCAATCAGGCATTAGCGCATGGTGACGAATTCTTCGGCGGAGCTGGGGTGGATGCCAACCGTGGCGTCGAAGTTGGCCTTAGTAGCGCCCATTTTGACCGCGATCGCGACGCCCTGAATAATTTCTGCGGCGCCATCGCCGACCATATGAGCGCCGAGCACCTTATCCGTCTCAGCGTGGACGATCAGCTTCATCAGCGTTCGCTCGTCCTTATTGGGCAGGGTGTAGTACATCGGGCGGAAGCGAGAGCGATAGACGGTAATGTTGTCCTCGCCGTACTGCGCCATCGCTTCGGACTCAATCAGTCCTACCGTTGCCGCCTCGGGCGTGGTGAAGACGGCAGTCGGAATATTGTCGTAGCTCATTTGGCGCGACAGGCCGCCGAAGACCGTGTCGGCCAGGACCCGCCCTTCGTTGATGGCGACCGGGGTGAGGTTAATCCGGTCGGTGCAGTCGCCGATGGCGTAGATATTGGACTCGGCGGTGTGGTTGTATTCGTCTACCGCGATCGCGCCGCTGTTGGTTTCTACCGCGGTATTTTCCAGCCCCAAATTGTCGAGCTTGGGCTGGCGGCCGGTGGCGGCTAGGCTAACGACATCCGTCACAATTGTCTCCTGACCGTTGCGATCGACTGTGACCTTGAGCCCCGCTTCGGTTTCTTCCATCGCCAGCAGTTCGGCATTGTCAATAATCCGCACGCCGTGCCGCACCATCGCTTCGTGAATCTCAGTTCGAATATCTTTGTCAAAGCCACGCAGAATCTGATCGCGCCGGATCACCTGCGTCACCTCGGTACCCAATCCGTTGAGAATGCTGGCAAACTCGCAGCCGATGTAGCCACCGCCGAGAATTACCATGCGCTTTGGCTGGGTCGGCAGGTGGAAAATATCGTCGGAGGTAATCGCCTTTTCAATGCCCTCGATGTTCGGCTTGACCGGCTTGCCGCCCACCGCGAGCAAAATTTTATCCGCTGTCACTTTCTGGTCGCCCACTTCTAACCTGTGGGCGTCGAGCAGCCGGGCATGGGCGCGAAATAGGGTCACTTCCGCATTGTCGAGCATCCGCTGATAGATGCCGTTGAGCCTTGTCACCTCATCGTTGACAGCTTTGATCATCTTTGACCAGTCAAACTGTCCGGCGCCAAACTGCCAGCCGTACCCCTGCGACTCTTCCACATAGCCGGGAAACTTCGAGGCATAGACCATCAGTTTTTTCGGCACGCAGCCTCGATTGACGCAGGTGCCCCCTAGCCGGTCATCCTCGGCAATCCCGACTTTTGCGCCATGGGAAGCTGCGCGCCGGGCCGTAGCAATGCCGCCTGAACCGGCGCCAATGACAAAGAGATCAAAATCGTAATTCATAGTGAAGCAGCTCCAGACGTGGAGCAATCGGCAAATGAGCTAAAAATGAGCAAAGGCGAGTAGACCGTTTTACCCGCTTGCAGCGCTGACACCATAAGTCTACCCGCCTTCAGTCGATGGCCGTGAACAGCGATGACCTAACCGACCTGAGCAGTTTGCTTTTGGAAGTAAGCTTCGAGATCATCTGAACCGCCGACCAGCATGCCGTCGATAAAGACCTGCGGCGTGGTGCTCGCCCCAGAGACGGCCAACAGCGTCCGAGTCGAAACGCCATTGCCGTTCAGTGAGATCTCTTCGTAGTCCATATCATGGGACTCGAGCATGTCTTTGGCCTTAGCGCAGTAGGGACAGCCGGGCTTGGTAAACAGCGTTACCCGCTTAGGATGACGGGCCTCTGCATTGATGTACTCCAGCATGGTCTGGGCGTCGGAGACCTCAAACGGGTCGCCTGGCTTTTCTGGCTCAATAAACATCTTCTCGATTGTGCCGTCTTTGACCAGCATTGAATAGCGCCAGGAGCGCTTGCCGAAGCCCAGGTCGTTTTTATCAACCAGCATGCCCATGCCGTCGGTAAATTCACCGTTTCCATCGGGAATCAAGGTGATGTTATCCGCTTCCTGACTCTCGGCCCAGGCATTCATCACAAAGGTATCGTTTACCGATACACAGAGAATGTCGTCAACGCCATTGGCTTTGAACACCTTGGCATATTCGTTGTAGCCCGGCAGATGGGTTGAGGAGCAGGTCGGCGTAAATGCGCCCGGCAGGGAGAACACGATCACCGTTTTGCCTTTGAACAGCTGATCGGTTGAGACATCAACCCATTCGCCATCCTTGCGGGCTCTAAAAACAACGTTGGGGACCTTCTGGCCTTCGCGATTCTCTAACATAAGCGTTTCTCCGTGATTAACTCTAAGCAATGATGCGGACTGTCAAATCATACTCGTTATGAGTACGCTTTGACAAGTAGCAATTCTTTAGAAAACTATCAAATTCTCAACATTGAAGCATCTGCTGCTGGGAGGAACGTTAGCCGGGCCTAGCCGAAGGTAATGTCTAAAAACATCATGAGCACGAAGCCTGCCAGTACGCCCAGGGTGCCCTGCTGATTCAGCCCCTTGTGGTCAATCTCGGGAATAATCTCATCTACGATGACGTAGAGCATCGCCCCGGCGGCAAAGGCCATTCCCCAAGGCAGCAGCGGCTCGGCCAGGCTGACGACGCCCGCGCCAAACAGGCCACCCACCGGCTCTATCAGACCTGTCAGGGTAGAAATACCCAGGGCATAGCGGGCCGAATAGCCCAGGTTGCGCAGCGCGATCGCGACGACCAGTCCCTCGGGAATATTTTGCAGACCGATCCCTCCGGCCAGGGCCAGGCCGCCCGCCGTATCGCCGCCGCCAAAGCCCACACCGACAGCCAGTCCCTCGGGGAAGTTGTGAAGCGCGATCGCGATCACAAACAGCCAGATCTGCTCAAAATTCTCCCGCAGCTTACCTTCCTTGCCCTTAAAGAAATGCTCGTGGGGAAAGAAAACATTCGCAGCAAACAGCGCCATCCCACCCATCATCAGACCAGCGACCATAATCAGCGCCGACACCGGTTGCGAGGCCCCCTGCTTAACCGCCGCGTCAATGCCCGGAATCAGTAGCGAAAAGGAGGTGGCCGCCAGCATCACGCCGCCGCCAGCGCCGAGCAAAAGCCCCTGAGTCCTTTCCGAGAGGGTAAAGGGCAGCAGCACCGGCAGGGCCCCTACTCCCGTGCAGAGTCCCGCCCCCAGACTCGCCAAGGTGCCAATCCAAACCGTATCCATCAATGCTTAAAATTCTCAGTCGCGACTTGGGGGCAGCAGTTGGTCAGACCAAAGCCCTTTTGATTCTAGCCATTCGCGGCTAAAAATCTTGGACTGATAGCGCGAGCCGCTGTCGCAGAGAATCGTGACAATGGTATGGCCCGGCCCCATCTGCTTGGCTAGCGCCACCGCCGCGCCCACGTTGATCCCCACCGATCCGCCCATATATAGGCCGTCCTGGTAGAGCAGCTGGTAGATCACCCGCAGCGCTGCGGGGTCGTCCACCTGCAGTGCGTCGTCGATGGGCGCTCCTTCCATATTGGCGGTGATTCGGCTATTGCCGATGCCCTCTGTTACGGAATTGCCCTCCGGCTGAATCTCGCCGGTTTTGACATAGCTATAGAGGCCGCTGCCCATAGGGTCAGCCACGACACAGCGGATGTCGGGATTCTTTTCCTTGAAAAATAAGGACGCTCCGGCATAGGTGCCCCCAGTTCCGGTGGCGGCAGTCCAGGCGTGAATCTGACCGTCGGTCTGGTGCCAAATTTCCGGTGCGGTGGTTTCGTAATGGGCCAGGCGGTTGGCGAGGTTGTCGAACTGGTTGGCCCAGATGGCGTTGTCGAGTTCCTCGGCTAGACGACCCGACACTTTGACATAGTTATTCGGGTCGCGATAGGGCACCGCTGGCACGGTTCGCACATCGGCTCCTAAGGTCCGCAGCAGGTCAATTTTTTCGGCGGACTGGGTCTCAGGGATGACAATCAGGCAGCGATAGCCCTTGGCATTGCAGATGTGGGTGAGGCCAATCCCCGTATTGCCCGCCGTGCCCTCGACGACGGTGCCACCCGGCTGTAGCTGGCCCTTTTTCTCTGCTTCTTCGATGATGTAGAGCGCCGCCCGGTCTTTGACGGAACCGCCCGGATTGAGGAATTCAGCCTTACCTAAAATTTCACAGCCGGTCTCATCGCTGAAGCTGTTAATCCGAATTAGGGGCGTATTGCCGACGGTTCCGACAAAACCCGTTTTGATATCCATGCCTGGCCAGTATGACGGTCAATCCCTATCCTACTGGGCAAAGGCAACCCCTGCTGGAATCATCAGCTATTTTTGGGCCCGCGCCCAGTCCAGCGCCGCAGCGGCGGAGGTAATCTGCCCTTCGGCCTGGGCCAGCGCGATCGCGTCTAGCAGCTGGCCGATGCGCCGACTGGGTTTGAGCTGGAGCGCCTGCATCAGGTCTCGGCCTGTCACCAGGGGCATGGGGTGGGCTACCGGGTCGTCTGGGGTGAGATAGCGCTGGATCAGCGATCGCACTAGCCCCAATTCCGCTCCCTGCGCCGCCGCCACCAGCGTAACCGCAGGAAAGCTCTCGCCCGTCTGCTGGAATAAAAAATATTGCTGCCGCAGCGAAAGCGGCCCTTCGATCAGCGCGTCAATGTAGGGCTGGCTGCGCAGAATTGCCAGAATCGCCTGTAGCTCAGCCCGGCTATATTTTAGCTGCGTCAGCTGGACCTCGGCCGCCTCGGGGTCGGCAGGGAGCAACTGACTCAGCCGGGCCGCCTTCACCCAGCTACGATGAACGCTCGCCGGCCGGGTTTTAATCCAGCCAAATAGAACGGTGCCATAGCCCGGGATCGCCTGCCGCAGCAGCTCAACAGCCTGGTCAACGGCCCGCAGCCGGTCCAACGGCTCCGCCCCGACCTGGGGCAGCCAAAATTTCAGCAGCCCTGCCTGCCACGCCTGCCGCAGCGGCTCGGAACTATCGGTCTGGCTGAGCAAAATATCCAGCTCGGTGCGAAATCGTTCGGCGGCGACCTGAGCTAGCAGCGGAGCCAGTTCACTGATCGCAGCCTCGGTTACCGGTTCAATCTGAAAGCCGAGCTGGGCCGACTGGCGGTAGGCCCGGAGCAGCCGCAGCGGGTCGTCTGCCAAATTCTGCGGCGCGACCATGCGGATCTGGCCCGCCTTCAGGTCGCTCAGGCCGCCTAGCGGATCGATGGTCTGCTGGCTGTGGGGATGGTACGCGATCGCGTTTACCGTAAAGTCCCGCCGCCGCAGATCTGCCTCCAGCGACGCCCCCTGCTGCTGGGCAAAATCCGCCGTCGCCTGGGCGAACACCACCCGGGCAATCTGGCGCTGCGGGTCGAGCAGTACAAACCCAGCCTGACAGCGATCGGCAATCTGCCGCGCCGTTTCGACCGCCCGCTCCGGCAGGACAAAGTCGAGATCCAGATAGGCACTCTGCCGGTTGAGCAGCGCATCGCGGACGCTACCGCCGACCAGGTGGGCTGTTTGAGGCAATAGGTCTAGCGAAAACGGCCAGGTTTGGGGAGACAGAGCAGACATAGGGTTTAAACCGCAGTTTTTCATTTTGCAACATTCCCATCGCAGGTGAGAAGGGTTCGCGATGCCTGCGCTAGAGTAAGAGCAAATAATCGGCTCCTAGTGGCTCCTAGTGGCGCTTGGGGGCTGCGCCGTTCAGGATGAGTCGCCATGTGTATTTGCGTAAACTGCCACTACGTTGACCGCTGCATTACCTACCACGCGGTCGAGGCCAATCATCAGCAGCCCCACCTGACGATGTCTCCCAGCTTTGAGCCCGATAACCCGACGGTTAACGCCAACATCATGCCGCCCAAGGCGCGGGTTGAGGGCGACCGAATCGTACAGGATGGCGACTTTGGCTTCGAATATGACGTCGTTGGCTGCAACAGCTTCTTGAAAGAGCAGGGCAAATGGGCGAAGCTTCGCCCCGGCGAGGCCATTCCCACCTAGCCCTATCGTCCTCTAAATCTATGAGCTACTGCCTGAATCCGGCCTGCCCCCAGCCGCAGAATCCGGCAGACGCCAACTACTGTCAGACCTGCGGAACGCCGCTGATTTTAGCCGAACGCTACCGGGCAATCAGTTTAATTGGCCAGGGCGGTTTTGGCCGCACGCTGCTAGCAGAGGCTGCTGGTCGCGATAGCGGGGATACCCCGTCCGGCAGGTGCGTGATCAAACAGCGGATTTTTAACCGGGGTCGGCTGTCCTCAGCTGATTTAGACCTGTCCAAATCTTTTCAGCAGGAAGCTGAGCGACTGCAGCGGCTAGGGGAACATCCCCAAATCCCGCGCCTTTTGGACTATGTAGAAACCGAGCTGGGCCAGTTTTTAATTCAGGACTGGATTGCGGGACCCAACCTAGAGCAGCGGCTGGCGGCAGAAGGCCCCTGGGCAGAACCGCTCTTGCAGAACCTGCTGAAGTCACTGCTGACTGTACTGGAGTACGTCCATAGCTTTCAGATTATCCATCGCGATCTCAAACCGGCCAATATCATCTGGGCCGCGCCCGCCCCGCCCGTACTGGTTGACTTTGGGGCTGCCAAGCAGCTTTCGCGACTGGAATCGCCCCAGACGGGCACCGTCATCGGCAGCGCCGGCTATGCCGCCCCCGAACAGACCATGGGCCAGGCGGTTTACGCCAGCGACCTCTACAGCCTGGGCGTCGTCTGCATTCACCTGCTCACAGGACTCCACCCGTTCGACCTCTACTCCGTCAGCGAAGACCGCTGGGTCTGGCAAACCTATCTAACCCAGCCCGTCACCCCCCACCTCGCCCAGGTGCTCGACGGCCTGCTGGCCCGCTCTCTCCAGCAGCGCTACCCCACCGCCGCCGCCGCTAACCAAGCCCTAAAGCAGAATCGCTATTCCCTGAAGCCGCTGCTGAACCAGGTGCGATCGCGCCTCATCCCATCCATCCAGGCACCCATCCACCTAGGCAGGGAAACCCTACCCCATCACCCCATCACCCCATCACGCCAAACCTGGCACCCCCACCACCGCCTCACCCCCCCAGGCCTCACCCAAGCCCTAGCGATCAGCCCCGACAGCCGCACCCTAGCCACCGCCGGCCAAGATGCCGCCATTCGACTTTGGGATCTCAACCGGGGTGAATGCCTGCATACCTTCCGACGCGGACGGCTGCTGGGCGGGGGACATCGCGATCGCGTCACCGCCCTCCAGTTCCATCCCGATGGCAGAGTGCTCTACAGCAGCAGCGAAGACGGCACCCTGAAAGAGTGGGACGTCGGCGAATATCAGCTGCTAAATACGCTCCCCGCCCAGGGTTGGACGCCGACTGCGCTGAGCCTAACCGCCGATGGTAAAACCCTGATTAGCGCCGGAGTGGCCGGTCAGATTACGTTTTGGGACATCGCCACCCTAACGCCTCGGCAAACGCTAGCCCCCCATCGCGAACGGGTCACTGCCCTGGTCAGCACCGAACACCAGCTCGCCAGCGCCAGCTGGGACGGAACCGTCCGACTCTGGCAGCTGCCTGAACTCAAGCCAATTAAATCTTTCAAAGCCCACGATGCTCAGGTGACGGCGCTAGCGCTGCGGCCTCAGGGGGACTATCTGGTTAGCGGCGGCAGTGAGGGCATTGTCAAGCGCTGGACGCTCAATGGCCAGATAGTCCAGACCCCGCTCTATACTGCTACGAGCGGCATTACGGCCCTGGCCCTCTGCCCAGGTAAGCCTCACCTGGCCGTCGGCAGCGGAGACAGTCTGCTGACAATTTGGCAGATTGAGACCGGCGACTGTATGGCCAAAATTGAGCATGGCTGGGGACTGGTCGCGATCGCGTTCACCCCCGATGGCCAAACGCTAGTCACCAGCAGCGCCGATGAGGTAATTTCAGTTTGGCAAAGAAAAGAGTCTGGGTAGCTCGATTTCACAGTCACCAACCCCCTGTCACAAAGCACTTCCCTATGCCACCGCCGCTGAAAATTCCGCCGCTGCTCCAGCCGGGCGATCGGCTCTACGTGATTGCGCCCAGCGGGCCACTGCGGGAGCGAGATAAATTTGAGCAGGGGCTAGCGATTTGGCGATCGCGGGGCTACCAGCTCCAGCTTTGCGCCGGCTATGACGGTCGCTGGGGTCACCTGGCCGGACTAGACGAGCAGCGCCGGGAGCAGCTGTTGACCGCGCTCAAGGATCCGGACTGCCGGGGCATTCTCTGCGCTCGGGGCGGCTATGGCGGGGCGCGGCTGCTGGAGGACTGGCGCTGGCCGCAGGTTGAGCCCAAGTGGCTAATCGGCTTTTCTGACATCACCAGCCTGCTGTGGAGCTGGAGTCAGCAGGGTGTTTCCGGCGTCCATGGGCCGCTGCTGACGACGCTGGCAGCGGAGCCAGACGGGTCGCGATCGCGGCTCTTTAACTGGGTAGAGCGGGGAGAGCTGCCGCCGCTGCGGGGTAAGGGCTGGGGCGGCGGAAAGGCGACCGGACGCTTGCTGCCGGGCAACCTCACGGTCGCGACCCATCTGCTGGGAACCGCTGTAGAACCTAGCCTGGACGACGTGATTCTGGCCTTTGAAGACGTCGGCGAAGCGCCCTACAGAATCGACCGAATGCTCACCCAGTGGCGCATGATGGGCAAATTTCAAAGGGCGAAAGGGATTGCCCTGGGCCGCTTCAGCCAGTGGCAGCCCGCCCAGCAGATGCCGACGCTGACCGTCGATGAAACGCTGCGAGACCGGCTGGCCGACCTCGGCATCCCCATCGTCTCCCAACTGCCCTTTGGCCATGACGGGGAAAATGCGACGCTGCCCGTTGGCATTCAGGTTCGGCTAGATGGAAATACGGGCGAAATGTCATTCCCAGACTTTCAGTAGCCCGTACAATAAAGAAAATTTTGGATACAGCCTGCCGTGGTTCCCCTTAATGATGACAATCCGATTAGCATTACCCCCGTGGTCGTCTATAGCCTGATCGCGATTAATATCGTCATCTTTTTATTTGAGATGTCGCTATCGGAGCCAGCCCTACAGCAGTTTTTTAACACCTACGCTGTTGTGCCTGAGGAGCTCACGGCTAGCTTTACGGGGGGCGACGTCAATGCCGGGGGTGAGTGGCTAACCTTAATTAGCTCTCAGTTTCTCCACGGTGGTTTCCTGCACGTCGGCGGCAATATGCTTTACCTCTGGGTGTTTGGCAATAACATTGAAGACCAGCTCGGCCATGTCAAATTTCTAATTTTTTATCTCGCCTGCGGGGCATTAGCAGCGCTGGCGCAGTGGTTTTTTATGCCGACTTCGAATGTGCCGACGCTAGGGGCGAGTGGCGCGATCGCGGGCATTATGGGAGCCTACATCATCCGCTTCCCGCGAGCCAGAATTCTGACGCTGGTACCGCTGTTCATCTTTATTACGACTTTTCGGATTCCCGCCATATTTTTTCTTGGCTGGTGGTTTATTCAGCAGGCCCTCTATGGCCTCATGAGCTTAGGCGCAACTGCTAATACGGGCAGCGGCGGGGTTGCCTACTGGGCTCACGCGGGTGGTTTTGTCTTTGGCGTCGTTTTGGGGCCGATTCTGGGCCTGTTTTCAAAGCCGGGGGGACCGCCCAATCCCTATCGCTATCGTCGATAATGAGAATAGAGAGTCAATATTTAATCCATGTTTTCTGAGGCGAAGATTATGCAGTCAGAAATGCAGTCCGAAGTTTACGAAGGCCAGTTTGGCAATTTTACGATTGAGCCCGAGGACCGGCGAGAGGTGGTAATCTATCGCGCTGGGCTCGCGATTGCCGCCATCAGCTTTGCGGTAGGAACGCTGCTAACGCTCCAGTGGGGTGCTGAAAACTGGGCGATGCAGGCGGCCAGCGTCTGCTATGTCGTGCTGTGGGTGGCCCTGGGCGTCAGCCTCAGCTACATCCATATTTATTTAAGGGCGCTGCATCGGGCCATCCAGGTTTTCTGGGCGGTTGGCGGCGTCGCTAGCCTGGGCATTGCCCTGACCCAGCCCGGCCCGCTGGCGCTGACGGTCTATCAGCAGCCGCTGACCATTTTGGGCATTGGCTTCACCTTTGCGTCGCTCACCGGCATCTTCTTCAAAGAGGCAGTCTGCTTCAACCGATTTGAAACCAAGCTGCTGGCGCCGATTGTGCCGCTGCTGCTGCTGGGGCATCTGGTCGGCTTTTTGCCCGCGTCGGTCGAAGCGGGGCTGCTGGCGGCCTGGGCCATCCTATTTGGCGTGTTTGCCCTGCGTAAAGGGGTACAGCCCATCCCGCCGGACATTGGCGATAAGAGTGTGTTTGCCTACCTGGCGCAGCAGCGCGAGCAGCAGTCTAGCGCCGTCTAAGCGGAATTGGGCACAATAGGCCAATCGCTTTGGCCATCCGTTTGGCCGATAATTTAGCCAGACAATTGGCGGAGGCAGGGCCTTGGTCGGTGAGCGAGCCTATTGGCTAGCCTGGTCTCAGGTAAAGGGCGCAGGCCCGGTTTTAATCAAGCGCCTCTACGACCATTTTGGCTCGCTGGCGGTGGCCTGGGAGGCCGAGCCGAGCGAACTGCTACAGGTCGAGGGGATTGGCCTGCTGGGGGCAGATGAGCTGGTGGGATCGCGATCGCGTCTGCAACCCGCCGATTTGCTGGCTGAGCACGAAGCCCAAAATCGCGCCTTCTGGACGCCCGCCGACGCCGACTATCCCGCCCTGCTGTTTGATATTCCCGACCCGCCGCCCGTTCTTTACTATCGCGGTCCGCTGCGGCTGAAGACGGCCATAGCGGTTGGTATTGTCGGCACCCGCAGCCCTTCCGCCTACGGGCGTCGCTGGACCCACCGACTAACTACGCGCCTGACCCAGCAGGGAATGGTGATTGTCTCTGGGCTGGCCGCCGGGATCGATACCGAAGCCCACAGCACCTGCCTCCAGCACCAGGGCCAGACGGTCGCGGTCTTGGGGACTGGCGTGAATGTCGCCTACCCGTACAAAAACAAGCAGCTCCATCGAAAAATTGCTGAAACGGGACTGCTCCTGAGCGAATATCCTGACGGCACCCAGCCCGACCGCACCCACTTTCCTCGCCGCAATCGGATTATTGCCGGCCTCAGCCATGCCCTGCTGGTCACCGAGGCACCGGTTCGCTCAGGGGCGCTGATTACGGCTCGCTTGGCCAATGACTATGGCCGCGATGTCTATGTTTTACCCAGTTCGCTGGAAAACCCCACCGGCTACGGCTGCCTGGCGCTGATCGACCAGGGCGGCCAGATTGTACTTAGCGAAGCCCACCTGTTAGACTCGCTCGGCGCTATTCCCGTCATTACCCCCGAAGCCGCCCCGCCCGATCTGGAATCGCCCCTGCGCGAAATCTTCAGCGCTATCTCTACCGAACCCATCCTGCTAGACCTGATTGTGCAAAAAACCCAAATGGAAACCGGTACCGTCTTAGCCGCTCTGATACATCTAGAGCTACTGGGCCTGGTCACCCAGGTACCCGGAATGCAGTACCAGCGCAGCTAGGGCAAATGTTCAATGACTTCTAGCGCTTCTGGGCTCAATGGGCTAATCCGCTTCCCTTACGCTGATAGCATCTCGGCTGCCGTGAGAGACCATTCTGAAAACATGGGCGAAACGACTGTTTCGTCTTCAGTAAAAATAACTTCCTCATAGCCATTGTCTGTCAAAGACAGCACCGTGACCTGCCGCAGCACCGGATCTACGATCCAATACTCAGGGATGCCTCGCCATTCGTACTGATTGCGCTTGTCGATATAGTCTCGTCTCTGGTTATCGGCTCCAGGGCTAACAATCTCGATGACTAGCATCGGCGGTGCCATGTCAAAGCGAATCGCAGATTGCCCCAGTCCTTTCAACTGTTCAGGATGTTCGGGTCTCAGTACGGTAATGTCTGGAAAACGATTTTTAGGCTGCCCCGGCATTTCGAGAGCGAGCTGATGGGTGCGGACGCGCCGGAATCCGACGATGTCTGACAGGGCTCGATCCATCGCTCGGGCCATAATCACATTTTCATCCGATTCAGGGGGCACCTCAACTAGCTCTCCATTGGTAAGCTCGTAGCGGTTATCAGTCCCGTCAGAATAGGCCAGGTAGTCATCGAAAGTTTTGAGTTGGGTGACCTGCACCATGAGAGGGGCTGCCTCCTGATTGCTGAACGATGCTTAAATTTTATGCCAGGTTTAGGCGGAGCGATCGCGTAACCCAACGTGGCATGGGTCTGCGGCGAGATGTCCTTTACCGGGCCCCTTAAGCCATCACCAAGGGAGTCGCCTTGGCATTAAAGGAAGCGGCCTTCAGCGCGGCGACAGCGGCTTCGGAATCCTTCACCCGGAACTGTGCCCCCAGCCTCACCGCCTGCCGACTGCCCTGGGCCGTAATCATGGCGATCACGGGTACCTTGGCGGCGTCTCGGTCTTCGCCCTGCTGCTGCTGGAGCACATTGCGCAGACGATACTGCTGCTCGATGTCGCCGGCAATGCTGGGATTCAGCTCAACCATCACCAGGCGAACGTCTTCGATTGGTTCGGCATCGTCGATGATCAGCTGATTGCGGTCGTCGCGGCGGTCTACCTTACCCCAGACGATCAGCCGCGCATCGGGCCGGATGTATTGACCGATGCGCTGATAGGAGCGCGGAAAAACGACGGCTTCGGCCTGACCGCTGAGGTCTTCAATCTGCACAATCGCCATCGCATCGCCCTTTTTGGTCGTAATCGGTTTGACGCTGCTGAGCATGACGATGGCGCTGACCGTTACCTTCTCGGCCTGCTCTGGCAGCTCGGCCAGGCTAATCGGTGCCAAGATTCTGGCCGGGCGCTGCACCGACTTGAGCGGATGGTCAGAGATATAGAAGCCCAGCAGCTCTTTTTCCAGCCGCAGCCGCTCCTGGGGGTCAAAGTCCTCTACCGGCGGCGCGCTAGGGGCCGACTCATAGGCCTGGCTGGCAGTCTGACTGGCAGTCTGACTGGCGTCGCTGGCGGTAGCGCCGCCCAGCATGTCAAAGATATTGCCCTGGCCGGTTTCGCGATCGCGGGCCCGACCCTGCGCCCAGTCCAGCACATATTCTAGATCCTGCATTAGCTGCCGCCGGTTGCCGTTCAACCCGTCAAAGGCGCCGCTCTGAATCAGGGCCTCTAGGGCGCGGCGGTTGACGGCGCGCAGATCGACGCGATCGCACAGATCGGCCAGCGACTGAAAATGGCCTTCCGTCTGCCGCGACTTCAGCAGCGCTTCGATTGCGCCCAATCCCACATTGCGCACCGCCGACAGGCCAAACAAAATCTTTCGCTTCAGCGGCGTAAAATCCACCCCAGAACGATTGATATCCGGCGGCAGCACCTCAATTCCCATACTGCCGCAGTTAGCAATATACATCTGCACCTTGTCCTGATCGCCGCTAATCGCCGTCAGCAGCGCCGCCATATATTCGACGGGATAATTAGCTTTTAAGTAGGCGGTCTGAAAGGTAACAAACCCATAAGCTGTTGAATGGGATTTATTAAAACAGTACTCCGCGAACAAAACCATCTGTTCAAACAGCGCCTCTGCTGTCTTTTTATGAACACCATTTTTCTCAGCACCAGCGATAAAAATCTCTCGATGTTTTTCCATTTCCGAGACTTTCTTTTTGCCCATGGCCCGACGCAATAAATCGGCCTCACCGAGAGAATATCCGGCCATATCTTGAGCAATTTTCATGATCTGTTCCTGATAGACCATGATGCCGTAGGTCTCATTCAAGATTGGCTTAAGAATGTTATGCTCGTAGTCGATTGCTTCTCGTCCGTGCTTGCGATTAATAAACTTAGGAATCAGCCCGGCATCGAGTGGTCCAGGCCGATAGAGAGCGAGAACAGAAGAAATGTCTTCTAAGCCTGAGGGCTTGAGCTCTCGAACGATCTGTCGCATCCCAGAAGATTCTAGCTGGAAGACGCCACCCAAATCGCCTTTCGCTAGCAGCTTAAACGTCTCGGGATCGTCCATTGGCAGCCGGTCGAGGTCGATTGTCGTTTGGTGGTTTTGCTCGATGTAGTCCACTGCTTTTTGGAGCATGGTGAGGTTTCTTAGCCCCAAAAAGTCCATCTTCAACAGGCCGACGGCTTCGATGTCTTCCATGTAGTACTGGGTGATCACCGAGCCGTCGTTGTTGCGCTGGAGCGGAACAATCTCGTCTAGCGGCTCGGCAGAAATTACCACGCCTGCCGCATGCATGCCAAAAGTTTTATTGGTGCCCTCAATCGTCATGGCCATATCGAGCCAGCGACGATAGGTGACGCTAGCGCCGGGGACGAGTTCGCCGCTGTCGTATTTTGCTTTAAATTCCTTCGCAGGCGTATCGTCCGAGATCATCACCTTCAGCTTGGCTGGCTTACCCCGCGAAATCGGAATCAGCTTTGCCATCTTGTCGGATTCGCCGTAGGGAATATCCAGCACCCGCGCTACGTCCTTGAGCACGGCTTTGGAGGTCATGCGGTTGAAGGTAATAATCTGGGCAACGCGGTCCTTGCCATATTTTTCGGTGACGTAGCGGATCACGTCTTCACGCTTTTCAATGCAGAAGTCGGTATCGACGTCCGGCATTGACTTGCGCTCGGGGTTGAGGAACCGCTCGAACAGCAGACCGTGATGCACCGGGTCAATATTGGTGATACCCATGGCGTAGGCGACCAGCGACCCGGCGGCAGAGCCCCGCCCTGGCCCTACGGGAATATCATTATCTCGGGCAAATTTAATGTAGTCCCACACCACTAGAAAGTAAGTAGCAAACCCCATCTGGTGCATCATCTGGATTTCGTACTCCAGGCGATCGCGATATTCCGCTTCAGCTTCCTCATAGCTCGACAGCTCAAACCGCTCGACCAGCCCATCGCGGGCCACCTTAGCCATGTAGCTCTCGCTGGTATAGCCGTCAGGAATGGGGAAATTAGGAAATTGGGGGTCGCCCAGGACGCTGTAGGCTTCCACCTTGTCGGCGACTTCGACGGTAGTCGCGATCGCGCTGTCGATCACTTCCTGGGGCAAATGGTCGCGAAACAGCCGCCGCATTTCTTCAGCCGACTTCAGGTATTCGGTACCGCTATAGCGCAGCCGCTTATCTTCGGTCACCAGCTTGCCGGTTTGGATGCAGAGCAGCGCGTCATGGGCTTCCACATCCAGGCAGGAAATAAAGTGGGAGTCGTTGGTGGCGATCACCTTGATGTCGAGCTCCTGGGCAATCCGAATAATCTCGACGTTGACAATCCGATCTTCGGGAGAGCCGTGGTCCTGAATTTCGAGGTAGAAATCCTCGCCAAAGCGCTCCTGGTACCACTGGGCTACTCGCCGGGCCACGTCCAGCCGCTGCTGGAGGATGGCCTGGGGAATTTCACCGCCCAGACAGGCGCTGGTGACGATCAGGCCCTCGCGATACTGCTCCAGCAGCTCCTTATTAATGCAGGGCCGAGAAAAAATGCCGCGCCCCTGGACGCCCTCCAGGTGAGACAGGGTGGTCAGCTTGACCAGATTTTTGTAGCCCTGGGTATTCTTCGCCAGCACTACCTGGTGGTAGCGGGGACGGCGCTCCTGCTTGGTGATGTCGCCGTTGATCACGTACATCTCATTGCCGATAATCGGCTTGATCCCCGCGCTCTGGCAGACTTTGAGCAGCTCCACCGCGCCGTACATAACGCCGTGGTCGGTGAGCGCGATCGCGCTCATCCCCATTTCCTTTGCTCGCTCGACCAAGGGCGGCAGCTGGCTGGCCCCATCGAGCAGGCTGTAGTCGCTGTGGATGTGGAGGCCAACGAAGGACATAGGGCAACTCAGGGGTGAATAGTACAAATATACCTTCAAAACCCCCTGTTGCAATGGTTTGGACAGGGGGTTTTGAAGGGAAACTCAGACCAAGACTAGCTCTAGATTATCGAATATTAGCCGCTACATCTAGTACTTCTGTGAAAATGTAGCGCTAACTGTAGAGTTTTTTGTAATGCGCCTGAAACCGGGCTAAAAATTCAGCTGGCGATTCAAATTCTGAGCGGTATCCTGGCCAACAGTGCAAATACTGACCAGCCAAGCTAGACTAAACCCATAAGTTTAGTTAACGACCGCCTGACGCAGTTTTCGTCCCTGTGTTGGTCCATCTTCCGTAGCCCAGGACGACCCGGTAGCGCTGATGACCTCTTCTGCAGACCCCCAGGGTACCGCCAATATTGCGCCCCATGAATCCAGCCTGGCCCTGCCGCCAGATGCGCCACCCCCCAACGCCTCAGAGCAACAAAACCCGCGTCGGAACTGGCTGATTTTAGCGGCGGCGCTGCTCGTCATCGCCGGTGGTGGATTTGCCCTCTGGCGACGCTTAGGAGGACGGGGGCAGCAGCAGATGATGCCGCAGGAGGTTCCCGTGCAGCTAGAGCGGCTGCAAACAGCGCAGCTGGAGGATAGTTCTGAGTATGTCGGCACCTTAGACGCCCAGGCCGGTGTTGTCCTCCAGCCCGAGGCGTCAGGGCGAATCACTCAGATTTTTGCTTCCTCGGGCGATCGCGTCGCGGCTGGCGATCCGATTATGCAGCTCAGTCCTGAGCGCTCCGAAGCCGAGCTGAGCGGCGCTCTGGCCAACGTCAGCGCGGCCCGCTCGGCGCGTGACAATGCTCGCGCCTTGCTACAGGCTGCAGAAGCTCGGCGAATTGAGCTGCAGGCCGATTTAGAACTCCAGCAGACTGAATACGAACGGACGGAGTCGCTGGTAGCCCAGGGGGCTCAGGCCCAGCAGGCGCTCGACCAGGTGAGCCGTGATCTCAGCGTTTCCCGGGCTAGCCTGGCCGCCGGCCAAGAAGAAATTGACGCCGCTCGAGCCAGCCTGAACCAGGCTGAGGCAGCCCTATCCCAAGCTCAGGCCAACGCCAGCGCGGTGCGCCAGGATCTGCAAGATAAAACGGTTACCGCTCCGATTGCCGGAATCATCGGCGACATCCCGGTGGATTTGGGGGACTATGTCAATGCCGGGGCCACCCTGACGACGATTACTCAAAATGAGAGTCTGGAGCTAGAGCTGGCGGTGCCCATCGAAGCAGCCGATCGGCTGCGGGTGGGTCTGCCGGTCGAGCTGATTCCCTTCGGAGCCGAGGAGGCGGTTTCCTCCGGCACGATTAGCTTCATATCACCGCAAACTACGGCTGGCACCCAGACCGTTTTAGCCAAGGCTCGCTTTTCTGCTCCCAATCGGCCCCTACAGGATGACCAGCGGCTAGAGGTCAGGGTGATCTGGGATCGGCGTCCCGGCGTGTTGGTGCCGGCAACGGCGATTAATCGCATTGGGGGGCAAGCCTTTGTCTATGTTGCCGCAGACGCACCGCCGCCCGAGGAAGGCGCAGGAGAGGCGGCGCCCGGCCCTGCCGCTGCCGGTGGGAATGGCGCTCCGTCGCTGTGGCGCAGATTTTTGGGTCAGGGTAATCCCCCCGAAGCGGCCGGGCCGCCGCCGCCTGAGCAGATCGCCAGCCAGCGACAGGTTGAGCTAGGGGCCATTCAGGGCAATCGCTACCAGGTTTTAGAAGGGCTCGAAGCGGGTGAAACGATCATTACCTCCGGCCTGCTCAATCTCAGAGACGGCGTGCCGATTGTGCCCCAAAGCGAAGCCGAAAGCGAAGGTTCTGCCCCGGCTCCACCCCAGTAGGCCCGTCCAGGAGTCAGGCCCAGGAATAATCCAGTTTAGACCAGCCGTTAGACCAGCCCCCTTTAGATTCAGGGTGAATCTATGTTTGTCAACTATTTCATCAAGCGGCCTGTTTTTGCCACGGTTTGTGCGCTGATTATGCTGCTGATTGGCGCGGTCAGCATTCCTACCCTGCCGATTGCCCAATATCCCGACATCAGCCCAATCCAGGTGACGGTCACGTCCAACTACATCGGCGCCGACGCGCTGACGGTTGAAAATGCCGTCACGACGGTGCTGGAGCGAGAGATCAACGGGGTCGAAGGGCTGCGCTACATCACCTCGAACAGCAGTAACACGGGGGTCAGCAACATCACCGCGACCTTTGAGCCCGGTCGGGACAAAGACATTGCCGCAGTAGACGTGCAGAATCGGGTTTCACTAGCGGAGCCGCAGCTGCCCGAAGTGGTGCGTCAGACCGGGGTCGTGGTCTCGAAGGAATCCAGCAGCATCCTGCTGGCCATGAGCCTGTTTAGCGAGAACGGCGAGTACGACGATATCTTTCTCAGCAACTACGCCGACCTCTATATGGTGGACGCGCTGCGGCGGGTTCAGGGCGTCGGCAATGTGCAGATTTTCGGCGAGCGTACCTACGCCATGCGGCTCTGGCTAGACCCCCGGCGGCTGGCCAGTCGCAATCTGACTTCGCAGGATGTAATCGATGCGCTGCAAGAGCAAAACATTCAGGTGGGAGCGGGCCAGATTGGACAGCCGCCCAGCCCCGACGATCAGTCCTACCAGATTGACCTGCGGGCTGAAAGTCGATTGGAAGATCCCACCGAGTTTGAAAATGTGGTGATCCAGTCGGGCGAAGACGGCCAGCTGGTGAAGGTGAGGGATGTGGGCCGAGCCGAGCTCGGGGCCGAGGGCTATGGCTCATTCCTGCGTTTTCGGGGTCAAGAGTCGATTGGTCTGGGGATTTTTCAGCTGCCGGGCAGCAACGCGCTGTCGGTAGCCCAGGGGGTCAAGGCCACGATGGAAGAGCTGGCGGCTGATTTTCCGCCAGGGCTACAGTACGGGATTGGCTTTGACACCACCGAATTTGTCGAAGAATCACTCTCGCGGGTGGTCTGGACGCTGGTGCAGGCCGTGGCTCTGGTGGTGCTGGTGATTTTTGTCTTCCTTCAGGACTGGCGGACGACGGTGATTCCGGCGATTACAATCCCGGTTTCGCTGATTGGCACCTTTGCCATTATCAAAATCTTTGGGTTTTCGATTAATAGCCTCACCCTGTTTGGTCTTACCTTGGCGACGGGGATGGTCGTCGATGACGCCATCGTGGTTGTCGAGGACATCAGCGACAAGATCCAAAACCAGCAGATGCCGCCACGTCAGGCCGCAATCCAGGCGATGCGAGAGCTGTCGGGGGCGGTGATTGCCACGTCGCTGGTGCTGATGGCGGTATTTATTCCGGTGGCGTTTTTCCCCGGTACAACGGGAGCGCTGTACCGGCAGTTCGCGCTGACGATCGCGTTTGCGATCGCGATTTCCACCTTCAACGCCCTCACCCTCACCCCCACCCTTTCGGGCCTGCTGCTGCGGCAAAGTCCCGAGCGCAGCGGCTGGCTGGGGCGCGGCTTCCGCACCTTCAATCGGGGACTGGACTGGGTGCGCGATCGCTACAGCGGCATTCTAGATTTTCTGGTCGGGGTGAAGCCGCTGGTGATTGGGGTCTTTGCACTGCTGCTGGTAGTTACCGGCTGGCTCTATACCAGCGTTCCATCAGCTTTTCTGCCGGACGAAGACCAGGGCTACTTCATCACCCTAGTCCAGGGGCCTGAGGGCGTCTCAATCAACTACACCAGCGACGTGATGGCCCAGATTGAGGAGGAGCTGCTCAAACAGCCCGAAGTCCGCGCCACCTTTGCCGTCGGCGGCTTCGGCTTTAGCGGTAATACGGCCAATAGCGGCGTTGTTTTTACGACGCTGATTCCCTGGGGCGAGCGAGACGCTTCAGTCTTTGACATCATTGGTCGGGTTCAGGGGCCGCTGATGGGCATTACCGAAGCTCGGGTGCTGCCCGTCAACCCCCCGTCCATCCAGGGTTTGAGCAGCTACGGCGGCTTTGAATTTCAGCTACAAGACCGCAGCGGTAACTTAGAGCTCGGTACCCTGGTGTCCTACATGGGCCAGATGCTTGGGGCTGCCAATCAAAACCCGCAGCTGCAATCTGTCTTTAGCACCTATGCGGCCAGCACGCCGCAGCTGACGGTGGAAGTGGATCGAGATCGCGCCAAAACCCTCCAGGTGGACATCGACGATGTGTTCAGCGCCCTGCAAACCAATCTGGGCTCTAGCTACGTCAACGACTTTAACCTCCAGGGTCGCACCTATCGGGTCTATGTCCAGGCCGACCAGGCCTATCGCTCTAAGCCAGAAGATATTCAAAAGCTCTACGTTCGCTCGGAGACGGGCGAAATGGTGCCGATGGGGAATCTGCTGTCGGTCAATCCAACCACGGGGGCCCAGACGATCAACCACTACAACCTCTTCCGCTCGATTTCGATTAGCGGCCAGGCCGCACCGGGGGTCAGTTCCGGCGCTGCGATCGACGCCATGGAGCAGGTCGCAGCCCAGGTGCTGCCCACCAGTCTGGGCTATGAATGGTCGGGGACGGCGCTGGAAGAAATTGAGTCGGGCAACCAGGCCCCGATTATTTTTGGCCTGGGAATTGTCTTCGTCTTTCTAGTGCTGGCTGCCCAGTACGAGAGCTACGTGGACCCAGTGATTATCCTCTTTGCCGTACCGCTGGCGATTTTAGGGGCGCTGCTGGCCCAGACCCTGCGCGGCCTGCCCAATGACATCTACTGTCAGATCGGCCTGGTGATGCTGATCGGCCTGGCCAGTAAAAACTCGATTCTGATTGTGGAGTTTGCCAACCAGCTGCGAGAGCAGGGCCGCACGATTGTTAAAGCGGCGCTAGAAGCGGCCCAGCAGCGGATGCGACCGATTTTGATGACGGCGATTTCCACCCTGAGCAGCATCTTTCCGCTGGTGATTGCCAGCGGGGCCGGGGCGGGCAGCCGTCAGTCCCTGGGAACGGCGGTCTTCGGCGGCATGTTTGTGGCGACCTTCCTCAGCCTGTTTGTGGTGCCGATTCTCTATATTGTGGTGAAGCAGCTGAGCGAAAAGTTCGTGCCGCCGAGCGATGGAGATAACGGCTCAGGTGATTACAATGGCGATGGCCACCGTGACGGGCAGGGCCGCTACGTTGAGCAGGCCTCTAACGTTGAATCGGCTTCTTAGAAGCCTTTAGAACCCTATGGAGACAACCGCACCCCAGCCCCATCATGACAATCTGGCCGACCGGGTCTTTATCTGGCTGTTTTCTCGTAAGATGGCCAAGGCATTGGGACGGGGAACGCCCAGCACTGGCTATGAGGGCTTTGTCGCTCTGTCGCGGCAGATTATGCGGGGCCGCAGCGCCCAGGCCCAGCAGGCGGTGGTGGCCCAGGTGCTGCGATCGCTGGTTCCCGCTCCGGTGCTCTGGGCGACTCGCACCTTCTTTTCGCCAACCCGACTGGTCTGCGAGCTCAACGCCTGGTTTGCAACGCGGCTATTTGAATGGCTGGTCGGCCCCTGTGAGGTAGTCGAGGCCGAAATTAAGCAACTCGATGGCGGACTCAAGCGGCAGCGCAGCGGCGTCCATATTGAAAAGTGCCGCTATCTCGACCACAGCGGCTGCGTGGGCATGTGCGTCAACATGTGCAAGCTGCCCACGCAGGACTTTTTCACCCAGAAGTTTGGCATTCCCCTGACCATGACGCCAAATTTTGAAGACCTGAGCTGCGAAATGGTCTTCGGCCAGCTGCCGCCGCCGCTGGAAACCGAAGATGCCTACCGGCAGCCCTGTTTGGACGATCGCTGCGAGATGGCTGAGCCGGGCGAGATCGCCTGCCCTAAGGTGCAGGAAAACTGACTTGGGGTTGAAGCTTTGTCGTTACATTTCTTAAAATAGAGGTATCCCCTGAGCGCTTGCCTCAGGCGGCGCTATTCACTTCTGCCAAACCATGACCCTTGCTGACACCCAAACCGAACCCTCTGCCGCTTCCACCCCGAGCTGGGACATCGAGCTGCTCTACGACGGCAACTGCCCGCTTTGTTTAAGAGAAGTCAACTTTCTACAAAAGAAAGACGCCGGACGCGGCATCGTCCACTTTGTCGATATCGCCGACCCCGACTACGACCCGGCCCAGCACGGCGACGTAGACTTTGAAACCGCTATGGGTCGCATTCACGCTGTGCTGCCCGACGGCAGCGTGGTGAAAAATGTCGAAGTCTTTCGCCGGGTCTACAGCGCTCTGGGCATGGGCTGGGTCTATGCCGCTACCCAATGGCCGATCGTTGGGCCGATCGTCGATAAGATCTACGACTTCTGGGCCGACCGACGGCTGGCGATGACCGGACGCCCCGACCTGGAAACTATTGTTGCCCAGCGGCAGAGCTGCGAGTCAGACCGCTGCCGCATAAGCGATAGCTCAGTGGAATGAACCGCAGACCGAATAACGGCGGCATAATGAGAGTCCACTAACTTTTTCAACCGCTTAATTCTTGCTGCCTCTTCGCTCAACCGCCTTTCGAGTCCGCAAAATTCTATCTCGGGCCGCTCGGCCTTTCACGACGCTGAGGGATTTGCCCCGGCTGCGGCGGCTGGTTTGGGCGGCGGCTCCCAGGCTGCTGCTGGTGAGCCTGCTGCTGACGCTGAGCAGTTCGCTGCTGCCGGTGGCGCAGCTCTACATTGGCAAGCTGATCGTGGACCAGGTGGTAGCGCTGGTGGCGGGGGGGACTGCGATCGCGGCCCTGATCCAGCAGCTCATTCCCCTGGTCAGCCTGGGGTTTGGCCTGATGGTGGGTCAGGCGATTTTGCAGCAGCTGGATAGCTATACGACTCAGATACTGGGCGATCGCTTTTTGCTCTATGCCAACACCCAGCTGCTAAACCAGGCCGTCCGGCTCGACCTGGCCCACTACGAATCGTCAGAATTTCACGATATCCTCAACCGGGCGCAGCAGAGCGGCAGCCAGTATCCGCTCAGGGTGCTGCGGACGTTGACCAGTCTGCTGGGGCAGACGGCTCGATTTGTCGGCCTGCTGGCCCTGCTGCTGCGCTTTAGCCCGCTGGTGATCCTGCTGCTGTTAATCAGCGCAATACCGACCTTTTGGGTCGGGGTAAGATTCTCCGACCGGCGATTCTGGATGACCCGCCGCCAGACGTCCTCGCGCCGCCTAGCCGACTATTTTGGTGAAGTGCTGACCGAGCCCCAATACGTTAAAGAGGTGCGGCTATTCAATCTGGGTGACCACCTGGCCAAGCAGTATCAGGACATTCGCGAAGCGTTCAATCAGGAGTCGCAGCTGCTGGCCCGGCGACAGGCGATCGCGCAGAGCAGCATTGAGCTGGTGGCAGCGGTTGGCTTTTATGGCGCCTATGCGCTGGTGCTGTGGCAGGTGATCCAGGGGGCGGTGACGATTGGCGACCTGACGCTCTACGTCGGCTCCTTTCAGCAAGCCCAGTCGGCGGGCGCGGCCATGCTGCTCAGCATTGCCAATATCTATGAGTTCAATCTCTACGTCTCGCAGTATTTTGAATTTCTCGACCTGACGCCTAAAGTAGTCAGCCCGCCTCGACCCAAGGCATTTCCCACGCCGCTGCGGGAGGGGCTGGTGATGGAAAACGTATACTTCACCTATCCCGGCGCTAAAGCCCCGACGCTCAAAAACATCAGCCTCACTGTCGGGCCGCGCGAATGTATTGCCCTGGTGGGCCTCAACGGCTCGGGCAAAACGACGCTGCTAAAGCTGCTCACCCGGCTTTACGACATCGATCGCGGTCGGATTGCCGTTGATGACATTTCCCTATCGGCCTTTCGGCTGAGCGACCTGCGGCGCAATATCGGCGTTCTGTTTCAGGACTTTGCCCGCTATGCGCTGAGCGTAGGAGACAATATCGGCTTTGGCAATTTGCCGATGCGCCAGCAGACTCCCCAGATTCAGCAGGCCGCCGTCGATGCGGGAGCCGACAGCGTGATTGAGGCGTTAGATCAAGGATATCAAACCATTCTGGGAAAAATGTTTTCTGGCGGGGTAGACCTCTCCGGCGGCCAGTGGCAGAAGGTCGGCCTGGCCCGGGCGTTTATGAGCCAGGCGCAGATTCTGATTCTGGATGAGCCCACGGCTGCGGTAGACGCGATCGCAGAGCACGACCTGTTCCAGCGCTTCCGCCAGCTCACCCAGGGAAAAATGACTTTCTTGGTCAGTCACCGCTTTTCCACCGTCCGCATGGCCGACCGGATTGTGGTTCTCGACCAGGGCCAAATTATTGAAATGGGTACCCACGAGCAGCTCATGGCCGAGTCAGGCCGCTATGCCGAAATGTTCCGCCTTCAGGCCGCGAGCTACACAACAGAATCAAAATCGGGCAAGGTCTAAACCCTGCCCGGAGGATTCGAGAACGCGATCTTTGCTGATCTACAGGACTGAGCTGCTGCCATTGACAAAGGAGTGGGTCGTCGAGCCTACTGCGGTGAGGTCCTCTAGCGTTTGACCTAAGCTATCAGTCGTAGCCATGCTGTTTGCTCCGGTTGACCTGGAACCCACTCGAACGAAATCGACGTAGTCGAACCGGGCAAACTCGCCAGCCTGCTGCTGCCCACTGATGGTAAATGCATCGCCTGACTGCAGCGCCAGCGTATCGATGGCTCGACTGACTTTGTTCTTTTCACTGACCCAGTTGCTTGGCAGCTTTTGGTCAAATGTCCAGCTTTGAGTCTTGCCACCGACCGAGAAGCTGGCCGCCGACTGACCATCGTTCTCATCGTAGTAGCCCACCCGGATTTCATAGAGCCCCTCAGGCCCGTTGAAGATGCCTTTAGCCGTTCCCTGCTTGGCTTTGCTGTTTTTGAGGGAAATAAACTGATTCCCAGAAGCCCGAGCCGCAGCCACAGACTTAATCTGATAGCCCTGCAGCTGGAGGCTTTCAGCTTCAACTCTTAAAGAATACGGAGATTCCTGCTCTCCTGCCATCGGCCCTGAACTGTTCCCCGATGGCGGATCAGATTCAGCCGCCCGATTGCTTTCGACTGGAATGAAGTCTACATAGTCAAACCGAGCATACTCTCTGTCCTGCCGCTGGCCGGACAGCATGAAGGCATCGCCCGACGTTAACGACAGCGTATCAATCACTTGGACCACTTTATTCTCGGCGCTAACCCAGTTGCTCGGCAGCTTTTGGTCAAATGTCCAGCGCTTAGTCTGACCCCCGATCGAAAAACTCGCAGCAGAGCGACCATCGTTCTCGTCGTAGTAGCCGACCTGAATCTGGTAGAGCCCAGCCGGGCCTTGGAAAACGCCCTCAGCTGTTCCCTGCTGGGTGCCGCTGGTCTTTAAGGAGATAAATTGATCGCCAGAAGCCTGAGCAGCGGCGGCAGTGTTGAGCTGATAGCCGTTTAGCTTCAGCTTTTCAGCTTCGATGCGGATGGGCGAACGAGGGGTAATGTCAGGTTGAGTCAGGGGTGGAGTAGGGGCCTCGGGCTGCGGTATGGGGGGTGTAGGCGCTGACGGCGAAGGCGTCCCCACAGGCACATCCTGACCGCCGAGAATAAGGAAATAGCCGTCTTTTCCGCCGCCCGCCTGGCCCTGAATCGGGTTGTCGGTAATCTGGCTGCCTTTGAAGTTGGTCGTAGTCGCGATCGCGGCTACGCCATCTCTCACGGCAATAACGGTGCCCTTCGCACTCGAAATTGGCGTCCAGGCATAGCGTGTTTTGAGATCGGGGCTGATAATCGCCAGAAAGCCGTCGTTGGCCACATAGCCGCTCACCTGCTGGCCTTCGATTTTCTGACTATCCCGGTCCTGGATGGAAGCCGACGCGCTACCGCTGAGATAGATATTACCGTCCTTGTCCGCCGTGATCGCATCGGGGGTGATGCTGTTGCCCTTACCGTCTGAACGGCGAGTGACCAGCCCTTGCCCCTTGACCAAACCGCCGGTCTTGAGGTCATACTCGCCGTACCAGGTCATCGCCACTTTGCTGGTATTGTAGGAATTCGTGTACTTGTCGGTGATCACCATCTGCTCAGTCACTTTTTGAGCCAGGTCAGACGGTTCACGGCTAAAGATGGAATAGCCGATGCCGCCATTCACCCAGTTAGCTGAGTAGAGCTTGCCGTCTTGACCAAAGGCGATTCGCTCGCCTCGGGTATCGGCCAGAAGATTGACCGCATCGACGGCCTGAGAGCTATAGTCATAGTTGCTCCAGCGAGCCTGACCGTCGTAGGTCCAAGCCTGGGTAAAGGCGACCTGCAGGTCAACCCGGGCCTGCTTGAAGCCGGTAATCACCACCGCACCGCCGTCCTGGTCGGAGATGGCGACATCCTGAAAATAGCGGCGACCGCTGTTGCTGCTCCAGTCCTGCAGGGCCGCGCCGCTGCTGCTGTAGAGGGTGACGCGATCGCTTTTCCCAATCGGGAAATCCTGGAGGACAGCGACTTTTCCCGAGCTAGAAACGGCAATCCGCTCGGCTCTGTCCATGGGCTTGCTCCAGATCACTGTGCTGGCGTCTGGGCTGAGCACGGCAATGCCGCTGCCGTAGGCCACTGCGATCTCTCCCGTATTTGGATTCACTTCCAGATCGCGCACCTGACCAGGCAGGCGAGTATTCGATAAAACTTGATTGGTCTGGCTGTCGTAGCGCATAACGATACCGTCACCGCCGCCGAGCAGGCTATACGGCTTGCCACCAGGGGAGTGATTGGGCGTTTGCCCGCCGATAATCACCGTTTGGCCATCCAGACTGATATCAACAGCTCTAGCCGAATCGTCTCCGCTGCCTCCTAGATAGCTGGCTGCGGACACGTCTAAGTTGTTGTCTTCAATACCGTTTAGGAAACTAGGTTTGGTTGAATTTGAAGAAGGATTCATAACCAGTCAGCCCTTCGTAAAGATTTAATGTTTTTGCCTTCAGCATGGTACCCAGCAAAATTTAACACCTAACTCTGGCTCAGTACAAAAGAGTCCAAGCAGGTTTATTTGCTCGTAACTCAGACTAGTCAGGAACGCGGATGTTCCCGGGGTCAGGCTTTTGGGCCAAGCGCCAACGGGACTAGCCCCCATACTCACAGAGTGGGGCAAACGAGTTGAGTAAAAACCTCTGAATTTTAATCGATTAATTGATACCGATCCCATGCAGAACTACTGACGTACTGAGACGCGGATCCGTAGATTTGCCGGTAAAAAAAAGGCAAATTTACAAGTCAAAAAAGTGAATGAAGGGCCGATTTAGTCTGAAATCAAATATAGGTAAGGACGATATTTTCTGACTGGCAAGCAAAAAAAAAGGCCAAATGGCTGTGACCCGTTTGACCCATTGACTCTAAATAAAGCAAAAAGCAGCAGTCTCGAGCGCGATCTCGCCCCTCAGCCGACGCTGACCAGCACGGTATTGCCTTCAACTTTGGCCTGATAGGACGGTAGCGGCTCACCTGCTGGCCCGTTGGCAACCGTACCATCCGGGTTGAACTGGGAGCCGTGGCAGGGACAGGCAAACACCTCACCTTCCCAGGCAACCGTGCAGCCCGCGTGGGTGCATTTGGAGCTGAGCGCGATAACCGCGTCGGGGTTAGCTGGGTCTCTGACGGCAATCACCTGCTCGCCCTGGAGTGATTCATTCGCCAGGTAGCCCTGCTGGTCGAGCTCCGCGACGGGGCCAAGTTCTACAAACTCAGCTTCTCCCGGCGCGGCCTGGGCCGTAGTGTCTCCATCTGCGACGGCAGAGGGCTCGATTGGCTCCGAAGGATCTTCTGGCGCAGCCGGTTCGGGGGTGCAGGCCGCTAGGGCAATGGGCAGAGAGGTCGCGATCGCGCCTAACCCTACCCAGGTCATAAATTCACGGCGTTTCATTGATGTTCTCCTCTGTGTATGCCCAGCGAGTTCTCAGGATGCGGGCTTGTCAAAAGCATAGCAATGGAATCATACCAGCGAAATTATTTCAGCTTCTGGCATCGCGTCAGCCTAGCCCGCTACACTGCCTGTATTAATCCAACACTGGCCAATGTATAGAGGTGAGCGATTGAAATTTTTGCCGATGCTGTGGCACAGCGGTTTGGTCAGCGCGCTGCTTTTGCTGCCGCTTGCGGCCTGTAGCTACGACCCACCAACCCTAGCTGAGGTTTCGGCCCAGTCGTCGGCCCAGTCGCAGGCCCAGTCGCAGGCCCAGCTGCAGGCCGAAATCCTGACCCGCTTAGAAACCGCCGATGTGGTCTACCTGGCTGAAACCCACGACGACCCGGCGGACCATCAGGCCCAGCTGGAGATCATTCAGTCGCTGGACCAGGCAAGGGAAATCGCGATCGCCCTCGAAATGTTCCAGCGCCCCTTTCAGCCGACCCTCGATCGCTATCTGGCAGGCGAGCTGACCGAAGCCGAGCTGATTGCTCAAAGCGAATATGAAACCCGCTGGGGCTTTCCCTGGGAGCTCTACGCGCCGATCATGCGCTATGCCAAAGCGAATCAAATTCCGCTCATTGCCCTGAATACACCTGCCGAAGTCACCCGCAAGGTGGCCCAAACCGGGCTCGATAGCTTAGCTGAAGCCGATCTGCGATATATTCCGCCGTTAGCCGAAATCGATACCAGCGATACCGACTATCAGGACTGGCTGCGACAGTTCTTGGAAGGTCACGGCGGCCCCCACGGCGGCCTCAGCTTTGAGAATTTCTTTGCCGCCCAGGTGCTCTGGGATGAAACCATGGCCGAGGGCGTGGCAGACTACGCGGCAGCTCATCCCGACCAGCAGGTGATCGTCTTAGCCGGAGAAGGTCACATTATTTTTGACTACGGTATTCCCAGCCGGGTCGCCCGACGCTTGGGAGCAGACCTAACCCAGTACAGCGTGCTGCTCCACCCGCCCGACGCCACCCTAACCGAAACCGATGACCACATCGCCGACTTCTTCTGGACCAGCGCCCCCCCAGCCAAACCCGAATGAATCTATTCTTTAACTCACTACCCTATTCCAATGGCCTCGCTGCGCGGGTAGGGAAACCCTGCCCCTACTGCCTCAACCACTGCGGCTGCAAATGCACCGGATACGCCTTCACCGTCTTCAGCTCCGGTAGCCGATAGGTCATCTGCTTACTGGTCAATTTCTGTAGGCCAATCAAAGACTCTGCCAGCTTTACCGCCGCTGCGACCGAGTCGATCACGGGCACACCTAAACGCTTCTCTAGCTGAGAATCCAGCCCGCTCATGCCAGCGCAGCCCAGGCAAATCGCCTCTGCCCCATCTTCTGCGATCGCGATCTGACTGACGATAGTTAAGGCTTCCAAGGTGGCATCGCGGTGATTCGTGTCGAGTACGGCCAAATCCGTTGTGCGTACCGAGGCGCAGCGATCGCGAATGCCCGTCTTCTGCACTGTCTTTTCCACCATGTCGCGGACTCGATGGGTAGTGGTGACGACGCTCCATTTCGCCGCCAGCATATTGGCAATATACAGACTTGCTTCGGCAATGCCGACGACCGGTCTGGTCGTCATTTCCCGGGCGGCCTCAATTCCCGGATCGCCCCAGCAGGCCAGGATAAAGGCATCTGCGTCCTTGTCTAAGGCAATCTGCTCCAGAATGCCAGGAATTGCCAGATACTCGTCATAAAAGCACTCAATCGACTCGGGGCCGCTCTCGGGCTGGACCGTGACTACTTTGGTCTGCGGCAGCCGCACCGCCTGGGCCGCGGCGTCGATGCCTGCGGTCATCGTTTCATTGGTATTGCCGTTGATAATCTTGATTCGAAAGCCGCGATCGCACACCATTTCACTCTCTCCACTGCTATTGATTCCGTTTTTCTAGTAAACTGGGGTATACTCTCCGGCGAACTGGAGGGTTGAACTCTCAGCCCGAGTTTATCGATATCAATCGAATTATGTCTGTTTCTACCCAAACCCTACTTCAGATCGGCGAGGTCAAAGCCCAGAGCGGCGTGCCGGTCAAAACCATTCGCTACTACGAAGCGCTGGGCCTGATCCAATCTAAAAAACGAACCAGCGGTGGGTTTCGGCTATTTGCGCCCGATACGCTGATCCGGCTGGCGTTTATTAAGCGATCGCAAACCCTCGGCCTTACGCTTCAGGAAATCAGCGAGATCCTAGCCATTCATGACCAGGGCGAGCTGCCCTGCCCGGAAGTCCGCCAAACCTTTCAGACTAAAATTGCTCAGATTGACCGCCAAATTGAGCAGCTCACCGGGCTCAAAACCCAGCTCCAGTCATTGATTACCGCCGAGCCCTCCGCTAATGCCCCGATCTGTCCCATCATCGAATAGCCGTTCACCTATGCATTGCCAACGTTTCTCTCGATAGATGTGAGCCAATCGGTAAATAGGCTATATCAGATTAGCCTGACCCATTCTAGAACCTCGTCAATGCCTGATGAATCTCCCAAAATTCTGATTATCGATGGCTCTCAGCCAGACCGGGCGATGCTGAGCGACTACCTCAGACAGGACCGGCGCAGCCAATATACTGTCTTGGAAGCAGACTCTGGCGAGCAGGCCCTGACCCTGTGCCAGACAGAGCAGCCAGACGTGTTACTGCTCAGCTCGCTGCTGCCCGACATGGCCGGGCTTGACCTTTTGTCTAGCCTGAGACAGCAGCTGTCTCGCCCAGTACCGGTCATTCTGCTGACTGAGAAAAGCGACCAGACCATTGCGAGGCAGGCCGTCAGGCAGGGGGTCAAGGACTATGTTGCGAAGGACGGACTCTCGGCCCAAGACGTCTGGCAGGTCATTGACTCAGCCCTGACCCAAACCCATTTGCAGCGACTACTTAATAAAAACCGGCAGCAGCAGACCCTGATCGCCGAGGTCGCCCTGCGGATTCGGGAAGCGAGCGGTACCCAGCAGGTGTTGGACACGGCAGTTGAGGAAGTCAGGCAGTTTTTGCACTGCGATCGCGCCGTTATCTATCAGATTATACCAGACCAACCAGACATTATCGTCGCCGAATCGGTTGGGGCTGGCTGGCGACAGTCCCTGGGCTGTCTGATTCAGGATACCTGCTTTCAAGCTCAGGAGACCCGGCATTATCAGCAGGGGCAGGCGACCGTCATTGACGACGTTTATAGCGCCGAACTCTCGCCCTGCCATTTAGAGCTGCTGGAGTCGTTTCAGGTTCGGGCCAATCTGGTCGTGCCGGTGATGCTGCACCCGACTCAGCAAAATGGCTTCTCGGCACACCTGTGGGGGCTGCTGATTGCCCACCAGTGCAGCAGCCCGCGACATTGGGAAAGCGATGAGCTAGGAATGTTCGAGAAGCTGGCCGTACAGATCGCGATTTCGCTCCAGCAGGCCAGGCTGGTTGACGATTTGACGGCTGAACTCAGCCGTCGGCAGCAGGCTGAGGCCGACTTACAGCAGCGAGCCGATGAGCTAGAGCGGGTGAATACTGTCCTGTTTGAAGCGACAGAGTCGGTCAGACAGCGCAATCGAGAGCTTGACGAGTTCACCTATATTGTTTCCCATGACCTGAAAGCACCGCTGCGGGCGATCTCCAATCTGTCTGACTGGCTGATGGAGGATCTCGGCGGTCAGCTCCCTGAAGAAAATCAGCGGCAGCTCTCGCTACTCCAGTCTCGCGTTTTGCGAATGGACGGCCTGATCGATGCCTTGCTCAAGTATTCGCGACTAGGACGGCTATCGATCGAGAAGACAGACGTTGATGTAGCTAGGCTGCTAGCGGAGATTCAGGCAGGCTTATCGCGGCCACCGGAGTTTGACATCCAGATACAGGGTGAAATGCCGACGTTGCACACCGAGCAGGTTGCCCTGGAGCAGGTACTCACTAATCTAATGAGCAACGCGATTAAGCACCATCACCGCTCTGATGGCACAGTGCAGATTTCCTGGCAGAAACAGGAGCGGTTTTATGAATTTACGATCGCCGACGATGGCCCCGGTATCGCGCCTGAAAACCAAGAGAAGATTTTCAGCATTTTTCAGCGCCTCAATTACTCTAATGCAGATAGTACCCGGTCATCTGAGAGCACGGGTATCGGTCTCACTATTGTGAAAAAGCTAGTTGAGGATCGCGGTGGTCGGGTGACTCTGAAGTCGGCGCTTGGGCAGGGCAGTGTTTTCCGCTTTACCTGGCCGGGGTGAGGGTAGGGTGATGGAGTAGGGGAGTAATGGGGTGGATGGGTAGGCGTTGGGAGTGATGATTTGGGTATCGTTCTGTTGCAAACTCAGCTTGCTCTCATGATAATCTCATCGGCGTTATCTAAGGTAGATGCGATCGCATTAATACCTTGGAGGAGCTTGCTATGAATGCCAATGCTCGGATTGCGCTTTCTTTACTGCTGATGCGGCTCAGCGTCGCCCTGGTGCTGCTGATGTGGATACTTGATAAATTCGTTCGGCCGGATCACGCTGTTGCTATCTTTGCCGCCTTTTATTCGATTCAAGGCGTTGGCACCGCGGTTGTCTATGTTCTGGCCATGCTCCAGCTGCTGGTGGTGATTGCTTTTGTCATTGGCTTTCGCAAAGGCATTACCTACCTAATTGTGCTGTTTATGCACGCCCTTTCAACGGTGATTGCTTTGCCCAAATATTTCGCGCCTTTTACCGACCCTAACCTGCTCTTTTTCGCCGCTTGGCCGATGCTGGCCGCTTGCTTTGCGCTGTACATGCTCAGGGATATGGATACCCTCTGGACGGTTGAGAGCCAGTCAAACCGCTCTTTAACCCAGCAGCCTAATCGAGCTGAGTAAGGATCGACTCAATGCCGCTGTAGGCTGCCGTGAGTTCTTCTGCGGTAATGCAGTAGGGCGGCATCAGATAGAGCACGTTCCCCAAGGGGCGCAGGAGTAACCCGCGCTCCAGGGCCGCCTGGCGAATCTGCATGCCTACCGGGTTGAGATAGTCGGTTTGCTCTGGCGTGACGATATCCATGGCGGCGATGGTGCCGGTGACGCGCAGCTTCTCTAGGCGGGGGTGCGATCGCAGCTTTTGCAGCTCTCGCGTATGCTGTGCCTCCATTGATTGAAAGGTAGGCTCATTCACTGCCATTAGATCCAGCGAGGCTAGGGCGGCGGCACAGCCCAGCGGATTGGCCGTATAGCTATGACCGTGGTAGAGCGTCTTAATCGGAGCGTCGCTGTAGAACGCCTGGTAAATTTGCTCTGAGCAAACCGTCACCGCCAGTGGCAGAAAGCCGCCGGTGATGCCCTTAGACAGGCAGATAAGGTCGGGGGTGGATTGGGCTCTCTGGCAGGCAAACCAATCGCCAGTTCGGCCAAATCCGGTCATCACTTCATCAAAAATCAGCAGCGTATTATGCTGCTGAGCCAGCTGCCGCAGCTGCTGTAAAAATTCAGGGCGGCACATCTGCATTCCCCCCGCTCCCTGCACCAGCGGCTCGATCAGAATCCCGGCGTAGCGCTGGGGCTGTTCGGCCAGAGCCGCCTCAATTTTTTGGATTGCCGTCTGTTCTTTTAATTCAGCCTGAGGATCATCCCAGTAGGTGGCCGGAAAAGGAACAAAGTCAACCTCAAACAATAAATCGCTGAAGACTTCCGAGAAGATTGAGCGCCCGCCCACTGCCATGGTGCCAAAAGTATCGCCGTGATAGCCGCCTTGAAACGCCAGAAAAGCCTGACGCGGCTTTCCCTGGTTTACCCAATACTGATAGGCCATTTTCAGCGCCACTTCTACCGCCGTCGAGCCGTTGTCGGAGAAGAAAACGCGTTCCAGGCCATCGGGTAGCTTGGCCACCAATCGCTCCGCTAGCTGCTCTGCCGGGTCGTGGGTAAACCCCGAGAAGATCACCTGCTCTAGCTGCTGGGCCTGCTGATAAATCGCTGCGGCAATCTGTGGATGGGCATGCCCGTGGGTGTTGACCCACCAGCTCGAAATACAGTCTAAAATCTGCCGACCGTTTTCCAACTCCAGCCAAGCGCCTTTACCTGACTTAACTTTAATAGCAGAGGGGGCGGTCTTAGCCTGAGTATAGGGGTACCAGATATTAGGATGCATACTGAAAAGTTGGAGCTAACAACTCCTCAGCATAGCTGACCTGTGATAACGATTACCGGCCTATGTCTGATCTGGATTAACGCCTAATTCACGTAGCTTGGCAGCTAGCCTTTCACTGCGCTGCCGTTCAGCTTCAGCGGCGGTTTGAGCAAGTTCTGCCGATTCCTCAGGGGTCGGAATTAGCTCCCCTTCAGCGGTAAAGTAACGCAAGGCTTGCTCGTAGACCCCCAGGTACAGGCCCAGCTGCTGACTCCACAGATGTCCCTGCTGATTCGGCTGAAGCTCATGATAGGTACCATCGAGCAGATGGAAGCCTTTGAATTCTAAGCTGTCAGGATCGAACCAGAAGTAGTCAGGCGTGCGGAAGATGTCCTGATAAATCTGCTTCTTCAGGCCCCGGTCGGTCTTAGCAGTCGAGTCTGACAGCAGCTCAATGATGATATTGGGATACTTGCCGCCTTCTTCCCAAACGACCCAACTTTTACGGGGCCGCTTCTCAGCATCGAGTACACAAAAGAAGTCAGGTCCTCTAAAGTCCTCAGATTTACGCTGGTGGGGACTGTAGTAAATCGTCAGGTTACCGGCTGAGAAGTAGTCAGTGCGGTCTTTCCAAAGCCAGTCGAGACAGGTCAGCAGCAGCATAATCTGCCGCAGGTGCAGAGAGCTTTCCAAGGGCGGTTCATCGCTATAGAGGTCGCCAAGCGGAAAGACGATGCCGTCTAGCTGAGCCGGGTCTGATTGGGCTGGCAGGGATTCGGTGGCTGGGGTGGACATTGACGGAATCCTAAGGGCGTCAGTTCATTCAGTATAGTTTCGTTTTATGCCCCTAGGATCGAGAATTAAATAACTTGACCATTTGTGCATGTCTCGCGGCCCTCACCCCGGCCCTCTCCCCGGGGGAGAGGGAGCTAGATCCGGCCCCCTTCTCCCCCGGGAGAAGGGTTGGGGATGAGGGCTCGGGAGTTGTGCATCTTATTAAATCCTTGATCCTATATGTTGGGAGACTTTAAGCGCTGAATCTTCCGGAATCGGGATGGGAATCCGTGAGAGAGGGCTCGATTCTTCGGTTGCACCTAACGCTTTTAGGGTTGCTTTTTGAGCATCGGCCAGCCCGCTGACGCCGGTGATCTTCAGGCCGTCGTAGGGTCGGGGCGTGCGGCATGTGTTCAAGCAGGTCTGTGTTTCTAAGCTCCACTGATTAAGGGTTTCATCGAAGCTGCCGCTCCAGAAGACGGGCTGAGGGGCTGAGGAGTTTGCTGACGGTTCGGCGGGGGGAAACGCGATCGCAGAAACCAGTTCGGTATGCCCCTGAAACGTGTGAGCAGATTGCCCCGTTTCAAGATCCCAAACGCTGATCGCCCGGTCGAAGCCGCCGCTCAGTAAGGTGCGCCCGTCTGGCCTAAAGGCGAGGGCCACCACCGGCCCGGTGTGCCCGGCAAACGTATGACAGCAGGTTCCCGTTGACAGATCCCATAGCTTAACGGTTTGGTCGTAGCTGCCGCTGGCCAGCCACCGCCCATCGGGGCTAAATCGAATCGTCCAGACCGTGTCTTGATGGCCTTCTAGAATTTGAATGCACTGCTCTGACTGAGCGGCATAAAGCCTGATCGTTCGATCCAGGCTACAGCTGGCCAGCCAGGGCTGGTAGGGATGAAAGGCCACCGACCAGACCCAGGCGGTATGGCCCTGCAAAGTCGATAGGCACTGCCCGGTTTCGGCATTCCACAGCTTGACGGTGCGATCGCCACTGCCGCTCGCCAGCAGCGTATCGGTTTCATAGGCGGCGGTGGGCGGTGCAAAGGCGACTGACCAGGCTCGGTTGGCATGGCCTCGCAGGGTTCGCACGACTTCTCCTGACTGGGGATTCCACAGCTTAATCGTTTGGTCTTCGTGCCCGGTCGCGAGCCACTGCCCGTCCGCTTTGAACGACAGAGATAAAATACCGTTGGTATGGCCTTTCCAGGTTTTAGCACAGTGGCCTGTTTTGAGATCCCACAGCCGGGTCGCGTGATCATCGCTGCCGCTGGCTAGCTGCTGACCATCGGGGCTAAAGGCCACCGACCAGACCCGGTTGCCGTGTTCTCTCAGAGTTCTGACGCACTGTTGGGTGCTGACCTGCCAGACCTTTACGGTTTGGTCATAGCTGGAGCTGGCCAGCAGCTGACCATTGGGGCTGAAGGCCAGCATGGTGACGGTCGCGGGATGTCCCGGCCAGCTGTGCAGGCACTCGCCGGTGGACAGATCCCAGAGCTTAAGGGTGCCGTTGAAGCTGCCGCTGGCAACAGATTGCCCATCGGGGCTAATCGCCACCGTTTTCACCCAGGACTGATGGCCGACGAAGGTGCGATCGCATTCCATACTCTCCAGATTCCACCGTTTCAACGTGCAGTCCTCACTTCCGCTGACCAGCAGCTTCCCATCCGGGCTGAAGGCCGCCGACCAGACCCGGCCCTGATGGCCTTCTAGAACCTGACAGGGGACTGTTTCGACATGGGGATCGTCCAGCTGCCAGAGACGAATGGTGGCGTCTTGACTACAGCTGGCCAGGAGTTTTCCCTGGGGGTGAAATGCGATCGCGTTGATCGTATTGGTATGGCCGGGTAGCGATCGCAGGCATCGTCCGGTGCTGGCATCCCAGAGCTTGACCAGCCGGTCGTCGCCGCCGGTAGCCAGAATGGCGGCGTCAGCATCTGCAAGGGGAGACTGGGGGGCAAAGGCCGCCGCCCAGGTCCAGATGGCATCAACTCTGAAAGCGGTAATTTGCTGATAGCTGGACACATCCCAAATCTGCACTTCGCCGCTGGTGTCGCTGGTGGCGAGCCACTGACCATCTGAGCGATAGGCGGTGCAGGAAACGCCGCCAAAGGTTTCGGCAAAGACCGACCGCCTGACCTGGGCGCAGGTCAGGTCGGTGTTGAGCAGGTTGGCTTTGACAAAGTCAGCCTGCCAGATCTGACAGTAGGAAAAGTCAAAATCGGATAGATCGACCTGTAAATAGGTCAACAGATTAATCAGGTTACCCACGGCATAGCCCGCCGGGCCTGCTTGCTGGAGGTACTGGATTCGCTGAATAATCAGGTCAATCAGCTTGCCTTCACTCCCCGCCTGAGCCTCTGCCTGGGTGACCAGCGGCGCGACGATAATGTGAATCTGATTTTTGCGGATGTAGTCTTTAGCGGTTGCCTTTAGCAGGGCAAAACGCTTGAGAAAAGGGGTCGGGCCATTGGGGAGTGAGTGGGTCAGTTCAGCGCAAAAGCGCTCAATCAGCTGGCCCGTGACGTACTCCATCATCACGGGCTGCTGGGTAAAGCCCTGGGACGTTTGCTCAATCAGCGATCGCCCCCGCAGGGACTCCAGCGCTTCTAGCAGAACTGGAGCTGAAACCGAGGGTGCCATATCTGCGAGCAGTTCGGCGATGGAGACGGGCGCACGGTTGATGGCGAGCCAGTACATGACGGTTTCTTCGAGAGTCGAAATCCGCTCGATCTGGCGCTTCAGCAGCTGGCAAATGCCGTTGAAAACGGCGATGTCCTGCTCTAAAAAGCTCGTGATGTTTCCGCCAAAGAGGTCGCAGATTGAGGTCGCCGTGATCTTGAGGGCCAGCGGATTGCCCTGGTAGCGTTCGATCAGCTGATGCATCGCGCCGTCCGCTCCCCTGATCCCTTTGGCCTGGAGCAGCGGCTCGGCATCTGCTGGCGGCAGTCCTCGCAGCTGGAGGGCACGAACCCGGGTTTCTTCTCCCTGGAGGATGCTGACTTCCAGGGGCTTCTCCCGGCTGGTAATGAGCAGACTGCTCTGATGACGAGACTCGCCGACGCGCTGTAGAAGTTCGCCATAGTCGGCGTAGCCGGCTCGATAGGTGCCTAGAGGCTGGCCTGCCTCAAACAGGGCGTCAAAGTTATCGAGCACGAGCAGACACCGAACGGTTCGCAGGCTTTCGATCAGCAAGGTCAGCCGGGCGCTTCTGGATTCGGGCAGTGCGCCGTTCTGTCCCTGGGCTAAAAATTGCAACAGGGCCGCGAGGAAGCAGTCGAAGGGCGGGGTATCCCGGAGCGATCGCCAGTACAACAGCTGAAACTCCGGTTGGACCTGCTCGGCTAGCCTGACCGACAGTGAGGTCTTACCGACGCCGCCCATGCCTAAAATTGCGACCAGGCGACATTGCTCCTGGGTTATCCACTGGCTGAGGCGCTCCAGTTCTGAGGCGCGACCATAAAAGTGGGAGGCGTCAACCGCTTCTCCCCAGTCCTGACCGGGAGATAGCGCTGTGGAATCAGGCGAGGAGGGAGCTGTACTTTCCGCTGCCTTCTGCTGGTGGTGGCGCTTCAGGACGGCCTGAAAGTTAAATTTGGTGACCGACTCCCCCAGCCCTGATGAAAGACACCGCCACAGCTTTGATCCCACGTCTTTGATATAGCCGGTGTCGTAGCCGGTAGCGCGGGCGATGGCTTCATAGGATAGCCCCTCCCACGCATGGCGAAACACCAGTTTCTGAACCTGAGTTAATCGTCCTCGTTCTATAGCCCCTTCAACCAGGGCAAGTGCCTCTTCAATGTCCATTTTTCAATGCTTAAATTTTTGTTTAGAAAGTTAGTATTTTCATTAAAACGTGCATGATTTCGGTTGAGTTTTAGGCCAAAAAAATTCCTGAAAGCACTCTCAAAAAGACAGATGCCTGCCTTGAGACGGCCTATTTGCAGGCAATCCAAAAAGCGTTTGCTCCATGAATACTTGGTTATCCGTATCTTAGAGCATTCTCTAGGACTTTCCATCTGACCTTTATCTAACTTTTATATGACTTTACCGACTATCTACGTTCTGGCTTAAGGGCTATCTTGAATTCACCTCAGTAAAACTACTGCTTCTTCAGAGCTAGAACATCGTAAAAGGAAGTCATTTCATGAAAAAAGGTGAAGCTCTCGGTCCCCAAACGCCTGCCGAACGCAGAAATGAAGCCTTCGAAAGACGCGTATGCGCTGCGCGGGCACAGCAGGCAGAAGTTCATCCCGTCCATATGAATAATGGGGACGACGAAAAGTACGCAGATCGTCGGGCTTCCTTTACGAAGGGAATGCTTCACGATCCTGAGACGGGTCTAGCTGACCGGGCAGCTTATGAATCTCTGCTTAACGCTTTGAAGTCAGGGGTTCCTGAAGCTTTTGATCGGATTCGGCTAAGTGGCGATCGCAAGCTGGTAAACCCTCAAGCGGGTCTTGCCTTTGAAGTTGCAGGCGGTGACAATCACGCCTTTACCGTTCCACCCGCTCCAAAGTTCAATAGTCAGGAAGAAGCCGCTGAAATCGTTGAAAACTACTGGATGGCTCTGCTCCGCGATGTGCCCTTTGATGAATACGCGATCACCGGCGGGGCTAAAGATGCGGCTGAAGAGCTAACTGACTTCGGCAGTGAGTTCAAGGGGGCTAAAGATGACTCAACGCTGCGAGTCACCCCGAAGACTCTTTTCAGAGGTCTAACGCCGGGTGACAAGGTAGGCCCTTATATCTCTCAGTTTTTGATGCTGCCAGTGCCTTTTGGCGCTCAGGGCTACAACCAGCAGATGCTGACGCCCAAACCGAAAATAGATTTCGTCACTGATTGGAATGAGTATATTGTCGTTCAAAACGGGGCTGAACGAGGCTTCAAACTCGATAAAGACAATTCAGATAAATCAGACTTTGATCCATGCCCGGTCTATATCCGCAACGGACGGGATCTCAGCCAGTGGGTTCATATTGATGTGCTGTTCCAAGCCTATTTCAATGCGATGCTGATTCTCTTGCAGGGGCCTAATCATCCGACTCCCGTATTGGGAGGACTCCGCGCACCCAAAAACCCAGGCAATCCCTATCTTCGCAACGCTACTCAGGATGCATTTGGTACTTTTGGTGACCCCTACATTGCGGCTACGCTATGTGAGGTGGCCACACGGGCTCTGCGGGCCGTATGGTTCCAAAAGTGGAACGTCCATCGCCGCCTGCGCCCAGAAGTTTTTGCGGCTCGCATTCATGCTAACCATGTTTGCCATACTGACTTCGATGTTTGGGAATCCCTTAAGCCAGATTCAACCTGTAAGCAGCCTGTCTTGGATCATGTGTTTGAACACAACAAGCAGCAAAACACACGCACCGGAAAGTCCACTGACGGAACTTACTTGTTGCCGCTAGCTTTCCCAGAAGGTAGCCCAACTCACCCAGCCTACGGTGCAGGACATGCAACGGTAGCAGGTGCCTGTGTAACGTTGCTCAAGGCGTTCTTCGATGAGAATCAACCCATCTCAAAACCTGTGAAGGTCAGTCAGGATGGTCAAACGCTTGAGGACTACACCGGCGAAGACAAGGACAAACTAACCATTGGCGGCGAGCTGAATAAACTTGCATCCAATATTGCAATAGGCCGAAATATCGCAGGCGTACACTGGCGCTCCGATGGTACTGAGTCCTTGTTCTTGGGTGAACAGGTCGCGATCTCCCTACTCCGCGATCACCGCCCGACATTCAACGAACGCTTTGGCGGATACGAGTTCACAACCTTTGCTGGCAGGAAGATATCTGTATAAAGTAGAAAGGTTCCCTTTTTACTTTGAGACCAAGAATACACCCAGCAAAAAAACATGCTTGGTACATTACAAAAAACATGCAATGCGAATAATTAGTTGATGACAACTGATTAATTCAGTAAGACTTCACATTTCTAAAGCTTAGAGATCAAATACATAAGACTACTGTTTGAGGAATAACTTCATATGACCCCTGATAAAAAACGACTCATAGTTTGTTGCGATGGAACTTGGCAAACGTTAGACAATGTTTATCCTACCAATGTTGTTAAGATTGCTCAAGCAATTAAGCCTATAAGCGAGGATGGTACGCAGCAAATACTCTACTATGACTCAGGAATTGGAACTTTAAGGGGAGACAGAATTAGAGGAGGTGCATTTGGAAGAGGAATAGACGAAAAAATACTCCAAGCTTATCGATTTTTATGCCTCAATTACTGCCCAGACGTAGATGAGATCTATCTATTTGGTTTTAGTCGTGGAGCTTATACTGTTCGAAGTCTAGCAGGAATGATGAGTTACTGTGGCCTTTTGCCTAGACAACAAATTCGAAGTTCTAGAAAGGCTTATGATTTGTATCGAGAACGAAACAACGTTGAATTCAAAGATCAAGAAGCTTCTACAAAGAACTCAAATAATGAAAAAATAAGAGACTTTTGGCAAACCCACGGATCTCAAACAGTAAAAATTACGCTCCTTGGCTGCTGGGATACTGTAGGAGCTTTAGGTATTCCTAATTTTGTAGATTTGCCAGAGGTCATAAGATTTCTTGATCTGTCTGAGCGGAATCAGAAAAAATACGAGTTCCTCGACACAAGTCTGAGTAAGTTTGTTCAACATGCCTTACATGCAGTAGCAGTTGACGAGCACCGAAAGGTATTTCAAGTTACTCCTATGACACCAAATCCAACAATTCCTGATCAAGTTCAAGAAATGTGGTTTGCTGGCGAGCATGGTTGTGTCGGTGGCGGTACACAAGGTCATCGAGGACTCTCAGACTGCACTTTACAATGGATGATAAATAGAATTCGAAGTCTTGGTATAGGACTAGAATTTGATGAAAGTCGTGTACAGTATAGCGCTGATAACGAATCACTGAAACTCGGAATTTATCCAGACCCTGAAGTTCCTTTTTTGAATGGCGGCCCTACTAAGTTTGGTTTTAGAGGCAATCATTTGCGCGAGATAAACAACCAAAAAGACTTAAGTGAGTACCTTAAGATTCGCTGGAAAAGTGAAAAGGTGGACTATAAACCAGAGAACTTGGCAGCCTTTAAAGGCTATCTCGATTCCTGGGGGCAAGATGAAGCAAGTAAAGTCGATGCTTTTGAAGCTACAGACGATGAAATTGATGGATGTGGTATCACTATCGAAGAAAAGGATGCAATACCAGATGAAGATTTACCCAATGCCGACGGAGGTGTAGAATAAGATGCCATTTTCTTTGATTTGGTTGCCGAAAGTACTTCAAGATGCTGGCCTCAAAGTTGCTTTAGTCGATGGTTGGGAAGATCGAGGTAAAGGTGACATAGGTACTGTAAAAGGCGTTGTTTGTCACCACACAGCTGGCCCAAGGAATGGAAATATGCCTAGCCTTCAAATCGTCAAGAACGGCCATCCTAATCTTAGCGGCCCTCTTTCCCAACTTTGCCTTGGGCGAGATGGAACGTACTATGTGGTTGCTGCTGGTAAAGCAAACCATGCTGGAAGTGGTGTGTGGCAAGGCATTACAACCGGCAATACTAACTTCATTGGCATTGAGGCAGAGAATACTGGATTGAATAACGATTTCCCCTGGCCAGATATACAGATGGATGCCTATCGACACGGTGTCGCAGCAATCTTGAAGAAAATCAATAAAGGAACCATTATGTGCTGCGGACACAAGGAATATGCCCCCGGACATAAAATTGACCCCCTTTTTGATATGAACGCGTTTCGGTCGGAAGTTGACGCAATCCTACAAGGTACAACGCCTCCTCTGAGAAGAATTCCGCAAATGGAGGATAGTACTACTGCAAGACCTACGCTTAGACGAGGTGCGACTGGCGACTTAGTAAAACAGATACAGAGAAAGGTCAGAGTTGATATTGTAGATGGTATCTTTGGTTCTAGAACTGAGGCGGCGGTACGTGAATTCCAGCGAAAACATAGTCTTGTTCCTGATGGCATTGTTGGCCCTAAAACTTGGGCGGCTCTTGATGACGTAGCGATTTAGAAAAATGCATGCACAGAATCAAACGATGACGGTTGAAGTTTGCGAACTTCATAAACATTTTCTATTCAATCATTGAAACCAAAGTCTTAGGCGTTTAATACGGCGTTATTGCATGAATCAAGTCAGCCACAGCAAAGGTTTCAGCATTTGTGAGCCCGAGAAATCCTCAGACTTTATTTTTTCAAAGCCTGAAACACTTGCATAGAAACAATTATTTATGCAACAACGCCCAATTATCGAACGTTTTAACTGTCTGCGTTCTGGGAAGACATTTGGAGAAAAATTAAGCTTAGTCTAAAAAATGACATGCTCAAGTTTTAAAAGTTTACATTTCCTACTTTAACTGAGGATTAAGACATGCGCGATATGAAAATACCAGACGTCAGAACCACACCAGACGCCAGAACCTTTCTAGCTCTGTTCATTCCAGTCATTGCAATTCTTAGCGCATTAATCTTGTCAATAACAATTATCGTAAATGACGATGAAGATACCACAGCCTCAGAGCGAGGACAAATTGTTTTTAATGCAACTTTGCCACTTTTTGGCACGTGGGTTGGAACCGTTTTGGCATACTATTTCGCCAAAGATAATTTTGAGGCGGCTTCTCAAAGCGTTAGAAAAAGTGCCGAACTAGCTCAATTAACTTCTCAGGTTTCCCAAGGAGAACTGCAATCTACTCTTGTCACTGTTGCTATGACCGCTAAAAGTAAAATGTTCTTTAAATATTCTACTGATACAATCGCACTGGATGAGATTGTGCGACAATTAGAAAGAAGAGGGCTCAGGCGTCTTCCAATTCTTGAAGACGCCACTGCGCAGACGACGAGGCAGACGACGAGCCCCGACTCATCCGAAGAAATTTTGGCTTTTCCTAAAGGAATAATATACATCGAAGACATACTTAAATATCTGTACTTTAGATCGCCAAAAGCTAGTGAGTCGCCAACCTTGCAAAACTTCCTTCAGGAAGTTAGTAAAGAAAGACCCTTTGCCTTAGTAGGTGAAGAAGCAACACTTTCAACAGCAAAAGAGGCAATTGACAAGATTCCTGATTGTAACGATGCATTTGTAACTAAAACGGGTAGACAAGACAGCGAAGTTGTAGGTTTTCTAACTAACACAGACATTGGAAACTATACTAAAGTTTAATGTACGCTCCCTTTAAAAGCACTGCAAATGTCCAAAGGAAATTGAAGAAATGATGCGAATATCCGTTCAAAGCCGTGCCTTGATATCGAGTAAACACAATGGTTTTCACTCTATTAAACTTAGCCCTACATAGCAACCTGGGTTCCTTTAGTTTGATATTAGTTTGATAGATTAATGCTTTCTAAGGGCGTTGACATAAATCATAATAAATGATGATTTTCAGAAGTTGAAACAATCGCTTTTTGTTTAATTAAGGAGAACAACTATGCCAACAATCAAGCAAATGATTGATAACCTTTCTAATAACACTTGCGGCACTAGTACAGTACGAGGTCTTAGCCTTCAGATTATTGATGAAATGAATCTCCTAATCCCCAGTGTTTTAGTCAATATTGAAGATCTCAATGTCAAATTAGAAAGCTCAGGAGTCAACCCTTACCTTCAACCCGCAGCAAAAGAGGCACTGCGACGAGCTATCACGAGGCGTCGGGCAACCTTGCATATAACTTCAGCTTATCGAACAGTAGCCCAGCAGTACCTTTTGAGACGTTGGTTCGAAATGGGTAAGTGTAACATTGGTGCCGCAGCACGGCCAGGGTTTAGCAACCACGAAGACGGTTTAGCTCTAGATACTCCAGATTTTGATGCTTGGAGGACTGCTTTAGAGGCTGAAAAATGGGATTGGCTTGGAGATACAAATCACAAGGATCCATTCCACTTTACTTTTGTAGGAGGGAGTGTACGAGATGATATTGGCGATATTGGGGTCAAAGCTTTCCAACAGCTCTGGAATAAGAACAAACCAGACGACCAAATTTCGGTTGACAATGTCTTTGGCCCTCAGACTGCAAAACGCCTAGATCAATCTCCATCAGAAGGTTTCAATATTGCAAGACTTCTCAAGCTAGTAAGTCCCCCGATGCAAGGTGGCGATGTTCGAAAGGTTCAAGAGTCCTTAGTCAATGTTGAACTTCTTAGTATAGAAGATGTAAACGGCATCTATGACGAAAAAACTGCAAATGCGATAGCAACTTTTCAAGATAAAAGAGGATTAAGCATAGATAGAGTGGTTGGACCTCCAGGGTAAGCGCAAGAATCAATAAAGACTGCCTTATTGAGAAAAATGGCCGCGCCTATGTCAACAGGGTAAAGCTATTGAGAAAGGCGAGTACGAAAAACTGGGGCTTCTAGCCACGTCTGCAGCGCCCAAAAGCCAATGCATACTTTGGATACGATTTTCTTGCGCTTACCCTGGTTGGACCTCAAACCCGTCGAAAGTTAGGGATTCTCTAAGTCGAGAATGGAGAGCACTTGCCATGTTAAGCTACGTGGTCCGAACTAATAGAGTGCGAAATCAGTGGGGCCGTTCAGCCTTACTCAAAATTAAGAAGAATTAAGAGATTTGGGTGACACCCAAATTCAACAACTCATTCGATTAACGTACTTCGTTGCGATTAACTCATGCTGATTTAGCTGTTCATCTTTGTTCAGGAGTTAAAAATATGCTATTTACTGCTCAAGTAGTAACCACAGACGAATGGGAGGCAGAGCCTTCTGGGCCATTTTCAAGAACGGTTCCGCGATTTGTTGTGATTCACCATACTGATAACAACAATCCTCCAAATGATCCTTCCAGAGGAACAATTGAAGGTGCAAAAAGACTTGCGAAGAATATTCAAATCTTCCATAAACGCTCTAGAGGGTGGTCAGATTCAGGACATAACTTCTTGAATACTACTGGAGGTTTTATCCTTGAAGGAAGACATGGTTCATTAAACGCTGTTAAACAAGGATTTTGTGTTCTATCAGCTCACGCACTTCAAGATTCACTAAAGCTGGCTGGGGGAAACCAGTCTCCTGGTATTGAAAATGAAGGGAATTTTATGACCTTCGAGATGGGGCAGGCCCAGTGGAATAGTTTGGTGGAGCTTTGCGCTTCCCTTTGTGAGTCATGCGCCATTAGCCCTAAAAATATCAGGGGGCATCGAGAATTTAGCAATACAGATTGTCCAGGTGATTGGCTCTTCAAGCAACTACCTCGTTTGCGCAAAGCAGTTGCTGATAAGCTAGAAATGCATATAGACTTGCATGAGCTTGAGAATAATGTTGCTGGTCAGACCCTAAAAGTTGGTTCGACAGGCCCTGAAGTAATTAAACTTCAAAAACGCCTGAGTGAGAGGAACTTCAACCCTGGCCCTATTGACGGTCTATTTGGAGATGGAACTAGATCAGCTGTAATACTCTTTCAAAGATCTGTGGGCCTCGAAGAAGATGGCATTGCTGGTCCACAGGCTCTCAGATCTCTGGATTTAATCTAACTGCTAATTCGGACTAACGAACATCATCTAAAAGTTATACAAGTATATGAGATTGTCTAAGCCCTAAAGATAGCCTTTAAAACAATCTATACCCTATTAACAAATTTCTCTCCGTCTATAAAGCCCATTTTCAGCAAGAGTGAAAATACATCACCAACTGACCATGACATATACTGCCGTAAAACAGCACGTTTCAAATAGAGGCGTTCCACCAAATGACTTTCTTGATCAGCTAGTTGCATGGGGGAAAGATGCGCCTGATGAGATATTCGTGCGAAACCCTTTTAGCGATATTTATTCCAGTGTATTCAACACGCTCGGGCCTTGGCAGGGCATCCCACATCGACGCGCTGTTATGTTAGAAGTGATGCGCGTTCTTGCTGGCTTTGAGTCTTCATGGAATTGGAACGAAGGGCGTGACATTACCAACCCCACTTCCGTTATACCAGACACGATCGAGGCTGGCGCTTGGCAGGTGAGCGCGAATGCGATGAATTTCGGGCAGGAACTCAAGGATCTCGTGCTTGACAAAGTTGGTACGCTCGATGGCAATGCTTTTCAAAAAGCAATGAAATTGGATCATTTGCTGGCAATGGAATTTGTGGCTCGGCTGCTACGCCGAACCACGCGTCACCATGGTCCTGCCCTTCGGCACGAGATTGACCCGTGGTTGCGCCGGGATGCGGTTGCAGAGTTTATAGCTTTAATGTAACGCGAGCATAGCTAAAGGTGTGCAGAGATCGCCTTTAATCTCTTTGTAAATGTTGAAAATAGGAATCTCAAATGGTTATGACATCAAATGGAATTAATGCCGCAACCGCTTGGTATGTCCCTTTGGGAGAATTAGATAAGCCAGAAGGTGCCCCTCTTCAGCGAGCTGAGGGTAAACCCGCTGCGACAGATACGCTTGTGCAGGAGGGAGGCAGCTTTACGATTACCCTGGAAACCTTTTGCATTAACGGACATCACGATGAGCGCAGTGACAATGATTTGCTAGTGCGATCGCGAATTAAATACGGCAGCGCTCCTCTGACCGAAGCCATCAATTTTTTTGGTGCCGATATCCCCGCTGGACAGGTGCAGGAGAACCTGCTCTCAGAGTACATTTTTAGCCAGGAAAACTACGATGGGCGCGATCGCGTTTACCTGGAAATTGATATTACCGAAGTCGATCGGAACTTAGCTGGGGACAGCTCTCTACTAAGCGGACTCCAAACCATCAAAGCAGACTTTGGCGCAATTTTTCCGACCCTACTTCCCTTCGCTGCCGTAGCTGTCAATACCCTCAGTAAGCTAACCAAACTTACCGCACGCCGAGATGACAACAAAATAGTATTTAAGAATTCTCTGGATTTTTCCCTGGTAGGAGCTGAAGGAGAAGCCAGACTGCGCTGCGGCGCTTATATCCTGTTTAACAGTCCAGTAGAAGCGGTGCAGTATCGGCTACGAGGGCTCAAGATAGAGTACTTCACGCCTTCAGAGCAAGGAAATCCGGTAAAAGATGACTATGTAGTGATTAAAGTTGTCCCAGTGTTGCTCAATACAGGCCACGATGAAGACCTGCTAGAAAACCAGCAGCTTGCTGTAGTATTAAGCCACGCCAATCAGAAGCAGGCGGGTATGGCTGACCGACTCTCACAGCGGAAGTTTCTTCAAAGCTTTATCCAAGACGCTCAAAAGATGCGAGACCTCGATCGATTTTTGAATTTGAAAGGAGTAATCGATCTTAACCTACCTCTAAATCCTAATCAACAGGAAACTTTTCTTCGCCTTGCCCAAAAATTCAAAGGCGTCATCGCTGCTCTCAAGCAGTAAGCGCTAGAAAAAAATCATATCGGGCAATGACTCAAACTATCCATTTATTCTAGATTCGAAAAACGATTTCTACTGCTTGATTTTGCCGGTAAACGACGTAATAACAGACTGCATAGTTCAACTACAAAACACGTATTACAGGATTGGTACAATGAGTAAACTTTTTAACCAGTTGGTCAAAATTTACGCAGAGACAAGTATAGATTTTCCCCAACTTAAAGAAATTACTATTGCTCAATGGCTCCTTGAATCTGGCCGAGGCACTAGCCGGCTTGCTATCGAACATCGCAATTTTGGTGGTTTAAAGTGGCGAGCTAAAATGGCAGGATTTGCCATACCAGTGGACTACCAAGCTAGTGATGGATTAGATAAATACTGTGAATTTGAAAGCCTAGAAGCTTTCATCAAAGGTTACTGGCATTTTTTGGAACGTTCTCTTTATGAAGGTTGGCGTAATAATACGGGATCCGCTGAAGAATTTATTAATTTTATCGGACCTATATATGCAGGCGATAGTGAGTATATTTCTAAAGTTTCTAATTTACTCTTTGAGGCCAAACTAATTTTGGCTGATGCCCAGCATGGAAAGCACCATGCGGGAACTGCTGAACCTGTAAAGAAGCCATCAATCAAGGCTTTTATCGAAAGCCCGAACCATAGCAGCCGAGCAGGTGCTGAAATAGATACAGTTATAATTCACTATACTACAGCAGGCACTTATGAAAGCACAAAAGCCCACTTCTTAAATCCTGAATCTAAGGTTTCTGCGCATTATGTTATCGACAAAAATGGCGATATATATCAAATGGTTAAGGATAGTGATAAAGCTTGGCATGCTGCTCAAGCAAATCGTAGTAGTATTGGGATTGAACACGTCGCTAAAGTAGGAGATCGGTTAACTTCAGCCCAAGAAAAATCATCTGTAAACTTAATAAAATGGTTGATTGCAGAATACAAAATTCCTAGAGAAAATGTTAAAGCTCATAAGCAGGTAAGTTCAACTAGCTGCCCAGGCAACATATTTGGAGACAACATAGACGATTTACATATTCCTAATTTCAAGAAGTGGATCGATAAAAATATTATAGGCAATGTTGCTTCAACACTTCAGCAAATTGGGCCAAGTGGCTTAGGTATTTACATAGTAAAGCCAGGAGAGACTCTTTTGGTAATTGCTGATCGCCATAATACAACCCTTGACAATCTACTAACAATTAACCCTGATATTCAGAATCCTGATATTATTTTCCCAGGGCAGAAGATCATAGTTGCCCGAGTGGATGGGGACGATGATTTAATTATTGCTAAAAGCCGTCCTTTAAATCTTCCAATTATAATTGCAGAACATCAACTTAACCGTAATAATTACCAAAATTTCTTGCATCACCTTCTAGGTGATATAACAATTACTGGTGGTTATATGGAACCACTTGGACATTCTAAGAAGCCAGAACAGAAAGCTATCTATTACGATGGGACATTAAAAACCTTACCTGCTGATGGAAGTAGTAGTGGACGCAATATTGGCATTGACTACGTCGTTACTAATAAAAAAGTAAAAGCTTGGTATGGAGGAATTGTAACCAGACAAGGTAGAGAAGGCGGCTATGGGCGAAGGGTTCACCTTCAATTAGATGTCATGTATCAACATGAAGAGAAAAAATATCAAGTTTATCAGGCTTATGCTCATTTACGTGAAACTTCAGTTAGTGTAGGACAAACGCTACAACAAGGAGAGCAAATTGGCATCATGGGAGGCTCAGGATCTTCTACAGATAATGACTATCCACCGCATGTCGATCTAAGCACATATTTGTTCATCAGTGGCCGGTTAGTTCAGCTGAATCCTCAGGTTTTGGATAAGCAGCTTGTTTGAATGTTCATCATTGAAAATCTTGCGTATCATTAAGCAGCGAAGTCAAACCATGAATGGGCTAGACAATATTTCAGATTTTATTGCTGAACGCTTACATATTTGTCGTACAAAGAGACGGTCATACGAGATTTGGCTTTCAATCCTTCAGCCGCTAAATATAGTCACAATAGCTGCCCCCGCAGTTTTATCAGTTATTGCGGGTTCTACAATTTTAACAGAACCTGCATTCTTTGGGCCAGATGGGGGGCGCTTAGTAGCAGGACTTTGCGCTTTTGTAAGTGCAGTCCTTACAACTATCCACAAAGCTCTTAATTGTGATAATCATCAATCTGAGTGTCGTAGACTCGTGCAAACTTATTCCGCACTGGAAGCAAGCTATGAAAGACTAACACTTATTTCTGAGGAAAAGCAGCTTAAAGAAGAAGTATTAAAGCTAGATATCCGCCTAGAGCAAATTAAAGAAGGAGCAGGAGCACAACCACCCGATTGGTGTCGGAGGAGGGCACAAAGAGAGCTGTCAAAAACTAAGTATAGTCGCCATTAATCTAATCAACCTGTTTAAATTAAAGGCGTTTCCCTTAGCGTCTCGGCATAGTTAAAAAAGTTTAGGCAGTAGACTTTATGAACCTATTCTAAACTAGACATAGCTACTCCTCTGGGAATCGCCATGACTGATACGCTCATCCAAAGCCCCGGTCGGGTCATTTTCCAAAACATCAGCTGGCAAACCTATCAGTCCTTGATTAAGGACTTTGTCTCTGAGCCTGCCATTCGACTGACCTGCGATCGCGGCATCCTCGAAATCCGCAAGCCCCTCGACCCCCACGAAAGCTACAGAAAACTACTTGGCCGCCTAATCGAAGCCGCAACGGAAGACTCGACCTAGAAATTCGCAGCTTAGGACTCGTCCGTAAATAAACAACCGATTTCAGGTTGACCAAAACTTTAAGTCCAGCTAGATAGAGAATCAACAATCCGGTAACTTAATTCCGAACGGAGCCTTATATGATCCTAGAGTTGATGACACGATGTCCAGAATCGTATGCACAAGATAGCTAAAAGCAAAATCTTGTGTCAAATTTTGTTTGACTTTTTACCAACATCACTTTCAGATTATTGCCCCTCGAATAGTAGAAACAATGAATAGAGAAAAAATTACTTCCCGAGAATATAAGGTTATACTTCGAAAAGAGCACTTTGTTGGAGATGAAAGACAACTCCTAAAAGCAAGTAAAGCTTTTTGGCAATCTTTCAAACAAGTTGCTGTCGATATTGTCCTCGATTCAGAGGGCGATTTGGAGAAGATAGTAGACAGGCGAGAGATCCAGCTCTATGACACCAAAAAACAGCTTTTTTATAATAAGAACTACATTTTTCGAGAGAGATACGATGTTCTCACCCACAAGAGGGAAGTTACTCTAAAGTTTCGGCACTTAGATCGTTATGTTTCTCAAGATCGCGACATGAAAGCTAATAATCACAGTGAGAAGGGATACAAATTTGAAGAAGACATTAAATCTCCTTTTTTAGTTTTATATAGCTTTTCATCAACTCAAACAATTCCCATTGATGAGAATTTTAGCAAAGTTCGAGATGTGTTACGGTTATACCCTTCCTTATCGGATGAATTTACAAATTACAATGAAGATGAAAACATCAAATCTGTAGGAAATATCATCCTTGAAATTGTTTTGAAGGGAGCTAAATTCCGTATTAGAAAAAACCCACAGTTAGACTGTAAATGTGCTTTAATTGTTTGGTATGCTAAAGACGATGATGAGAAGCCAGTAGTAGTCGAGTTTAGTTTTAGATATGGCGATGATAGTGAAAACTACACCAAAAAAGCATCCCAGCGGGCTTACGATGTGTTTTACAAGTTACAACATAAATTGGAAGATTGGGTAGATATCGAATCTGAGACTAAGACCTCCTATATTTATAAAGTTGCTCAAGGTGTAATTAAATAAAAAGTAGTGCCCCAGAAATGATGATTTTACTGTTCTCAGCCTCCACCAGCAAAGGATTTCAGTACTTTATCATTACCCATTTGGGGCACACCAAATAAAATAAATAAAGTAAGTATTCAGGTCACTGAAAGGTTCTAATGGAGCGGCTTTCGAGTTAGACAGATCTCCACTACTAGCACTCTTTTCTCAATAGCCTACAAAAAATCAAGGTCGAATGATACTCATCGAGAATCCTTATAAGCTTAAATATTGGCTGAAACCTAGCAAACTCGTTCCTCGTTGAGGCAAAAATTACGTCTGTAAATTGGAATTTGGAATTGCTGCTTCTCCAGTACGGAGGTATATTGCTCAGTTACTTCTAAATGCTGAACCGAATTGGAGCCCTTTATGAGCGAAAAGTCAACTTGTTTTAACAATTTCTGGTACTCTGTTCAAGAGTGTAAGGATAAAAGCGATTATGAAGCATCTATGGCTTGTTTCTGGGACTGTCAAGTAGATTTTGCCAATTGTATTAGTAGAGAGCTTGGTCTTTCTAAAGCTGAAGCGCTAGATTTTGTGCGGGAGACTATCGTTTTATTGAAAACGATCACTCCAAGAGAACGTGATGCTTTCTTTCGCTCAGCCGAAGACTCCTCGTCTGTTGATCGAATTTGGTCTCTTGTTCGACCTCTACCTGTTCTTCGTGAAGAGAGTTCGAGTGACTGAAATAAGTACCATGATCTGACGGATGACCTATAGCAGACCTCACAAACTCAAAGTGCGATCGCGGGTTCATCAGCCTAGCCTAAACTAGATATAGCTCTCTGCCGGGAAACGCCATGACTGCTACACTCATCCAAAGTCCCGATCGGGTCATTTTCCAAAACATCAGCTGGCAAACCTATCAATCCCTGATCAAGGACTTTGACTCCGAGCCTGCAATTCGACTGACCTACGATCGCGGCACCCTCGAAATCCGCAAGCCCCTCGACCCCCACGAAAGCTACCGAAAAATACTTGGTCGCTTAATCGAAGCCGCAACCGAAGAACTCGACCTGGAAATTCGCAGCTTAGGGTCGCGCACCGGCGACCGAGAAGACCTGAAAAAAGGATTAGAACCAGACCAGTGCTATTACATTCAAAACGAGGCTCAGGTACGAGACATCGAACAAATTGACTTAGCCTACTTCCCGCCGCCCGACCTGGCAGTCGAAGTAGACATCACCAGCAGCTCGCTAGATCGATTCTCAATTTATGCCGAATTAGGAATCCCAGAAATCTGGCGCTACGATGCGCATTCTCTGGCCATTTACACCTTATCCGAAGGCCAGTACAGAATTTGCGCCCAAAGCATTGCCCTATCGCCGCTCAAAGCAACCGATATTACCCGCTTTCTTGAACTGCGCTTTCCCAAGTCAGAGGCAAAAACAGCCGTAGGCGAAAACAGTTTAATCAAGCAGTTTCGACAATGGCTCGGAAGCCAGTAGGCCAATCGTCCTGAAAGCCCGGATAGAAAGTGCGATCGAGTCTATTATCCCGATTCAGCTCTACATACCCGAATACAGATACCTTCCGTCTGGAGAGCGTTGATTTTTACGATGTCCCGGCTGCTCTGCATAAGGATGTAGCGCTAGCGGGGACGGCACTCAGCTTGACCCGATACAGTCAAAGCCATTCGTCGCTAGATCAGTTACCATCGATGCATGAGTAGTCGGTGAGCACAGGCAATGCTACGAGAAACGCTAAAGCAAGAAATCAATCAGCTCAGCGAAAGTCAGCTGAGGGAAATGGCTGATTTCCTTGTCTCAATCAAGGCTCAGTCTCAACAGTCAGCAAAAACTGATCTGTTCTGGCAGCACGCAACACCTACAGAGCGGTCCCAAAATTTTCGAGCATGGGTTACGCAGCTTCCTAATACGGGCTTAAGCCTTCCGGATACAGCCTTCGATCGCAGCAGCATTTACGAATAGTGACCCGATACTTGCTGGTTACCAACATCGTTTTTCAGATACCCTGGCTGCTCTATATGAGGATTTAGAGCATGAGTCGCTATACTGAGAGCATAGTGATTGAGGCAGAACAGCGTCGCCAGCAAATCGCGATCGCGGCCAAAGCAGCAGTAGATGACTACTCAACAAACGGTGAACTGACAGCTTTCACAGCTCTAGATGGGAAAGACGTCTATGACAGCCCCGGTGGTGAGTTAAAATTGGTTAATTTCGATGCATCGAAGCGAAATCAAAAGAAATGGCAGTGATTTCTAGGAAAAAGCCAAGCAGCAGGGAGCCTTGAACATGGATTGGCAAACTCGAATCGTCATAGACCCTAATATTCTCGTCGGCAAACCGATTTATCAAAGGGACTCGCCTCGCCGTTGAATTCATTATCGACCTTCTTGCCCAGGTTGGAGCACCGATGAAATCCTCCGGAACTATCCTGGCATTACCCTTGAAGACATCCAAGCCTGCCTCAGATGTGCTGCTGCCCTCAAGTAGTTTGTTCTAATGCTATGGTTGCCTTGCCCCAGCCCTCCCTTACGCCTGATGAATATCTCCAGCTAGAGGCCGAAAGCCCCGTCAAGCACGAGTACATTGGCGGCGAAGTCTACGCGATGGCCGGAGCGACTGATGCCCATGTCACGATTGCCGGAAACCTCTTTGCCTTACTCCGTAGCCACGTGCGTGGTACCGGCTGCCGAGCCTACATTGCTGACATGAAAGTGCGGATTGAGAGCCACAATCGCTTCTACTATCCCGACGTCATGGTTACCTGCGACCCCCGCGATACGGAAACTACAAGCTACAAGCGCTTTCCCAAGCTGGTCGTGGAAGTTCTCTCTGACTCTACCGAAGCCTTTGACCGAGGCGATAAGTTTATGGACTATCAGGCCCTCGATAGCCTAGAAGAATATGTGCTGACCAACACCCGCCATCAGCGAGTTGAGTGTTTTCGCCGCAATGAAGCGGGCCTTTGGGTCTTGCAGTACTACACGCCCGAGACAGACGCCTTCCGCCTGGAAAGTATGGATTTTTCAGATACTCTAGCCATTCTATATGAGGATGTAGAGTACGAGTAGCTATACTCAAAGCGTTAGCGGTTGAGGCAAATTTAATACACCTGTACCGATGCCTGCCGTAGAACAGGCTTTTACCTGCGTCGGAGTATGCCAGATGCTTTCAAATGGGTATCAGCCCATCCATCTGTTTTGGTACAATTCAAATCCCCAAACGGTATTCATTCTTGCCGGTGTGACTGAGAGCTTGGAAATTCTAGTTTTCTCAAATGGACAATGGACTCATGGTTCGCTTATTTATTTTAGTGGTTCGCTAAATTCTGAAAACGCCACATGTAGCGTAAAGTTGATTACATTTTCCTCATGACTTCCTGAGACGCCATATGGCAAGAGAAGACTCATGGGTTAGAACATTTGTCAATAGACCGGAAAGCCATTGCTTTCGTGGTATTTCTGAATCTCAAATTATTTTGAGCGAACCATAAGAATGGAGGTTTAATAATGTCGAAACCTGACTTTAGCCAGATGTCTCGTCAAGAACTAAGAGCCTATGTCCTGGCACATCGCGAGGACGATGCTGCCATCGAAGCTTTAATTCAAAGCGGAAATCCCGACAGCCCAATCTATCCCTATCCTCAAACTGATGAAGACTTAAAGGCCATGGAAGCAATTTTCAGGCAAAAGCTGAGCGGTAGGGAGTCCTGAATATGGTCGCCTCATCCCAGCCCTCCCTTACGCCTGATGAATACCTCCAGCTCGAGGCTGAAAGCCCCGTCAAGCACGAGTACATTGGCGGCGAAGTTTACGCGATGGCTGGGGCGACCGATGCCCATGTCACTCTTGCGCTGAACCTAGCTACCTTACTTCGCCATCACGTGCGCGGTTCCGGCTGCCGAGCCTATATTGCTGACATGAAAGTGCGGATTGGGAGCCACAATCGCTTCTACTATCCCGACGTCATGGTCACCTGCGACCCCCGCGATTCAGAAACTACAAGCTACAAGTGCTTCCCCAAGCTGGTCGTGGAAGTTCTCTCTGACTCTACCGAAGCTTTTGACCGAGGTGATAAATTTGCCGACTTCCAGACCCTAGACAGTCTGGAAGAGTATGTCCTGATCAATACTCGTCACCCCCGAGTTGAGTGTTTTCGGCGCAACAAAGCGGGGCTGTGGGTCTTGCAGTACTATACCCCTGAGACAGATGTCTTCCGGCTGGAAAGTATCAACTTTTCAGATACCCTGGCTACTTTGTATGAAGATGTGGAATATCAATAGCGATGTCATTCTTCCTAACCTGCGATCGCGTTTTCTATCTTGGCATCATGGTCATCGACACTCTCCGCGAAGGGAAATTCGGAAATGAACTAATGCAACAAATCACAGAAGCCCTCGCGATTGTTCTAGCGATTTGAACAGGGCCAGTTTATAACGCTCCGACCTAACGCTAGGGTTGCCTCACCTTCGACGAATACCTCAGCGACCAGACAAGCCACAGAGGGGAAACTGGCTGGTACGATCAGGATAGGTTCAGGCAGGGCGCTATTCTCAGTAATCTGACCTGACCCAGCGCCATAGATACGGCTGACCATACTCAAGGACCCATCGGACTCTGCCATGCTCACTCCCGCCGATTTTTTACAAGCAACCCAGTGGGTTGGCCTGGGTACCCTCGCCTTTGCGGGGCTGACCCTCCTGGCGTTTATTCTCAAATGGGGCTGGCGGTTTCGGCTAGTGGGTGCCACCGGGCTGATGGCCGTGCTGACGGTGGGGCTATTTGGCCTCAGCTTCGAGCCGTTTACGCGGGCAGCGGTGCCGGGTTCAGTGCCTTTTACAACCGTGTTTGACTCCGGCGGCTCGCAGATTGTGATCAAGGTGCCCCAGTCGATTACGCAGACCGAGCTGGAGGCGACGCTCCAGCAGGCGGCCAGCAATCTGCTCAAGGCCAGTCGATTGGGCAACCGACAGACGCCGACAATTCGGGCTCGGACAATTGTGCATCCCCGTCCGGGAATTTCTGAGCTGCTGTACGTGGGTCAGGTGCAGCCAATCCCTGACGCGGAAACGGGTGAGCCGGTGACGATTCAGATTAACGCGCCGCAGCTAGCCAAAGCCAGTGCAGCTAGCGCGGCCTAGCATTTATGTCTAGGCTGCATTACACTAGCTTTTCATTAAACTCGTTCTGCTAAGGGCCTTTTCGCTGCAATCGGTGAATGCCATGACCGCCGCTCTCAAACCGCCGCTGATGATTGCCCCCGCCCAGGTGATCCGGGGACAGGGCATAATTGCGCAGAGCTCATCCCTAATCCAGCGACTGGGACAGCGACCGCTGATTGTAGGTGGCGATCGCACCCTAAAAATTGCCCAGCCTTTTCTCCAACCGGCCCTGACTGAGCTGAACTGGGAAACCGGCTCCTATCAAACCGATTGTAGCGAAGCCGCGCTGAAACATTTGCATCGAGCCGTCGTCAGCCACAGCGCTGACCTGATTATCGGAGTCGGCGGTGGCAAGGCCCTGGACGCGGCCAAGCTGCTGGCCCATCAGGCGAATTTACCTATAGTCACTATCCCGACCTCTGCCGCCACCTGCGCCGCCTGGACGGCTCTATCTAATATTTATTCAGACCAGGGGGCCTTCCGCTACGATGTCAGCCTGCCTCGCTGCCCCGACCTGCTTTTGCTGGATTACGACCTGGTTGCTACCGCACCGCCGCGCACCCTGATCGCAGGTATCGGCGACGCCCTGGCCAAATGGTACGAAGCCTCGGTCAGCAGCGGCAGCTCCGACCAGACCCTGATGATTGGCGCAGTGCAGCAGGCCCGGGTACTGCGCGATATTCTGTTCCAGAAGTCAGCAGCGGCGCTTCAGGAAACGGGCGGTAGCGACTGGCAAGAGGTTGTGGATGCAACCATACTGATGGCAGGCGTCATCGGCGGCATGGGCGGGGCTCAGTGCCGAACCGTGGCGGCCCATGCGGTTCACAACGGACTGACCCAGCTGCCCGCCAGTCACGATTCGCTGCACGGCGAGAAGGTGGCCTATGGTATTCTGGTGCAGCTTCGACTTGAAGAAATGGGGCCGGGGAATGCCCTGGCAGCAACGGCGCGGCAGCAGCTCTTGCGGTTTTACGCAACGCTGGGACTGCCTAAAACGCTGGCCGACTTGGGACTGGGTGAGATTGCCCTGAGCCAGCTCCAGCAGGCAGCGGTGGTAAGCTGTCAGGCCGGGTCAGATATTCATCGTCTGCCGTTTCAGGTCTGCCCAGAGCAGCTGCTGGCCGCGATGGTTTCGACTACGGCCCCAGGTCAGCGGCGAGCCGCAACCCCTACACCTGCAAGCGTCGAAGCCTCGGCATAGGAGAGATGGATGCAACTCGATTGGCTACAACCGGCTGAGCGGCTAGGAGCCCTGCCGCCCTACGTATTTGCCCGACTGGATGAGCTCAAGGCCAAGGCCCGCGAGCAGGGCGTTGATTTAATTGACCTGGGGATGGGCAATCCCGGCGGGCCGACACCGCAGCCGGTCGTTGACGCCGCGATCGCGGCCATTGCCGACCCGGCCAACCACGGCTATCCGCCCTTTGAGGGTACCGCTAGCTTCCGCCGGGCGATTACCAGCTGGTACCATAGCCGCTACGAGGTCACCCTCGATCCCGATAGCGAAGCCCTGCCGCTGCTGGGTTCCAAGGAAGGACTGAGCCATTTAGCGATGGCCTACATCAATCCGGGCGATGTAGTTCTGGTGCCGACGCCTGCCTACCCGGCTCACTTTCGGGGACCCGCGATCGCGGGAGCCGACATCCATCCCCTCATCCTCAAGCCTGAGAATGACTGGCTGATTGACCTAGACGCCATTCCCGCAGACCTGGCCCAGCGAGCCAAAGTCCTTTACTTCAACTATCCCAACAATCCTACGGGAGCCACTGCGCCGCGAACGTTCTTTGAAGACATCGTCGCCTTTGCCCAGCAGTATGAAATTTTACTGGTCCACGACCTCTGCTATGCCGAGCTGGCCTTTGATGGCTATCAGCCCACCAGCCTGTTAGAAATTCCGGGAGCTAAGGCGCTGGGGGTGGAGTTTCATACGCTATCCAAAACCTACAATATGGCCGGCTGGCGGGTGGGCTTTGCGGTGGGCAATCCGCACGTGATCCAGGGCCTGCGAACGCTTAAGACCAATCTGGATTACGGCATTTTTTCGGCATTGCAAACTGCGGCTGAGACGGCGTTGCAGCTGCCCGATGTCTATCTGCATGAGGTGCAGGCTCGCTACCGCAGTCGCCGCGATTTTCTGATCCAGGCGCTGGCCGAACTGGGCTGGGACGTGCCTAAACCCGAGGCGACGATGTATCTCTGGGTGCCCTGCCCGCCGCAGATGAGCGCCTCGGATTTTGCCTTCATGCTGCTGCAAAAAACCGGCGTGGTGGTCACTCCGGGCAGTGCCTTTGGCGAAGGTGGCGAAGGTTACGTGCGAATTAGCCTAATTGCCGACTGCGATCGCTTAGGTGAGGCAGTAGAGCGACTGCGGCAGGCCAACATTCGCTACCCAATGGCGGCCAGCGTCTAGCTCGCGCCGACGGTGGACCAGGTGGTGACGACAAAAATTACCGCCGAAGTCAGCCCTAAAATGCCTTCAATCACGTTGCCGATCAAAGAGCCGACGACCACGGCCAGGCTGACTTTGGCGCAGAGCTTAGTGCGCGCGCCAAGGGCTAAATCCTGACGATAGATAAATTCGCCTACAAACGCACCCAGCATCGCCCCGAGCACAATCCCCACCAGCGGCCCGCCCACCGGCAGCGTGGGCAGCAGGCCAAAAAATCCCAGCAGCAGCCCAGCCACAGCTCCAATCTGCCCCCAGCGGCTCGCCCCCACTTTCTTAGCGCCTAAATAGGCGGCCAGATAGCCCACAATCAGACTCAGCAGCAGCGCCAGAGCCGTGATGCCCAAGGCCCAGCTCACCTTTGCAAAGCCGACGACCAGGCCCCAGATCACGACCGCCGCTAGAATGACGCTAATCCCAGGTAGGGCTGGCACAAATGCGCCGATGACGCCGATCGCGATCGCAACCAGCAAAACCCCATAAAGCACTACCAACCAATTCATCTGCAACCTCTTAAACCGCTATTGCGACAGCGCCCTAAACAGCTGCTGTAGCTCTGATAGGAGTCCTCGCCTCGGCTTACTGCTGCCCTCAGACGCATCTTTGTCAGACTGAGTCTCATCCGAACCGTAGAGGATTCGCTCAAGCGCCTCTCCTGACGGACGCTGGGGTAGCTCTGTCAGTAACTCATACTGGCCATCCTGCTCTTTCCAGATTTGCCAGGGCTGCGGATAGCAGCGCAGCACCGCCGCGCCCTCCATCGGTCTGAGGTAGTAGCAGGTTTCTAGCGTACTCAAGAAGCGATCGCGCAGCTGCCGACCGGCGTAGCCAATCCCAATCGTCGAAACGTCTTCTAACTTAGGATTGAGAATAATCACCGGTCGGTCTAGGGCCACTTCGCAGAGCTGCTCAACCTGACTGACCTCCACCGATGACGGGTTGACAACCAAAAATGCCTCATCTTCAGGCGCAGCCGGTTCCCGCGCTTCGGTCAGGCCGCGAATGCTGAAGTCGGGATTTTGCCAGTCGCGCTTGGCCAGGGCCGCCGCGCCCGCATCGGGGAAAAATACTTTGAATTTTAAAGACAGCGGCTCAAATACAGACAAAAACTGCTCGGCAATCGGCTGCTGCTTCAGCTCGGCAATCGCCATTTCCACCTGTAAGCGACCATAGCCGTCGCGGATAGCGGCCTGGGTCGCCGCGATCGCTTGTTCAGTAGCGGCTTCGAGCGAAGAAGGAATCGTCATGGGCGCTGGAATAATCAATAATCTGCTGTGCAGCGGTGCTTTTCAGTTTAATGGATTCTGACCTGCCGCTCCTGTGCTTGCAATGAATCCAAATCTTTGGTCAACGGCTATACCGGCGCGACGAATTTGGCCGGGAGGCTGCGGGCCAACACCTGCTTCAGAACCATCGCTGTCCAGTCAATATCGGCGGCGGTGGTGCGGCGGCCCAGGGTGAGGCGGATGCCGGTCAGGGCAGCGCGATCGCGGTATCCCATCGCCTGCAATACCGGGCTGGGGCTGAGCTTACCGCTGTGGCAGGCTGAGCCGGCGCTGATGCCAATCCCAGCCAGGTTCATCTGGCGCACCAGGGTTTTGCCGCTGAGACCTTCGGTATGGGGCAGGCAAAAGCTGACGTGGTGGGGCAGCCGCTCGCGGCGGTCACCGGTGACCGCCAGTTCGGGCACATCGGCCAGCAGAGAGAAAAGGCGATTGCGTAGGTGCATCAGCCGCAGGGTTTCTGCGGGCATCTCCTGGGCCGCTAGCTCCGCCGCCAGGCCAAAGCCTGCAATGTTAGGCAGCGCCTGGGTACCCGAGCGCAGGCCAAACTCCTGACCGCCACCGCCCAGCAGCGGCGTCAGGCTCACGCCGGGTTTGATATAGAGCGCTCCAGCGCCCTGCGGCCCGTAGATTTTGTGGCTGGAGACCGACAGCAGATCTACCGGCAGCTGCTGCACGTCGATCGGCAGGCGGCCCGCTACCTGCACCGCGTCAGTGTGGAAGAGGGCGCCGTGGGCCTGGGCGATCGCGCCCAGTTCGGCGATCGGCTGTAGCGTCCCCACTTCGCTCTGGCCGTAGATAATCGAGACCAGGGTGGTATTGTCCCGCAGCGCCTGCTTTAAGTCAGCCGGACCCACCTGCCCGGTGCGGCTCACCGGCAGTCGGGAGACCTGCCAGCCGCGGGCTTCGAGCTGGCTGGCGGGAACCGCGATCGCGGAATGCTCGACGCTAGAAATAATTAAGTGCTGCGGCTGCCGGTAGGACTGGGCCACGCCGAGAATGGCCAGATTGTCCGCTTCAGTGCCGCCCGCCGTGAAGACTAGGCTGTCTGGGGAGGCGTTGAGTAAGGCTGCGATTTGGAGGCGAGATCGCTCCAGCACGGTGGCCGCCCGGTTGCCCCACTGATGCAGGCTAGAGGGGTTGCCCCACTCCGCTTGCAGAGTCGCCTGCATCAGCGCAATCACCTCGGGCCGAGGCGGCGTAGTCGCGCTGTAGTCCAAATAAATCTGCATGAAACCTAGAAACCGGACACCTGTTACCAGGATATCGCTTGATCAGCCCGGTTCCCCCAGTCCTAGCATAGATATAGTGGGCATAGATATAGTGGGCATAGATATAGTGGCGGCAGCAACGGACATCGAAGTCGATTATGGAAGCTCGAATTGCAACGACTCGCAGACGAAACAGAGATGAAAATAGAAGTGTGCCACTATCCACCTGGCACGAGCAAATGGAATAAGATTGAGCACCGTTTGTTCTGTCATATTACCCGCAACTGGCGAGGCGTTCCTTTAGAAACCCATCAGGTCGTCGTCAATCTAGTCAGCTCAACTCGAACCAACGAAGGCCTTGAAGTTCACTGCTGGCTCGACGGCAACATTTATCAGAAAGGACGAAAAGTTACCGCCGAAGCAATCGGTAGCCTCAGGCTAAAACGTAATTCATTTCATAGTGACTGGAACTACGAGATTCAACCTCATGAACAATTAGTAGTTAGGTAACTTATTTCCGAACGACTTCTAAGCTCAATTCTGTATTCTAGTTTTATTAGACCCAGCGGCCTAGAGCTGATTCAGCCGAGTTAATGCAGGGATAACGCATTCTGTCACCAGCGGAGCGATGCGGCTGGGTGACTCTGCCGCATCTCGACTGAGCCAGAACAGTTCTTCAATTTCATTCGTGGGAACGGGTTCGCCCAACAGCGGGCCGGTGTAGACCCGAGCTACAATTTGACTGTCGGGCTCATTCGCAGCCGCTGTGACAAATTCGCCTAAAAAACTGACCTGAGAGAGATCGATCCGACAGCCCAGTTCTTCTTTGACCTCGCGCTGTAAACAGTCTAGATCGCTCTCCCCCAGCTCGTATTTGCCGCCGGGGAACATGAATTTGGTCGTCTGCCGCTTTCTCACCAACAGCAGGCGCTGTTCCTGTACGACCGCATAGGCAATGACGCGCAGCTGATTTGGCATAGGCTCGAGAATCAGTAGCTGCGAGAGCTGGCTGGGGAAGTCGGGCCGTCTACGCTCAGGGCACCGGCTCCAGCATAGATCACCATCAGCAGACCGCCAATGAGGGCAAGATTCTTGAGGAAATTAGTGAGCTGGCTGGGGTCGAACGGATTGTGAAAGAAAATGCTGGCGGGAATGAGGAAGAGGATTAGCAGCGTTGCACCAATCCGCGTTTTGAACCCGATTAGCAGCGATAGGCCGCCCAGAAGTTGAAAGACGATAGTGCCAACGGCGAGCAGCGGGGCCAGCGGTAGACCGGCATCGGCGATGTCCTGTTGAAAGCCAGGAAAGTCGATCAGATGGCCAATGCTGGTCTTGAGAAAGAGAATGGAGAGAAAGATGCGGGCTGCGAGTGGAATGTATTGCATAAAACCTCCAAGAGGACAAGGGATTGTGAGAACTAACAGCTAGGATTTTTGACTCAGGTCGGGCATCTCTGGCTGGGTCTCCTCAGGCAAAACCTGAGGGAGGCGGCTAGGAACCGCAATAATTTGGCGCACTGCGCGATCGCGAATAATATAGTCTTTCAGCCAGCTCGCCAGCACATTCCAGCGATTGGAAAGGCCCGGCAGATAGTAAAGATGAATACCCAGCCACAGCAGCCAGGCCCCAAAGCCCGACATCGCTAGCTTACCAAAGAGATGAGCGACCCCAGCATTACGAGCAATAATCGCGGCGCGGCCCTTGTTGAAGTAGCTGAACGGCACCGGATCAAGTCCCCGGAGCTGACGCTTAATGTTTGCGGCAACGGCGCTACCTTGCTGAAGGGCTTCCGGTGCTACGCCCACCAGCGGCTCTCCGGAATCCTCGACATAGGCCCCATCGCCAATCACGTAGACCCGGGGATGGTCAGCCAGCTGGAGCGCAGGCCCTACCACGATCTTGTTTTGCTTGGCTGCGGGCAGATCGCGGTCTGTGGGCGGAATGTTGGCCACGACTCCCGCCGTCCAGATTACGGTCGATGTGGGCAATACCGTTTCATCCGCCAGGGTAGCGCTGCGCGCTGAAACGGCTTTGACTTTAGTCTGTAGCTGCACTTTGACACCCCGTCGGCGCAGCTGACGGCTGGTATATTTCCCCAAATGCGGCGGCAGGTTGGCCAGCAGCCGATCGCCCGACTGGACTAGGATGACCCGGGCCTGGGTCATATCCAGGCTGGGAAAGTCCTTTCGCAGCGATTCCCGAATCAGCTCCTGGAGCGCCCCGGCCAGCTCTACCCCGGTGGGGCCACCGCCGACGATGACGAAGGTGATCAGCTGGGCTCGCAGCTGCCAGTCGGTCGTACTGGCGGCTCGCTCAAAGCAGTGGAGAATGTGGTTGCGCAGCGCGATCGCGTCTTCCAACGTCCGCATCGGCAGCGTATGGTCAGGGGCTCCCGGCACGCCTAAAAATTTGGTCTGGCTACCGGTGGCAATCACCAGATAGTCGTAGTCAATCGGCGGGCCGCTGGTTTCAACTCGGCGAGCGGCAAAATCCACTCGACGCACTTCCGCCAGGATGAAGCGAGCGCTCGGCAGCTGCCGCATCAGCTTGCGCAGCGGATAGGCAATCTGGCTGGGCTCGATGAAGCCCGTTGCCACCTGGTACAGCAGCGGCACAAACGTGTGGTAGTTGCGACAATCGACCAGGACCACCTCAGCCGCCGCGTGGGCGAGCTTCTGCGCGGTGCGGACACCGGCAAAGCCAGCCCCGATGATCACGACGCGGGGGCGATCGCGGAGAGCAGCGTTCATAAAAGGACTTTGCTGAGGGTCTAGCTGTGGACAGAATGGAGCAGTTGATTGGTTATGAAGGACTGATAGACCCCCCGAGACTTTAACCCCCGGAGTTTTCAACCCCCGGAGTTTTCAACCCCCGGAGTTTTCAACCCTAGAGAGATGTATTCCTCGCAATCTTAGAATAACCTGTACTTTAGTTTGCTGCCTGAGCCAGTCCTGAGCATAATCTGAGCGCTGGCTGAGCTTCTGGGTCAGCCTCGCCAGCGAAACCGGATCCCCCTTAGCCCTCACCAAAATTATGGAATATACCTCTATCGGTCCCCTTCAGCACGCCTCTCAAATCGGTCTGGGTACCTGGGCCATCGGCGGCTGGATGTGGGGCGGCACCGATGAGCAGCGCTCGATCGACACCATCCTATCCGCCCTCGACCGGGGGATTAATTTTATCGATACCGCGCCGGTCTACGGCTTTGGCCGCTCTGAGGAGATTGTCGGCAAGGCGCTAGCCCAGTACGGCCAGCGGGATCGGGTGGTGCTGGCGACGAAGGTGGCCCTGGACTGGAATGAGGATGGTAAAGTGGTGCGCAATTCTAGGCGCGATCGCATTCAAACAGAAATTCAGGATTCCCTGAAGCGCCTGCAAACCGACTATATCGACCTTTACCAGGTGCACTGGCCCGACCCGCTGGTGCCCTTTGCAGAAACGGCTGAGGTCCTGAACGAACTCTACGAGGCCGGAACGATTCGCGCCATCGGCGTCAGCAACTACAGCCCGGAACAGATGGATGCCTTTCGTCAGGCGGCCCCCCTGCACTCGGCTCAGCCGCCCTACAATTTATTTGAGCGCGCTATCGACGATGACATTCGACCCTATTGCTTAGAGCAGGGGATTGCCCTGGTCACCTACGGAGCGCTCTGTCGGGGCCTACTGAGCGGCAAAATGAGCCAAGAGCGCAATTTCAACGGCGACGATCTGCGCAACAGCGACCCTAAATTTCAGCCGCCGCGCTATGAGCAGTACCTAGCCGCGGTGGAACGGCTCGACCAGTTTGCTCAGGAGAATTTTGGCAAGCGCGTCATCCATCTGGCGGCCCGCTGGCTGCTGGATCGGGGTGTCTCTGTCGCCCTTTGGGGAGCCCGTCGCCCCGACCAGCTGGATGCCGCCGAAGCAGTGGCGGGCTGGTCGCTGAGCCAGTCTGACCGAGCCGAAATCGATCGAATTCTGGCGGAGACCGTGAAAGACCCGGTGGGGCCAGAGTTCATGGCTCCGCCCGAGCGCGACCCCCAGACGGCAACGGCTTAAGCGCCCCTAGGCCCCGAAGTAGGCGGGTTCCTGGCCGGGATGCCATTTGATATTGCAGCCAATGCTGGGCTTTTGGGCTTCAGCGACCGGCTGCATCGCAATCACCGCGTCCAGCGCCTGGCGCAGGTCAGCCCCGTCTACCGGCTTGTCATTTCCCGGTCGGCTGGCGTCGAGCTGACCGCGATAGACCAGCTTCTGATTGGCGTCGAAGAGAAAGAAATCCGGCGTGCAGGCCGCGGTGTAGGTCTTGGCGACGGCCTGGGTCTCGTCGTAGCAGTAGGGAAAGTTAAAGCCCAGCCGAGTCGCCTGCTCACGCAGCTGCTCAGGGCCGTCCTGGGGGTGAGTTTCAACGCTGTTGGCGCTAATCGCCACAATGCCCAAGCCCAGAGGCTCATAGTCTCGCCCAATCTGGCCCAGCTGCTGCTCGACATGCTTGACGAAGGGACAGTGCTGGCAGATAAACATCACCAGCAGCCCTTTTTTATCGGCAAACTGGGCGGGCGAAACCGAGTCGCCCGTGACCACATCGGTCAGCTGAAAGTCTGGCGCTACCGTACCCAGCGGCAGCATGGTCGATTCGGTCATCACCATGGGAATATCCTCCAATATGTACTATCCGCCTGCGGCAAAGCCCGCCATCACCAGAATTGACAGCAGCAGGCCGGGGCTGAGCAGCAAAATTAGCGTTACCAGTTCGTGCATTTCCATCGGGTCAGAGTCTCCTCACGCGGGAACAGCTTACCTCTATGATGACGAATAGCGGCAGCAAATAACGGGCTAATCGATTTAAAGCAAGCAATAAATTTCGCGAAATTGGCGTATCTTGTAGCTGAGAGGGGAGCGAGGGGTTGGCAATGAGCGCCCGATATTGCCAGAGTGAAGGTCTGTTCCATGGCCTGGTGAGCGGCCTGATAGCTGCAACTATCTGCATCTGGGCCGTCCCGACTAGCGCCCAGGAGCTGAGCCAATCTGCAACCGACCTCCAGGGTCCGCCAGCTCATCTCCCGACTGCCCCCGCTGCGCCGCTCGATCCGCTCACCGAATCGGTTCCTACCACCCGCGTGACGGTACCGCCGCTGGAAGTACAGGAAGCGTCTCCAGCGCCCGAGCCTGCTGAGACCGCCGATGCGCCACCTCCACCTCCTACCGCTAGTCCAGCACCCGAGCCAGCCACCGCTGGCAGTGAACCGCTTGACCCATCTACCAATCCACTGATCACGCCGCCCGCGCCGAGCCTAACCAGCCGCTGGCCCGACCCAATACCCTTTGGTCAGCCGCTGCCCCGTTAGAACCGGTCTTAGAAGCGGCCACCGCCGTCGTTTTGGTAGATGCAGTCCACCTTGGCTGCCTTCGGCGTGTTGAGGTCGCCGGTAAAGCCAAAAGTATTCATCCGATTGCGGCAGGAGCGCATCTCTTCGGAATTCAGCACATCCTTTTGCTCCAGCACTGACCAGTTCGACGTGCGCATGACGCAGCCCGGTGAGCTTTGGGGCTGGGAGACAAAGACTCGTCTGGGATTCAGCGTGACAAACACCCTGGTATCCGTCACGATCGCGCTAGCCCCATACTGGGCACAGAGCTCTGGATTAGGCGCCAGGCTATCAATCTGGGCTTCGGTCGCCACCGACTGGTCGCCGCTGAAGTTGGAATTATAGGCAACCACCACCCCAAGCACGATCCCGAGGACAAAAATACCCGCGACGACGGCCCAGTTCATGCCGCCGAGCACGCCGCTGGGGCTACCGCCGTTCATGCCGCCGTTCATGCCGCCGTTGTTCATGCCGCCGTTGTTCATGCCGCCGTTCATACCGCCGTTTGGAGCACTGCGATAGCCATCTGGATTGCGGGGGGGAGGTAGGGGTCTTTTGCGTTTCATAGCCGCTTCCTAGCCGAACCCATAATCGGTCGGCAGCTTAAAACTGAGACATTACCTGTATAGTATGCCTCTGATCTGGGGGTTCTGTGTATGGAATAGGGTTAGATTTTAGATCATTCCAGACCAAACAAATGCCCCTAGGGCCAATCGGGCCCAAACCCTTCGATCACAGGGGCAAGTTTTATGACCAAGTTTTATGCCATTGATAACGCTGGTTTAGAATGCCTGCCGGGAAACCAGCTTTTCAATATCGGCTTGGGTCTGGTGGAGCAGGGCCTGGCGAGGGTCGCCCTGGTTTTGTAGGGGGGGAACCAGATTGCGGGCTTGGAGCGCCATATGGAGCTGAAGATGGGCCACGTATTCGCTAAAATCTTCGCGAGCGGTAGCGGACGGCGCGGGTGTGGACTCAGAACGTAACACCAGATTACTCTCCTCAATCTTCGGTTACGAAGTTATCACAGTCTGCTAAGCCGTTTTCAAGCTTTGCAACGAAGCTTAATGTGGGAAGATAATTGCCGCTATTGAACTCATTCAACTATCAGGGGGGTCAGCCGTGAGATTTATTGTCGTCGGCAGCGGAGGCAGAGAGCACGCCTTAGCCTGGAAGCTGCTCCAGTCGCCTAGCGTTCGGGAAGTCATCTGCGTTCCCGGCAACGGCGGTACGGCCCGGCTGCCCGGCTGTCGCAATCTGCCTTTAGCGGCAACTGACGCTGAGGGAATTGCCCGATTTGCCCTAGTGCACAATGTGCCGCTGGTGGTGATCGGGCCAGAGCAGCCGCTGGCCGAGGGCATGGCCGACCATCTGCGATCGCAGGACTTAAAAGTATTCGGTCCATCCCAGGCCGGTGCCCAGATTGAAGCCAGCAAAGTCTGGGCCAAAGACCTGATGCAGCAGGCCGGTATCCCCACCGCTGCGTCAGCTACCTTTACCGACGCGGCAGCGGCGCTAGCCTACCTGGAGCAGCAAACCGCGCCAATTGTGATCAAGGCAGACGGCCTAGCGGCGGGTAAGGGTGTCACCGTCGCGACCAGCCTAGAGATGGCCAGACAGGCGGTTGAGGCGGCCTTTCAGGGCCAGTTTGGCGCAGCAGGTCAGCAGATTTTGATTGAGGAGTGCCTGACCGGGCAGGAGGCCTCTGTTCTAGCCGTAACTGATGGAATCACCGTGCGGCCGCTGCTGCCCGCGCAGGACCACAAGCCCTTAGAAGAAGGCGACACCGGCCCCAATACGGGCGGCATGGGGGCCTATGCGCCGACGCCAGTCGTGCCGCCAACCCTGATGGAGCGGATTTGTGCCGAGGTGCTAGAGCCGGCGGTGGCTCAGCTGCGATCGCGCGGCATTGACTACTGCGGCGTTCTCTATGCCGGGCTGATGATTACACCTGCCGGCGACCCCAAGGTGATTGAGTTCAACTGCCGCTTTGGCGATCCTGAAACCCAGGCGCTGCTGCCGCTGCTGGAGACGCCGCTAGCGGACATTATCCTAGCCTGCTGCGAGCAGCGGCTGACGGATCTGCCGCCGCTCGAATGGCAGCCCGGGGCATCAGTCTGCGTGGTCATGGCGGCTGCCGGCTACCCAGAGCGCTATCCTAAAAATATGCAGATTTCGGGCACTGAAGCAGCTGAAGGCGATGGCGTCTGGGTCTTTCATGCCGGCACCCGCTGGCAGGGCAACCAGCTGAGAAGCACCGGCGGTCGGGTATTAGGCGTTACGGGCATGGCCTCAACCCTAGACCAGGCCCTCACTCAAACCTACGCCGCGATGGATAAAATCCACTTTGATCACAGCTACTACCGTCGTGACATCGGCTATCGAGTGCAGGGCAGGGCCCGTCAGCTCTGACCTGCCCAACGAAATTCCGTGCAACAATAGAGAATGAAAGCGGTAGCAGCTGGCGAGCCTTGACGCGCCTATGATGCAACTCCTGAGGCAGATCAAAAAATTGATGCTTCGCTGGTGGGGCGACTTCACGCTACAGACTCGGCTGATGGCCGGGGCAACGCTGATCGTGTCACTGGTGATGAGCGGCCTCACCTTCTGGGCCGTCAACACCATTCAGCAAGACGCACGGGTCAACGATACTCGCTTTGGCCGCGACCTGGGCCTGCTGCTGGCGGCGAATGTGGCCCCGATGGTAGAAAAGGGCGATCGCACCGAGCTGGCTCGCTTCACCTATAGTTTTTTCCAAAGCACTTCTAGCGTCCAGTACATGCTCTATGCCGACGAAGACGGCAACATTTTCTTCGGCATTCCCTATTCCGAAGCGGCGGTCCAAAATTCCCTCACCCTGCGGCGGCGGATGCAGCTGCCGCCGGGCTATGCTAAGCAGGCCGAACTCCCTACGGTGCGCCAGCACCTAACGCCAGCCGGCGAAGTGACCGACATTTTTGTGCCCCTGAGGGCGGACAATCGCTATCTGGGCGTACTGGCCCTCGGCATCACCCCCAATCCCACCGTCGTCGCCTCTTCCAACCTCACCCGCGACGTCACCATTGCCGTCTTTGTCTCGATTTGGGTGATGGTGATCCTGGGAGCCGTGTTCAACGCGCTGATCATTACCCAGCCGATTAAAGAGCTGCTTGGAGGGGTACAAAATATTGCTGCGGGCAATTTTAAACAGCGGATTAATCTGCCCATCGGCGGCGAAATTGGCGAGCTGATTTACAGCTTCAACGATATGGCCGAGAGACTGGAGCGTTATGAGGAGCAGAATATCGAGGAGCTCACCGCTGAAAAGGCAAAGCTCGAAAGTCTGGTTTCGACCATTGCCGACGGGGCGATTTTACTCGATGCCAACATGGACATTGTCCTCGCAAATACCGCCGCCTGTCGCATTTTTGGCTGGGAGACCCAGCTAGAGGGCAGCATTCTGCAGCATCTGCCGCCCGAAGTCCGTATTCAGATGACCCGCCCCCTCTACCAGGCCGCTGCGGGCGACTCTTCCGAAGGCATGGAGTTTCGGATTTCGCTGATGGAGCCCGCTAACCGGACCATTCGGATATTGCTGAACACGGTGCTCGACCAGTCCCGCGAGAATGTCAAAGGCATTGCGATTACGGTCCAGGATATCACCCGCGAGGTTGCCCTGAACGAGGCCAAGAGCCAGTTCATCAGCAACGTTTCCCACGAACTGCGCACTCCCTTATTCAACATCAAGTCCTTTATTGAAACGCTGCATGAGTACGGCGAAGATCTGTCCGACGTGGAGCGGCAGGAATTTTTGGAAACGGCTAATCACGAAACCGACCGGCTCAGCCGACTGGTCAACGATGTGCTAGACCTATCGCGGCTGGAGTCGAGCCGACGCTATCAGTTCTCGCCGGTGGAGGTGCATCAGCCGATTGAGCAGGTCTTGCGCACCTATCAGCTCAACGCCCGCGACAAAAAGATTGAGCTAGAGCAGGACGTCGAGCCCGACCTGCCGCCGATACTGGGCAACTATGATCTGCTGCTCCAGGTCTTTGGCAACCTGGTAGGCAATGCCCTGAAGTTTACGACTGCCGGTGGGCGAGTCGTCATCCGGGCCTATCGCTCACCGGCTTTGCAGCACCATCCCAGCGCCGAGTCCGTGCGCATTGAGGTGGGCGACACCGGGATTGGCATTGCCAACAAAGACCAGAAGGCGATTTTTGAGCGGTTCTTTCGGGTGGAAAATCGGGTACACACGCTGGAAGGAACCGGGCTAGGACTGTCGATTGTCAAAAATATTATGGATAAGCACAGCAGTCTGGTCAACCTGGTCAGCGAAGTCGGGGTGGGCACCACCTTCTGGTTTGATCTAGCCGTCTACGAGTCGGCAGCGAGCGTCGCAGCCTCCCCCACCCCGCACCAGACTGCCGACCCTCAAACTACGCTCTCCGGCTCCAGCTAAAAGCCCCAGTCTGAGCTGTAGTCTTGCTGCTTAACGAGCCGATAGGGTCCCATCAGGGCTCCCCACAGGGCCTTTTTAGTCTCAGGGTCAATCCCCTTGTCGAAGATTAGTAGCTCAGTCGGGCCGTTAGGGTCAGTAGCGTTCACCTCGAAGCCCAGGTAGACATACTTACGCTGTCCATTGACCTCAAAGGCGCAGAGCTGACCCTCGGGCAAGGTGGCTTTGAAGGCGGGGCTACCAATCTCTGAACGCAGCTCGATGCCCAACTCGCAATCGGGTAGGTGAATACAGTCATTCTCTGTAAGGTTTGCTAGCAAAGCAGGCTGCTGACCCGCACCTTGAAACTGATGGGGTTGCCTCAGCGCATAGTACTCAGCCCGCAGCTGGCAATCAGATTGCTTCAGCTGGAGCAGCCGCTGCCGGTAGGGCGTTTCGCTGGCCAGGTTGACCTGCTCTAAAAACAGCATCACACTGTTTTCGGATGGGGCAGACAAGGCTAAAATCGGCCTTTGCCACAGCCGCAGATGGACGTACCAGGCAGGATCGGCCGCAACCTGGGCCTGGTTTTCAAATTCGCCGGCGAGGGCAGATGCTAACTGCTGGAAGGGTGAGGCCACGCTAAATCATTCAGCTAGATGGTCAGCTAGGATAAGATAGAAACTCTTGAATCATACCTCAGCAGCGATCACAGCCGGGTAGGGTTCGGCCGGATCGGAGCCTTGGCAAACCGCCTCCAACGGGTGAGAATAGAAGCAAAAGTACTATGAGCGCTCACTGTGAATAACGTCCGCACGGTTTCAGATACAAAGCGAGCTTTTTACGCTCAGCACAATCGCCCCATCAGCTCGCTCTATCAGCGAGTGGTTGAAGAGCTGATGGTAGAAATGCATCTGCTCTCGGTCAATGTAGATTTCGCCTACGATCCGATCTACGCGCTGGGCGTCGTCACCACCTTTGAGCGCTTTACTCAAGGCTATACGCCAGAATCGGGGCGGCAGTCTATCTTCACGGCTCTGGTCCAGTCAGTGGGTGACAGCCCTGAGCAATACCGTCAGGATGCCGAAGCGCTACAGTCATCGGTGGCTGGGCTCAGCCTAGCCGACCTCAAGGCTCAGTTCGCGGCGGCCAAAGAACAGGGTGGCTCCCTACTACAGGATACGCTACACAAGGTTGCCAACAATCCCAAGTTTAAGTACAGCCGCCTGTTCGCCATCGGCCTCTATACCCTGATTGAGTCGGCTGATGCCGAAGCGTTGAAAGACAAAGCCCAGCGGGATGCGCTCCTGCAAGAGGTTGCTGAAGCTTTAGGGTTAGGGCCCGAGCAATTTGTTAAAGATCTGGATCTCTACCGCAGCAATCTAGACAAAATGTCCCAAGCTGCCGCTGTGATGAAAGATATTCTCGAAGCCGGTCGGAAAAAGCGGGAAGAGCGAGCTAAAGGCAAAGAAGCGGTAACGGAGCAGCCTGGCGATACGTCCGAAGACCCGGAAAGCAAGCCAGAAACGGTATAACCTTATTCATGACTGACCGCTAACTGCCCTTTCAATCAGGACAACAGAGGTTGTTCAACTGCGCGCAAGCTAGAATTGCGAAGATGACTTCAAATCTAGGATATCTCTAATAGAAGTTGGGATCTTTCCTTTTAGGATTTTCTAACCAAGCGAAAAGTCAGGAGGACCAGAAGTCGCGGAGCTGGTAAATGAGCAAATCGACTACGTTTTTATTGCCCTGGCTCAGCGAGACCTCGGCTTCCTGCTCAACTCGCTGCACTACGTCTTCCGGCAGGTCGAGCAGGTCGAGCAGCTTTTGATAAGCCTGGCTTTCGTCCTGATTAATTTTGGCTTCGTCGGGCGTGCGGGCGCTAGCGCTGATCACCTCGTAGCCCAGGCGCAGGACAAGTTCCTTTTCGGCAGGCGCGGTGAGATGCGGAACCGATTCCTCCAGCGGCACGTTTTGGATCAGGTAGCTTTGCAGCTCTTCTCGCAAAAACGTCTGCCGTTCCGGCGTTTTAGCAAACAGACGGCTGAAGCGGTCGAGCATGACATCGACTTCTGCCTGCTCTAGATTGCCGTCTGACCAGGCCATGGACAAAACCACGCGGAGCAGATTCATCTGCCGGGGAGAGATGGCGGGCGGGGAAGGTTGCGAATTCATAGCGGCGTCTAACTCTGGAGAAACTGCGATCGCTCCCCATCACTTTAACGACTCCGCAGCAAATCAAAGACGCTCCACCACAAATCTAAAGATTCAAGCTAATGCATCGCTGGCTTAGGACTGCTTCAGCAGCTGCTTCAGCGGCGATAGGTTGGTCAGGAATAGCGCATTGGTATCGGGGTCAGTCCGAATCCAGGCTTTTTGCTCCAGCTTCGCCATCAGCTTGACAACGTCGTGCTTACTTACATCAGCGACGGCGGCCAGGTCACTGGGCGGAATATTGAAAATCTCGACCTGATTCCCCACCTGCGTTCCATAGGCTTCAGCCATTGCCAGCAGCGTATTGGCCAGCTTAATAGCGGACGCTTTGTGACTCAGCTGAAAGCGAATATTGGTCAGGCGCAGCCGCTTCACCATCAGCTGTAGCATCCGGTGATGCAGCTGCGAATCTTTGAACAGCGTTTGGATAAACAGCTGGGCGGGGATGCTGACCAGCTCAACCGTCGATAGCGCCGTCACGTCGGTTGAGCGGGGGGACTCGTCAAGAATTGCCATCTCGCCAAAAAAGTCGCCCCGGCTCAGCACGGCCAGCGTGACATAGTCATCGCCCACCTGCCGCCGGACTTTAACCCAGCCAGAAGCCAGAAAATAGACCGCGTTGCCCCAGGAGTCTTCCATCAAAACCGTGCGGCCCGGAGGGCAGTCATACTGGGTAGCGGCAGACAGCAGCTGCTCCAGGGTTTCAGGATTGGCCGCGTTAAATAGTGGAAACAGCTGACTAAAGGCTTCAGGCTGCATAGAAGGGGTTAGCGTACTAGTGGACATCGCACCTGACTGTTGAGGTAGACCTGAGATTTGCCATCGGCTCACCTCAGTCTACCCAGTTCACCCGGCCTAAGCTCGCTCTAAGTCCGATTCGTTTCCTGCACGGCTGCCTGCACTTTTGGGCGCAGCTGCTCAATGTATTGGGACCAACCAATTAAGATCGTCTGCTGATGGATGAGTGTCTGCCCATCGACCGCATCGACGTCCCAGCGCAGCGGCTGGCCTTCTAGACCGCAGCAGGTGAGCCCGGCGGCTAGGGCGAGCGCCAGTGGGCCGGTCGTGTCCCAAGGTTTGACCTTATAGCTTCCCCCTCGACGGATAAAATTATCGGTGCCGTCGATCGGGTCGATTAGCCACAGCCGTCGGTGCTTGACTTGAAATGCCTGCCGAGACCGGACATTCTCCTCAGTGACGATGCCGTCGGTCGGAAAAAGAGTGGCCAGGCCGCTGGAGAGCTTGCGGTCTAGCGCCCGATCAACCGATGTCACGAAATCCTTCTGGCCTTTTTCATAGATATCGAAGGCCGCCTTTCCGAGCTGGAGCGCCTGCTGCCCGGCTTCAATAATCAAGCGGCAAATTTGCTCATTTTGATCCACAGAGAGCCGATCGATAGAAAGCTGATCTGAACGCTGATCCAAAGAGGGAAGCCGATATAGATAGCTGAGAGGGGTAACGCCCATAGAAAATGGGCTGGCCTATAGAGACAGACCAACCCATTCATAGGTGGGAACGCAGTAGAGCCTACTGAAGAACGAGCTTCACGTTTGCATTCTGCAAACCAGGGCGCTTAACCTCAGACAGGGTCTTGTTGACAGCGTACTTTTGGTTGATCGAGTTGATCAGCTCGGTCTGGTTGTGCTTTTTGGCAACACCCCAGAGGTCAGCAATCAGGTCAAAAGAACCATCCGCATTCCGGGACCAGCCCAGATCGTACTCACCTTCGAGAACGGCCACAATGTCAGCCCGGACGCGCTGGCCGTTATAGCCACGAACATCCGCCTCTGACTTGACAGAAACGCCCAGATCGCGCAGCGAAGATTTTAGGATCTCAGCATCGGTGATCTTGGTGCGCAGCGTGCTAAAGTGGGACATCTTGAGTTTCCTCCTGTAGAGAAATTGAGAGACAACGAGGTTGGAATCGATATCCGTCAAAAGTCGGTATGAACGACGATTGACTTTTTTTGAAAACTGCTAGCAACCGTTAGCCGGTACTAGCCCCTTTTCCTGTGGGAGCAGGAAAAAAGCCTGTTAGAACTCCATCCGCTGATATTCTGCAACGGATGCAGCTGCTGGACGGGCGCGCTGGCGAGCCCAGTCGCGAAGGGCGGTGACCTGCTCGCTCATCGTCTTAGATAGCGGCAGCGTCGATCGAATTGCCGCGATGATGTCGAGCTGGTTGAACTCACGACCCTGGGCAAACGCCTCATACATTGCCGAGATCAGCCCTTGCTCGATCTCCGCGCCCGAAAACCCTTCACACACCTTCGTAAGCTGTTCGAAGTCAAACCTCGAAACGTCGCGTCGCCGCTTACTCAGATGAATTTTGAAAATCTCTTTGCGCTCTTCTTCGTTGGGCAGGTCAACGAAAAAGATTTCGTCAAACCGACCCTTTCTCAGGAACTCACTGGGCAGTCGCTCTACCCGGTTGGCCGTTGCCATTACAAAGACCGGGGATGTCTTTTCCTGCATCCAGGTCAGGAAGCTACCAAAGATGCGGCTAGAGGTGCCGCCGTCGGAATCAGCCGAACCGGCGCTACCGGCAAACGCCTTGTCAATCTCATCGATGAACAGAATTGCGGGCGAAATGGACTCAGCGGTTTTCAACGCATTCCGCAGGTTAGCTTCTGACCGACCCACCATCGAGCCGTCATAGACTCGGCCCATATCCAGCCGCATCAGGGGCAGTCCCCAAAGCCGGGCCGTTGTCTTGGCAATCAGCGACTTACCACAGCCGGGCACGCCTAAAATCAGCATTCCCTTCGGCTGGGGCAGGCCATACTCACGAGCCCGCTCGGTAAAAGCGTTGGAGCGCTGTCTCAGCCAGTGCTTCAGCTCGTCTAGTCCGCCAACAGAGTCGAGGGTCTCATCCTCTTCAATGTAGTCCAGAATGCCGTTGCGGCGGATCAGCTGCTTCTTCTCAGAGAGCACAATATCCACCTCGGCTTCCGTCAGCCGCCCGGCCATCACCCGAGACTTGCGAAAGACTTTCTCCGCTTCATCGCGAGTTAGTCCCAGAGCCGCTTTCAGCAACTTCTCGCGGCCCTCAGTCGTAATATTGCTAGTACGCGCCTTATCTAGCTCTGCCGAGAGCACCTGATTCAGCTCGCTCATCGTCGGCAGGGTAAAGTCGAGGACAACAACCTCCTTCTCTAGCTCAACCGGAATCTCCTGCACCGGAGACATAAGAATGATGGTTTTCTGAGTGCCTTTAAAGCTCTCAATCGCATCTCGCAAACCGCGAGTCACCGCCGCAGAGTCTTTGAACGGATGTAAATCCTTGAATACAAAGATGCTGGGCTCGCGCTGCCGAATTGTCCAGTCAAGTGCGGCTTCGGGAGAGAGCGTGTTGTTGTGCTGAGTGGCGTTACGTCCCTGACCGTATTCCATAATACCGTGGGTCATCGTCCAGGTATATAGGCGACGGGGGCCTTTCTTCTGCGCGATCGCGGCAATCGTCTGCTCCGCCCGCTGCTCTTCAAAGGTGACTAAGTAGATTAGCGGATATTGAGATTGGATTAGTACGCTGAGCTCTTCTCTCATGATTACCGCCCTCGGGTAGACGACCTGTTGAGTGGGTTAGCAAGTCGAAAGCAATTCAGAACAGCCCTTTAGCAGGGCACCAGTTCACCCTCATCTCGACTCAGTGAGTCGGGCGCAATTGGCATCTCACCCAGCGTCAGGTCATCGACCCGACAGCTGTTTGAATGGGTACTAACAGCAGCGAGTTCACCTTCACGCAGCACAACCGCAGTGGAGCACTCTGGGCAGTCATAGACCCGATGAGTTTGACCGCAGGTATCAGCCGTCCCCTCAACAATGTCTGAATGCGTGAGATAAAAACCAATGGCTCGCTCAGCCATAGCAGACATGGCTTCACCATCGACCGCTGAGCGAATTTTGAGCTGACGATGGAGATCGTTCGGGAGATATAGGGTGACCTTATGCTTACCTTGCATATCGAACTTTAATAATAGGGGGGTTCCGGGTATGTGAATTACAATAGCGGGCGGCTCAGGGGCTGTCAAGACAGTAAGCCGCTATGACAGCATTATGTTTACATATGTTTACGATGCGGGGTGATTTTGTTCTTTTGATTACCTTTTGAGCTGCGTTTTAAGGGCTGTTGTGCTGCCTGCCATCGGCGCAGCAGCTTCAACAGCAGTAGGGAATAAAGGGTTTCAAAGCTGATAAATATCAGATGGGTTGCCGACCAGAGGCCCAGACCATGTCGGACCGATGGGAAAACGGCAATCGGCGAGATGATGTCGGTCGTCAGCCAGGGCCAGAATAGCTGAATGCCCTGGCCGCCCTGGGACAGCATATCCAGGCCCAGATGCGAGCCGTAGATGGTCAGCGTCAGCCAGAATATTGATTTGAAGGCATCTTTGCGGGTGACGTAGGCAAAGCTAGCCGCGATCGCGATCGCCAGCGTCAGGCTGTGGGTAAAGGTGCGATGGTAGCGCTCACCCGTAAGAATTTGCAGAACAAAGTCCAGATCCGGGGCGTTGGCGATCAAGATGGCATAGCCCGGCGAGACCGAGAGCCGGCCTCGGGTGACCGTGCGGAGGAATGCCGCGATCGCATATCCGGTAGTCGAATGGGCAATGGGAGAAGGCATGGCCGAAACGGGGGAAGGGGAATGGGAAAGCGACTAAGATTCTTGGGAAGCCTAATAAAACGGCGTCTACCTTTTATCCTAATAACGAAGCTCACTCATTCCCCCGCCGACGTTCGCATGACTAGCCGTATCATCGAGCCCGACCCGACCTTTCCCTCCCTCGAAAAAGCGCTCAAGCATTTCTTTGGCTATGACCAGTTCCGCCATCAGCAGCGGGCCGTGATCGAGCGCAGCCTGAAGGGCAAAGACGCCCTCGTGGTGATGCCAACCGGCGGCGGCAAATCTCTCTGCTACCAGCTTCCAGCTTTGCTGCGAATTGGGGTGACAGTGGTCGTCTCGCCGCTGATTGCGCTGATGCAGGATCAGGTCACCGCCCTTCAGGATAACGGCATCGCCGCCACCTTTTTGAACAGTACGCTACCGCCGCAGGTGCAGCGACAGCGTGAGCAGCAGCTCCTCTCCGGCGATATCAGGCTGCTCTATGTCGCCCCGGAGCGGCTGTTTAACCCCGGTTTTACGGCCCTGCTCGAACGGCTCGCCCAGCAGGTGGGCATCAGCACCTTTGCGATCGACGAGGCCCACTGCGTTTCGGAATGGGGCCACGACTTTCGCCCGGAATACCGCAAGCTGTTTCAGCTGCGGCAGCGCTATCCCCAAGTGCCGATCATCGCCCTGACAGCTACCGCCACCGACCGCGTTCGCCAGGACATTGTGCAGCAGCTGCGGCTGAATGACCCTGAGGTCTACGTCTCTAGCTTCAACCGGCAAAACCTTTACTACGAGGTTAAACCCAAGCAGGGCAAGCGCACCTATAGCGAGCTGCTGGCCCAGGTAAAAACGCTGCTGGCCAATCAGGGCTCGGGCATTATCTACTGCCTTAGCCGCAAGCGGGTCGATGAGATTGCCTTTCGCCTTAGTCAGGACGGGATCTCGGCGCTGCCCTATCACGCAGGGCTTTCAGACGCGGACCGGAGTACAAATCAGGAGCGCTTTATCCGCGATGACGTGCAGGTGATGGTGGCGACCATCGCTTTCGGCATGGGGATTAACAAGCCCGACGTCCGCTTCGTCATCCACTATGACCTGCCGCGCAATCTCGAAGGCTACTATCAGGAATCGGGGCGGGCCGGGCGAGATGGTGAAGCCGCCCACTGCACGGTCTATTTTGGCTATGGCGACGTGGCCACTGTGGAGTTTTTAATCGGCCAGAAGCCCGACCCGGCGGAGCAGCGGATTGCCCGGCAACAGCTGCGGCAGATCATCAACTATGCCGAAAGCGCCGTCTGCCGCCGCAAGATTCAGCTGGGCTACTTTGGCGAAGCTTTTGCGGGCGACTGTGGCAACTGCGATAACTGTCTGCATCCGGCCCCGATTGAAGACTGGACGATCGAGGCTCAGAAGTTTCTCTCCTGCGTGGCGCGCTGCCGGGAGCGCTTTGGCATGACCCACATCATCGACGTGCTCAGGGGCTCGCAGAAAAAGCGCGTGATGGAACTTAGCCACGATCGGCTCTCGACCTACGGCATTGGCAAAGATCGGACGGTCGAAGAATGGCGATCGCTAGCCCGCTCTCTGCTCCATCAAAACCTGCTAGAAGAGACTACAGACGGCTATCCCGTGCTCAAGCTCAACCCGGGCAGCTGGCAGGTGCTGAAAAAGCAAATCGCGGTGAATATCGCGGTGCCCAAACGGGCCGCCGCTTCATCACCCGCAGCAGACGAGCCGGAAGCCGCGCTGGAAGGGGAGGCGCTATTGCTGATGAGCCGCCTGCGCAACCTGCGAAAGCGACTAGCCGACGAGCAGTCCGTACCGCCCTATGTCGTCTTCGGCGACTCCAGCCTAAAGCAGATGGCCCGCAGTCGTCCGCTGTCTCAGAACTCGTTTGCCCAGATTTCTGGCGTTGGCAGCCGCAAGCTGGCCCAGTATGGTGAAATATTTGTGGCCGAAATTCAGAAATTCTGTGATGAGTATGGTCTAGCAGAAGCAGCTGGTTCTGCTCCCGCTGTCGCACCAGTCGCTTCGCCCACCGTCGCCGATACCCATCTGACAACCCTAAAGCTGCATCAGCAAAACCTTTCTCCGGCAGAAATTGCCATCGAGCGTGGGCTCCGGCTCGGTACCGTGCTGGGTCACCTGGCCAAGCTGCTAGAAGCTCGCTGCGAAGTGGACGTGGACCGACTGGTGCCGCCCGAGCGGCAGGTTCCGATTCGGGACGCGATCGCAGCCGTTGGACCGCATTCGCTGCGGGCGATTCGCGACCAGCTCAGCGAGACGTTTGACTATAACGAAATTCGCTTAGTTCGCTCCGCCTGGGAGGCAGAGCAGACCGTAGAAATCTGAACCTTATTCTCGTAATTTCACATCGGGTAATCAGAAGCAAAGTCCGATTATTAAGCTTTCCAGACATCGAGGGTGGCAGGGGAGTTTTGCTCTGGTACTGTATACAGTATTCATTGCCAGCTCAATCGTGAGGCTGTTTGGTTTCGCGATCGCACCTCCGCTCCGTAAATTCCTATGCGCCGATCCTCCACTCCCCGTTTTCTATCAGCCCCGCTCAAGCAGCTCTGTTTTGGTCTCCTGGCCGCCGCTATTCCCCTCAGCCTGGCCGCCTGTTCGGGCGAATCTCCTAAAGCGTCCGACTCAGGGGCTTCGACCGGCACCCCTCAGGAAGGCGGCTCGCTGGTCTGGGCGCGCTACGGTGACGCCGACTCGCTGGATCCGCACCGAACAACCACGACCCTTTCCTGGCAGGTGTTTGACCAGATTTACGACACCCTGCTGGCGTTCGATGATAACGGCGAAGTTGTGCCCAACCTGGCCGAGGAATGGACCGTCAGCGAAGACGGTTTAGAAGCGACCTTTGTGCTCAATCCTGACATTGTCTGCCACGACGGCACCCCCTTCGACGCCAACGATGTGAAATACACCGCCGAGCGCGCCATCAGCGAAGACAATCCCAGCGTCACCAAGGGCGCTTGGGGGCCAATTGAAACGGTCGAAGTCGTCGATCCGCAGACGGTAAAATTTCAGTTTTCACAGCCGTTTGGGGCATTTGTCTCGTTTATGGCCGATCCCTTCTCCAGCCAGATCTGCGACAGCGCGGCCGAGCTCGGCGATGCCTTTGGCGTCAGCGAAGCCATTGGTACCGGCCCCTGGAAGCTGGTGAGCTGGACTAAAGGGGACGAGATTGTCCTGGAGAAAAATGCCGACTATCAAAACTTTGGCCGCCCCATTTCCAACCCCGGCGCGCCTTACCTCGACCAGCTGGTGATTAAACAAATTCCGGAGCCCCAGACCCGACTGGCCGGGCTGGAGACGGGCGAGCTGCACGTGATTGCTGAGCCGCCTCTAGAAGAGCTCGACGCAATTGAGTCGGACCATTCGCTGGAGAACTACATCGCGACTAAGACTGGCCAGAACGTCTTTTTTGAATTCACCGTGTCCCGCCCGCCGTTTGACGACAAGCGGGCGCGGCAGGCCGTGGCCTATGCGGTTGACCCAGAGCAGGCGATTGATATTGTCTTTGGCGATGTGGTGAAGCGAGAGCGCTGCCCGGTGGCTCGCGGCGTCATGGGGAATGACCAGGACTTCTGCGCCCAGCACGGCTACGACTATGACCCCGAGAAGGCTCAGGAACTGCTGGCGGAGTTGGGCTACGGCCCCGACCAGCCGCTGGAAGTCACCCTGATGACCTGGGTGGGCGGCAATCGCGAAAAGATGGTGCAGGTGTTTCAAAATCAGCTGGCCCAGGTCGGCATTCAGGCCGATATTGAGACAATGGACATCGGCACGCTCAATGCCCGGGTCAAGCAGGAAAATGAGACCAAGACTGGCGAAAGCACCTTCGACATGATGGGCTGGGCCTGGTACGACCCCGACATTCTGCACCAGCTCTGGGCCTCGCCTGGGGCCTACAGCGGCTACCAAAGTCCCGAGCTCGACGCCCTGCTGGAGAAAACCCGCACTACGGTCAACTCAGACGAACGCCTGGAAGCGGTCAAAGAAGCGGAGAAATATCTGCTCGAAAACGCCGTCCATGTCCCCCTCTATACGCCGGGCTGGCTATGGATCTATACGGCTCGCGATGAGGTCAACGGCTTTAAAATTGGGCCATTCGATCGACCCCTGTTTAACGACGTGAAGCTGAGTTCCTGAGCCCTGCCGGATGACCCGCTATATTCTCAAGCGCATTCTTAGCGGTATCTTTACCATCTGGGTGACGACGATCGCGGTGACGCTGCTGATTCACCTGGTGCCCGGTGACCCAGTACAGATTATGTATGCCCAGTCGCAGTCCACCACGCCGGAGCAGCTAGAGCAGATTCGCCATCAGCTGGGGTTGGATCGGCCCATATATGAACAGTACCTGATGTATATGAGTCGGCTGCTCCAGGGCGACTTTGGCACCACCATTCGCGGCCGTCAGCCGGTGCTAGAGCTGCTGCTGGGACGGCTGCCGAATACGCTGCTGCTGGCCTTCGCTAGCCTGGTCATTACCATTCTGGTTGGGGTTACTGCCGGATTCTTTGCGGCTCACAAGCGCGGCACCTGGGTCGATACCACGCTGATGACGGGCGCGATTTTGGGTATCTCAATTCCCAGCTTCTGGCTGGGGCTGATGCTGATGTATATTTTCTCGCTGCGGCTGGGCTGGCTGCCGGTTTCAGGCACTGACCTGAAAAATCTAATCCTCCCAGCGATGACGCTGGGCTTGGCGAATGCCGCCGCGGTTTCGCGGCTGACCCGCTCCTCGATGCTCGACGTGTTTACCCAGGACTATATCCGCACGGCCCGGGCTAAGGGGCTGGCAGAGCGGATGGTGCTGCTGCGCCACGCCTTTCGCAACGGTATGGTCAACGTGGTCAATATGCTAGGCCTCCAGTTCACCTACATGATGGGCGGCGCGATCGTGGTGGAAAACGTGTTCGCCTGGAACGGCATCGGTCGCCTGGCCATTCAGTCGATTTTTCAGCGGGACTATCCGACCATTCAGGGCTTTATCCTGATCTTCGCAGCAGTGGTGGTGACGGTCTCGATTATTTTAGATATCCTCTACGCCTGGATTGATCCCCGGATTACCTACAGCTAGCCATGGTTCCCCCTGCTACAACGGCCCAGCCGACAGCTCCGAGCCTGACCCAAACCTCCCTAAACAAAGCCCGCCGGTTCTTTAGTGCTCTGCTACGCAATCCAGGCTCCCGGATTGGTTTGTTTCTCTGTCTAGTGCTGGTATTCACCGCCCTATTCGCGCCCTTACTGGCTCCCCACAGCCCGACCGAGCTAGGGGTCGGCAGAGCCCTGACGCCGCCCAATGCCGAGTTTTGGTTTGGCACGGATGAATTTGGCCGTGATTTGCTCAGCCGAGTGATCTACGGCTCTCGGCTCACCCTCAAGGTTGGGCTGATCGCCGTCGGGATCTCGATGACGGTGGGCGTTTTAGTCGGTCTGGTAGCGGGCTATGCGGGTGGCTGGTTGGAAGCCATCCTGATGCGAACCGTGGACGTGCTGTTTTCGTTTACCGAGACACTGATTGCGCTGGCGGCGGTAGCCGTCCTGGGTCCCAGCCTGACCAATGCGATGATTGCGGTTGGGATCAGCTCGATTCCCTACTATGCGCGGATTACCTATGGCGCTGTCCTGGTGGAGAAAAATAAGGAATATTTCAAGGCGGCCCAGGCGCTGGGGGCGCAGCACGGACGGCTGCTGTTCCGCCATATTCTGCCGAATATTCTTTCGCCGATTATCGTCATCGCCACCGTCGGCGTGTCGATTGCCGTGCTGTCGGCCTCGGCTCTATCGTTTCTCGGCTTAGGAGCCCAGCCGCCCTCACCGGAATGGGGTGCAATCCTGGCGGCGGGCCGGGACTATTTTAAGACTGCACCCTGGATTACGACTTTTCCTGGGGTTGCGATCGCGCTCACCGTCCTGGGCTTCAACCTCCTGGGCGACGGCCTGCGAGAAGCCCTGGACCCGCAGCAGCGTCAGTAGAGGGCATCTCCTACAGCCGGGGGGCCATTCGCCAGGGCCGGTAGCCCGCCCGCAGACACTGGGTCAGGGCATCGTCAGCGGAGAGTTCGGCAGCATCGCCCAGATCGACCACGCAGGTGGCATAGCGCTCGGGCAGCAGGCTGACGCCACAGCGCTCTAGGGCAGGGGTCGCGTCCTCAAGCAAAAAGCCGTCATAGATGCTAACGGTGCAGTCAGCGACTGCTTCGGGACGGCGCGATCGCTCGCAGACTGCCAGCGCCTCAGTCGCAGCCAGACCGGTAAATTCGCTAACATCAATAGTACAGCTGCTCAAGGCTTCGGGATAGCGAGCCGAAGCGCAGGCAGCAGCGGCAAGCTCGGTTTCAATGTCGGCCTCCAGTAGGGCAGAGGTGCATTCAAAGAAGTCGTCTTCCGCCGCTGTAGCAGGCGCTGCCGTTAGCACTCCGCCGGTCAGGGCGCTGAGTAAATAAATCCCAATCGGTAGATGAGCAGGAGAAAACAGGCGATAAGCAGTCCAGATGGCATTTGACATAGCAAGCGGCAACGCGAAGATTGTTGAAGTTACAGAGTCTTAACCTGATGGCTAGACCTTAATGCTAGCCCCTGTTTGTGAGGTTTTCACGGCGCGGGCAGCGAGTCAACAGGTCTAGAGTGTTGCTTAATCTTAATCCTGATCTAATCTACAGTGAAAGGGTGGCTAAAAACGATACATCACACCGACGCAAGAGAAAAGGTATACCCATATGCATCTGAGTGAAATCACTCACCCCAACCAGTTGCATGGTCTTTCCATTCATCAGCTCGAGCAAATTGCCCGGCAGATCCGCGAAAAGCACCTAGAGACGGTCTCGACTAGCGGTGGACACCTGGGACCGGGGCTGGGGGTTGTAGAACTGACGCTAGGGCTGTATCAAACCCTAGATTTAGACCGCGATAAGGTGATTTGGGACGTCGGCCACCAGGCCTATCCCCACAAGCTGATTACGGGCCGCTACGACCGTTTTCATACGCTGCGACAGAAGGACGGTGTCGCGGGCTATCTCAAACGCTGTGAGAGCCGCTTTGACCATTTTGGCGCGGGCCATGCGTCAACCAGCATTTCTGCCGCTCTGGGCATGGCAATTGCCCGCGACCTGCGGGGCGAAAATTTCAAAGTCGCGGCCATTATTGGCGACGGAGCGCTGACCGGCGGTATGGCCCTGGAAGCAATCAACCACGCCGGCCATCTGCCCAATACCAATCTGCTGGTGGTGCTGAATGACAATGAAATGTCAATTTCGCCCAATGTCGGCGCCATTCCCCGCTATCTGAATAAAATGCGCCTGAGCCCACCGGTGCAGTTCCTCTCAGACAACCTGGAGGAGCAGTTTAAGCATCTGCCCTTTGTCGGCGAGTCACTCAAGCCCGAACTAAACCGGGTGAAAGAGGGGATGAAGCGGCTAGCGGTACCCAAAGTTGGGGCAGTGTTTGAGGAGCTGGGCTTTACCTACATGGGACCAGTAGACGGCCATAATTTAGCGGAGCTGATCGGCACCTTCCAGGAAGCCCACAAGCATGTGGGGCCGGTACTCGTCCATGTGGCGACGACTAAGGGCAAGGGCTATGCGATCGCGGAGAAAGACCAGGTCAGCTACCACGCTCAGAATCCCTTTACCTTGGCTACGGGCAAGAGCCTGCCCCCCAGCAAACCCAAGCCGCCGAAATACTCCAAGGTCTTCGCTGAAACGCTGATTAAGCTAGCCGAAGACAATCCCAAAATTATCGGCATTACCGCTGCGATGGCGACTGGGACCGGGCTGGAGAAGCTTCAGGCGAAGCTGCCTAAGCAGTACATCGACGTGGGGATTGCCGAGCAGCACGCCGTTACCCTGGCGGCGGGTCTGGCCTGTGAGGGCATGCGTCCGGTTGCGGCAATTTACTCTACCTTCCTCCAGCGGGCCTTCGACCAGATTGTCCACGATGTCTGCATTCAAAACCTGCCGGTTTTCTTCTGCCTCGACCGGGCCGGAATCGTCGGCGTAGACGGGCCGACGCACCAGGGCATGTACGACATCGCCTACCTACGCAGCCTGCCCAACATGGTGCTGATGGCCCCGAAAGATGAAGCCGAGCTGCAGCGAATGATTGTTACGGGGATTGACCATACCGACGGGCCGATTGCCGTTCGCTATCCCCGCGGCAGCGGCCATGGCGTGCCGCTGATGGAAGAAGGCTGGGAGCCACTGCCGATTGGCAAGGCTGAGCTGCTGCGCCAGGGCGACGACATTCTGCTGGTGGGCTACGGCACGATGGTCTATCCGGCCATGCAGACGGCTGAAATCCTCAGCGAGCATGGCGTCGAAGCCACCGTCATCAATGCCCGCTTTGCCAAGCCGCTAGATACGGAACTAATTTTGCCGCGAGCCCAGCAGCTAGGACGGGTAGTGACGCTAGAGGAAGGCTGTTTAATGGGGGGCTTTGGCTCAGCCCTAGCCGAGGCGCTGCTGGATGAAGGGATTCAGGTGCCGGTGCTGCGGCTCGGCGTCCCCGATGCCCTCGTCGATCACGCTGAGCCCAACCAGTCCAAGACGACCCTGGGACTGATGCCCGCCCAGATGGCAGAAAAAATTCTCCAGCGGTTTGAGCTGGAGCAGACCAGCCCAGAGCTGACCGTAGGCTAGCCCGATTTGGCCGTAGGTAGCTTTGGGTCGGCCAGCTTCGACTCGGTCAGCTTTGACCGTAATTTTGGCTGGGGCGATCGCGGCTCCGTCGGCAGCGGCGTCAGGCTAGCGGGCAGCCGCCCCACCGCTCGGCTCAAGGAGGCTCCCAATGACTCCCCCAGAGCGCTGCCCTGCGCCAGGTCAACCAGCACGCAGCCTGCCCCCAGCAGCAACCCCACTGTCCCTAAAGCAAATAGCCCTAAGGATAGCGGAATGAGTCCGTTGATCGGGAAGAGCGTCCGCAGCGCCAGCGCCAGCAGACTGGCGGTGAACAGCAGCAGCACGCAGTGTAGCATTACCATACCGCCGTGGGTCCAGCGGTAGCGCTGGACCAGCTGCTGCCGCTGCTGTCGGGTTTGCTTCAGCCCCGGTAGGCTTTTGTCAAGCGACTGCGAGCGGCTGAGCTGACGTCGTCGTAGCCGCTTCAGCTCAATGGCCAGAGCCTGCTGACGGGTCCAAGCGCCGCCCAGTAGAAGCGCTGACAGCAGCACCATGAGAATGGCGTTGAGGATGAGCAGGATAAGCTGGTTGGTTTGTTCGATGCTCATGGGTGGATGGGTGTGGGACAGAGAGTGATGGAGTGATGGGGTAAAGAGTGA
>NZ_JADEXG010000136.1 GCF_015207255.1 Vasconcelosia minhoensis LEGE 07310
GTTCTGGAGCAGGAGACGGCGCTGGGGGTGCTGGCTCGGGTGCTGGCGGCGGGGTCGCACTGCTGGATGGTGGTGGTGAAGCCGGCTGGGGCTCGGGAGCGGCGGCGGGCTCAGGGAAGAACTCGGCTTCTGGAGCAGCAGGGGGTGCTGGCTCCGCTAGCGCTGGATTGGGCTCTGTTTCTGTTTCTAAAGCGGCTTCCGGCTCTGGCTCCGGCTCGGGTGCTGAATTGGTCTCTGAGTTGGGATTCGCTGTCGGCACTGGTTCCGCAGACTCAGCTGGTTCCGCAGGAGCTGGCGATGCCGTCGCACCAGAGTCTGTCTCAGGAGAAGCCGCCGTCGATTCAGTCTCCGGCGTCGGCTCGGGCGGCACATCAACAGCGCGTCGTTCACCCCGCTGCCGGGCATCGCGGTTACGGCGAGAGCCTTCGATCGACAGGTCATATTCAATCGGCACGCTAGCCCCGCCGCTGACCGGCTGAAAACTAGACCGACGGGCGGCCTGGATAGCGGCCTGGTCAATCGCCCCATTGCCGCTGGAGCGGGTCAGGGTGACGCTGCGGACGCTGCCGTCGGGAGCGATATCAACGCTGACCATGGGTTGACCCTCTGCCCCGGCATCCAGGGCACTTTCGGGATAATCGGGCCGGGCGCAGTTGCGACAGGCAACGGTGCGCGAGCCCTGACCTTGCCCACTGCCGCCGCTGGCTGGAGCCGTCGCTGCGGCAGTTTCAGAGCCTGATTCTGAGTCAGCGGCCGATGCTGACGAATCAACCGCTGACTCGGGTTCCCCGGCACCGACTTCTCCCGTATCCGCCTCTTGTCGCTGCTGAAGCAGGCTTTGAACGCGATCGCGCCGCTCGGACTCAGTCGGCGCGGCAGCCACCGGGTCAGGACTATCCGCTTCGGCTTCCGGTGTTTCCTCAACCTCGGCGAGCGCGTCAGCTTCGGGTTCTTCCTCCTCAGCTGCCTCAGGTACTTCTAGGTCTGATTCAACTTCAGTGTCAGGAGTGACTTCTTCAGGGGCAGCTTCCGGCGCTGGCGTTTCGGGTTCGGCTGGCGTCGCTGGGTCAGGCACAGGCGGCGCAGCGGATGCAGGCTTGGGGGGCGCCACCACAGCAGCCTGCGGTGCGGCGGGTGCAGGATCGCTGGTTTCGGTGCTGAGCTCGGCGGGCTCGACCGGCTCCGGTTCTTCTAGCTCAACCGGTTCTACGGGCTCGGCGAGCGGCTCGGCAGGCGGCTCCATCACAATTAGCTCAATCAGCGAGAGCTCCGCTTCCGGCGGTGGCCAAATATTCAGCTGGCTGAGGCCAAACGCGATCGCGTGCGCCCCCAGGGACCCCGCCAGTCCCCAGAGCAGCAGCTTGCGCAATTTGCCCTGCTCGTACTCGTACTGTTCGACGCAAAGGTTGGAAAGGCTCATGGAAACTGTCCGCGCGACTCACAATCTGCCTTTCAATAATTAAGAAAAAGTTCCATCAAGTCAAGGTTTATTGAGAATATTTCTGAATCGTTATTTGGCCTGAATCAAAACTAAAACTCACTCAAGAATCTGATTACATTTGCAAATCCTTCTATGGACAAAGTTTTTGAACGATCTGAACCGGTCTCTCCGAAAGCTAAGCCGACTCAGAATCGAGGTTTTATTAACTTTTATTCGCTATAGAGTCTTGACAAAAGCATCGGAATCGGGCTCAATACTCTTGACATTGATTTTCATCTGTACTCGACGACCTTCCGAAACCATCCACCCATCCCAGTCTCTACATTCATGGAAAACATTTTCGTCGCAGGCGGCATCGTCATGTGGCCGCTGCTGGCCTTTTCAATCATCGCGATCGCGCTGATCATCGAGCGTCTAATTTTCTGGGTGCGTCTCAACCGCCGTCAGCGCCGCGTGATGCAGGACATTATTCGCACCTATCGGCATAGCCCAACGGACGTCTATCCTAAGCTGAAGCAGAATATCAGCCTGCCGGTCGCCCGCATTTTTCTAGAAGCCTTAGAAATCGAAGGAGCCAGTCCCAAGCAGTTCCACCTGGCTTTAGCCAGCGCTATGCAGGCCGAACTGCCCCATCTGCGGCGGTTTAGCACCGTTTTCGCCACCATCATCAGCGTCGCCCCCCTGCTAGGACTGCTGGGTACTATTTTGGGCCTGATTACGTCTTTTGAAGCAATTCAGCTTGGGGATCTAGGAGCCAACGCTGGCGCAGTGACCGGCGGCATCAGCGAAGCCCTGGTTTCTACAGCAGCCGGCCTGGTCGTGGCCATCTTCACCCTGCTATTCGCCAATCTCTTCCGCGGCCTCTACAAGCGCCAGGTCGCCCTAATCCAGGAATACGGCGGGCAGCTCGAAATCCTCTACGAAACCCAATACGAGCGACAGCACCGAACCCCCACAAAAGCCTACGCCACCTAAAGCACTCCCCCACTCCATCACCCCTAACGCCTACGGCGACGCTTTGCGAACACTCCCCTACTCCCCTACTCCCATGTACAACCTCGAAGAACAAGAAGAAGACTTCGAACTCAACATCGTCCCGATGATCGATGTCATCTTTGCGATTCTGACGTTTTTCATCATCTCTAGCCTGTTTCTAACCCGCTCTGAATCTCTGCCGGTCAATTTGCCTAAAGCGGCCAGTGCTGAAGTCCAGGAGCGCGCCCGGATTACCGTGACGGTCGAAGAATCTGGAGATCTTGCGCTAAACCGAGAGGCCATTTCTCTAGAAGCGCTACAGTCCGGCGTCCGCGACCTTATAGACGAGACTCAAGAATCGGTGATTGTGATTAACGCGGATGAAGCCGTCAGCCATGGGCGCGTGATTGCCGTAATGGATGCGCTGAGAGAGATTGAAGGGGCAACGTTGGGAATTGCCACAGAGCGGGAAGCAGAATGAGAAGTATGCGCTCAAAAACCCTCCACCCTCCACCC
>NZ_JADEXG010000065.1 GCF_015207255.1 Vasconcelosia minhoensis LEGE 07310
TACCCATGTTTTGAACTTGTTAGGGTGACGATACATGGCTCTGGGCTCTGCCGCAGAGCTTTTTGTTTGTTGTGCTTATTGATACATCCTTGCCAAGCGCTTTTTGTCCCGCTTTAAGTTGATACCCAAAACGACGACAGGTAACAGCAGCAGAAATTGGCAATATATGGGATTTTCCAAACCAATTCATGCGTGAATTTGATGCCTACGATCCTGCTATTGACTCTCGATATTTACTGGGTACTTGTCGATTGGAGCGGGGCAGCCAGCACAGAGTTCAAAACCCAGGATTTACTTTACTCATTCCAAGGTCTGAGGAGGAAATGCAATCAGTTCCAGACTTGGTGAGAGTGGATTATTTCAAATTTGAAGATTGATAGGTATGGAAAAAGAACGTCGTCCAACCGTCGTACCGTCCTCAACAACATACCACTCGAACCGTCCCGATGTGATTGTTGGCCTTATAACCTGACAGACAAAAGGGTTAGGTGTCACAGATCATATGCTTCAGGACTGGCAAGCAGCAGGGTTGAGAGTTGCATCCGTTTTCCGTAGCTTCTATCCGCAAATGATCACATGGGCTAGTAATCAGGGCGTAGGCCTCCGCTATACTGCGAACAGGTTTTTGAAGGAATTGCCTGGAGTCAGCCTATGTGTGGCATTGCTGGGATTATGCAGCACGATCCGTCTCGTTCGATTGACCCAGCGGTGCTGGTAGCGATGGCGGCGATCCAGCATCACCGGGGGCCAGATGGGTTTGGCTATAAAATTATTGACGATCGCGGCGTCGGCTTTTCCCATGCGCGGCTGGCGATTATCGACCTGAATGCCGAGCGGGCCTGTCAGCCGTTTCTCTCCGACAGCGGCCAGGTGATGATTGCCCACAATGGCGAATTCTACGACTACAAGCGGATTCGGGCCGATCTGACCTCGCGGGGCTATCAGTTTAAGACTAAGAGCGATACCGAGCTGCTAATGCACCTGAGCGATCGCTTAGGGCTGGCGGGGGCGCTGCCTCACCTGCGGGGTGAGTTTGGCTTTGCGATTTACGAACGCTCGGAGGATCGGCTGACCCTGGTGCGCGATCGCTTCGGCGTCAAGCCCCTATTCTGGACGATGACGCCCGAGGGGTTTGTCTTTGGCTCCGAAATCAAGGTGCTGATGGCCCATCCGGCGGTGAAACGGCGGATTGCGCCCCACGGGCTCTACCACCAGCTAATGCAGCTGATGGTGCCGGGAACTACCGCGTTTGAGGGGATTCATGCGGTACAGCCGGGGCAGCAAGTGATTGTTGAGCGGCGGGGTTGTAAGCTTCAGGTGAAGGTGCAGACCTACTGGGATTTGGACTTTCCACTGCTCCGCGATCGCGGTACCCGAAGAGAGGACGAAGACTACATGGAGGAGCTGCGTCGCCGCTTTGTCGAAGCCGTGCAGCTGAAGCTAGAAGCCGATGTTCCAGTGGCCTGCTATCTGTCGGGCGGAGTTGACTCCTGCACGATTCTGGGTATTGCGGCGGCCTGCCAGCAGTCCCCGGTCAAAGCCTTTACGGTTGGCTTCGACGATGCCGACTATGACGAGACCGCCATTTCTCGCCAGATGGCTGAGGCGGTTGGGGCCGACCAGGATATTATTCAAATCGACGGCGGCCAGCTCTACGATCATTTTGCCCGGACGATCTGGCATACCGAGCGCAGCATCTACAACACCTTTACCATTGCCAAGCTGCTGCTGAGCGAGCATGTCAACAAAGCGGGCTACCGCGTCGTCATGTCGGGAGAGGGCTCAGACGAGCTGTTTGCCGGCTATCCCCAGCTGCGGCTCGACATGATTCGCCACGGCATGGAAGACGCTTCACCGGAGGAGCGAGCCGACCTGGAATCCTGGCTGGAGGAAAGCAATCGGCTGTTCAAGGGCAATCTGCTGGCCGATCAGCCGCTGGATGACCCGGCCCTGACGGCGCTAATTGGCTTCACCCCCAGCAGCCTCCAGTCCTGGCTGTCGTCAGCGCCCCAGGTGCTCGACCTGATGCACCCCGACCACCGGGCCGCCGTCCAGGACTATTCGCCGGGACAGGCGATCGCCAATGCCCTCGATCCCGATCAGATTAAGGGCCGTCATGCTCTGGACAAGGCTCAGTATGTCTGGATTAAGACCCAGTTTGAGTCGCAGGTGCTATGCTGGGCCGGCGATCGCGTCGATATGGCCAACTCAATGGAGGCGCGACCAGCCTTTCTAGACCATCCGCTGGTTGAGTTTGCGGTGACCCTGCCGCCCTACCTGCGCTTTCGCGGCCACAGCGACAAATTCATTCTGCGCGAGACGATGAAGTCGCTGCTGCCCCAGGCCCTCTATGAGCGGCAGAAATTTGCCTTTATGGCCCCGCCTTCCCATACCGATGTGGTCAAGCAAAAGGCGATGCGCGCCCTGGCCGATACCCACCTGTCTAAGGCCGCCGTGGAAGTGGCGGGCCTGCTCGACCCAGCCAGCGTGGATCAGGTGTTGCTAAAACACGCAGATGAGGACACCAGCGACGCCGAGCGGACGCAGCTCGACGCTGTGATTAACCATATGCTCAGCGTCCAGATGATGCACGAACATTTCATCGCGTCAGATCTGCCGAAGCGAGCTCGGGAACAGGCAGCACAGCTGGGCTGGGCTGTAGCCTAGAACTGCCCGATCAATATTCCAAAAGTTTCATCCGAACGCTCACACTGAAGACAGAAATAAAGGGAATTAAATGTCCAGACAAATGTCCAGACAATTGGCTAGAATAAAATTGTACACAAGCTTAGGCAAGCATGATGTCTATATCCGTTGGTACAAGACTAGATCCGATCGCGATTCGGCAGGGCCTGGCGCTGTCTCAGGAACGGCTGGGAGCGCTGTTGCGAGTCAGCCCTAAAACCGTGAGCAGATGGGAACGGGCTGAACGGCGACCCACAGATGAGGCGCTATTGCGGAAGATGGCGAAACTCCAAGAAATCGTTGATCTTGGGTCGAGAGTGTATCAACCGGACGGGTTGAGAGAGTTTCTCTCAACGCCCTTGCCATTGTTTGGAGGTCGCTCTGGCCTAGATTTGATTGGCCTAGGGGAGTTTGAACCTGTAATTGCGGCTTTGGCGGCAGATTTCGAGGGGACAGGATTTTAATTTTAGAGAATGTCGGCCCTCCTAGCTTTAATCCGACCTTGGGCCGGTCATGCAGTCCGCCACATTCCCGATACGCCCAATCAAGCCTATGACATCTACGATTTCAGCTATGCAGGGCGAAGCGCTGAAAATCGTTGGAATGTAGCAGGAGAGCCAACATTATATCTAGCAAAAGAGAAAAACGTGGCCCTGGCTGAGTATGCGCGACACTTTGAGGTGAATCGGACAGTGGGACTAGCGGCTAAGACCTATCAACGGAAGGTGTATCGATTTAAGGTAGCGCTGGATGCTGTCCTTGATCTCAGAGAACCATCCGTATGGTCAGCGCTTTCTTTGCAGAATGCACCGGATTGCTTTAAGGACAAAAAGGTAGGGAGAGCAACGGCTGCTTTTATTCGGAACACGACAGCAGCTCAGGCCATCTTAGTCCCTTCCATGGCTTTTCTAGACGATTTAGAGCAATGGTGTTTGGTGTTATTTCTAGAAAAGCTTCCTGATGACAGTCGGCGATTTTTACTAAATGTGATTGAAGATGGCTACTTTGAGATTGCTTAAAAAGAAGGCGACGCTGTGTCGGAGAACACCTTTTATCTAGCTCAACCCTCTTCCCAGACTGGCCAGACTGGATCACCCTCAGCATTTGTGACCCAAAGCAGACCAATAGCGCGATCTCATTCACCTAACCCCTCTGACCACACAACCTGTAGCTCAACCTCATCTATCAAAGTTCAACTCGCTCACAGTCCTGGGTCTTTTACCTCCCGTAAGTCTTAAGCGGCTACTGAGATCGATCGTGGCAATACGAAGGCGGCGATCGTTTCTACTAAAATCGGGCTTGTAAATATTCCAGCAACAGCAAGCGCAGATAATCTAATTGCCGAATATAGTCCTTCAGTTTCGGATAACCCCGCTCAGTTTCAAAATAGAAACGAGTGATTCCAGGAAAACCAAATAGACGTAGCGATTGTAGATGCGCGATCGCAGCTTCCTCATCCCCAACTTTCCCCAGCATCTGCACTTGACTCGCATAGCCTCGCAAATCAGAAGTCAAAAGCTCTAGTTCTTCCAAGACACTGAAAGTCTTATCCGGTGGGGCAGAGGCTGCCGCAAGTTCACGACGTTCAGATTTTGCCTGCTGATAGGCGATTGTCAACTGACCGAGCAAATCGCTAATACAGTGCCTCATGCACTCTGCATCTTGCTGCTTGAGCGTGAAATTAGTCATCGTTGGTCCCGTAGGTCACAATCTTTTCAGAGCCAAATTGATCAAGACGCACAATCAAATAATCACTTTCCTTGCGGTACACAGCCGATCCATCTGCTCGGTAGCCCGTTTTAGGAACCCGCTGGGCACGCTTGCGATTAAAGCTATGCGCCTGCCGTAAATATCGTAACGGATCGACTTGTTTACGGGCTGCATGATCGAGAACGCTATGGGCAATACTGACGTAGGTACCTGCAGTCCATGCCTCCATATATTGCTAAATTTCCGTAACTTCTGCCTGCGTGTAGTTTTCACACAGTTGGCCAAAGAACGGATCATCGGGTTGCTCATTTGACATCATTTCAGAAAATTGAGCCTGCACTATCGGAAAATACTATAGTCTGGACTCGCAACATCCCTACCGATGAAGTGCAATGACTAAAATGGAATGGCCTACCGCTTACTCTATTTCTACCCGCTCATGAAAGTCCGAGGTCCCGACAATCGCAAAACCGATCGCTTCCAGCGCTATCAGCCGCCGAGAAAGTCGCCGCTGCCGCTGGTAAAGCTTCTGACAACCGCGATCGCGGGGGGTACTGTCATCGTGACGCTAATCGCCGGGCTGGCTTTCTGGCGGTTTGGCAATCGGGTGACCGAAGGGATTCAGCTGATGCTGACGCCGCAGCCGCCGGAGGAAAGCGTCGATATTCGCACGGTGGTGGTGCAGCAGGTACGCGGGGCCAGCGAGCTGACCACGGCGGTTTTTAGCATGGAGGCGGTGGTTCCGGCAACCAGCGATCGCACCTTTGGCCGCTACACCGTTGGCAAAACTAATCTGCTCTACATTGCCTATGGGGAAGTCCGCGCTGGAGTTGACCTGCAAGAGCTCAAGGCCGCAGACGTGCAGCCGCTAGAACCAAAGACTGAGACCGCAGCCGGAGAAGAGTCAGCTTTGGCGGCAGCGGTCGAGCCAGCTGAGCTAGAAAGAAGCGTGCGCATCGTCCTGCCGCCACCGCAAATCCTCGATACCAAAATCGATGTTGAACGCTCCAGCGTATACGACTACAGCCGCGGCTTTTTGAACCTAGGACCCGACCGAGCGCCGCAGCTTCAGGAAATGGCCCAGCGCGAGGCTCTGGACAAGATTGAGCAGGCGGCCTGCGATCAGGGTATCTTAACCCAGGCCAATGAACGGGCCGAACTAGTCGTCAGTCAGCTTCTGAGCAGCGCGGGCTTTGACAATATCATTGTAGAAACTCAGCCCGTCACCGCTGATACCTGTATCGCTGGGCGACCCAAGGCCGATTAAAACCGATTAAAAAGCCGGTAGCCCGATTATCTAGAACTACCGGCTGTGGCCTAAACCTAAGCTACGGTTCGGTCACATCGGGGGCCGTTGGGTCCGGCTCGGCAGAGGGGACTTCATCTGGCTCAGGAACTGCCCCGGGCTCAGAAGGTGAATCGGGCGCAGGCGCTGCAGCGGTGGGAGGAATGATCACTTCGTCCACGACGTGAATGATGCCGTTACTCGCTTCCACATCCGCCAGAATGACGCTAGCGTCATTGACCGTCACGCCAGCCTCGCTCACGCCGATGGTGACATCTGCGCCTTCAACCGTAGTGACCTCGTCGCCGTCGCTGAGGTCGGTCGAGGTAACGGCACCCGGCACCACATGGTAAGACAGCACCTGCGTGAGCAGCTCCCTATTTTCTGGCTCCAAAAGGGACTCGAGAGCACCCTCCGGCAGTGCTTCAAAGGCTTCATCGGTTGGTATGAAGACCGTATAGGGACCCTCCTCAGCCAGTACGTCAGTCATCTCTGCCGCATCGAGCGCCGCCGTAAGAATTTCAAAGGACTGACTGCTGCTAACCAATTCGCTAATCGTTAAATCAGCGGTTTCGGGTGCTGCATCTGCATCGGGTGCAGCTTCTGGCGGAGCAGTTTCGGGGGCAGCATCCGCGTTGGGTGTAGCTGCTGGCGGCGTTTCTGCCTGGGAAACGGTCGGATCATCAGTGGACGAGCCCGGCCGACTGGGAGAAGCCGCGCTGGGCGAACTGGGCGCACCGGGTGAAGTAGCGCTAGGCGAACTCGGCGAGGCAGCGCTGGGCGAACTGGGCGTACCAGGAGAAGCCGCACTCGGCGCACCCGGCGAAGCAGCGCTGGGGGCGGAAGGCGGATCAGATGAGTCAGCTCCCGCCGTCGGCTCAGCGGCGTCTTCCGATGCGGCTGGGTCTTCTGACGAAGTATCATTTGCTTCGCCACAGTGGCTGGCGAACTCTTCACCCAACTCAGATTCACAGACAATCCTGGGCATTTGACCTTCGATGGCCTGGCCTGGCATCATCACCAAGGCACTAGCCCCAGCAAAACCTAGACCGAAGAGTAGCTTTTTAAGCCGGTGGGCATAACGAACTGCTTGCATGGAAGCCTCCATTCTGGGTGAGCAATCCCTCAGACCTAAGCTAATGCCGCATGGAGCGGTGTAGCCCAATCCTGTGCCGTTTCAACCACTGAGGCCCGGTAGTAGGACGGTATGAGGGAAGGAAATCTGACATCATTTTTATTAAGCTGTTATGAAGCCTTCATAAAAATAAGGTCAAACACCCTCCTTGACGCAGGGTAGATGTCAAGAGTTCCTAAAACAGCCAAGATGGAAATGGGATTGGTTTAGTTCAGCGGCGCTTGAATAAACCCAATCGGCGGGCCAATCAGCAAGATGATAATGGCCGAGTCAGATAAGGTAATAGGAGTCCGACGGCGTCCGCCCGTTCAGCTGCTGAAGCGGTGCCAGCAGAAATTTACATCAGGAGAAAACCCCATGTTAGAGCTCTACCAATTTGAGGCGTCTCATCACTGCGAAAAGATTCGGCTGATTCTGGACTACAAGCAGCTGCCCTACACAACCGTAGAAGTAACGCCGGGCGTCGGTCAGATTGACCTCTATCGAATGTCGGGGCAGCGGCAGGTGCCGGTACTGAAAAATGGCAGCGAAGTGATTGCCGACTCCACCGCGATCGCGCGCTACCTCGAAACCCAATATCCAGAGCGGCCTCTCGTCCCCACCGACCCCAAGCAGCAGGGGCTCTGCTGGATGATGGAAGCCTGGGCCGACGAGTCGATCGGCACCAATGCTCGCACGGTGATGATTGGTGCCTTCAGCCAGCATCCTAACTTTCGCACTGCCCTGCTGCCGGTTTCAACCCCCGACCTGCTGAAAAATTTGGTCGGTTCGGTACCGGGAGATGTCCTCAGCCTATTGGGAACGGGCGTCGGCTTTGGGCCTGACGACGTGCGCTCGGCAACCGAAATTCTGCGGCAGAACCTGGAATCGCTCTGTCTGATTTTGCAGACACAGCCCTATCTGCTGGGTGAGCAGCCAACCCTGGCCGACTTTGCGGTAGCGGGGCTGACCATGTATATCAAATTTCCGGCCAAGCAGTATGTGGACCTGCCGGTCGGCATCTGCGACAAAGGTGTCCCTGGCCTGGCTGATGTGCCGCAGTTTGAGTCCTTCTGGAAGTGGCGAGATCGCCTCTATGCTGACTACCGGAAGCTGCACACCGGTGGCCCTACCGGCGGCACCGGACCCGTCACCATTGGCATTGAGTGATGAGTGAGATTGCCGATTCCCTGGCTGTCGCAGTGGGGTCAGCCCCAATCGCCCTGCCCGACTCAAAGCAGGACTGGCCAGCTCTAGCTGCCGCTGCCTTGAGCGAGTCAGCCGCCGTGCCGCAGTGCAGGATCTCGCCGGAAACCTGCGCCGATTTAGCCAAGGTAGTTGAGCTAGCGGCTGAGCATCGCTGGCGCATCCTGCCCATGGGCCAAGGCAGCAAGCTTAGCTGGGGCGGCTTAGGCAGCGGGGCCGAAATGCTGCTGAGTACGGCCCGGCTGAACCGAGTGATCGACCACGCGGTCGGCGACTTTACGATCACCGTTGAAGCGGGGATGCGGCTGGGTGAGTTGAAAAACCGACTGGCGGCTGCCGGGCAGTTTTTGGCTATTGACCCCCTCTACCCAGAGCAGGCGACGATCGGCGGCATCGTCGCGACCGCTGACACGGGAGCCTATCGCCAGCGCTACGGCGGCGTGCGCGATCGCGTCATCGGCCTCCAATTTGCCCGCCACGACGGCCAGATCGTCAAAGCGGGCGGGCGCGTGGTCAAGAACGTCGCAGGCTACGACCTGATGAAACTGCTAACAGGCTCCTACGGTACCCTGGGCGTGATGACCGAACTCACCCTGCGGCTATACCCTCGCCCGCTCCAGTCCAAAACGGTGCTGCTAAGAGGAGTCCCAGAGAATATTGGCAAAGCCGTGCAGCAGGTCCGGCAGTCGGGGCTGACACCCGCTGCCCTCGATCTGCTATTAACGCTGCCAGCAGAGAATGAATCTCTCACCCTGGCCGCCCGGCTCCAGGGAATCGCTGCCGGTGTGGCAGAGCAGACCCAGCGGTTAGAAACCGTTGCCAAGCCGCTGGCGCTCACCTGGGAAGCGCTAGACGGTGCCGACGATGAATCTTTTTGGCAGCAGCTGACAGCGCGATCTCAGGACAGCCAAGATACCGTGCTGTGTAAGGTGGCGATTCATCCCACTGAAATGGTTTCCTTCCTAACCCGGGTTCAGCAGGCGCTGCCTAAGTCTAACGGGCTGGCGCGGTTCCACGCTGGGAGCGGGCTGGGATTGCTGCGGCTGCCGAGCCGGCGAGCGAGCCAGGTCATCCCCGAGCTGCGATCGCGCTGCACCTCAGCAGCGGGCTTCTTAACGATCTTAGAAGCCCCCCGAGAACTCAAGGAGAAACTTGATGTCTGGGGCTACAGCGGCAACGCACTGGCAACCATGCGGGCTTTGAAAGACCGGTTTGACCCCCATCGCTTGCTCAGTCCGAGTCGGTTTGTCGGCGGCCTTTAGCGCTCTCCGGGTCATTTATTGCTCTTGGCTGAGGTAAGTCTCTACGTTGCGAATGGCCTGGATTGCGTAGCCATCATCAGGACGCTCTGACAGCGCGTTTTCAAAAAACGACAGGGCGGCTGAATAGTCTTCTCTTTGGGTCGCATCGTAGCCCAACCGCATGAAGCGATCATACGGTTCTGCTGCCGAAGGGGCGACGGGCGCAACCGCGTTTGCCGCTTCGACGGCATTCCAATAGGCAATGGTCGCCGTTCGGTCATTCGGCCGCTCATACAGGGCACTGCGAAAGTAGTCTACAGCAGACCTGTAGTCTTCTCGCTGGGAGGCCGCATAGCCCAGTCGCATGTAGCGATCGTAGGGCAGTTCGCTGGCGTAGATAAAGTAGGTATTAGAAACGTCGTCCGGCGAATCCGGCTGGGTGCCACGGCTGAGGTAGGTCTGAACGTTGCGCAGCGCCTGGGACGCATAGTAATCACCGGGCCGAATCGCTAGCGCCTGCTGAAACTGCTCTAGCGCGGTGGAATAGTCCCCCTGCTCAGTCGCATCGTAGCCTGCGTTCATGTACTGATCGAACAGTGGAGCTGGGGCCTCTGGACTGCGACTCTCCTGCATGGCATTGCGAGCGTTCCAATAGGCAATGGTTGCCTCCTGATCTTCAGGAATGGCGTAGAGCGCAGCGCGAAAATACTGAGCAGCAGTCTGATAGTCTCCCTGCTGCTCAGCCGCAAACCCCAGCCGCATGTACTGGTCGTACTCCATTTCGGGGCTGTACTGCTCTCCGGTGCCCTCGCCGACAGCAGGCAGCTCTAGGGCAGTTTGGGCCTGCGCCATTCGCGGCTGGACGCCTCCAGCCAGTAATAGCAGTACAGGTAAAGCTGACAAAGCTGAAAATTTGATCACGATTATTTTCCAGGAACTGATTGCTTCCAAGCCTGGCATTGCGCTACAGCGTTCGTCCTCTGCCTCACGCAGCGTTTTTGGAGTTTAAGAATTAAACCGAGCGACAGAAGTACGTCTATCTCTATGGGCAGAGATTTATCAAGGAAAATTGGATTTTCTCAATTCCAGCCTGCCGAGAATCGGCTGAAAGGCAATGGGCGCTTTAAGAAATATCTTCCCTAAGACAGATCACATTTTCCCTGCTTCGGGGGAATCGCTTTTGTCATCGTTTTCTTACTCTGTATAGAGGTAATTCAATATTCCAAACATTTTTATGATTTTCGAGAGACTTTCCATCCTGGGTTTTGCCGGTATCTTGCTTTTGCTAAGTGCCCCCGCGATCGCCGATACGGTTCCGACCCAGGATGCCGCCAGAGCAGGCTTTACGCCGCCAACCTATGAGTATCAGCCGCTGCCAAGCGCAGATCAGCTGGTTTCGGCTGAAGCTTGGCAGACGGTCGGAATGAATGCCGTTTTAGTAGAAGACTTTCCCAATGCCTTGGCGGCCTTTGATAAAGCCGTTGACCTATCTGGGGCCAGCGAGCCTGAAATTCTAGAGCAGCGGGGCTGGGTGCACTATATGGCTGGGGAAGAGGAGGCCGCGATCGCCGATCTCCAAACCGCCGCCACGCTCTACCTGGCTGAGCAGCAGTACAGCGACTACGAAAATGCCCGCAGCATGGTCGGCTTTCTCGATGACCAGCTAGACGCCCCCGCCATCAGCCTGCTGCCAGCGCAACGATAGACCTGTCGCAAAAGCCAAGCTCAAAGGGCTAGGTCAAAACAGCTAGTTAAGGCCGTCTGAGAATTTTCTATCCCAGCCGATAGCCGAATCCTCGGACGGTTCTGAGGTATTTGGGATGACTGGGATCGGCCTCGACCTTTTCGCGAATCCAGCGAATGTGGACATCGACGGTTTTATTATCGCCCATGAAGTCGTAGCCCCAGACCCGATCAATGATCTGATCGCGCGACCAGACCCGCTTGGGCTGGCTCATGAATAATTCCAAAATTTTGAATTCTTTAGGGGATAGGTTCACCTCTTCGTCCTTGAGGAAAACCCGGCATTCGCTCGTACACAGGGCAATCTCTTCAAACTTGAGAACGGATTTATCCTCCGGCTTCACCTTAGCGCGATATCGGCGCAGCAGCGCCCGGCAGCGAGCGATCAGCTCTCTCATGCCAAAGGGCTTGGTCAGGTAGTCATCGGCACCTACTTCTAGTCCGACGACGCGATCCATCTCGGTACCCTTCGCACTCAGAATCAGAATCGGCAGGTCTATGCCGCGATGGCGAACCAGACGGCAGAGGTCCAAGCCATTCATCCGGGGCAACATCAGGTCTAAGATGACCAGGCTAATGCGGGGATCGGCCTCAATTTTACCGTCGGCAGAGCCGAGCAGCTTTTCAATCCCAGTTGCGCCGTCTTCGGCAACGACGATTTCAAATCCTTCCTCAGCTAGCGCCAGCGCTACGGTTTCGCGAATCAGCTCTTCGTCTTCTATAACCAAGACGCGGCCCAGCCCTACCCTTACACCCGTCTGAAGCGGAGATGAATCTACCGAAGCCATGATTTGTGATTCCAGTCACTTTCTGTAGCCGATCTTATCAGGGAACTTAGTATGAGCGCGACCTGATTTCCGAACTATTTGAGTAAATTCCGATACTTTTCCAGCCGATACTTTTCCAGCCGACCGATGGGCTGACGAGCTGACAAATTCAGCAAAACTACGGAGGCTGCTCAAACCGATAGGGTAGCCGGATGGAGCTGCACGGCGGGACGATGGGCCAGCTGGCAATAAGGCTGAGAATAGCTCAGGGGCGGCTCTAGCGCGTGCTGCTCTAGAAATTCTGCATCGTTCATAACCCCCGCCGTTGGGCCATCGTAGACAATTTGGCCACGGCTAAGAATGACGGTGCGATCGCACAAATCTAGCGCCAGGTCTAAATCGTGGGTGGCAATCACCTGGGTCAGCGGCAGCGCTTGCAGCAGCTCGATCAGCTGCCGCCGCGAGCGGGGATCGAGCTAGGCCGAGGGCTCATCCAAGGCTAGGGCCTGGGGCTGCATAGCCAGGACACCCGCGATCGCGATGCGCTTTTTTTCGCCGCCTGACAGATTGCTAGCGATGATTTTGGCTACTCAGGGCTGACACTTTCAACCAAAATGCACATGTGGCGATAGCGAATGGGGTTTCTCCAATCGATGAGCTTGCATTAACTCTACATCGCTCATAATTTTGGCAGGTTTTCCATCGGCGACGACACAGCCATCATCGAGGAGGAGGACGCGATCGCACACTTCCAGAACCAGTTCTAAGTCGTGGGTCGAAACCAGGATGGTTTCCTGAGACTTTTGCAAAAACTGGATGAGCTGGCGGCGGCTGTACAGATCGAGGCTGGCACTGGGCTCGTCGTACAGAATCAGGCGAGGGCGCATGGCTAGAACAGTGGCGATGGCCACCATGCTTTTTTCGCCGCCGGACAGGTTTTGGGGCACCCGGTCAATCAGGTCTTCTGTTCCTGTTGCAGCCAGGGATTGATGAACCCGTTCATCGATTTCATGCTGGTCTAGCCCCATATTTTTAGGCCCAAAGGCGACATCGTCCCGCACACAGGTAGTAAACAACTGGTCATTGGGATTTTGAAAAACCAGGCCAATGTTCGAGTTGAATTTGCCGACATCCATCGACTGATCCAAAATAGAAATATTCCCTGATTTTGCCGCTAAAATACCGCAGGTTAGAAGAAACAGCGTTGTTTTGCCGCTGCCGTTAGGGCCAATTAATCCGACTTTTCTTCCATTGTGAACTTGTAGATCAAAGCTCTGAAAAAGTTTGTCCTGTTTGGGATAGGCAAAAGTCAGGTCGGAAATGGTCAGAGCTACTTCCTTACTGGTACTCTGTTCCGTCCCCTTTTCTGCGGATTTGTGTGCGACCTCTGTCATATCTATTGCCTATTAATTGCTCGAAATACTGAAAGAAAAATAGCCGTAGGGTGGACATTGCCCACTCTCTTCAAATCGATGCTAAAGAAAGATAGAAACTGCCACCAAAATCGTTGCCGCCCCCAATACTGACCAGAACAAAATTTGGCTGGTGCGATTGGCTTCGCAGATATCGAGGGCAAAGTCTTCCTGATGATGAATGTGGCTCAGTTGAGATTGTCCGTAGCCCCGCATCCGCATGGCATGGTTGACCCGTTCAGAGCGGTCATAGCTGCGAATCAGCAGACTTCCCACCAAGCCTGAGAGCACCTGCAGCGTATGAAAACTGAAGCGATTACTCTCGAAGCCTCGCAGTTGCATAGCGTTTTGCATGGTGTGGCGGGTTTTGCCGAATTCTTCCAGGTAGCGGTAGGACAGCAGGGACATGTCTACCATGACATCCGGAAGCCCAAGCGATCGCATCGCCTTAATGCTGGTGAGGAAAGGAGCGGTGCCAAACAAAATCAGGCTCACTGTAATGATGCAGAAAAAGCGAGCCGCAATCAGCGCCACGGTTTCCACTCCTTCGCGGGTAATGCTGAGGGGGCCGACCTGTGCCAACACCGTATTGCCTGTGGAAGCAAACAAAATCAGCACAATCATCGCCAGAATAAACAGCCCCGGATAGCGCAAACGGGTCAGCAGAAACGACAGCGGCAGCCGCGAAAGGGCATACAGAACTGCCGTCACTAGCAGCATCACCGGCAGCAGAATAATGTCGTTCACGAAGGCAAAGGCAAACATCAGTGTCACAATGGCAACCACCTTCGACCGCTGCTCCCAGTGGTGCATGGGAGAACTCAGTTCTGCATATTCGTCCAGCCCTAGTTTCATAGATCTGAACTAATAATGACTTTCCAATAATTCCGGCTTAACCCGATCCAGAAAGGACGCCACCATCAGCGTGGCAATGCCTTCGACAACCGCCGGAATGGTGTACAACGCCAGAGCAAATAAGGTAGCTCTGCGTTCCGTTTGGGCGCTAATGTCCGCCGGAATAGCCGCAATTACGATGCCTGAGAACAGGGCGGCAGATACCATAACGCCGCTGGCCCCCGACAGAAAACCAAACAGCTTGGTGCGGGTTTGCTCATCAAAATTAAATCGATGGCGCAGTTCAAAAATGCCATAGGCCAGGAGGGCGGGGAGTCCCATAATCACGGCATTTATGCCCAGGGTGGTAATGCCGCCGTGTTGAAAAATAATCGCCTGAAAAAAGAGGGCAATCACAATGGCCGGTAGAGCATAAAACCCCAAAATCGCCCCCATTAAGCCGTTCAACACCAGGTGAATGCTAGAGGGCGGAATCGGAATATGAATCAGGTTGACCACGAAGAAGGCGGCCGTCATCAGGGCTGCCTTGGGAATCTTGGCCTGGGGATTGCGGTCTTTATCGATGCGCCGGAGGGCGTACCAGGTTGCGCCAGCGGTCACGGCATAGCCTGCGATACTCACACCGGGAGAAACAAATCCGTCGGGAATGTGCATGGCTACCCGTCCTTCCGCCGCCGCACCAAGAAGAGGGCCGTCCCGAAGAAGCCCCAGGCCCCGGCAGCACTGTAGAGCACTTGGTTGGTGGTGGAGGTGTCCCGTCCCGCCGATAGCCAACCGCTGCCACTGAAGGAGGCTGGCTCGGTCTCAGCGGATTCCGTCTCCCCTTCTTCCACAGAAACCGTCAGAAAACTACCGTGCCCGGCCTTGCGCACCCGCACCTCCCACGTCCCAGACTGATCCGGCAGGAACGTGAAGCGCCCCTGCTCATCCGTCGTCCCCGTTCGCCAGGCTGCTTGGGGATTGTCGGGCGCATAAACGGTAACCTGGGCATTCGACATCGGCTGTCCGCCGCTGTAGACTGCTTCAACTTGCACCGCCTGAGCTTTGCGGTACTCCAGTTCCGTCTTGTGGGCCATGGCCTTGGGAGACCCGCCTGCCATCGCAACCAGGAGTGCCGAAAGCCAGAAGGCGACGTTTTTCAGAGAAAATCGAGATTCCATGCACGAAATAAATGAGTTCTAATCCATAAGGCGACTTGAGGCTGACTTATTCCTCAGAATGGGGCGTATCCGCCTGTGCCAGATCTCCCTCCAGCCGGCAGTGGCCTTCGCCCACATGGCCTAATCCGGCGATGGCCTGCTGCAGGGTCTGGTACTGGTCGCTGGGCAGCTGCTGTTCGAGGGTGGCCATATCAGCGGTGAGGGTGCCCTCCTCGGCCAGGTTCGCGAAGGGATCAAATCCGACGGCTGCGGTGTTGAGCGGGTCATCAGTCGGGGCCTCTGCATCGCCAAAGATATGGTCAAAGTGGAAGGTAGTTTCGACTTCAGCCTCACCTCCCTGCAGAATGCCCTTGCGCTCGGCCCCCACATACTGGCCGCAGGTGTAGCCCAGGGGTTGATCGAAGCCAAGGTTGAAGTCGACAGTCTGGCCCTCTTTTTCGGCGGTACCCACCAGTAAAATCGTGGAGCCTTCGGCGGGTCCCTGGTCGGCCTCTACGAATTCCCAGTGAAGGGCATTGTAGGTCCCGGCAGGGGCCGTTTCAGTAGTCACCGTAATGGGGGCAGCATCTTCGCCGCCTTCGGCTAAATCGATGGTTTGCGGTTGCGCTACCAGGGTCACTTCTTCAGTGGCCTGCAGTTCTTCAGAAGAGTCGGGGTCAAAAGCCGGGTCAGTTTGGTAGGCAGTAACATTGCTCAGGTTAACGTACACATGCTCAAAATCAACCTGCCACCCGTCTTTGGTAACAAACCCCTGGCGCACGAAGTCTTCACCGTTAGCCACCAGCTCCAGCGTTCCCCCCTCGGCAGCATTCGGGGCCTGGGCCTGGGTATCAGTCTCAGTGGGAGTTTCCGTTTCGGCGATGTCCTGGCCACCACAACCTACGGCAGTAGTGGCTACCAGTAAACCCACTCCGACTAAAAGCGCCGACTTCTCCATAAATCCTCCAAAACTGGGCATTCAAACATACTGTGTGTCGTTGCTTCTTCATTCTTTCCAAATTTTTCAGTTGTCAACAATGCCCCGGTAGGGCATTATCAAAACTATTCTCGCTAATATCTAACTAAAGGAATATTTTAAAATACAGACGTTTTATGACTGCCGAAAAACTTGTAAATCCTGAACCATCCAAGAAAGTGTCAGCCCTGAGTAGCCAAAATCAGCTAGAAGCCAACTAATTGATAGGCTAGGAGCAATCAGCTCACCCCACCAATCTCTCATGGATTGCCCTCATTGCCAATCAACCAGTGTCTCATCGCTGCAACGAAAAACCAGTCTGGGCTATGACATGTATCGGTGCAAGGAATGTCGCCGCACCTTCAATGAACGGACCGACACGCTGTTCAACTTCATCGAAGTCCCGACGGATCAAATATGTTGTCAGACAACGCTTTCAGAAAGTGCAAACCCTAATTTTTGGTCATGACGCTCCACTAGCCGTCAGTTTAAAAAAGAACAAGCTTCAACCCTCTTTAGTTGACAGGGTATTTCACTGAAATGCAATGCCCCTAGGGGGCTAATTCAACGGGCTTAAGCAGATTTATAGAAACCTGATCAGGGTTAGAGGACAGTGCTTATCCTAAGACATTTTAGAAGCCTCTGTCAAAAGACATATTCGGAAGTGCGGGTTGATTTTCCGAAATCTGCGTTTTTTTAGCTGTAAGCAACTCTAACCGCCACGGAATAACGCTGCGAGGGAGACTCATGAAACACTTTACGGTTTTGATTCGGCTGCTGCGCGATCGCAAAAATTTCCTCGATGAAATCAGCCACGACGTTAAATTAGAGAGCAAGATTCTATCGCTGCTGGTCGCCAGCAGCCTTTTTTTTGCCGTTTACGGCGCGATCATCGGCGCGTCGAGCAGCTGGCTGCAGATGCTGTCTTCGGCAATTAAGCTACCGGCGCTGTACCTGGTGACGCTGATTATCTGCCTGCCGACGCTGTACTTTTTCGATATCCTCTTCGGCTCTCAGCTCAACTTTCGCCAGTACACCGTGATGGCGCTGACCTCAGTTTCGACGATTAGCGTTCTGCTCTTCAGCTTTGCCCCAATCGTGCTGTTTTTCCTGATTTCAGTACAGGGCTACGACTTCTTCCTGCTGCTGAACGTTGCCGTCATGGCCCTTACGGGGTTTGTCGGAGTTAAGCTGTTCTACAAGGGAATGCGCATCATTGTCGGCCCGGATGCTATCGAGCAGCAGCTGCGCAACCGGCTGCTGAAAGGCTGGGTGGTGCTGTATGGGCTGGTCGGCAGCCAGCTAGGCTGGACGCTGCGCCCTTTTTTCGGTGCACCGAACGAACCCTTCCAGATTTTTCGCCCAGAAATTGAGGGCAATTTCTATGCTCAGGTTTTTATCCTGATCCGCTCACTGTTTGGGCTCTAGTGCCATGCCCAACCTCGACCCGCTGCGGATTAGCTCGCACCAGCTCGACCAGCTGACCGGCCTGGATATTAGCGATACCGCCATGGGCTGGGCCTACCGGCAGTCGGTCTGGCGCTCACCGCGAAAGCTGATTTCCTGGGCGAGTACGCAGATTTTTCTGCTGGGGGTGGCCCTGGTCTTTTGCGTACCGACGGCGCTACTCGTCGCCCGCAGCCTCAGCAATGGCAGCGTCGCGGCGGTCTGGCGATCGCTGCCGATTGGGGTTGGAATCGCGATCGCGCTGACCCTCGCCCTTAGCCTTTATTTCGGCTATCAGGGCAGACAGCTAGCAACCCTGAGCCATCTGCTCGACCAGGTCGATCGGTTTAACGAAATGCTCACCGCTATCGAAATCCTGGAAGAGCTCCAGACGGCCAGCCCCAGCAATCTCAGTCTGGACAATCGAGAAGCGGTGCTGGAGGCCATGCATGTCAACCGCGAGAGTCTGGTCTGCGCCCTCACCACCGAGCGGATTATGCGCAAGCACCAGCGCTTCATTGCCCAGCGCTATGAGCTATTCACCAGCATTGAAAACAACCTGGCAACGTTGCAGACGCTCAAGGGGATGAATGAGGCCAGCGAGTACGGTCGGCTACTGAATGAGGCCCTGCAAATTGGCACCAGCATCCATCAGGAGCTGCGACCATTTTATTCCGACCATTCTAAGTAAGAGCTTGGCAACGCCAAATCCTACAGCGCCTGACCAAATTTTGATTCCATCTACGGGGTCTGGGCCTGGGTGCGAATTTCTAAAAAATCCTGAACCTGATCAAAATAGGTCTGCCCCGCTATCCGGGCCAGGTCGTTATGGCCCGCCATTGGCACCAGCCAGAGCTCTTTAGGCTGAGGAGACGCCTCATAGAGCTGGCGGCTCATGTCGGCAGGCACCTCGGCATCGTCCAGGCCGTGAATGTAGAACAGCGGCATTTTCAGATCTTTGACCTTGCTCAGGGAGTCAAACCGCTGGGTCAGCAGCAGCCTCAGCGGAATCAGCTGATAGCGCCCTACGGCTGTAGCGGCGGCCTGCATTGAGGTGAAGGAGCCCTGGACAATCAGGCCCGCCACCTGGGGCTGATGCGTGGCCAGCTCAATCGCGATCGCGCCCCCTAAAGAATGCCCATATAAATAGATGTCGGCAGGCTGGATGTTCCGCGTCTGGATCAGGTAGTCCCAGGCTGCATTGGCGTCTTCGTAAACCCGCGCCTCGTTGGGGAAAGGCCCCTCGCTCAGCCCGTAGCCGCGATAGTCAAACAGAAAAACCGAAAAGCCCATCTGCTGAAAGCGGCGGGCATGTTCCAGGTTAACGCCGATGTTGCCCCCGTTACCGTGCAGATAGAGCAGTGTCCGGCTGGGGTGAGCGCCGGGCAGCCACCAGCCGTGAATCCGTCCGCCGCTGACAACCGGCAGCCAAACATCCTCGGACTCAAGCGCAACTTCTGACGGCGTTAGCCCGATCAGCGACTTGGGATGAAAGATCAGGCGGGACTGATAGAAGTAGAGAAAAAGGCAAAAACCCAGGTAAAGCGAAGCGACGGTAAGGCCAAAAATTGACAGTGATCTCACAGCAAAAAAATCTGGAGTAGGATCTGGCGATTTCAGAGTCGCCTCTGGACAGCTCTATCCTACTCCAAATGTCTGAGTCGGCACGGAGCCGAGTTGCGCCTAGCGACGACCGCCGAACCACTTAGACGCGATCGCGCCCATCGCCGCGCCCACCAGCGGATTGCTGAGGAATTTAATAATGGCGGGCTGGTCGGCCAGCACTTCCTGAAAAATGTCGGGGTGGTTGCGGTAGGCAAAGGCCGCCAGCTTGCTGACGTCATCTTCTTTCATCCGCTTCGGGTGACGGGTGGACAGGCCCAGTCGCTGCTCCAGGTCGCGATCGCTCAGATCGCGCTTCTTCAGCTGGGCTAAAAAGTCACGGGCGACGTCATCGCGCTCGTTGGGCTTAATTTTAGAGATGGCCTGCTTCAGCTCGGGCTCCATCTGCTCAGCCGAGACTCGCTCCGGGTGGAAAGAGCGCTTAAACAGCTGATGGCGCTCATCGCGCGAAGACCGCTGGGCAAAGTCGTCGAAGTTCTGGTAGTTGTCTAAGTTGGCATCGTCGGAAAGGGTTTCCTGATTGCCAGAGGCCAGATCGTTCATAATCTGGCGCTTGTATTTATCGCTGGTGCTCATTAAACGTGCTCCTTTGTTTGGGCAAAAATTGGGGTCGTTCGCTAGCTCGGGACGTCGTACTCAACCTGGTTCGACTGGCTGTCATAGCGCGCCGTAAGAATCAGCTCTTTATCCGGCGCGTAGGTCAGTACCGTTAGGTCTTTATTCGGGAAGCTGCTGTGAAAGCCCTGCAGCAGCGATCGCGTCAGGTCTCTCACCTCATTCGGGCGCACGTCGGTTGAAATCACCACGCCTAGCTTGTCGTTATCCCGGACAAAGGCGTCTTTGATCAATCCCTGGGAAGTGCTTACCACCCAGTCGCCAAAGTCCTGACCGGCGGCAGAGTTACCCCGCTCCAGCTGGCCATAGGCCGCCTGACCCGCACCAGGCTGATAGGTCGTTTTTTCGGGGGTGCTGACGCTGCTACAGCTAGTGGTCACCGTCAGCATGAGAATAACCGCGATCGCGCTCAGCCAGCGACGGCTGCGTTTAAATAGCTCCATTGCTATATCTTCTCCTTTTATTTTCCAAAACTTCTGTTCGGCTATAGGCTTTATCCTGTAGCCTAAATAACAATTTTTAGCTTAGGAGAGGCGCAGCCCTTTTCTCTCACCCTTGGGACTCAATCGGCAGCCCCCTTTAGAAAGAACTTTCGCAGCAAAAATTACCAGGCCTGCCGCTGCTGCCAGTACTGATAGGTGCTATAGGCCATCGTCACCGCACCGGCAATCATCGCCTGCTCATCGACGTCAAACTTGGGATGGTGCAGTGGATAGTTGCGCCGGTCAGGGAAGCCGACGCCCAGGCGAAACATCGTGCCGGGAGCCTTTTCGGTGAAGTCGGCAAAATCCTCGGCCCCCATCGAAGCGTCCGGGATCCACTCGATTCGCTCACTGCCCCAGGCTTCCTCGGCGCAGGCCGCCACCAGCTGAGTCAGATCCCAGTCATTGATCACCGAGGCGGTGCGGCGCTGGTAGTTCACCTCATAGTCGGCCCCGTAGGTGCGGCAGACGCCAGCCACAATTTGCTCAATCCAGGCCGGCAGCCGCTCGTAGGTATCGGCATGGAGCGATCGCACCGTGCCCAGCAGCCGTACCTGGTCGGCAATCACGTTGGGCGCGCGTCCGCCCGTAATCTGGCCAATCGTCAGCACCGCCGGATGCAAGGGGTTGATGGTGCGGCTGATCGCCTGCTGGAGGGCTGTCACGACCTGAGCCGCAATCCAAATGGCGTCAGTGGCCTCGTGGGGACGAGCCCCGTGCCCCGACTCGCCAAAGATTTTAATTTCTAAGTCGTCGGCAGCCGCCGTCAGCGCCCCGTGCCGCAGGCCAATCACCCCAGCCTGGATCGACGGAAAAACATGCAGACCCAAAACCGCAGCGACGTTTTCCATTACGCCGTCGGCAATCATCCACTTGGCTCCCTGGGCCGTTTCCTCGGCTGGCTGAAACAAAAACCGCGTGGTGCCCGGGAAGGAGTGACCTAGCTCGGCCAGAATCATCGCCGTCCCTAGGCCAATTGCAGTGTGGACATCATGTCCGCAGGCGTGCATGATGCCGGGACTCTTGGAGACGAAGGGCACCTCGGCCTTTTCAGCAATCGGCAAAGCGTCCATGTCCGCTCGAATCGCCAGCGCTGGCAGGGTTGGGTCAGCGCCCGCCAGTTCCGCTACAACGCCGGTCTTACCCACCATCTCCTGCACATGGAAGCCGCAGGACGACATCACTCCCGCCACGTAGGCAGCAGTCTGATACTCCTGACCGCTCAGCTCTGGGTGACTGTGAATATGGCGACGAATTTCAACGAGCCGGGGCGCAATTTTTTCAGCAATATCTTTGATCTGGCTGAGCATGGATGAGTCGAGGTAGGTAGGCGTATCTCCATCAGTGTAAACGCACAGATAAGGAGAACCTAACTCGGGCTGCCTTTACCGGTTTTTAATCTCAGCACCATTTTAGTTAATCCCACAATCAAGCGCAGTTAACCTTGGGCTTCTAATGTAAGCCTGTACCATTCAGAACGACTTCAAAATTGCATCTCTAGACATCTATACGAATTTGATGGTCTGCCGTGCCTAACGACTTTACAGCAACATCCTCACAGCAGGGGCAGTCAGCCCAGCCTGCGGTCTCAGTCCACAATCTGACCAAGTCCTTTGGCGATAACGTGGCGCTGGACCAGGTGGGCTTGAGCATTGACTCGGGGGAAATGGTCGCCCTGGTAGGGGCCTCGGGGTCGGGCAAGTCCACCCTGCTGAGGGCAGTCAACGGCTTGCAGATTGCTGACCAGGGCCGAGTCGAAATCTTTGGCACATCGCTCCAAACCGACGGCAAGCTGCATTCCAACGTGCGTCGGCTGCGCAGCCGCATTGGCTTCATTTTTCAGCAGTTCAACCTGGTCAACCGGCTGAGCGTGTTGGAAAACGTGCTGATCGGCAGCCTCTCGGAAATGTCGGCGCTGCGGGCCGGGCTGCGGCTCTTTAGCCAAGAGGAAAAGGCCCAGGCGCTAGCGGCGCTAGAGCGGGTCGGCATTTTGAATCAGGCCTACAAGCGGGCGGCTTTTCTGTCCGGCGGGCAGCAGCAGCGGGTCGCGATCGCGCGCTGCCTAATGCAGGGAGCGCAGATTATTTTGGCCGACGAACCGATTGCTTCCCTCGACCCCGAGTCGGCCCGCAAGGTCATGCAGCTGCTGACAGACCTCAGCCGAGAGCAGGGATTGACCGTGATCACCTGCCTGCATCAGGTGCAGATGGTGCGCCACTATTTCAGCCGCTCGATCGCCCTGCGAGACGGCGCCGTCCACTTCGACGGCCTTACCCATGATTTGAATGACGAGCGGCTCAACCATATCTATGGAGCCGCGGCCGAAGAGCTGGTGCTCAGCGGTCATGCCGAAGCGATTGCTTAATCGCCAATCTGTCCTGCTTGCCGACCTATCTCAAAAATTTCTGGAATAACGATGCTAAATTCAACCTTAAAACAATGGACATCTCGACTAGCCTTACCCCTAGTCAGTGCGAGCCTGCTAGCCGGCTGCAGCAGCGGCCCCGCAGCCACCGACGGCGACGCCGAGTCCGCGGCCAGCACCGGCGAAACCTGCGCCCCCGAATTGGCCGAGATTGACTTTGGAATTATTTCCACCGAGTCGCAAGACAACCTGCGACCCAAGTGGGAGCCCTTCCTGGATGCGATGGAAGCAGAACTGGGCCGACCGGTCAATGCCTTCTACGCCACCGACTATGCTGGCGTGATCGAGGCCATGGGCGCGGGCAAAATTCAGCTGGCCTGGTACGGCGGCAAGTCCTACATTGAAGCAGCCGAGCGCTCGCAGGCAGAAGCCTTTGCGCAAACGGTAAACTCAGACGGCACCAAGGGCTACTACTCGCACCTGATCACCAACGTCGATAATCCAATTGTTCAAGAAATCGATCTGGAGGCAGGCAACGGCGATCAGTACGTCCTCGACAACGCCAGCGAACTGACCTTTGCCTTTAACGACCCCAACTCGACTTCGGGCTTCCTGGTACCCAGCTACTATGTCTTTGCTAAGAACGGCGTAGACCCCAACCAGGCTTTTAATGAACTCATTTTTGCAGGCAGCCATGAGGCCACTGCCCAGGCCGTCGCCAACAACCAGGTCGATGTCGCCACTAACAACAGTGAATCGCTGGTCAATGTCGAAACCAGCGACCCCACCGCCCGCGAACAGATTCAGGTGATCTGGACCTCGCCCGAAATTCCCAGCGACCCGCTTGCCTACCGCAGCGATCTACCGGACTGCTTCAAAGCAGAGGTCCAAGACTTCTTCTATAGCTACGACGATGAAGCTGTGCTAGGGCCGCTGGAATGGCAGGGTTTCGACCCCGCTGGTGACGAGGATTGGAACACCATTCGCGAGCTGGAAATTGGCAAAAGTATCCTCGAAGTTCAGAATAACGCCGACCTCAGCGCAACCGAAAAAGAGCAGCAGATCGAAGCGCTCAATCAGAAGCTAGAGGCTTTGGAATAGGGAGAAAGAGCGAAGAGGGGGGGTAGGGGAATAGGGGTAACGACAAACCTATCAACCCAAACCCCTCTTTCCTTTTCACTCTTTCCGCTTCACTTTTCACTTTTCACTTTTCCCACGTACAGCATCGACGGCCGAATCAGCACATTATTCTGCCTCTGCTCCAAAATATGAGCGGCCCAGCCCGCCATGCGACTGTGCCCCGCCGTCAGGGTAATTAGGTCGGCTGGAATGTCCAGCAGGGAATAAACCAGGCTTAAATAAAAGTCCACATTCACATTCACGCCTAGTCGCTTATAGGGCGACATCGCCTGCTCAACCGCTTCGGCCTTGGCAAACAATTCGCTGCCCTGAGCTTGACTCAGCGACTGGGCAGCGGCCTTGAGCAAAGGCGCACGGGGGTCAACGGTTTTATAAATTCGGTGGCCAAAGCCGCTGATCCGCTTGCCCTGCTTGCGCCGCTGCTTCAGCTGCTGAAAGACATCGCCCTCGTAGTCAATCGCTGCCAGCATACCGATCACATCTTCCATCGCGCCGCCGTGCAGCGCCCCGCCGAGGCTGCCCAGCGCCGCCGTCATCGCCGCATGGCCATCGGCCCCGGTGCTGGCGGCAACCCGCCCGGCAAAAGTGGACGCATTGGAACCGTGTTCGGCCAGAAGAATGAAGCTACGCTCGATAATCGCTGTCGTCGCTGGCGTCGGTCGCTGCCCGGTCACCTGATAGAGGTAGTTGGCCGGGTGGGAAAGGGCCGGATCGCTAGGCGGTAGCCGGCGGTCAGCGCGCAGGGCCTGGTGCAGCGCGATCGCGCTGCCGGCCTGAGCAATCAGCCGCAGCATGGACTCAGCCAACCCCTCATCGACAGACTCGGCCCCCAAAGCCGAAACCACTGTCCGCAGCACTACCAAGGGATGCGCCTGCCGCAGCGTTTGGATTAGCCCTGTCACCCAGTCTGGCAGCGCCCGATAGGCGACGAAGCGCTGATGCAGCTCGGTTTGCTCGGCAGCGGTGGGCAGGTGTCCATAGAGCAGCAGATGAACCACCTGCTCATAGTTGGCAACCTCGACTAGCCGATTGACCGGATAGCCGCGATAAATCAGGCCAATCTCATCCGTCCGCAGGTCAGAAATATAGGTTTTATCCAGAATAATGTCCTTCAGGCCCCGCCGAATGGGAGCCGCCTGCTGACCGTTTTGCGTATGGGACTGCATCTTGCCTGAGAATACTTAAAGACTTAAAGAGGATACGAGCCGTCCGGGCTGTGCTCAGTCCATTATTCACCCAAACCGAGCATTCATTGACATCAGGTTGGCGCTACGATAGCGGCAGTCCATTTGCAGAGGTCAGCGAGATGCGGCGCAGAGCGATGTGGGGAAGAACCTGGCCATCTGGGCTCAGCCTGGGTTTGGGACTGGCTGCGGTCGCCACCCTGCTGCCCTTACCCGCCCGGGCTCATCCCGGGCACGCCAATCCCTTCCTAGCCGATCTGCTGCATCAGCCCCTGACGCCGGGCTGGATTGCGGCTGGGCTGGGGCTCGCCTTCCTGTTTGGGGCCGGTCACGCGCTCGCGCCGGGACATGGCAAAACGCTAGTAGCGGCCTATTTAGTCGGCAGTCGCGGTACGCCTCAGCAGGCGCTACTACTGGCGCTGGTCACCACCCTCACCCATACCGTCGGCGTCTTTGCCCTGGGGCTGATGGCGCTAGCGGCTTCGCAGTATATTTTGCCCGAGCAGCTCTACCCCATCTTGAGCCTGGCCAGCGGCCTCACGGTCTGTGGGGTCGGGTTTTGGCTCCTCGACCAGCGGCTCAGCGCTCAGTCGGCTCGCCTGCGTCAGGCCCATGGGCATTCCCACGTTCACTCCCCTGACCACCCGCATCCCCCTGGGACTCCTCACAGTCACGGCTCGGCCCACAGCCATTCCCACCTTCCTACCGGGCCAATTACGCCGCGATCGCTGGTTGCTCTGGGCATAGCGGGTGGGATTGTGCCCTGCCCGTCCGCTTTGGTGCTGCTGCTGTCCGCGATCTCGCTCGGCAAAATTGGCTTTGGCCTGCTCTTGCTTAGCGGCTTCAGCCTGGGCCTGGCGATGGTACTGGTTGGCATTGGCTGGATGACGCTCTATGCTAGGGATTGGCTAAATCGGCTGCCAGCTGCCGGGCGGCTAGGTCGGGTTTTGCCACTGCTCAGCGCCGTAGCCGTTATCGGGATCGGCGGCATCATGACGACAGTAGCGGTGATCGCGCCGCTGCGGTAGCGGTCATGTGCCCTAAGAACGGTAATAAAAAATGCTGGGATAGACAGCTGATATTTATCATGGCGGTAGGGATCGCTACTTTGAGGACGCTGCCATGCTATTTCAAGACCGGACTGACGCGGGTAAACGGCTGGCCACTCGGCTGACGGCCTATGAGCGGCAGCCCCAGACGATTGTTTTGGGCCTGCCCCGGGGCGGCGTGCCGGTGGCGTTTGAGGTGGCCCAGGCGCTGGAGCTGCCGCTGGACGTACTGATTGTGCGCAAGCTCGGCTTGCCCGACCAAAAGGAAATGGCGATGGGCGCGATCGCCAGTGGCCATGTGCGGATTCTCAACCAGCGACTGCTCCAAAATCTCCAGCTCTCTCCCGAGGTTATCGAGCAGGTCACCCGCGAAGAGCAGCGGGAGCTAGAGCGTCGCGAGCGGGCCTATCGGGGTAACCGACCGCCATTGGAGCTGCGCGATCGTACCGTCATCTTAGTGGATGATGGGTTGGCCACCGGCGCGACCATGAAGGCAGCCGTAGCCGCCCTCCAGCGCCAGCATCCGGCGCGGATCGTGGTCGCCGTTCCCGTTGGCTCGACCCATGCCTGCCAAACGTTTGAGAAAATAATCGATGATATCGTTTGCGCCGAATCGCCAGAGCCGTTTTCGGCCATCGGCCTCTGGTATGACAACTTTGACCAGACCACAGATGAAGAAGTGAGAAATCTGCTAAAACACCGAGTGAGCCAGCCTCATTAGCGGAATAGTAGAACTGGAATGTGGCTGCTGCGGAGCATTTGGGCGGTGGTGCTGCCGATTACCAGGTGACGAATACGGCTGTGGCCATAGGCGCCCATCAGCAGCAGGCTGATGTTTTCAGCTTCGATATACTGGCAGATTACCTCCTCGGGGTTGCCGGGGATGAGCTGGCAGATCGGCTGAAATCCGGCGGCCTGGGCCTGAGTTTCGGCATCTTTGAGCCGCGCGATCGCGTGATTGTCCTCTACCTTCTTCGCCACCGTCAAAATATGCAGCTCTAGCCCTTTAAACGCAGGCGAAGTCGATAGGAAATCGAGTATTTTCTGACCGCTCTCACTGCCGTCATAGGCCAGCAGCAGCCGCTCCACCGGACTGTGCTGGCGCGGTGTAATCAGGCAGGGCTTATGGCTGGCCCGGGCGATGCGCTCCATATTGGCCCCCAGGTGACCCGAGGCAAACTCCGCCGCCTCGCCTCGCTTGCCCAGAATAATCAGGTCTGAATTCGTTTCGAACTTGTGAAAAATATCAACTAAAAAGCCGGTTTCATGAATCAGCCTGACTTCCCTGACGCCGCCGTCGCTCAGCTGCTGTTGGGCATCCTGAAGCACCAGCTGGGCTTTCTGCTGGTTGAGCTTCGCCTTTTGATGCTCTAGCTCCACCAGCTGATTAAGCAAATCGCGAGAGGCCCCGAGGCCAATCGCGCCGCTGAAGTTGCCGGTAGAGGCGACCTTTTGGCTGCGAATATCGGAGACAAAAAGGACATCGACCTCAGCATCTAGCCGGGGCGCTAGCCAGCTGGCGTAGCGGTAGCTGCTCTGGGCAAAAATCGAGCCGTCTGTGCAGAGAAGAATATGTTTCATCACCGGAATTCCTAGTGGTTATTGAGATTGTTCAGGGCGTCGGGCTCGTTGTGAACAGCCAGCCGATTTAGCAGAGACTGGCTGGCTTCGTTCATCCCCAACAGCTCAACGTCGGCCCCGTTGCGGCGAAACTTCAGCACCACTTTATCAATCGCATTGACCGCGCCCTGATCCCAAATGTGAGCATGGCTCAGATCAATCACGACCTGGTCCAGCTCTTCTTCAAAGTTAAACGCGTCCAGAAAATCGTCTATCGAGACGAAAAATAGCTGCCCAGCAACGCTGTAGGTGCGCTGGGCGCGATCGCGGCTCAGTACCGTATCGACAAAGACCATCTTGGCAATCTCGCGAGAGAAAAAGACCGTGCTCAAGGCAATCCCCACAATGACGCCAATCGCTAGGTTGTGGGTGTATATCGTAATCACTACCGTTGTTAGCATTACCACCGTCTCGCTGCGGGGAATCCGGCGAAAGTTCCTGACCGACGCCCAGTTAAAGGTGCCAATCGAGACCATAATCATCACCGCGACTAGCGAAGCCATGGGAATCTGGCTCACCCAGCGGGCCAAAACCAGGATAAAGAACAGTAAAAGTACGCCGGCGGCCAGCGTAGACAGGCGCTTGCGGCCCCCGGATTGAATGTTGATCACCGACTGGCCGATCATTGCACAGCCAGCCATGCCGCCAAAAAAGCCGGTGACCACGTTGGCAATGCCCTGCCCTCTAGCTTCGCGGTTCTTATTGCTCGGCGTATCCGTCAGCTCATCTAGCAGCGACGCGGTCAGCAGCGACTCCAGCAGCCCCACAATCGCCAGCGTGAGGGCAAACGGCAGAATAATTTGCAGCGTTTCCAGCGTCAGCGGCACCTGCGGTAGGGCGAAAAAGGGCAGCGCCGAGGGCAGCTCACCCATATCGCCAACGGTGTTCACATCCAGGTCCATTGCCATGCTTGCTCCGGTGAGGACGACGATGGCCACCAGCGGCGAAGGGATGACCTTGGTCAATCGGGGCAGCAGGTAGATGATGCCCAGGCCAATCGCCACCATGGCGTAAACAATCCAGGAGACGTTGGTGAGCTGGGGCAGCTGGGCCATAAAGATGAGAATCGCCAAGGCGTTGACAAATCCCAGCATCACCGCGCGCGGCACATACTTCATCTGTCTTCCCAGCTGCAGCCAGCCAAAAATAATTTGAAAAATGCCGGTCAAAATCGTCGTCGCAAACAGGTATTGCAGCCCGTAGTCGCTGACCAGCTCCACCATCAGCAGCGCCATCGCCCCGGTCGCAGCAGAAATCAGGCCGGGCCGACCGCCAACAAAGGCCGTGATCACCGCAATGCAGAAGGAGGCGTAAAGTCCCACCTTGGGGTCAACCCCAGCGATAATCGAAAACGCGATCGCTTCTGGAATCAGGGCCAGCGCCACCACCGCCCCCGCCAGCAGATCGGCGCGAACGTTCGAAAACCATTCCCGCCGTAGGGTGGTTGGGTCAAACCATGATTTTGCTTTCAATAAAACCTCCCGGCCCTGAATGGATACCCTGAATTGAGCGTAAATTTATTTATCACAGCAGATGGCCAAAGCGATGTTGACTGCTGCGATCGCAACGCTGCGTCAGCGATCAAGTTAAAAACTAAAGCCGAAACCCCAGCCGTTCTACGGTAGCGACATAAAACCGGCTAAGGCTTAGGGGGGAATATTTATAAACGCGAGTAGGACAACGCTGACAGTCACTAAGCTACCTGAGAACAAGCAGCTAAAACTCGCCGCTCCGATAAAGCTAACCTCACTATATCATGTCCCATTTGCATACCGTCATCAGGCTCAATGCTACAAAATGAGGTTCGCCAACAAATGCAGTTAGGCAGACTTCTGAGCAGGTCAGCCTAGTGTTTTTAGATCCGAATTGCGCTAACAACACAGACAAGCATAGCCTGAAGTCGTTGACTGTAGCGGCTCCAAAAATCTAAGGCGAGGTAAAGACAACTTCCTTTAGCCTCAACGTCACTGCGGTCAACAATGCGCCGGTACTGAACGTCAACAAGCTGAGATATTGTAGAAGGCGGTTCCGTCCTCACCACCGATAGCTATCTCAAGGCTACGGATGTAGACCATGCTCTCAATGAACTCAGGTTCACGATCAGCGAACTCAGTGGCGGACAGTTTGAAAAGTTGACTAATCCTGGGCTCGGCATTACCCGCTTTACTCAAGCTGACATCAACATTCTCAATGCGTTACCTCGCACAGTTTGAAGGCATTGCCTTCTACGTCTTAGGTGCGAGCATCGACCCTGCGGTTCAGACGTCCATCGCTTCTTCAACACGCAGAATGGCGCGCACTTCTATACGTCTAATGAATGTAAAAGGGGTACGGCTTTTGACCGTACCCCTTTTTCGCATGATGCTATCTAAATTTGTACTCCTAAAGTTTAGAGAGCGTTACCACGTGGCAGTACCTCTTCGGGGAATACAAACTTCTGATGCGGCTGGTCTTGCGGCGCCAGCCAGGCCCGGATGCCTTCGTTCAGCAAGATGTTCTTCGTGTAGAAGGTCTCGA
>NZ_JADEXG010000137.1 GCF_015207255.1 Vasconcelosia minhoensis LEGE 07310
CCCCCACTCCCCCACCCTCCACGCCGAATTCCACTACAGCCAACGTCGCTACACCAGCGCCCTCGCCCAAACTGACACCGCCCGCGAGCTTAGAATTCAAAATCCCGATGGCCATACGCTGATCGTGCAGCTGCCCCAGCGGCAGGGCTATCTCTGTCTGCCAGGCGCAACCCCCGAGCTGGTCGATGTAACGGAGCCCTACTACTACAACCTGATTCGAGCCGGGTTAATGGCCTTGGAGGTGAAGCAAAAGACGCAGCTATTGATCAAAAAAGACGAGCTGCTTAGCGAAAAGGATAGCCAGATTGAAACCCTGAGTCAGCAGGTCAGGCTGCTAGAAGCGAAGATTAATCAGCTTTCAACCGAGCAGCAGCAGCAGTTTGAAAGCCTAAAAACAGAATTAGAGGAACAGGAAACGGCAATTCAGGGGCAGGAAGCTCACATTTCTGAACTTCAAACCGAGCTTAGCCATAGCGATCAGCCACCTCCCGATCCCCAGGTGGTTCAGCGGCAGGTGCGAGAGACGGTAGGCGATAGCGTCTGGTTCTGTATTCAGCCCGCCAGCCAAAAAGACCTCTGCGCCGCCTACAAAAACTATCAGATACTCTCGGCTGAAGGGCCAGATATGCAGCTGGCCGACTATTCTGAAGCGGGCATTCGCCTCAGCTTTGCAGTAGAGCGAGAGGTAGTCCAGCCTTTTCTGAATGACCTCTATGATTTTCTTTTGGGACAGGGCCAGTCTGAAATTGGCGGCATTCAGCTCAGCGCCAGCCGTAAGTACACCCTGGGCATGGTACCCTCGCTGCTGGCAGACCAGTGGCAAACGCTAAGGGATACCGCGCTGAAACAGCAGCAGAGCGTTGCCAAAAAGCAGCGCTACAGCAAGGCAAAGGCAAGTAAGCAGGTAGGAGAACGCGATCGCGCCCTCCTAGCCGAGTTTTTTGACCAGTGGGAACATCCGATGGGCAACTGCTTTGCCCAAAAGGGACGCCAGGCCGCCGCAAGTATCGACCAAATCAACAAGCTGCGAAATATTTCGGCCCATGCTGAAAGCTTTTTGTACGAATGGCAGTACGAGCTGCTGCGCCAGCTGATTGTCGGGTCAGATGGTCAGGGCGGCCTCTTTCGAACAATCTACGGAGGATAAGGGAGGGCAGAAGGGTAGCCAAAGCTACCAAAATGCGACTGCCCTGTGGAAAAGCTGATTTAAGCGCCGCATAAACGTTAGTTAATCTGATTCTCAGTCTGCTAGTTTTTCTATATCCCCCGTTTCTAAAGGCTTTCAAGCCTTCTGTCCGCTATCTAGAGCAAAATTTGTATTGATCTACAGACAGTAATTCCAATAAATTTCCACAGGTTTTCCACAGAGTTTTCCACAGGCTGCCTTACAGACTATCTTGTGGCTCTAGATTCGGCGTCCGTTCTAGCTGCGCCTCGATCGCTCTATCCTCACTTTGGCCCAATTGATACAGGATGAACACACCTGCCAGTGTCGTTACGGCGGTGCCGAGCCAGAAGCGCTGCGCGATCGCGCCGGGCTGATCCAGCGCCCAGCCGCCTAAGACCGGGCCAATAAAATAGCCCAGCGACCAGCACTGGTAGCTAATCGCCAGATAAATGCCGCGAAAGGACTCCGGGGCCAGTTCGGCCACCAGCGCCGGCGCAAAGGGCTTGTAGGCGGCTCCGGCGAGGGACAGTAGAGCCAGCGCGATCGCGGTTCCCACTGGCCCGGTCGTCAGCGGCCCCACGGCCCACACCAGCATAAATCCCGCAATCCACAGCCCCATCGAAATCATCAGCACCGAAACCTGACGCAGCCGGCTCAAGGCCTGTACCAGCGGCAGCTGGATCAGCGCCCCAAAGCCGATATACCAAAGCGTAAACTGATTGGAAACGTCAGCTGCCGAGGTTCCTGTGCTGCGGGTGAAGTAGAGCGGCAGGGTGCTGCCGACCAGGCCGATATAAGTGGTAAATAGGACATTGGCGAGGATAAATAGCTGTAGAGACGGGTCTTTGATCGCGATCGCGAATCCCTTCAGCGTGTCGGTTTCGGCCTCTGGGGTATTTTCTGACCGAGTTTCAGCAGCAGCTATGCCAATAAAGATCAGAAACAGCAGCAGGATTACGCTACCGGCAAAGAAGAGCGGCTGCGGCTGGGCGAGGAGCCGTCGTCCGCCCCAGATTCCCAGCCCCAATCCTATACTGTCTGCTAGAACTAAGACGCCAAACGCCCGCTGCCGCTGATCCGAAGGGGTGACATCCACCACGCTAGCATCGGCAGCTGTCCAATAGCAGCCGGCGCTAATGCCCATAATCAGATTGACAAAAATCAGCAGCGGCAGGGCTTTTGTCACAATCAAAAGCCCTGCCGCCAAAAGTGACAGAATAGCCGAAAAGATCAGCGCTCGCTTTCGGCCATAGTCGGGGGAATCGGCTAGGTATCCGCCTAGAAAATGGCCCGCCATCCCCGCTAGCGCCCCGCAGCCAATCGCAAACCCCACCGCCGTCGCGCTCAGCCCCACCTGGTTGACAAATACCAGCGGAATAAAAAACTGAATCGCCCCGTAACCGGTCTGATAGAGCAGTCGCCCTACGGTCTGGACCCACACTTGGGTGCTTTCAACCCGTAGTAAAAAAGGTCGCGCGCGATCGCTTTCCAAAGTTTCTCCCGCGTCGCTGGTCAATTTCTGAGGTCACAAACTCCAGCTTAGACGATCTCAGTTTGTCGAACCTTACTCAATTTTTCTGCCAACGCGAAAAGCCCTCCCCAGGCGGGAAGAGCTTTTCGCCTTCACTTATTCAGACCTCGCGGCGAGGCCCACGCTAAGCCTAGGCGTTGATAGCAGGAGCCGTCAGGGCAACCGGCGCAGACTCAGCCGCAGC
>NZ_JADEXG010000066.1 GCF_015207255.1 Vasconcelosia minhoensis LEGE 07310
GACAGCCCCCCGACCCGCCGCCCGATTCATCGGCGACCTAGCAGCTGCCATAGACTCGTAGAGCCATCCTGCCCCTTGCTGAGGAGAAATCGCCATCTACGCCCGCCCCCTTGCCAAGCTGATTGAAGAACTCCAGCGGCTGCCCGGCATTGGCCCCAAAACGGCCCAGCGGCTGGCGCTGCATATTCTCAAGCGGCCCGAAACCGAAGTCCGCGCCTTGGCCCAGGCGCTCACCGACGCCAAGCAGCAGGTGGGCCTGTGCTCGGTCTGCTTTCACCTCTCCGCCGACCCCGTCTGCGATATCTGCCGCGACAACCGCCGCGACAACCGCACCCTCTGCGTCGTCTCCGATTCGCGGGACGTCATTGCCATTGAAAAAACCCGCGAGTTCAAAGGCAAGTACCACGTCCTCGGCGGCCTGATCTCGCCGATGGACGGCATTGGCCCAGAGCAGCTGACGATCGGCCAGCTCGTCCACCGGGTCAACAAAGAGTCGATTGACGAAGTCATTCTTGCCATCAGCCCCAGCATTGAGGGGGATACGACCACCCTCTATATCGGCCAGCTGGTCAAGCCCTTCACCCGCGTCACCCGCATCGCCTTTGGTCTACCCATGGGCGGCGACCTGGAATACGCCGACGAGGTGACCCTGGCCAGAGCGCTAGAAGGTCGGCGCGAACTGGAATAGACCGTTCAAACCACAATGGCATAAACGACCTACTTGGAAACCTGATACACCAGAAACAGCCCGGCAATCAGACCGATGCCCAGGGGCAGCCAGGCGCCAACGAAGGGGCTGAGCACACCCGACTGACCCATTGCATTGGTAATAAAAGTGAGCAGGTAGAAACCAAAAATAATCGCAACGCTGATGCCAAAGCTGGTTGCCCGGCCCGTGCGCTGGGGGCGAATGCCGATGGCCGAGCCGACTAGGCCAAAGACGATGCAGGCAAAGGGAATGGCATACTTTTGCTGAATCCGCACTTTGAGCGTGCGGATTTTGCGCTCATCGCCGGTCTGCTGGAGCGTCTCCAGGTAGCGGCTAGCTTCGGCGATGTTCATCTCGCTGTCGTCTTTGGTCCGCGCGGCCAGGTCGAGCGGCGTTCTGGGCAGCTGTAGCGCCTGCTGGTTGAACTTGACAACCTGGCTGAAGGAGCCGTTCGGAGAAACCGCGTAGATCGTACCGTCTGAAAACCGCCAAAGATTCTGCTTAAAGTCCCAGGTGGCCGAATCGGCGCTGACGATTTGCTCCAGATCGCCCTGGGAAAAATCCAGCACCGTCAGCTCCTGCATTTCTTCACCGTTGAACTTGCGCGCGTAAAACAGCCGGGCAAGCTCTTTACCGGAGCCGTCGCTAGCGGGCTGATATTCCTCGTATTTGATATTGCGCTCCTGAAAAGGCGGTCGTTCGGTATTCAAGGCGCGATCGAGCCGGACCGAAGCGCGATAGTTGGCGGCGGGGGTAATTACCTCGTTGAAGACAAAGCTGAGCCCAGTTACCATCAGGCTCATCACCAGAGCTGGCGCAATAATCCGCCGAACGCTCACCCCGCAGCCGCGCAGCGCCACCAGTTCGCTGTCGCTAGAGAAACGGCTAAAGGTCATCATCGTTGCCAGCAGCGTTGACATTGGGAAGGCCAGAACGACAAACTCAGGCAGCCGCAGGGCAAAAATCTCAACGGCCAGAGAAAGGGCTAGCCCCGATTCAGAAACCCGGCGAATTAGCTCAAACAGGGCTCCGATCGAGACGCCAATCGAGGAAAAGGCGCCAACGCCAAAGAGAAAAGGCAGGGATAGTTCCTGAATGATGTAGCGATCTAGAATCGAGAGCTGCGGCAGCCAGCTGGGCCAGCTGGGACGGGGAGCGGGTGCACTATCGGTCATGGGAGGGGGAGTCGAACGCCTGACGGTAGATTATTTGGAGATTGATAGCGATTCAATCAGCTAGAGTTTGAAGCCTGCACCGAGGTAATGCTGGCGGACGAGGGGATTGCTGTACAGGTCTTCGGCGGTGCCGGAGGCCAGCACCTGACCGTTACTCATAATGTAGGCCCGATCGATAATCTGGAGCGTTTCGCGAACGTTGTGGTCGGTAATCAGAATACCGATTTTGCGATCGCGCAGCTGGGCTACAATTGCCTGAATTTCGGCGACGGCAATCGGGTCTACGCCGGCAAAAGGCTCGTCTAAGAAGAGAAACTGGGGACCATTAGGACCCGCCGCCAGCGATCGGGCCAGCTCGGTGCGGCGGCGCTCACCCCCCGAAACCTGAATCCCCATCGACTCAGCCACCGCCTCTAGCCGAAAATCGCTCAGCAGCGCCTTCAGCCGCTTCTCCTGCTGGTCTCGCGGAATGGCAGACTGCTCCATCACCAGCCGCAGATTGTCGGCAACGCTGAGGTGGCGAAAGATGCTGGCTTCCTGGGCTAGGTAGCCGATGCCCAACTGTGCCCGCTGGTGCATCGGCAGGGGGGTGATATCAACTTCGTTGAGAAAAACTTTGCCCTGGTCGGGTTGCTCTAGCCCCGTTGCCATATAGAAGGTCGTGGTTTTGCCAGCGCCATTGGGACCGAGCAGGCCAACAATTTCACCCTGGGCTACGCTGAGGCTGACGTGGTTAACGACAAGACGCTGACCGTAGCTTTTTTGCACGTTTTCGAGCACCAGCTTCAAAGGCTCCGCCTCATCTGCGTTGGAATTTACAGCTTGTGGCCCAGATTCTATCAAAGAGCGCGTCATGGCACAGATACAGACACAACAAAGCCCAAACACAGCTGCAATGGAGCCGCTGAGGGGTTCTCCATCCTACCGGGTCCCCACCTACCCGATTTCCAACATGGCTAGCTACTCGCCCGGCGCTTCGATCGGTCCTAGTTCAGCGGGCAGATCGGCGGGCGGTGCTGGAATCGGAATCGTCTCTTGGGCCGGGGCAGCCGCGCCGGGCTGGGCTGTCCCAGCAGGAACCACATAGGTCGATTCGACTTGCTGATTGGGCAGGGGTTCAGCCACAAAGCGGCCTTCGTCAATCAGGTAGGTCACAACCTCCGCCTTGATTTGATTGGCTTCCTGCTGAATATTTACGTCACCGGTTAGCACAATTCGCCGCTCGCGGCTATAGTACTGCGCCTGGGCCGAGGTCGCAAAGATGGCCTGGGCCGGGTAGCGAATCCGGACGTTTCCCCGAGCGGTGATAATGCCCGTATTGGCGTTGGCCTCCTGGATGTCGGCCAGCAGCGTAATCGCGTTGCCAGACTGCGCCTGGGCTGCGGTAAAAGCGGTCGGCACCAGGACAGCGGCCGCTACTAGGCCCAGCAGACCCCGGCGCCAGCGGCGAAAAGCAGTTAAATCCATTCTGCGAAGCAGCTCAAGAGTTAGAAAGAATATAGCGTTTCAGGTTCGCACCTGGTCAGAGGCCGTCAGAGGGCTATTCAACGAATTTTCATGAATCTATCCCAGTTGAATCTACCCCGATTGCTTCACCTTAGCTCGATCTATTTCAGATAAAAGCGGTAGCGAACCAATTCTCAGGCTGTCTGAACGGAGATTTGCGGCAGCGGTAGCGGCCCTTCCGAAGTCTCGACTGGCCGGCGCTGCGCGATCGCGCTCGACAGCGCTGTCACATCTGCCGACTCCGACTGTAGCAATGCCAACCAGACCAGGGCCTGATCGACCAGATCGGCCACCGCAACACCTTCATGCTCGGGTTCAAAGCGCCGCAGGCGACTGCTGCCCTCGCCTAGCAAAATCGCCGCGCCGTTGCGATTCTCCCGGCTGAGGTGATAGAACCCTACCGCTATTTGGAGAATGCCCTGATAAAAAGGCTTTTCGAAGGTCTCTGCGTCCATCCAGATGGCTTCGAGGGTATCGTGACAGGCATAGTAATCCCCTTGGTTAAACTGCTCGATCCCTCGCCGAAGGGCAGATGGCAGAGAACCTGGGGTTGGGTTAGAGTCGGACACCATAGCCGGTATAAATAGATGCCAGTAATAGATAGGACAACCCGTGACATTGCTAGCATCGGGTCAACAAAACTTAAGGAAGAGGTGATATCCTCCACTTTGAGTGTGTGTTGTTTGGAGTGTCAAGTATGGTCGTTACCCCCCGAGACGTTCAACAAGCCAGGGTAAGCAGTCAGTTACTAAAAGCGCCACAAAAAGAACCGCTCAACCCGGCTTTGGTCAGCCACAGTTCTCCAAATCCTAGTATTGAGCCAGCCCTGACGCTACCCCGGTCCCCCCTGTTTGGCACTGACGGCATTCGCGGCAGAGCCGGTGACCTGCTGTCGGCCCCGCTGGCGATGCAGGTCGGCTTCTGGGCCGGCCAGCTATGGGCCGAGCAGGGCCAGCAACAAAAGACGGAACCTAAGATGGGGCCGGTGATTGTCGGACAGGATTCGCGCCACTCCAGCGACATGCTGGCGACGGCGCTGGCGGCAGGGCTGACGAGCGCCGGGCTAGAGGTGTGGAATTTAGGGCTTTGCCCCACGGCGGCGGTCGCCTACCTGGCCCAGCACTGCCAAGCCGTCGGTGGGATTATGATCTCAGCTAGTCACAACCCGCCTGCTGACAATGGCATCAAGTTTTTTGGGGCCGATGGGACCAAGCTATCAGCGGCGATTCAGGCTCGAATCGAAGCGGCGCTGCGGCAGGGGAGCGATTGCTTTGGCCGCGCCCGCTGGGGTCACTGCCGTCAGCGGCCTGAGCTGATTCAGCGCTATGTCGAATTTTTGCACCAGCCCTTTCAGCCCCAGTCTGACCTCAGCGGCCTGCGAATTGTTCTAGACCTGGCCTGGGGAGCAGCCAGTAGCGTTGCCGAGCAAATCTTTGCCGCGACTGGGGCCGAGATTGTCGTGATTCACGGCCAGCCGGACGGCGACCGGATCAACGTCGGCTGCGGCTCGACCCATCTGGCGCCGCTGATTGCCGCGGTCAACCAGCATGGAGCTGAAATTGGCTTTGCCTTTGACGGAGACGCCGACCGGGTGATGGCGGTCGATGTCCAGGGCCGGGTGATCGACGGAGACTATATTCTCTACTTTTGGGGCCAGACCCTGAAGCAGGCCGGACGCCTGCCGCAGGATACGATTGTCTCTACGGTGATGGCCAACCTGGGCTTTGAGCGAGCCTGGCAGGGGCTGGGTGGGAGTCTGGTGCGGACGCCGGTGGGCGATCAGCATGTCCATGCCGAGATGGTCAGCCGGGGGGCAATGCTGGGGGGCGAGCAGTCAGGACACATTCTCTGTCACCATTACAGCCTGACAGGCGACGGTATTCTGACAGCATTACACCTGGCCGACTTGATTAAGCGAGCCGGCTGCTCCCTGCCAGAGCTGATGGCCCAGAGCTTTGTCACCTATCCGCAGCGGCTGCAGAATGTGCGCGTAGAAGACCGCGATCGCCGCTGCCGCTGGCAGGACTGCGACCCTCTCCAGCAAGCGATTGCCCAAGCCGAAGCCGCGATGGGTGACCAGGGCCGGGTGCTGGTGCGGGCATCGGGAACAGAGCCGGTGATCCGGGTGATGGTCGAAGCGGCTAGCACTGCGCTGGTCGAGCGCTGGACAGCCACACTGTCAGCCGTGGTCGAGCAGCATTTGGCCGCCTAGCGAGGCCATAGCGCGAATCGGCTCACCTGTAAAGAATTGAAAAGTTCCGCTAAGCATGGTAAATTCGCGGTTCAGGCATTCAGGACAGCGAGAGTCGCGATTCCAGACCTGTAGCAGTGAGCAGTGATTTGAGCAAGGTGTTTTGAATGGTAGCATCTCCCCTGCGGCAAACGGCGCTGCGATCGCTTCAGACCTGTCCCAAAAAGGCTTATCCCAAAAAGGTGATCGCCATTGGCGACAGCGTCATCTACGGCTATGGCGATAGCGAAGGCGGCGGCTGGGTTGAGCGGCTGCGGCGCGGCTGGCTCGATCCCGAGCAGCCCGGCCCGATTTTTTATAACCTGGGCGTCCGCGGCGATGGCGTGCAGCAGGTGGCGCGACGGCTGGAGCAGGAGTTTCGCGATCGCGGTGAGCTGCGCCGCCGCCAGCCCGATGTGATCGTGCTCTCAGTCGGGATGAACGACTCGGCCCGGACCGGGCGGCCAGCCGGACGGGCGGTGACGGATGAGGCGACGTTTGAGCAGCGTCTAAGGGAACTGCTGGCGCAATCACGTCGGCTCTGCCCGGTTTTCTTTGTCGGTATGGTGCCGGTGAACGAGGCCGCCATGCCCTTCGCCGAAGTGCTCTATTTCAGCTGGGCCGACCAAGCTCGATACAATGCCCTAACGCGGGCCGCCTGCGCTGCCCAGGGAATTCCCTACCTCGATATTTTTCAGCAGTGGACGGCCCAAGGCGAAGTCTGGTGCAGCCAGCGACTTTGCCGGGATGGGCTCCATCCAAACGTGCTGGGCTATCAAACCCTACTCCAGACAGTGCAGGACTGGCAGCCGCTGATGCAGGCGATTGAATCATGAGCGGGCTGATCGGGAATCAATAGCGGCTGACCGGTTCGGCCCAGAGCAAGACCCAGAAAACCGCTAGAACGCAGGTAATCAACAGCATCACGAGCCCTCGACTAAATTCTGCCAGCCTATCGCGGCAGTCCATAAACCCCTTCATCCGCTTCTCCGTCGAGCCCTGCAGGCTGCTCCAGCCAGTCTTCGCCAACCCGCACGGTAATGTCAGAATCAATATCGCCGGTTGAGTCGGAGATAATCTGGCCAATCGTCAGGGCAGACATCACCCGATCGGCGCTATCCAGGTCACCCCGCTGGGCAATCACCTGGGTTTGCAACACCGCCTCTGGCCGATCTGGCAAGACGTAGACATGTTCAAATCCCTGATCGCGCAGGTAGTTGGCCATATCTTGACCCGCATAGGGCGCGGCGGTGGCGTTTTGGACGGCAATCCGCAGGCGAGGGGCGCGATCGCTGTCGGCAATCAGCTCCACCGGCGGCGTATGGAAAAACGACTGCATGACTTCGCCGCTTGCCGTTCGGTCGGGAATCCAGAAGCTCGCGATATATTCGTCTGGCGTGCTAAAGCGGCCTGGCAGCATCACCATGTGCAGCTCTGAGGCGTCGAGCTGGAGGCCGAAGCTGGCCAGCGCCAGCATTTCTTCGAGCGTTAGGTTGGTGTCAATATGCGCTTGGAGGACCCGCACAATTTGAGGCAGCTTAGGGATAATTGCTGGACTGGCCATGCGGCTACGCAGCGCCTTGAGCAGAATCTGCTGCCGCTGCACCCGGCCAATATCGCCGTAGGCGTCCTGCCGGAAGCGGGCAAACTGCTCTGCCTGATCGCCATTCAGCGTTTGCAATCCGGGCTCCAGGTCAATTACCAAGCCCTGGGTTTGGTCTTCGTATTGCATTGGCTTGGGTACCATCACTTCGACGCCGCCTACCAGGTCAACAATTTCTCGGAACGCGCCCGTATTCACCCGCATATAGCGATCAATTTCGACCCCGCCCAGGTTATAGCTGACGGCTTGGGCAACTAGCTCAGCCCCGCCTTCATAGTTGGCCTGATTGATTTTATCGACGCCGTAGCCTGGGATAGCAACGCGCGTATCGCGAGGAATTGAGAGCACGTTGGTTTCTTCAGCTGCCGGATCGACCCGCACCAGCAGCAATGTATCGGTGCGGCCGAGCAGACTATCGGGCTCAGCTCCAGCAATATCCCGAGCTTCGTCCAGGCCCATGACCAGAATGTTGACCGGGCGTGACACCTGATAGCGAAAGCCTGACTGCCAAAGCTCGCCCACAGAAACGGGCGGGCTTTCACTGCGGGGCAGCGGCATCGTCAGCAGGGTCACGGCCCCAATCGCGGCGGAGGCGGCCGCCGTCACACCAAAGGCAACCGTCCAAGCTGCTCGCTGTAAAAATCTGCCCCACCGCCGGCGCTGGGGGGCAGGTGCTGGGGCAGGGCCAGTTGGAGACTTTCTGGATGGCTCTGCCACTGCTTCAGCCGCAGGCTCAGTCGCTGATTGCGCCGATTGCTGGGTGGGCTCTACGGGCTCTAAAGGAGCCGGAGATGGCGGTAAAGTCGGTTCGGTGGAGGTGGGTTCTGAAGAATTTGCGGACGGCGGGGCTGAATTGGGCTCTGACGCGGGTGGGGGCGGTTGGGACATGCCTGATGTGAGCTGAGGGAAAACAAAAAGACTCGACAGCCTATGCGGCTTAGACTTTGGTAGAACTAAATCAGCGTGAGACTGACCTGACTGATGCGCCCCGTTGCCTGATGCAAGGTTTACGAACCGATGATTTGTTAATCAATTATTAAGGTAGTATAGCCTGCTGCCCTTTCCCTAACGATAGGATAGTCTGGAATCCTTGACCGCAGGAGAGTTCCCATGGCAAAGTCCCTAATCCCAATTATATTAGCGGGTGGCAAGGGTGAACGATTTTGGCCGGTCAGTCGGCTGCGGCGGCCCAAGCAGTTTCTCTGTCTGGACGGCAGCGATCGCAGTCTGATGCAGTCCACCGCCGACCGGCTGCTGCCCTTAGCCGCCGGCTGGGATGCGCTCTGGGTAATCACGGCCTCCCATCTGGCTGACGGCGTCCGCGAGCAGCTGCCGGAGCTGCCTCAGGAAAATATTCTGGTTGAGCCCCAGGGCCGCGATACCGCTCCCGCCGTAGCCTGGGCAACGCTGGAGGTGGCTAAGCGGCACGGCGAGGACGCGATCTGCTGCTTTTTCCCGGCAGACCACTACATCACAGACGAAGTTCGGTTTCGCCGCACGATTCAGGCGGCGGCAGCACTGGCCGAGCAGCAGGGCGCGATCGCAACTTTAGGCATCACCCCCACCTTTCCCTCTACCGGCTATGGCTACATCGAGCAGGGCCAGACCGCAGGCCGCTACGACGACCTGCCCGCTTACCAGGTCAGCCGCTTTACCGAGAAGCCCGATCATCAGACCGCCGAGCAGTTTTTGGCTCGCGATCGCTACTGCTGGAACAGCGGCATGTTTGTCTTTCCAGCAGGCGTGATGATCCGGGAACTCAAGGCCCACGCCCCCGACCTGATCGCGGCCCTCAAGGACAAAGGCGTCGATGCCTACGCCAGCCTGGAAAAGCTGAGCATTGACTATGCCGTGATGGAAAAAACCGAAAAAGCCTACGTCCTACCTGCCGACTTTGGCTGGGATGACCTGGGCGACTGGAACGCGATCGAACGCCTGATGCAGGGCGAAGCCGCCAACGTAGACCTCTGCCAGCACGTCGGCCTGGAAACCAAAGGCTGCATCGTCTATGCCTCCGACCCGGAAGAAGTCGTCGTTACCATTGGCCTGGAAGACGTGGTGATCGTCCGCGACGGCAAAGCTACTCTGATTGTCCGCAAGGATCGCACTCAGGACATCAAACAGGCCGTCAAGTCACTCGGCTCAGAACAGTACAAGCATTTGCTGTAAAGCTTTGATACTGGCTCCTTTATCGGGACGAATGTGGCACAAGTATTTAGGATGTATTGCTGAACTGGGCTTTGACTATACCTATGAGTCAACTTAAGAGGCAAATCATTGCACTGGGGGGTGGCGGTTTCTCAATGGAAGCCGATAACCCTTTACTAGACCAGTACATCTTGGCGCAATCAACTAGTCAGATACCCAAGGTTTGCTTCATTCCAACTGCTAGTGGTGATAGCGATAGCTACATTCGTCGGTTCTACGATGCTTTTAATCAGCTTAACTGCCGCCCGTCGCATCTCAGCCTTTTTCGTCCACCAGTAGGCGGGCCTGACTCTTTTCTACGAGAAAAAGACATTATTTATGTTGGCGGTGGCTCTACCTTCAATATGCTTGCTATATGGAAAGCCTGGAAACTAGATAGAGTGCTGCGACAGGCATGGGAAAATGGCACTGTACTGTGTGGTCTCAGCGCAGGCTCACTCTGCTGGTTCGAAGAGGGGCTATCTGATTCAGTCGTGCCAGGTCAGTATGCAAAACTCAGAGGACTGGGGTTTCTAAAAGGCAGTCACTGTCCGCACTATGACGGCGAAAGCGAGCGACGTCCGGCCTATCACCAGTATGTCGCCTCTAACGAACTATCCAGCGGCATCGCAGCAGATGATGGCGTTGCCCTACACTACACAGATCTCAGATTGTGTCAAGTCATTAGCTCGCGTCCGGCAGCAAAAGCTTATCGTGTTTCTCTAGAGGATAATAAAGTGTATGAAGAAGTGATTTCTCCACACTATTTGGGAACGAGTACCGAAGAGGTTTGGCGACCAACATTTCTTCGCTTTTTAGAGCGGTAATTCAGTTTATGAGCCTCAATCGGTTTTGGCTTGCACTCATGTCAATCGCGGGTTTATGGATAACTTCCGTTCTTATCACTGGAGTTTGGCTAAACCTGCGAGCATATAATTTCGTACGGCAAGCGCAAAACATGGAAGTAGCCTTAGCAGAAAATCCTGAGGGCGAGATGTTCTATACCAAGAACCTCTCAACGCCTAAAGAGCGCCTCATGCGGCGAGTAAGCTTATGGATGATGATGAAAGTTCCAGATAATGCCATCATTCCCGATGCCAAGATGTCCAGCTATTTGCTGGTACTACAACCCCGAAACGACAAATCAAAATTCTTAGCCCAAGCTGGCTTCACACAAAATAATGTAGATGCTCTTGCAGATGCGCTGCGCCAGCTCGTTGCTACTAATGAGGCGATTGAGAACCGTACCGACGAATATGGTACCTACTATCAAGTTATTGGTAGGCTATCAGGCGTAAATGGCATAAATCTTTCCGTTGTTACTGTTTGGTTGCGTCGAAACACAGACCAGAACTTTCAATTTATTACGCTCATTCCTGTCAAGGAAATTAATTTATGAAGTTAGCGCTATATCAGGAAGTTGCTCTTAACCGATGTTTTCCCGAATATGACCTGCATCGGGGAGATATTACAACCTTAATCGATTACGTGCCTCATCCCGCCGACGGTGAAGAAGGTGCCGTTTTGGAAGTCTTTAATGCCTTGGGAGACACCATACAAGTGGTCACTGTGCCCAGCTCTAGCATTGAAGCTTTACAGCCCACCGATGTACTTTCGATCCGTCGTCTGGCACAAGCGTCTTAAGCGGTTAGAATCCGCGCTTCACCTGCAGATTAAGCAAAAGATGACCGGTTTCCTGGGTTATAGTTCTTTGCCCGAGAGGAGCGGTTCGAAGGCTTGATAGGCGTCGAGATTGCGGAAATGACGGGCATATAGCGGTGTGCCATCTTTGAACTGGTCATAGAGCACCTGCTGCACATCGACTAAGCATTTGAACCGCTGTGTAATCGTTTCACCAGAATCATTTAGATAGCTGCTTTCCTGGTGTTTAGCATATTCAAGCCCCTTGGCCCGGGCCTCTTCTTCTGTACTAGCTTCAACGAGTACCATCTCCTCCTCGTATAGGGATTGGTAGTCGGATGCTGTAGAAGCCGACTCGTAGAGTACGATGGCGATATAAAATTGCTGTGACATAGCTCTTTCCCCAAATCCTCTCGACTACTGTTTTATTTCTTAAACCGGTTGTCATTGAGTAGCTTCCAAGCTCTCTTCCCCTCTTGTGAACGATCGTTGCCAATGTTTTCCAAGGATACCTGAAGGTATTGGGCAGGAAACATCCGACGGATCGATGCTTTACAACAGCGGCTGATGAAGCTACTGGCTAGCTCGCTTGAATTCTCTTGAGTTTTACAGCTGATTCCTTCCTGACGTGCTTCACTCATCGTGTTTGAGCTCTAGTGCTGCTAATTCCTGATCTACTTCTGAGCCTGGTCGCGGAAGCGGAAGCGCATCATCAGGGGCAGGTGGTCTGAGGCCTGCTGGGCGGTGCTGACGACCTGGGCGTCTATTTTTTCCAAGGTTTTGGGCGTGTAGAAGATGTAGTCGAGCTTGTATTGGGGCTGGTCGGAGGGGAAGGTGGCGCTGTCTGCTCCCCACTGGTCAATCGGGACGGCGGGGGTGAAGTCCGGTGACTGGGCGATAAGCTGAATGGAAGCGCGGCCCTCTTCCGGTCGATTCACGGCGCTGTTGAAGTCGCCCATGAGCAGCACCGGATAGTCCCGAGCGTAGCCCTCGGCCAGGTCTCTGACCACCTGAGTTTGGCTGAGTCGGGTGGGCGCATCGAAGGCTTCCAGGTGGACATTGATGATGATAATTTGCCGACCGTCGAGTTCGACCAGCGCCACTTGGGCCAGCCGGTCGAGGTAAAAGGCGTTGTAGTAGGCGGGCTTGCTTTCTACCTTTTCGAGCACGATACGGCTGGTCTTCTGGATCGGGTAGCGGCTGAGGATGGCTTGACCCGAGAGAACTTTGCCAAACTGGGCAGTCGGCGGCCAGTAGGGGAAGGGAACATAGTTTTTATCCCAGTTGACCGCGATCGCGCCTTGTCCCAGTCCCAATCCCTGCGCCATCGCCCGAGCCTGGTCGAGCTGAAAAGAACGCTTCGACCCAAAATCAATTTCTTGGAAGCTGATAATATCGGGAGCGATTTCTTGAAGTGCCCGCAGCGCGGTTTGCTGATTGGCTTCGAATCGGGGGCGCGATCGCACCAGCGGCTGATTATTCGTTAACCCAGACAAATAGCCAATATTGTAGGTAACGACGGTGAATATTTCCCGTAGCGCGGGTTCGCTCTGGCGGTAGGTGACGATTTCAGCATAGCGCTGGGGCGGAAAGCTGCTGGCGCTGCCCCAGCGGTAGAAGGCTAAGATTGCCACACTGGATATGCCTACCAGGCCCAGGAGCAAGAGGAGGAGTTTGAATAGAAATTTCATAACAGGGTTGTGCTGCGATCGCGGTTCACGCCCAGCAGGGTTTGGCAAGATTGACCCGGTTGGGTAATCTGTGTTTGCCTGCCGGTATCTATTTCGCCTATTCCCTATTGTCCAACGGAGTCCGTCCCTGAATGTCCCCCAAGCAAATCATTTTCTTTGGCCTGCTGGTTTTCATCCCGATTTCGCTCGCCGCCCATTTCTTAGGCTGGAGCGATTTGATTGTGTTTGTCACTGCGGCGATCGCGATCGTGCCGCTGGCGGGCTGGATGGGCACGGCGACTGAAGAAATTGCCGTTGTGCTGGGACCCTCCTGGGGCGGGCTGATGAACGCCACTTTTGGCAACGCAACCGAGCTAATTATTGCGCTGATTGCGCTCAATCAGGGATTAGTGAACGTAGTGAAGTCCAGCATTACCGGCTCCATTATCGGCAATCTGCTGCTGGTAATGGGGCTTTCGATGCTGCTGGGCGGGCTCAAATTCAAGGAGCAAACCTTTCAGCCGGTGCTGGCGCGAATCAATGCTTCCTCCATGAATCTGGCCGTAATTGCGATCCTGCTGCCGACCGCGGTGGACTTTACCTCCACCGGCATCGATGAACCGATTTTGCAGCGGCTGTCGATCGCGGTTGCAGTGGTGCTGATGCTGGTCTACGGCCTGACCCTACTGTTTTCGATGAAAACCCACGCCTATCTCTACGATGTTGGCATGGCCGAGCAGGAACCCGAAGAAACCGATATTCCTGACCTCGAGGCTGACAAAGACTCAGCTGAGACCGAAGCGCATAGGCCCAACCTGAAGCTGTGGTCCGCCGTCCTGCTAGGAGCGACGCTGCTGGTCGCCGCCGAGTCCGAGTTTTTAGTCGGAACGCTGGAGGTGGCCAGCAAGCAGCTGGGACTGACGGAGCTATTTACCGGCGTAATTATTCTGCCGGTGATCGGCAACGCAGCAGAGCACGCCACCGCCGTCACCGTGGCGCTGAAAAACAAAATGGATTTATCGCTGAGCGTCGCCGTCGGCTCCAGTCTGCAAATCGCCCTCTTCGTCGGGCCGCTGCTGGTGATCGCTGGAGCCCTGATGGGCCAGCCGATGGACCTGGACTTCAACAATTTTGAGCTGCTCTCGGTCGCCGTTGCGGTATTGGTGGCCAACTCAATCAGCAACGATGGCAAATCCAACTGGCTGGAGGGCACGCTGCTGCTGGCCACCTATGCAATCATCTGCCTGTCGTTTTACTTTCACCCCGTCATCGAAGGCTTCGGCTAAGCCATGCCTGGAATGGCGCTAGTAGGTGGCTTGGAGGCGGCTCAGCAGATACTCGCCCGAGGTGATTGGGCGATAGCGGGGCGGATTGTCAGCGCTATGGCAGGTGGGGAAGCAGACAATCTCAGCCTTGGGGTCGGGCTGACAGAAGAAGGCCATGGAATAGCGATCGCGCCTCGCCTTTTCCCCCGAGGGCAGCGCTACCCGATGCCGGGTCGAGCGAAACACGTCATTACTCCAGCGCTGGGTCAGGTCGCCGGTATTGATCAGCACGGCGTCGGCAATCGCCGGGGCCGCCTTCCAGTCGCCGCTGGCCGTCTGCACCTCTAGCCCGCCCACGTCGTCCTGAAATAGCAGCGTCAGCGTGCCGTAGTCAGAATGCGCCCCGGCCCGAATTTGGCCTGGTTTGGGCGCTGTCGTCAGGGGCGGATAGTGCAGCAGCCGCAGGGTAAAGCCCTGGCTCTGATGATGGTCGTCGATGTAGGACTCAGGCATTTGTAGCGCGATCGCAAAGGCTCGAAAGACGCGGCTAGCGGCTGTGCCACAGGTGTCAAAAAACTGAGTCATCGTTTGACGAAACGGCTCCTGCCCGGCGGGCCACTGGTTCTGGGTCAGCGGCCCGGTAGAATCAGCAGCTTCTTTGCCCAGGTTAAAGGCTTCCTTCAGGTCGCCCGGCTGAGCCTCGTCCAGCCGTTCGCGCTCCAGGCCCACATAGCCGCGATTGCTAAACTCGCTAGACCAGGCTACGGCCTGCTTTTCTGCCAACGGGAGGTCAAAAAACTGGCGCGATCGCGCAAACGCCTGACCGATTTGAGCCTGGGGAATGCCGTGATTCTTGAGATAGAGAAACCCAACTCGATGACAGGCTTGAAAAATTTGCTCAGCCACGCGCTGACGATCGGCAGCATCGCCTGAAAAAGGCGCAAAATCGACGATGGGAATCTCAGTCTGAGTATGAACAGGCATCGTTCTTTATTTACCTCGGAGGAGACATGCCAGCAGGTCGGGCCTGATTTACCTTAATCAATGACTGACATATTATAGGAGAGCCCCATGGCGACTGATAAAAATACCCCTAAAACGCAGGAAGCGGCTCAGGTTTCTGAGGCAATGAATAACGAAGAGGACGACCTTCAGCCCACCCAAACTAACTTTAACCAGGAATACGAAACCGCTCAGCAAAATGAAACCGGCGCGGGCAATCAGTCTAGCGATCCTAACCCGGTGAACCGCGAGCCCGCCGAAGCCGGCGTTGCCGATGCCAAGCAAGCCGGGAATACGCCAGCCGACTCGGGTAAATCAGGCAGCAGTTCGGCAAATAGCGACGACACCCCGCACTCGCCGCCGGGTGGCGAAAGCAATCCCGCCGAATATCTGGACATGGCTAAGGAGACGACTGACTCGTAGTCAGCCTGCCCCCAGTCCAAACCTTAAGCCCAAACCTAAAAACGGACCTGTTACCAACGGCTTCACAGCAGCCAGGAACAGGTCCGTTTTGACTGGCGGTCGAATTATTCGACCTGCTCCATGTTGAAAATGAACGGCACGCTGCCGCCCGATTCGCCCATCACCAGGACTCGGGGCATCTGAGCGCCGCCCTCGCGCCAGGCCGCGATCGCTTCTTTTTGCAGCACCAGGCTGCCGCCCTGTGCCTTCAGCGTTTCCGCCAGCAGCCGCTGGGCCTCGGCCCGGCCCTTCGCCCGGTTGATGTCGGCCTGGGCTTCCTGCTCGGCCTCCTGGGCCACGTAGACCGCTCGCCGCGCCCGCTGCTCGGCAATTTGCTTTTCCTCTACCGCCCGGGCAAACTCCGGCGAAAAGGTAAGGTCGATGACGCTGGTATCGAGCACGTCGATGCCGTATTTGTCGAGTCGGCTGCTGAGGGCAATGTCAAAATCCTCTTTCAGCAGAGAGCGCTGGGTAATCGCCTGCTCTACGGTGCGCAGCGCCGCCGCAATCTTGAACGACTCCTGGGTCTGCGGCGCGATGATCTTCGACACGATATTGGCCAAGGTGCCCTGCGTCCGCCGGATTTCGACCACCCGGTCCGGTCGCAGGCGGAAGTTAATCGCAAACCGGGCCTTGAGATCCTGCAAGTCTTTGGTGGAACTCTCGGCGGGGACTTCAAACTTCTGCACCGTAATGTCGTAGATATCGACATAGGAGATGAAGGGCGGCTTAACGTGAATGCCCTCTAGCAATACCCCATCCTGGGCCGAGCCCAGAATACTCAAAACGCCCCCCTGGCCGGGGTTGATAATCACAAAACTGCTGGCGAGTATGAGCCCGACAACGGTGGCGATGACCGCGATCGCCACTGGCTGAACACTTCCTTTCTGTACGCTCAAACTAACTGTCCTCTTAAAACTGAACGATTGAAAAACCAAAATTAATCTTCCGGCAGCCCTAGCAGCTTACCTTGGCCAGCCACGACTTCCCCAATCGGGTAGGCCGCCATACCCACTGCCTCAAAATGCGCTATGGCGGCTTCGGCCTGACTCGACGGCACCAGCAGCGCCATCCCAATCCCCATATTAAAAGTATTCAACATACTCCGCAGGCTGACTCCCCCGGCTTTCTGGATCCAGTCAAAGATAGGCAAGCTAGGCCAGCTCCCAAACTCAACCTGAATCGCCTGTCCCGGACCCAGACAGCGCGGCAGGTTTTCGGGTAGGCCGCCGCCGGTAATATGCGCCATGCCGTGAATTTCCAGATCCGACCGGAGCGCTGCTAGCACCGGTGCCACATAAATTTGGGTCGGCGTGAGCAGCGCTTCCCCCAGGGTTTGTCCCCGCAGCAGGGCAGGCGCTTCGGCCCAGTCATAGCCAGGCTGCACGCGGTCAGGACGAGGCGCTTCGGCGATAATTTTACGCACCAGGCTGTAGCCATTACTGTGCACTCCCTGGCTGGCCAGACCAATAACCGCATCGCCAATCTGGACGTGGGAGCCATCGAGCCGCTGCTGCTTTTCGACAATGCCGACACAAAAGCCGGCCAGATCGTATTCACCCAGTGGGTAAAAACCTGGCATCTCAGCCGTTTCACCCCCCAGCAGGGCACAGCCCGCCTGGGTGCAGCCGGAAGCAATCCCGGCAACCACCTGGGCCAGCTGGTCAGGCTGGAGCTGTCCCGTAGCCAGATAGTCTAGGAAAAAAAGCGGCTCTGCCCCCAGCGACAGCACGTCATTGACGCACATCGCCACCAGGTCAATCCCCACCGTGTCGTGGCGGTTCAGCGCCTGGGCCAGCTTCAGCTTGGTGCCCACCCCGTCGGTGCCCGAAACCAGTACCGGCTCCAGATAGCCCCTGGGCAGCTCAAAACAGCCGCCAAAACCCCCCAGTCCGCCGAGGACCTCGGGCCGCCGCGTTTGGTCAACCAGGGCTTGGATCTGGCCCACAAAATTGCGACCGGCTTCAACATCCACCCCAGCTTGTCGATAGTCCATAGCGGTTTCCCATCTCTTAATAGATATATAGACAAGATATATAGCCAAATATATAGAACTTGCTTATAAGGCAATATTATCCGCGTTATCGATCAGAGATTGATGGATTAACTATCGCCTCACAACGTCCGTATTAATGACCATATTTAGGATAGATTTGGGGACATTTTTACTCAACGGAATATTCATTTTTTTGAATAGTCTGCTCAAAAGTATTCGCCTAATCGCATAGAAATAGGCCGCCGATCGATTAGTTATTCGGAACTAAGCGACTGAGTTATATAACCATTCAAAAACGATCTTTCATTTTTTTACGTTTATACAAAAATGCTCAAGCCCTTGAAGCTGAATATTTTGATGTGATTTTTATCACGTTGAGGCGGTTGCCGAGGCGGGGCCTTTCCGCAAGGTCCCCAGGATTTCTGCGGCGAAAGCTTCATGTTAAGTTAGCTTTCGTCTGCAAATTTTTGTTGTCAGTGAAGTGTGAGGTCAACTCGGTGATGAAAAGACAGGGTCAACGTCGGGGATCAGTTTCGGTCCGGTTGGCGCTGTCGCGATGTCGTCGCCGGTTGCATTAGTTTCTTGAGTGGAGTTATGAAACAGCAAGTCATTGGTAGTTTGACAGCCGCCCTGTTAATGTCTGTGGTGAGCGCGCCCCTCTCGGGCAGTACCCAGCAGGTTAATGGAGCCAAGTCTCCCGAAGTCGATGCTAGAGGCTCCGATGCCCCAGCCCCCGAATCCGACCTCGAATCAGATCAGCCCCTTACCCCGGTGGCTTTCGACGTTCCAGCCCAGCCTGCCGCTGATATTCTAACCCCAGCGCCGGAGTCCAATCTGATGGTTCTGCCCCATCCGCTGGACGATCGACAGGCTGCAACCCTTTACCTTCAGGACATTCCCATCCTGACCCTAACCGGCACAGAGCTGAACACGCTGGGTCGTGAGTTTAACACCGCCATTCATCTCGCTTTCGCGGCCGCTGACGCTGCATCCACGCCGGAGAGCCTGAATACCCACAATGCCGAAGCGATTGACGCCGATCTGGAAGCCGATCCCGCGCTGCGGGCTACCAGCATCGGCTCTCGGCTGAACCAGCTGACCTCGGCCGAGGACTTCGACGCCACTCAAATTGGCGTTCGCTGGAATGGTGACACCGAGCAGTACATCGTGACTGTAGCCGAAGCAGACCTGATTGCGCTCAATCAGCAAACGATTTTACCGGATACGACCGGCGACCCGGCTGAAGATGCCCTACAGGTTGCCAACCGGCTGCGCCGACTGCTTGGCGATGCCGAGCCGATTAGCGAAATTGAGGGCCGCCCCCAGCCGGAACCCGCCCCGCAGACCGTCGCGATTCGGTCGTCTACGACCGGCATTGCCTCCTGGTACGGGCCGGGCTTTCACGGGCGGCGCAGCGCCAGCGGCGAAGTGTTCAACCAAAATGCGATGACGGCGGCCCACCGGACATTGCCCTTCGGTACCCGCGTGCGCGTGACCAACCTGAATAACAATCGCCAGGTGATTGTGCGGGTGAACGATCGCGGCCCCTACAGCGGCAGGCGGGTGATTGACCTGTCCGCCGCCGCGGCGCGGGCAATTGGCCTAACCAGCTCAGGCGTCGGCCCGGTGCAGCTAGAAGTGCTAGCGGACTAAGCGCAAAAATCCAACCCGAATCCAGGCAGGATTTGAGGCCCTCTGCTCAGCCAATACGCTAGGGTATATCTGGGCTGACCTTTTGCTTCTCCTGGAGATTCTCTGTGCGCCTGCTGCATACCGCTGAGGGATTACGCTGCTGCCTAGCTCAGGGTGGAACCGGGAGCGTGGGGCTGGTGCCAACTATGGGCGCGCTCCACGCCGGGCATCTCAGCCTGATTGACCGGGCGCGGCGAGAAACCGACCGGGTGGTCGTGAGCATTTTCGTCAATCCGCTGCAGTTTGGCCCGGGAGAAGACCTCGACCGCTATCCCCAGACCCTAGAGCAGGATTGCGATCGCTGCAACGCTGCCGGGGCCGATATTGTCTTCGCGCCGACGCCGCGATCGCTCTACGGCACCCCTCACCCTGCCGCAGCCGACCTGACCCAGGTCACGCCCCCAGCCGCAATGATTGCTGGACTTTGTGGGCAGTCCCGACCCGGCCATTTTCAAGGCGTCGCCACCGTGGTCACCAAGCTGCTCAATCTGGTGCAGCCCAGCCGAGCCTATTTTGGCCGAAAAGACGCCCAGCAGCTCGCTATTCTCAAGCGACTGGTACAGGACCTGAATCTGCCTGTTCAAATTGTCGACTGCCCAATCGTCCGCGAGGCCGATGGGCTGGCCCTGAGCTCGCGCAACCGGTATCTCGGTCCGGCCGAGCGAGCCCAGGCGACAATTCTGTACCAGAGCCTGAGCGCGGCTGAGACCGCTTTCCAAGCCGGCGTCCGCCTGAGCAGCGAACTGGTTGCTATTGTGAAGTCTGGCCTGGCAACGACCCCGGCAGCGCAGCCTGAGTATGTGGCGCTGGTGCATCCTGACAGCCTGGAACCGTTAGAGGAAATTAGAACAATGGGGCTCTTAGCGATCGCGGCTCGGGTTGGGACGACTCGCCTGATTGACAATATCTGCCTGCGATCGCGCGCGCCGATTATTGCCATCGACGGCCCCGCCGGGGCGGGTAAGTCCACCGTAGCCCGGCTTGTAGCCCACCAACTGGGGCTGCTTTACCTAGATACGGGCGCGATGTATCGCGCCCTGACCTGGTACGTGCTGGAGCAAGGAACCGATCCCCAGGATCCCGTCGCGGTTGCCGAGCTGCTGCCCCACTGCCAGATTCGGCTGACGGCGCAGGTGGTGCAGGACGATCAGCCCCAGCCGTCGGAGGTCTGGGTCAACGACCGGCCGGTAACTCAGGCGATTCGCAGCGCTGAGGTAACGGCGCAGGTCTCAACCGTGGCGGCCCAGGCCGCAGTGCGACAGCGGCTGGTGCAGCAGCAGCAGCAGTACGGCCAGCAGGGCGGCGTTGTCGCCGACGGCCGCGATATCGGCACGCAGGTCTTTCCCCAGGCCGAGCTGAAAATATTTCTCACCGCTTCGGTGGCAGAGCGAGCCCAGCGCCGCCAGCGCGATTTGCAGGCGCTAGAGCAGCCCGTGCCCGAGCTAGAAGTACTGGCCGAGACGATTCGGGAGCGCGATCGCAAGGACAGCACCCGCGCCATTTCCCCACTGCGCCAGGCCAAAGATGCGATTGAAGTCTCGACGGATGCCCTCACCATTGAGCAGGTCGTCGATCAGATCACGGCCCTGTATCGGCAGACGGTTGCTAACCGTGGCGGCCCAAGCTAAATTCCTGAGCTAAGTACCCGAGCTAAATTTTTGCTAACCCCTTCCAGCGCCACCCCTCAGGAGCAAAAAGCCGAGCTCCGCCGCGCCCTGCTCAAAGCCCGTCAGGCGATGCCGCCGCAGATCTGGCGGCAGAAGTGCGATCGCCTCTGCCAGCATTTACAAAACTGGCCAACCTTTCAGCGATCGCGGCTGACCCTGGCCTACTGTAGCTTTCGCAATGAGCCCGACCTGGGGCCGCTGTTGCAGCAGCAGCGCCTCTGGGGGCTGCCCCGCAGCGAAGGCAAAACTCTGATTTGGCACCGCTGGTATGCTGGCGTACCCTTGCGTACGGGGGCCTACGGCCTTACCGAACCCGAGCCTTCTACGCCGCTGGTTTACCCCGACCAGGTGGACCTAATCCTGATCCCCGCCGTGGCCTGCGACGTACGCGGCTATCGGCTGGGCTATGGCGGCGGCTTCTACGACCGGATGCTGAGCCAATCCGCCTGGGCCAGCAAGCCCACCATTGGCGTCGTGTTTGAATATGCCCGACTGCCTAAGCTTCCGCGCGAGCCCTGGGATCGACGGCTGACTGGCATCTGTACCGAGAGCGGCCTGTACCTGGCCTGACCGCAAGGCTAGCGCTGCGGCCCCTAGCTCTCGGCAGTCGTCAGGTCGGCAGTCTCAATCGAGAGCTGCTGCGTCGCGTCGCCCCGCTGGAGCTTGATCTGGAGCTGCTGGCCCACCCGGACGTGATCGACCTGCTTTTGCAGCTGGTCTGCGCTGGCAATCGACTCGCCTTCAATTTCCAAAATCACATCGCCTCGGCGCAGGCCCGCTTCGGCGGCGGGGGTGTTAGGCAGCACCCGGATTACCAAAACGCCCGTGGTCTCGGGCAGCTGCACCGTCGCATTGGGATCTTGGTTGTTCCGCTTGGCCATGTCTGGCGTCAGGGTGGCAATCTGGACACCTAGATAGGGATGGGAGATGCGCTCACCGCGGGCCAGCTGCGCCTGAATTTCCTTTGCCTTGTTCACCGGGATGGCAAAGCCAATGCCCATGGCGTCGGCCCGAATCGCCGTATTGATGCCAATCACTTCTCCCTTAGCGTTGAGCAAGGGGCCGCCGGAGTTGCCCGGATTGATCGCCGCGTCGGTCTGGATGAAGTCGAGTCGCTTATCGGGAATGCCGACCGTCGCGCTGGATCGCTTCAGGGTGCTGACGATGCCCAGGGTGACCGTATTATCTAGGCCCAGGGGATTACCCACCGCGATCGCCCAGTCACCGACCGCCACCCGGTCAGAATCGCCCAGCGTCGCAAACGGCAGCGGCTCCTGCCCGGCGTCAATCTTGACCATGGCTAGGTCGGTCACCTCATCTACGCCTTCTACCGTGCCTTCAAAGCTGCGCCCGTCCTTCAGCGTCACGGTCACCCGGTCGGCCCCGTTGACCACGTGGGCATTGGTTAAAACATTGCCAATATCATTCACGATGAAGCCCGAGCCCTGGCCGCGCAGCCGCTCCTCCTGGGGAATTCGCTGGAAGGTATCGGGGCCAAAAAAGCCGCGAAAGAGCGGGTCTTCATAAAACATATCGGGGACGTTGCGGACAACGGTGCGCTCGGTATCAATTCTCACAACGGCGGCCCCGACCTGACGCACGGCGGCGGCGACAAAGCTCTCGGCGGGCAGATCGGCGGCAGTAGTCAGATCTTGGGCCTGGGCCGACAGCGGCCAAAGGGCAGGAATGAGGATCGCAATCAGCAGCGGCATCAGCCATCGCATCAGGACCTGACTAAAAATTGCGAGAACCGGTAGAAATTTCATCGTCTGCTGTGTCTAGAAGTGGGTAAGGAGTGGGATTGATTCTATTCTGCCAGTTTCCGCCGGGGACGTGGTGAAAGCGAGGACTCAGGCCCTGCTGGGTAAGCTACCCTATGGAGCAAGGCTGTAAGGTAACGAACCGCTATGGCGATTCTGACGGAGCGATCCCAAGCTCCATTTGGCAATCTTTGGGGGCAGGCGCGATCGCATCTACCCCACCCGCTGCTGACGGTATTGGCCCTAGGCCTGATTGGCAGCCTGGGAGGCTGTAGTGAAATCAGCCAAGAGCTGAGCCAAAAATCCTATGAAGCGCAGCTTGCGAGCTATCTCACTGCGAACGACGCTAAAGTGTATGGGGCTTACTGGTGCCCCCACTGCGCCGCTCAAAAAGAACGCTTTGGCGCTGCTGCCGAGCAAATTCCCTATGTCGAATGCGACCCAGAAGGGGCGAATGCTCAGCCTGGTCTCTGTCAGCAAAAGGCAATTCGCGCCTATCCCACCTGGGAGATTGGGGGCGCGTTCTATGAAGGCAATTTGCCCCTGGGCCGACTGGCCGAACTAAGCGGCTTTGACCCGCCGCCGGAATAGGGGCGCTGAACCGCTGCCCACCCGACCGCTGGCCTTTCTTTAGATTAAATGCCCATGCCTGACTATATAGACCCGCCTGCCCCCCCAGAAGCTGATTTTGACCGATTGGAACGCGATCGCGCCCACCCCCATCCGATCGGTCCCGCCACGTCTCACCAGCATGTCCACAGCGAAGAATCCCTCCGACGCATCACCAATCGGCTATCGCGCATCGAGGGCCATATTCGCGGCATCAAGACCATGGTGCAGGACGACCGGGCCTGCCCAGACGTGCTGGTGCAGGTGGCAGCCGTGCGGGGGGCGCTGGACCGGGTAGCGCGGCTGATCTTAGATGAGCACCTGAGCGAATGCATCACCCGAGCTGCGGCAGACGGCAATATTGAAGACGAGATCGAAGAGCTGAAGGCCGCCCTCGACCGGTTTTTGTAGCAGTTTGGGATGGGGTGACTCATTGCGTCGTAGGCTAGACCCGATCGAGCCGATAGTGGGGAAGCGGCGGCAGCTCAACGCTTATGGGGTCGTCCGGTCTGACCTCGCCTGAGGCGATAACGATGCCCATGACACCAGCCTTGCGGATCAGGTTTCCTTGCTCGTCACGCCCCAAGACGGCTGCCATCAGTCCCGGCTGAAAGCGATCGAGCTGGTGACAGGGGTTCCGTAAGCCGGTTATTTCAATTACTGCTGCGTTGCCTAGAAATAGCCGGGCGGCGGTTGGCAGAGCTAACAAATCAATCCCTTGAGTGGTGATATTTTCACCCATCTGCCCAGCCGATACCGCGAATCCGGCAGCTCGCAACGCCTCGTGGAGCTCAGAATGGATCAGGTGAACCTGGCGCAGGTTGGGCTGGGTGGGGTCGGCAGCGACCCGGGAGCGATGCTGGACGGTCTTGCCCTGGTGGGCGTCTCCTGCCACGCCAAGTCCCGCCAGCAGCTGAATGCTGGCCTGGTTGTGCTTTTTGAAGGTATGTGCCTGGCTGCGGCTAACCGCGATCGCCCGACCCTGACTCATGGCTGCCGAGTTTTGATTAAGGCTATAAGTAGATTATCCGTACAATCCATTCATTGACTAATTTTTTTATGGGATACCAGCCAATTGAAAACTACGGCATCATCGGCAACATGCGCACCACGGCGCTGGTGGGGCTGAATGGCTCAATCGACTGGTTTTGCTATCCCCGGCACGATTCTCCCAGCATGTTTGCGGCGCTGGTGGATGAGCAAAAGGGCGGCTATTTCAAGATCGAGTCCACTGTCGATGGCGACAACCACAAACAGTTTTATCTTTCCGAAACCAATGTGCTCGTGACCCGCTTTCTCTGCGACTGCGGCGTCGGCGAAGTGACCGACTTTATGCCCGTAGGCACGGCGGAGCTGCATCCGTGGATTGTGCGACAGGTCAAAACCGTCCGCCAAGAGATCCGCTTTCGGATGGAGTGCTATCCCGCCTTTGACTATGCCCGCCAGTCCCATAAAACTGAGCTGACTGAGCAAGGCGCCGTCTTCACGTCAGATTCGGGCCGCTTTGAGCTGGTCACCGAGGTGCCTCTAGAGGTGAATGAAAAGGGCGTCTGGGCCGAATTTACCCTGTCAGAATGCGAAACGGCGACCTTTGTATTTCGGGAATCATCCGAGCAGGGCGAAACCCCCAATCCTGAGATGGCCAACCGCCTGTTTGAGACGACGGTGACCTACTGGCGCAAATGGCTGTCCCAGAGCGTCTACAAGGGCCGCTGGCGGCGCTACGTCGAACGCTCTGCCCTAGCCCTGAAGCTGATGACCTATGAGCCCACCGGCGCGATCATCGCCGCGCCGACCAGCAGCCTGCCCGAGCAGATCGGCGGCGAGCGCAACTGGGACTATCGCTACACCTGGATTCGCGACGCGGCTTTTACCGTCTATGCGCTAATGCGGCTGGGCTTTACCCAGGAGGCCGCCGATTTCATGCGATGGCTAGAGGCCCGCTGCCAGGAGCTGGGCGAAGGCGGCTCCCTCCAGACCATGTACCGGGTGGACGGTCGCCTCGACCTGGACGAAGAGCAGCTGGACCTGGCGGGCTATCGCGGCTCGCAGCCGGTGCGGCTGGGCAATGGAGCCTACCAGCAGCTCCAGCTCGATATCTGCGGCGAGCTGATGGATTCTGCCTATCTGTTCAACAAGTACGGCACGCCGATCTCCTATGACTTTTGGGTGCATCTGCGCTATCTCACCAACTGGGTTTGCGACAACTGGCAGCAGGCCGACCAGGGGGTCTGGGAATCGCGGGGCGGCCCTAAACATCACGTGTACTCGCGGCTGATGTGCTGGGTCACGGTCGATCGCGCCCTGCGGCTAGCTGAGAAGCGGTCCTTCCCCGCCGAGCGGCAGCGCTGGTATCAGGTGCGGGATGAAATCTACGAAGAAATTCTAGAAAAGGGCTGGAGCGAAGATCGCCAGTCATTTGTCCAGGCCTACGGGCAGGAAGATCTAGACGCGGGCTGCCTGATTATGCCGCTGGTGTTCTTCATGTCGCCCACCGACCCCCGCATGATCAAGACGCTAGACGCGGTGATGGCCTCTCCCCAGCAGGGCGGCCTGACCTCTAATAGCCTGGTCTACCGCTATAACCCCAGCGAAAGCGGCGACGGCATCTCGGGCGAAGAAGGCACCTTTAACCTCTGCACCTTTTGGCTGGTGGAGGCGCTTACCCGAGCCGGTGCCTCTGACCCCGACAAACTAACCCAGGCCCGGCGCATTTTCGAGGAAATGCTCACCTACGCTAACCCACTCGGCCTCTACGCCGAAGAAACCAGCATCAGCGGCACTGCCCTGGGTAACTTCCCCCAAGCCTTCACCCACATCGCCCTGATCAGCGCCGCCTGGAACCTAGACGAAGCTCTAGACGGCAAAGCCTAGTTTTTTAAGGAAATGTCTTTTTCCTGGCAGGTGAGGAGAATGACATTGAGATTTATCCTAACGGCGGATGAAGATACCTATAATGAGCAAACCTGATTTTCAGGCCATGAGTCAAAAGGATCTGCGGGCATATATGTTGGCCCATCAGGATGACCAGGAAGCCTTTTATGCCTATGTAGACAGGCTATATGCAGAGGCAAATTGGGTCGAAATGCCACCGCTACAGTCTATAGATGACTTGAAAAACTATCCTGAGCTGGTTGAGCGAGTCCGCAGGCGTTCGGATTGGAGATGACGCAGTTTAAGGGGAGACGATGGAGCTAGCTTGGGACAGCACCGGAGGTTTGGTCATGCATTCGCTCTAGCCTACCGGATTTGATGATTGTCCCCTTGATGATTATCCCTTAGTAAACAGCTCATAGAGCGATAGCAGTAGCTCCAGCACAATCAGGATGACAATATACCACTCCAGGCGGATGCTGGTGTGCTGATGCCGGAGTTCTAGCGCCGTTTCGACCGTGCGCAAGACCAGCGCTAGCTTTTTCTCCAGGGTCAGATGACGCTCGCGAATCTCATACTCGTCTTCCACCCGGGCGAACAGCCGATCGAGCTGGGGATAGTCCCACAGCAGCTCGGGCTTATCGATGATTTCAGCCTGGCCGACAATTTTATTCTGGACAATCAGGGTATTGCCGATCTGCCGCAGCAGCTCTTCACCCTGCCGCTGGCGCCAGTTTGAGCGCTTCACACCGAGGGCGAAGGGCTCGATCTGAGCAAAAACCTCGGCGACTTCTTTTTCGTACTGAGCCAAGACGACGCTCTTAGAGAGCACATCGGCAATCAGCTGGATTCGTGGAATGTCGCACTGGGCCAGCAGAATGACGCCGTTCTCTACCTTGCCTGAATCAGTGGACTCGGGTCGCAGCGCCGCCTGCTCAGATTCGGGCTGCTCATAGGGATTGACGACTAGCGTTTGCAGCTGCTCCAGCAGCTCGGCTTCCTCGGGGTCAGAGAGGCCAAACAGGACCACGGTGCCATAGTCAAATAAAACCGCAGCGCCGTTTTCGCCCGCTTTAACGACGGGCGGCTCGGCCGCGATCGCGTCAAGGTCGGTTAGGTAGGCCAGATTTATCCGCTGGCCCAGGAAAAGGGCTCGAACGGTGACTTTGTCGTGGTCGCGAAATAGCTCAGTGGCCATAGGTTAAGACGTTCTATGCCGTTAAAGTTAGTGTTGTGCGTTCAGTCGATAAACGGATAAGCAGTCTCTGGCAGGTTGCTCGGCCCTGTGTCAATTTTCTAGCGACAAGGGGGCAACTTAAGAGCGAACCCGGCTGATCGTGACGGATGACCGGTTGCATAAACCCATAGGCCGAGGGACAATTTAAATCAGTCCATCCCAAAGACTTTAGCCTGCCTGCTCGCGTTTTCCCAATTATCTACCAATTATCTATCAGAGACATGTCTTCAGAATCTCGACTCACCTGCATACTCATCATCGAAGACAGTCAAGGCCGTCGAGAAATTTTACTAGACAGCTCTGTCTATTCAATTGGACGCGACCCCAAGTGCGATATCCGGCTAGCCTCTCAGTTTGTCTCACGCCACCATGCTACCCTAGTGCAGCTGCCCAAGGATGAGTCCTCCTTCTACTATCGGATTGTAGACGGCAATCTGAAGGGTAAGCCCAGCGCCAATGGCATGCTGATCAACGGACGCAAGTTCGAAGCCCATGACCTGAGAAATGAAGACGAAATTGTCTTTGGCCCTCAGGCCCGAGCCATCTACTATCAGCTGAAGCGAGACACCACCTCAACCTTACCTCCCGACGAGTTTGACATTACGCTGATCAGCCCCAACATGATCGAGGAAGAAGCCGAATAGCAAAGCTAGGAACTGGCGCAGCAGGCTAGGTCGCAGCGGCGTCAGAAATAGCCTGATTGACGACTTGAAAAACATCGTGGCAGTGGTTTTCCGCCCGCAGCGGCAGCTCTTCATTCTTGACGACTAGGTCAACCTTGGCCCCGCTTTGGGTCGTCGGTGGATTGATCAGCAGCTCCACCGTCGCCAGCTGACCAAAAGAGACCTGGCCCGGCTTTTCCTTGGCAACGATATAGCTAGAGTCTTCGTAAACTAGCGTTAGATCGCAGGACTGGAGTACCGCTACCAGAGACTGATGAACCTCAGGTAGGGACGATCCGGTAATAAAAAAGTTGGTGTAGCGCGCCATAGGTGCCTCAGGAGTTGAAACAACGACCCTCGATGTTTTTTGGGTATTGCACCCCACAGTCTTGCAGCGGGTCAGTTTTTAGAATGCAACCGTTTTATATCATAAGCTGTCTCCCCTTAGGCGCTTTTCAGCTCCTAAGGCGTCGCCCTATCATCCTAAATTTGACCCAAGCCGCTAGGATTACTGTCAGGATAACGCCGTCTATCAGTTTAGCAACGGCAATTTAGCAGTGGCGACATGTCATCAAGCTTAGGATCGAAGCCGCGATCGCTGACGGGCAAGCTAATCGTGTTCGAAGGGGGGGAAGGCAGCGGCAAGTCAACCCAGCTCCAGCGACTCTATACCTGGCTGAGAGAGAGCCCGCAGCTAAAGCAGCTTCAGGCTAGCGGGCGGGTCGGCGGCCTGATGGCTACCCGCGAGCCGGGGGGGACGGCGCTGGGTAGCCAGCTACGCCAGCTGCTGCTCGATCACGATTCGACCGCGCCGATCGACAGCCGAACGGAGCTGCTGCTGTACGCCGCCGACCGAGCTCAGCATGTGGCAGAGACACTGCGGCCGGCGCTAGAAAAAGGGTTTTGGGTGCTGTGCGATCGCTATACTGATTCGACCCTGGCCTACCAGGGCTACGGACGGCAGCTCGACCGGGAGCTGATTCGCGAGCTCAACCAGGTCGCGACCGGTGGGCTGGAAAGCGACCTGACCCTATGGTTAAAAGTAGACGCCGAGACGGGCCTTAGCCGACTCCAGCAGCGGCAGGCAGACCGCATCGAGCAGTCGAGCCTGGCCTTCCACCAGCGCGTTCAGGCGGGCTTTGAGGTCCTAGCTCTAGCCCATCCCCAGCGCATCGTCACCGTTGATGGCAGCCGCAGCGAAGCCGCCGTCGCCGTCCAGATTCAATCGCTGATCGAGACCCAGCTGCTGCAATGGTATCCCCAGAACTCGCCCCCCAACTCATAGGCCAGGACCAGGCCCTTACCCTGCTAGCGCGAGCTGTCGCGAGCCAGCGGGTCGCGCCTGGCTATCTATTTTTCGGCCCTGCTGGGGTGGGCCGCAGCATCGCGGCAGCGCAATTTGCCGAACAGCTTCTGGCCCCACCGGGGGCCGCCGACCCAACCCTGCAGCGGCGAATTCGTGATCGCAACCACCCAGACCTGCTCTGGGTCGAGCCCACCTACCTACACCAGGGCCAGCGCCTGACCTCGACTGAGGCGGCGGCCCAGGGGCTGAAGCGCAAAAGCCCCCCACAGATCCGGCTGGAGCAAATTCGCGAGCTGGCCCGGTTTCTCAGCCGCCCGCCGCTGGAAGCGACGCGCGCGGTGGTGGTGATTGAGGCCGCCGAGCGGATGGCCGAGGCGGCGGCAAACGCGCTGCTAAAGACGCTAGAAGAGCCGGGCCGGGCTACCCTGATTCTGATTGCCGAGTCGCAGCAGGCGCTACTGCCGACGCTGGTGTCTCGCTGTCAGACCATTCCCTTTCGGCGGCTCGGTGCCGAGCAGCTGGCGCAGGTGCTGCACCAGGTGGGCCAGCCGGAGCTGCTCCAGTCGGCCGAAATGGTCGCGATCGCGCAGGGCAGCCCAGGCAGCGCGATCGCCAGCTGGCAGCAGCTACAGGCTTTGCCACCGGAGCTGCTCGCCGCCGTAGCCCAGCCGCCCATAACGCTGCGGCAGGCACTGGAAACGGCTCGGCTGATCAATCAATCCCTCGATACCGAGACCCAGCTTTGGCTGATTGACTATCTCCAGTCGCGCTACTGGCAGCCGAGTCGTCCGGCTACGGCGCGGCAGGTTGAGCGGCTGGAAACGGCACGGCGCTATTTGCTGAGCTTTGTGCAGCCGCGGCTGGTGTGGGAAGTGGTGCTGATGGGGATGGTGGAGGGGGAAGAGGGGAGAGGAG
>NZ_JADEXG010000138.1 GCF_015207255.1 Vasconcelosia minhoensis LEGE 07310
GGCGCTGTGGAGTCCTAGCTATTCGGCTGGCTCTGTAGGCGGTGCTCCTTTGGAGATCCTGAAGCAATACATCCAAACTCAAAGCCGCCCTGGAAGGGCGGGGCTTGAATCCCAATGATTTTGGTCAGCAAGGTCTCTATCGCTAGGTCACTGTAGGTATTCGACGCGCCTCGCTTGCCAGTCTTTTGCTTGTTCTTCCAGGCGCTCAGCACCCCTTCATCTATCCAAACGGTCAGGCTCCCTCGGGCCTCCAAGGCGGCGTTATACTCTGACCAGTTGCAGATGCGGTAGCGGCTTGTCATGCTCTCCCTTACTTCGACTATTATCTCAACCGTATCGATTTATTCTTGCTCATCACAACTGCCTATCGAACGATTTGTGCAACAAAGCCATGGCAACTTGTAAATTGGGTAGGTTGCCGTAGCCGCGCAGATTGGGTAGGTTCAGGATTTCTTCGGTGAAGATTACTGGTTCGTTGAAAGTGGAGCGATGATCGTAGTAGGAATTCAGCTGACTGACCGATAGCCAGGCTTCTACCATTTCCTGCTCGGTGCCATCGGCTAGCTCAAAGGAAGTTGTGCCAACAATTTGGTTGCCTGCGTTGATAAGGTTGGTGCTGGTAGGAATAGCGCTAATGCGAGTAATGCCAAGTTCTTCTAGCGTATAGAGTTCGTTGACATCGGATCGCCCATCCTGGTCGAGGTCTCGCCACACCTGAAGCTTAGAAAAGTTAGCATCGGCAGCATCAATAAAGCCGTTGGCATCGTCATCAATGGCCTGGAGTTCAACAAAGCCGCTGGTTGTCGGGTTGCCAAACAGTTCTGAGATGTCATTGATAAAGCCGTCGCCATTGCGGTCGAGCACTAGCAGTCCGTCGTCTGACTGCACCCAGCCCGTCCTTTCGCGGAAGCCATCGCCATCGATGTCAAAGTAGGTCGTCGAAGTTTCTAGGGCTGTTAGCTCAATCCCATCGCCGTCGAGGTCGAGAATTAGCGGGTCTACTCGCGGTGGTCTTGCGTGGCCTACCCCTGCGTCAAACCCATTGCTTGCGTCATTGGCATAGGGTGGTGGTGTTGCTGCTGCAGCGGGAGGAATTCCAAGAGATGATATATCAAATTTTGAACCTATGTTTGCTCCAAAAGCTAGTCCTGCCCCTAAAGAAGCAAGACCTGTGCTAACTACTGGCACAGGAATATATCGTGATGCTGCGAAGGCTGCTAAAGCAGCACTCGACGCAAATATACTACCTGTCTCACCACCGAACTTAGTAGCAGCAAAACCAATGGCAGTTCCACCAGCAAGACCACCCACTATGGATAATCCAACAGCAGCAGGTGCTACAATAATAGTGCCTTCTGGGTCGATAAAGCTGATCGGATCGTTATTTACATACCGATAAAAGTTAGTATCCTTTCCTTGCAGACCAATCGGGTCACTAGCTACAAACCTTCCCGTGTCACTGTCATAAAACCTTGCCCGCATAAAGTCCAAACCGTTGGCTTCTTCGGTAACGCCCCACTGTCCGACGAACTCAAAGGAATTGTCAATGGTCTCTATCTCATAGAAATCTTCTCCAAATGGACGATAGCTGTAGCTGTTAAGGTTCGTTCCGGCTGTACCTGTCAGCCCTGCTGTTGAACCAGTGCCGTCAAAGTCATAAAAAGCCGTATCGCTGCTGGCATCAGTGCGGCTCACTAAGCCTATACCGTGGCTGTATCGGGCCACTAGGTTACCGCTATCGTCATATTCAGCAAGTACGTCTCCATAGCCAAAGGGATCGATTAGATACTCCGTGCGCTGACCGTTGTAAACCGTGGCAGTGCGATTGCCAAAAGCATCATATTCGTACTGGGTAACGTTGCTATCTGAATCGACCACTTCAACCAAGCGATTGCTGTCGTTGTAGCTATAGGCCCAGGTTTGGTCGCCTTGAATTTTAGCAACTAGATTTCCATCTAGGTCGTAACTGTAGTTTGTTGTCCCGGCGCTTTCGTACTGATTGAGGTTATTGGCGCTGTAATTTTCTGCGACTCCATTGACTATGGACTGAATGCGATTGCCCGCAGCATCGTAAACATAGGTCAAATCTTGACTGGGAATGTCAGGATTGGTTGAAGCAAACACCGCACCGGTCAGCTGCCCCGCTAAATCGTAGGTATAACTCCAGGTTCCATCTAGAGTCGCTACTGCGGTGCGTCTGCCCAAACTGTCGTAGGTGTAATCGAAGCGAGAGTTGACCGTATCATCAGCCCTAGAGTTGACCAGGCTAATCAACTGTCCTACAAGGTCGTAGCTGTAGGTCGTGTAAGTACCATTACCATTAGTTTCCTTTGCTAATCTTCCCGTAGCGCTGTGGTAATCATAGTCAACAATTAAATTACCATCGCCATCGGTTAGCTTATCTAACCTGCCCAGGTGATCGTAGCCATAGTTGGTTGTGTAAGTATTTGCACCATCTTGAATAGTAATTTGAGTTTTTCTACCTAGCTCATCAAAATCATAACTAGATATAAGCCCATTAGAATTGCTGATATCGAGATTCTCTTCGGCTTGGTTAAAGTTGAATCGGGTAGTCTTCCCACTAATATCATTGCTAATAGAAGTAAGAGAGCCGTTAGTTCCGGTATATTCATATGTAAGAATCGATCCATCGCTATCAGTTTCCTTGGTGATTTGATACTGGTCATTATACTCGTAGGCAATCTCCTGACCGCGACGATTGACAGACTTCGTTAACAATCCATTGGCATCATAGAGATATTTGTTTTGAGTTCCATCTTCATAGGTAATGCTAGTGAGATTGCCGCGACTGTCATAGCCGTAGAGAATATCGTTGCCGCGAGCATCTGTAAAACCGCTCAGGTTAT
>NZ_JADEXG010000139.1 GCF_015207255.1 Vasconcelosia minhoensis LEGE 07310
GCTGAGCTGTTTGTTTGACTGCTGGTTACCCACGGCTGCAATACTCGCTTGCTTGGCTGATTACAACTTACCTCTCGTTTGGCTTAGTCCTGAAAAAATCTCTATTTTTTTAAGCCTGAGTAGTTACGATAAATTTTTGCTTTTGTGACAACTTCTGCGCCCTGTTTGCAGTCTGCACTTCGCCCGGCTCTACGAAAAGTACGACTATCCCGTCTATCCCATCGTTGTCTTTTCCTACGACCAGCCTAGAATTCCTGCCGCTAGCGAGTTCAGAGTCGAGTTCCCTGACTTTGCCGTATTGAACTTTAGCTACCGGGTGATTCAGCTCAACCAGCTCTACTGGCGCGACTTTCTCAGCCAGCCCAACCCGGTCGCCTCTGCCCTGATGGCGAAGATGCAGATCGCCCCAGAGGACCGTCCCCGAGTCAAGGCAGAATGTCTGCGTCTGCTAGTCACGCTGAGGCTAGACCCGGCTCGGATGCAGCTAATCTCTGGGTTCATCGATACCTATCTAAACTTGAGCGCAGAGGAGGAGCGAGCGTTTACCCTAGAGGTAGGACAGATAGAACCGGCAGCGCAGGAGCAGGTGATGGAAATTGTAACCAGCTGGATGGAGCGAGGGATTGAGCAGGGCCTAGAGCAGGGTCGGCGAGAAGGCGAGCTCAGCCTTTTGCTGCGGCTGCTGACAAGGATGCTAGGTACATTACCGCCTGAGGTCGAAGTCCAAGTTAGGGGGCTAGCGGAGGCACAGATTGAGCAGCTAACCGATCGTTTACCGAGTCTGACGACCGTTGATGAGCTACGGAGCTGGCTTAACGAGCTATAGACAGCGGCAGGCTTATAGAAGGGAAATTCTCCCTGAGAGAGCGCTAAGCCCTAGCTTCAGCCTTAGCGCCAGCCATACCCGAAGGGTTATTACCCTTTGGGCTATGCGTATCTTCTCCACCAGCTGCGTCAGCAGATTGGCGTCATCAACCCTGCGCAGAAGCAGAGACTCCTATCCCCAGTCCCCTTGGCGGACTTGCTCTCAATCAGCGCGATGTGTTCGTCATCGCGCAATGTTTCTAAGCCAGCCTGTTGCAAAGCATTCGACACCGCCGCGCATTAAAATGACGGGCCAACCAGGCTCAAACCCGCTGGGTTAAGAAATGCTGTAGCGTTCCATATCCTGTCTGTTCACAAATGTCACGAGTGAATAAGTTGAAGCCCTTCAGAAAAACATTTTTGTAGCGAAAGCGAAACTTCAGATTTTTCAGGCGGAGGGCTTGAAAATTCTCAAGTTGAATAGGTCAAAGACCTTTAGAAAGAGAATCTCTCAGTAACAGATAGAACCTAAGGTTGAGCCCTAAAGGGCTGAACAACAGCTTGCTACTGCCAAACAATCGCAAATCTTATTTTTGAGGAAAGTCATCATGGTTGTCAAGCATATTTTTCGCAGAGCGTCAGCAGTTTTAGCGGCTTCATCCATTTTTATGGGAGGTATGCTAGCCCAGGGGGCGAAGGCCGAGTGGTATCGTCCACTACACGCTGGTCGGTATGATTGGGTTAGACTCAATCTTGACCCGGGAACTTATACCGTTCGAGCCTATACTTTAGGCGATGTAGATATTGCCCTCTATGACGCCTCCAAGCAGACCCACTTTAGCCGGATTAGAGCGGTCGAAGCGGATGGCTACGATACGATGAGGTTCGAGATTGGGGAGCGTGGCGTTTTCAATGTTAAATATAGTATGGTGACCTGTCTCAATCCCTGGGGTCCCTGCGGTGTCAATATTGACCTCATTGGACCCACATAATTGGCCCGTCTTGATAATTGAGGCAAGACTGTCTACAGGCTCTTTTTGAATTCCAGCCTTCAAGGTTGAGGGGGGTAAAATCCCCTCAACCTTTGCCTCTTAAAATTTTGCCTCTTCAAGCTTTTTTTAACTAGGTCAACTGTATCTTATGGGGTTGACTTGCGCAATCAAAAAATGAGCCATTCTTTTGACTTGTATGAATCCGTCCGTTTCTTAACAGAAATTATATTTTAGTCGGTTGACTTTGCAAGCAACTTTGATAGAGTGGCAATAACATGTCAATGAAAATGGGCTGCTAGAACTGCTTCTAGGGCCTGTTTTTATCTTGACCTGACTGCCAATCATCCGCTATGTATCTGCCAGTAACGTGCTACTCATGCTCATTCAAAGCATTGAAGCCATTGATGGATTAAGTTAACAGCTCTCAAGAATATGCTGTCCTATCAGCGGTGTATCAGTAGGCAGGGCTATTCGTAGCTTTTATAAGGCATCTTCATTTTCACTTCAAACTAGGGGACATACTTTTCAATGAAGTTTTACGGAAAACAGGCTGCTGTTCTGTTGCTCAGCCTTAGTCTAGGTGCGATCGCGCTCAGATCCTGGCAGGCTGCAAATGCCGTCAGCCTGGACGACCTGCTGCCGCAGCTAGCGGCGGGCACCAGCCGCAGCCTAGACGAGCTCACGCCCGAGACCTCCAGTCGCCCCGAGTCGCTCAATCAGACCGATAACCCCTCAGGAGATCGCGCTGTGATCGGGCGGGATGATCGTATCCCGGTGCTGAGCAACGCCTATCCCTGGTCAGCGATTGGGCAGGTGGTGAGTGAAGTGACTGAAGATGCCTATTCGACCTGCACCGGCACACTAATTACTAGAGACGTAATCCTAACCAACGCCCACTGCGTCGTCAGCCCTGAAACCGGCGAGTTTGTCCGGCGAGTCGCCTTTTTGCCCAATCTGATCAACGGCAGAATTGCCAGCGAGTTCGATGTTGCTTATGGCGTTGAGGTACTAGCCGGTACCGACTTTCGGGATGCACCCACC
>NZ_JADEXG010000140.1 GCF_015207255.1 Vasconcelosia minhoensis LEGE 07310
CCACCACCCACCACCCGCCCATGCCTACCATTGTCGAAATCGCCCTCCAAACCGAGGGCTTCGAAACGCTGGTCGCTGCCGTTAAAGCCGCTAACCTGGTCGAAGTCCTCCAGTCTGATGGCCCCTTCACTGTCTTCGCGCCCAACGATGCCGCCTTCGCCAAGCTGCCGCCCGGTACCGTTCAAACCCTGGTACAAAACCCGCCCCAGCTCGCCCGCATTCTCACCTACCACGTGGTCTCTGGCAAATGGAGTCAGGCGGATTTAGCCACTGTCGATAGCCTGACCTCAGTTGAGGGTTCGCCTATCCCAGTGCGCGCCAACGGCCTATTTGAAGTCAAAAACGCGACGGTCGTCGCCGCAGATGTCGAAGCCTCAAACGGCATCATCCATGTTCTAGACAACGTTATTTTGATGGGAGGCTGACGCCTTTCACTTTAAGTCAACTTTCCGTCATTCAGGTTTAACCTCTCCCTGATTGCCTTTTCAAATCGTCTAAAAACTCAGAGGCTGGCTCAATTCCTGTGATTAATAGCTGGTCTCGGGCGCGGGTACAGGCTACATAAAGCAAATGGCGCTCTGTACTATAGACTTCCTCAAGGTCGGCTTCGTCTGAGATAGTTTCGATCCGGTCTTGCAGGGGCAGAACTTCATCGTCACAAGCCATGACGGCAACAGCGCGGAATTCCAGACCTTTAGCCAGATGCATCGTGCTGACTGCGATGCGGCCCTGAGCAGGCGTGACCTGATGATTGAGCTCAGCGGGTGTGGCTCCGGCTTTTTGGATCGACGCGATCGCGCGTTCAAGCTGCTCCTCAGACCTAACAAACAGACCAATTTCATCGGGTTGAAGCCCAGCGGCCAATCTGTCGGCAATCCATTCAGCGACAAACTGGATCTCAGCATCCGGATCATCGCAAACCTGGATTTCTGGCATTGGACCGTTAAAGACAGAGACGGTATGCCGTCTTTCTTCTACATTGCCGTCCACATCTGCGATCGCCGATGGCAGCAGACGGTCGGCCTGCTGGCGAATCTGGTGGGAGGTGCGGTAGTTAATTTTCAGCGTTTGCGATCGCCCCCGAATATTGACGCCCAAAGACGTCCAGGAGTAGGGCTGCTGAAAAATTCGCTGGCCCAGGTCGCCAGTGAAGAAGAGGCTGTCGGGACGAAGGGTGCCGAGGGCGGCGAGGAATTGCAGTTCGGCGATGCCCAAATCTTGGGCTTCATCGACGATCGCAAAATCGAAAGGCAGGGTATCCGCGCTGGCCAGGTGTTGGGTGATGCGGCGAAAGAGCCCGGCCCAGGTAATCAGGTTCTTCTGTTTGAGGGACTGCTGCACCTGCTTGAAAATGGCCCAGAGGCTTTCCCGCTGCTTACTGCCCAGGCGAGTTTTGCGACCCAATCGAGGTACATCTCGGTAGGCCTCCCAGGTATAAAGCTGCCAGGCATCGACGACATCATTCCATTCGCCCCAGAGGAAGGTATCGGTAAAGGTATCGCTGTCATGCTGGTCAGCCGTAGCTAGCAGCAGCGCTTTGACCTGCTCAGGTTCAGCGAGATTAGGCGTGCCAAAGGCTTGGATGTAGAGTTCGTAGGCAATGCCGCGAATGGGATGGACTTGAATGCGGCTACGCAGATTAGCATCATTACCGATCAGACGATCGAGCTTCAGCTGTAGGGAGTTGGCAAGGGCCTGGGAGAAGGTGGTAAGCAGGATGCTAGCTTGGGGATGGCGACGGGCAAGAAAGACGGCTCGGTGGAGAGCTACGATGGTTTTGCCGGTGCCAGCGGAACCAGAGATGCGGACCGGACCGCTGAAGTCTCGCTCCACCAGAGACTGCTGGGCAGGGTGGAGAAAAACGGTCCACTTTTCCCAAGGGTAGTCGAGGGCGCGCTGGAGTTCGTCCTGGTTGGCCATAACTCGAAAGCGGCGCTGGGCATCGGGATGGCTGAAGGGATCGGCGTTAGCGGAAATGGGGGTCGGTTGCTGAGGCTGTCCGCCGGTAGCAAGTTCAAGCAGGGCTTCAGACGCTTCTTGAGGGAGATGTTCGGCGACGTCAAAGAGGGTATCTTCAGTAGCGGTTTTGACGTCGTCGAGCCACTCGGGGGGAATGCCGTAGCTGAGTAAGTCATCTTCGGAAACGTGGGTAAATAGGAGTGGGAGAGTGGTTTGTGGCGGGTGTTCGGTGGTTTGTGGCTGCTCACTAGTCACCAGCCACTGTTCGCTAGCCACTACCTCAACCCGCTCTCGCACCTCTACGAGCTGTGCCGCACCTGTCTTAGGATGACGCTCGATCTTGCGTTTGCTGGCCCAGCTGTAAGCGTCATCGTGGTGATCGACATAGCAGAGCATCAGGCTGGCAGCGGTTTTGTGGACGATCAGGCGAAGGTCCATATTGACGCTGACAGACCAAAAATTGGGGTCTTTGACACGATCGAGCTTGTGGAAGCGCAGCCCTGAAATAGTTGGGTCGAGTTGCAGGTCGAAAGCGGTAGTCTTAGCCGCTTTTTGTTCCTGATTGGTCAGCTTGGTTAGGCTGTCGGTGAAGGTATCAGAAATACGGAATTCCATCAGTTAGTTTTCTGTATAGAAGTCAGCGGGGCAAAAGCATTCTTTATCTAAATAACAAATTGGGGTACCAACTTAAGCCGGGAAAGTGTCTGCGTATAAGGGTTTCGGCTGTTGTGATTTAGAAGACCGCCGAGGCATAGGTAGATCACCTACCTGCGCTAGCATCCATTCAAATACGTCGGGAAAATCGTGCCCAAATAAGCGCTGAGCAGCAGTCGTGCCATCGTGTCGTTTGAGGTCGAAG
>NZ_JADEXG010000067.1 GCF_015207255.1 Vasconcelosia minhoensis LEGE 07310
AAGTTGTTTAGCTTTGAAACGATCTTCAACAACTTTCTAGCATTCAGAAAAGCCAGTGTCTAGCTTTTTTGGTAACTCTACTGAAGCTTTATACATCCATCAGTGGAATTACAGAGAGATTAAAGGATTATAAATGCAACCGTTTAGGAGGAATAAGCAAAAGAGTAAGCTTTACAGCGGGCTGCATCAGGTCAGCTGTGGCCATAGCAGAAACGATGCCATGGTACCTTTGCGGTGAGGGTTCAAGGCAGGAAGCGGCAGCTCAATCCTGACTGCTACCAATGAGTAGACGCCTTAGGCCAAAACTATGCGCACCTGCGGCAAGCTGCTGCTAAATGTCAATGCACAGTTTTAAAAAACAGCGCAATTAGATTTAAAACTGGCCTTTAGGGTTTTGTCTGGCCTACGTCGCCGTCGTCGTCTCCAGCCGCCTCAGTGGCCTCAATCCGCACCTGGAAGAAGCGGCCTTGGACTTAGGCGCTACGCCGGCCCAGGCCCTGGTGAAGGTGCTGCTACCCCAGCTGGCCCCGGCTATCCTGGCAGGCTGCCTGCTGGCCTTTGTCCTGAGCATGGATGATCTGCTGATTTCCAGCTTTACCGCTGTCGCCGCGACGCCCCCCCGGCAGAAGATAGGCCGCCACAAACAGCAGCGCCTGAAAAAGCCCGATGCTTCTTATTCGGAAGGATATGGCGATCGCGGATATTGCCAATGAACTAGGATTCGCCCATCAGAGTTATTTCACCCGGCACTTTAAGCGCGTAGTCGGTGTAAAGCCGACGCAGTTTTTGGCGCAATCTTAAGAACATGTCAAATTATTGAAGTTTCAGAACATGCTGAATATCACCAGAACAATAGAGCTCGTGCATTAGCGCTCTAATACTCATCCAGGATTTGAGGCTGGGGAGGCTCAGATACTGGGGCCGGTGCAGGCGCTGGAGCGGGTGGCGGCGCGGCTGTGGGAGTGGACGGCGCAGGGGGGGGCGAGACAGGTGCCGGAGCAGCAGCCGGTTCTATTGCCGGAGCCGGTTCTGGCGTCCGGGATGGTTCTGGCGCACGAGCGGGCTCGGGCTCGGGCGCAGCAACTGGAGCCGGAGCCGGGGTAGACGAGCGCTCGGGCACGGTTTCCTGGAGTCGCTCTAGCCGAGAGTTAGATGCTGGTTCGGGCGCCGCTTCGACTTCTGCCTGTTCGGCTCTAGGCTCGGGTTCAGACTCGCTGGACCGCTCCCGGCGGCGCTCTCGGCGTTCACTGCTGTCTCTTTCTTCGGAGGAGCCGGGTTTGTCCGCGACCACTTTGCCCGGCTTGACCGGCTGGGCCTCGATCGTGCCCTCTCGGCCAGATAGCCGCGGCAGCTCGGGAAATTCTTGCACCGGCAGGTCGTCGATAAACTGAATTACGAAGTTGTGCCAGGCCCGAGCCGCCGTACTGCTGGCGCCCCGGGTGGGGCTGCTATCATCGTTGCCCAGCCAGACGCCGGCTACTAGCTGGGGCGTGAAGCCGACAAACCAGAGATCGCGGTTTTTTTCCGAGGTGCCCGTCTTGCCCGCAATCTGCCGACCGCTGATGTAGGCATTACTGCCGGTGCCGCCTTCGACGACGCTCCGCAGCATCCAGTCTATGATGGCAGCGGTATCCCGATCGAATGCCTGCACCGGCTCTGGTTTGAATTCGTAGAGCACCTCCCCCTGATTGTTGATAATTCGGGTAATGCCGTGGGGGGTGAAGTGCTTGCCTTCAGCCGCGAAGCTGCCATAGGCGCTGGTCAGCTCCAGCAAATTCACCTCAGACGCGCCCAGCGCCAGAGAATAGGTCGGCATCAGCTCCGACTCAATGCCCGTTCGCTTCGCCGCCGCAATCACGGGCTCAAAGCCAACGTCTATCAGCAGCTTAACCGCGACGATGTTAATTGAGCTGGCTAGCGCCCGACGCAGCTCGACGGTGCCGCTGTAGCCGCCGCCGTAGTTTTTCGGCTCGTAGCCATCGACGACGTAGCGGGCGTCGTTGTAGCTCTTGTAGGGAGACATGCCGGTCGCGATCGCGGTGGCATAGACAAAGGCCTTGAACGTAGACCCTGGCTGACGCTGGGCCTGGGTCACCCGGTTGAACTGGCTGTCGTCAAAGTCGGTGCCGCCGACCATTGCCTTGATCTCGCCTGTCGTCGGGTCAAGTGCAACCAGCGAAGCTTGCTCAAACCGCTGCCAGTCCCCATAGTCTTCAACCACTTCTGCGACCGTTGCTTCTGCCGCCCGTTGCCATTTTGGGTTGAGGGTCGTCTCTACGGTTAGACCGCCCGCTTCGATTTCTTCTGCCGACAAAAATTCTGTCAGCTGCTTTTGCACGTAGATGGTGAAGTAGGGAAACTGACTGTAGAGATATTTGGGCTCGTTGGGCGTGGTCTCTACGCTGGCGGCATAGGCCGTGTCGGCCTGGGACTGGGTAATCAGTCCATTGGCCAGCATCCGGCTAATCACCTTGTCTCGCTGCTGCCGGGCTGCCGCCGGATCGACTAGGGGCGAATAGACACTGGGAGCTGGAGCCATGCCCGCAATCAGCGCAATCTCGGACAGGGTAAGCTGATCGACCGACTTACCAAAATAGATCCAGGCGGCGTCGGCCACGCCGTAGGCCCCCGCTCCCAAATAAACCAGGTTTAGATAGCGCTCTAGAATTTTTTGCTTGCCCAGCTCCTGCTCCAGCCGTCGGGCGATTACCGCCTCTTTAAGCTTGCGCTCCAGACTGCGCTCCTGGTCTAAAAAGACAATCCGAGCCAGCTGCTGGGTAATCGTGCTCGCTCCTTCTACCACTTCTCCCCGCCGCAGGTTGGCCCAAATTGCCCGGCCAATGGAGCGATAGTCTACCCCGTCGTGCTGATAAAACCGCCGATCTTCCGACGCGATAAACGCCTGCACCATCAGGTCCGGTAGGGCTTCATAGTCGAGCTTTTCCTGAGACGCCGGTCCGAGCTTCTGCAAAATGCTGTCGTCGCCTGCTTTAATCGTGATTGTGCCGCTGCGCTCAAAGGTTAGCGACTGTTCCACGTCGGGCAGGCTGGCTTCGAGATTGACCCAAAGGCGATGGGCGCGAGCAGAGGTCCCGGCGATGCCAGCGCCTAGCAGCAGCACCAGCCAGAATCCGGGCCGGGCGTAGAGCGGCTTAATTGATCGGGGACCGCGCTGGTGCAGCCGCTTGGCGGAAACATCGCGCCGATTTTTGCCCTTACTCTGGCGAGCAGCCCGCAGCCGCTCTGGCCGCGACTGCCGGGTCGATTCAGCCTGCGACATCAATAGCCAGATGCGGTTTGACCAGCGCCTCAGCTCGGTAATTGGGTTAGCCACGTCAGGTGCTCTCCAGTCTGGTCGGCCTGAACCGACACAGTCGAAACAGGGTAGTCAGCATTCACAATCGCTTTTTTCAGCTTTACAAACGGTAGCAGACGAGCCCTCAACTCACCAGGCTGTCCGTATGCCCAAGCGCCAGCGCCGTCACCAGCATCCCCAGCACCAGAAAGGGCTGGGCGCTGGCCTGGTACTTGACGTCGTTCTCCAGCGGCGCCCGCAGAAAATACATGTCCTGAAAAGTGATCTGAGGAATAATCAGCAGCACCAGCAGCACTGCGTACAGATTTTGATGAATGCTGATCAGGTAGGCCGCGACGCCGCCCTGAAATATGTCGATCATCAGCACGCAGATCCAGGCTGCTGTTGTGACGCCAAACATCACCGGCAGCGACTTCAGACCCAGCTGCCGGTCGCCCTCCACTGCTTTGAAGTCATTCACCACGGCAATTCCTAAACCGGCCATGCTGTAGACCAGGGTCAGAATCATCACGGTTGGGTTGAGCTCGCCAAAAAGGGCATGACCGGCCCACCAGGGCAGCGCAATATAGCTTGCACCCAGGGCATAGTTGCCCAGCCAGCCATTTTTCTTCAGCTTCAGCGGCGGGGCGGAGTAGATATAGGACAGCAGCGAGCCGCCGATGGCGAGGGCAGTAATCGTCGGGAATTCATGCCCGGCCCAGCGGTCGAGTCCATAGGCGACGGCCACTCCCGCCAGCAGCAGCACCCAGATCTGGGTTACCACCTGCGGCAGCGAAATCGCTCCCGAGGGAATGGGCCGATTGGGCTCGTTAATCGCATCCAGGTCGCGATCGTAGTAGTCATTAATCGTCTGGGTGTAGCCCGTTAGCAGCGGTCCCGCCATCAGCATACAGGCGGCCGCGATCAGCACATGCTCCAGCGACCAGACAAACTTGCCTGAAGACGCCGCGCCGCAGATCACGCCCCACATCAGGGGAATCCAGGTAATCGCTTTCATCAGCTGCAGACGGATCTGCCAGATCGAGGTTTCTCCAACATCCCCGCCCTTAATGCCCAGAAGGCGACGGGTTCTGCCGCTGCGATCGGCAGCCGCTTCAGCCGTCGGGATAGGGTCGGGAGCCGGTGGCGAGGTGGGATTTTCGGTCATGGGTTTACTCCAGTGGGTTTACTCCAATCGGGGGGCTTGCCTCAATCGGGGCGTTAGCCAAAGGTGATGATCAAATAGCCTAATTGAAACTTAGCACCGGTCACCGAACGGCCTTTCAGCTCGGGCGGCAAAGTCAGGTTGCGGCGCTGGTCGCCCGCTTCAACGGTGACCTCTGGCCCGTACTGAGTCAGCTTCACCTGCTTTTTGTCAAAGGCCGGGAAAAATAGCTTCACCGTCTGGGCTGCGACATCAACCGTCATCGGCGCCGGTACGTCAACCGGTGCGGTTAGGGGCGGCAACGCGGCCATCAGCGGCTGCCAGCGGTCTGATTTAGTCGGCAGCGCATTCACCGGCAGCGGTGAAAAAGCAGACTCAGCCGCACCGGCACTATCGGCCTGGTTCAGTAGCGCCCCGGCCACCGTTAGCCCAATCTGCTGGGCGGCGCTCCAGAGATAGCGACCGGTCGCGATCGCGCTTTCATCCGCCGTCGTCACCACGTAGGCCCGCAGCCGCATCGGGTCGGTGACCAGCGCTTTGCCCCGGTTGACCAGGGTATTCACTTCCTGAGTGGCGGGCTGATCCCAGAGGTCGGTGGCGTTGCCGCTGCTGAGGATGGCTCCGGTCACCGGCTGAATAAACGGCGAAATCGAACGGTAGAACTGGGATGATTGCAAGACGGCCTTGAACCGGCGAAAGTACCAGTCGATCCCCTCGGGCGTTCCCCACAGCCGCAGGGTGGCCTGATCGCCCGACCCGTCGTGCACAATTACGTCATACTCACCGCTGCCATCGAACTCACGGATGGCGTTGAGTGCCAGGGCGTCATCCAGTCCCGGCAGCAGACTCAGCTCCTGGCCGTAGACCGCCTTGAAAAAGGGATCGCGCAGATACTTGGCCTCAAACTGCTTCAGCCGCTCCCAGTTCTGCTCCAGCAGGGTAGTGGAGTGCAGCTGCACCGCCTGCAAATTTTCCGAGACCGGCTGCGGCGCTGACCCCACCTCCGCCCCCAGCAGCAGGCCAAAAGCTGGACCCGCATCCTGCGTTAGCAGCAGTACCCGCTGCCCCTGTTCAGCCAGCTGCTTTGCCGCCGCGATCGCTACCGTCGTCCGGCCGGTACCGCCCTTGCCGAGAAATGTCAGAATTAATGTCATGACCTAAGCGTACACAAACTCTTTACTCACTGCCTGAGCTGAGGCGCTCAGGCCGAGACTGGCTCAGACTGGCGCCAACCGCTCAGGCCGGGGCCAGCTCATCCTCAAAGAACCAGGTCGTAAAGCCGTCCTCAAACTTGACCAGCACGCCGACGCCGCTGCCGTCTGTCATTTTAAAGTCTCGAATGGTTCCGGTCTGGCCTAAACGCGATGCTAGCTTCTTCGAAACGCGATCGCGCAGTCGCCGCAGCTGAACCTTTTGCCCAATATCCAAAGCCATGCCTGCTGGAATTCCCACACTGAAAAATTAATCAAATCACTCCACAGTTTATCAGCGTACCGACGCTTATCCGTTATTCTGAGGGTCTATCTTGTCAGTCTTCTCATCAGACTTCTCACTGGGCCGGAGCCTATGCTAGCCAAACGCATTCTTCCCTGTCTGGACGTCAAAGCCGGTCGCGTGGTCAAGGGCACCAATTTTGTCAATCTTAAAGACGCTGGTGACCCGGTTGAACTCGCCCAGATTTACAACCAGGCCGGAGCCGACGAGCTGGTCTTTTTAGACATCACCGCCACCCACGAAGACCGCGATGTGATCTACGACGTGGTCTATCAAACTGCGGAGCAGGTCTTTATCCCGCTAACGGTCGGCGGCGGCATTAGCTCCTTGGACACGATTAAGCAGCTGCTGCGAGCCGGGGCAGACAAAGTCAGCATTAACTCAGCGGCCGTCCGCAACCCGGACCTGATCGATGCGGCCAGCGATCGCTTTGGCGACCAGTGCATTGTCGTCGCCATCGACGCCCGGCAGCGGCCTAGAACTGAGGAGACCGCCCCTCCGGGCTGGGACGTCTATGTGCGCGGCGGTCGAGAAAATACCGGGCTGGATGCGGTGGAATGGGCCGAAGAAGTGGTGCGTCGAGGGGCAGGTGAGCTGTTGATTACCAGCATGGACGCCGACGGCACCCAAGCGGGCTACGACCTGACCCTGACCCGCGCGATCTCAGAGCGGGTGAATGTTCCGGTAATTGCCTCTGGCGGGGCGGGCAACTGTCAGCACATCTATGAAGCGCTCACCGGCGGTCAGGCGACCGCTGCCCTCCTGGCCTCCCTGCTGCACTACGGCCAGCTCACCGTGGGCGAAATCAAAGCCTATCTAGCTGAGCGCCAGGTGCCAGTGCGCCAATAGACCGGGAAAAGTAAATCTGTAAAATCTGTACTAAATCTTACGATTCTTATTATTGTTGCAATCGTTAACTATTCTAGAAGAATGCAAAGCCGTTGAGCTGACTGGGCTAGGGCGGTTCTGAGCTTCCAGGTTCCGCTGGCTTCGCTCCTGCAAAGGGGCGGTGAGCTGCACCCATCTGCGCTTAACAGTGTTAAAATCTGTAAAGGTTTATTCATAAAGTTTGCGAGGTCTCATCTGCCGACATGGCAATCCTCATTTCAGCAATTGTCATCGGATTGGTCGCCTGGGCGCTGCGCCTGATGGAAAAAGCTGTCGAAAATCAGGAATTTTCGCTGATGCTGGCAGGATTTTTAGTGGCCTCTTCGGCGGCAGCCATGATCAGCGTCTATTTTCTGATAGGCAACTATATGGTTTTTATCGCCCACGCGAGCACGCCTGAATATTCTGAAGCTGTCACCTTTGAGGGTGAGCAGATTCTACCAGTCTGGGTGAGTCAGTCAGAAGGGTAAACTACCGCAGCAGAACCGACCAAGTTGCCGGGCCAACGACGCCATCTACACCGAGCTCGTACTCCCGCTGTAGGTTCTGAACCGCAATCTCAGTCATTTCACCAAAGGCCCCGTCAATCTCACCGCCGTAGAAGCCAAGTGTTTGTAACCGTGACTGTAGGCTGGATACTGCCGAGCCCTCCATCCCTTTCCTCAGCACCGGCAGGCTAATTTCAGTAGATTCGGCCGGGCTTGCTGCTGGCTCTGGACTGGCCTGCTCGGCAGGTTCGTCAGCAGATTCAGGCTGATCGACCGGTGCGGCTTCAGCGCCACCGTCTTCCGGAGCCTGACTGATCGCGGGGGGCTCAGCCGGGGCGGCACTGGGCGCCGGGTCGCCAGATGAGGGGTCGCTGGCTGCCGCCGGGTTTGGTTCGGGGGCTGGGCTAGCCGGGGCGGGCTGGTCCAGGTCTGGCAGCTCACTAGAGGCTTCAAGACTGGCAGCGTCATCGGCATTGGCCGATTCCATAGCGGGCTCCTCAGCTGGCATGTCCGGCGTATCGGCAATGCTGCCCGGCGTCGGCAACAGCTTTTCCCAGGTATCCGGCCCGACCACCCCATTTGCCTCTAGCCCCGCCGCCGTTTGAAATTGAACGACCGCCGCCTGGGTCGATTCGCTATAGACACCGTCTACCTCGCCGCTGTAAAAGCTCAGCAGCGTCAGCATCGACTGGAGCTCGCTGACGCGTTCACCCAAGCTGCCGAGCTGTAAAGTAGGGTATGAAGTCGCCTGAGCGATTTGATCAGTTGGGGCAGCCGGGTATGTTAGGGTCTCCGAACGCGCCAACATGACTACTCCGCTGCTCCAAAGACCCGCCGCGAGGCCAGCTACCCAGGCAGAACGCCAGATTTTTGGCCAGATTTTTGGCCAGATTTTTGGGGTGAGTTCAAATCCGTTAGCCTGTCTCATCGATCCGCTTTGCTCCAGCGCATAGGGCCACATCGTCCGCCTGACCGATCGGGAACCGATTCGACTGGCAGAAGTCCGTCGCTATAAATAACGGATATATGCTAATGCAAAACCGAAAATTACAAGATAAATTTTTCTCAACCCGAGTTGAGCTTTCAGTTCGCGATCGCATTTGGGCAGCGCTGCTGGGGGCCTGGCTTCCCATTGGCCAGGTCGGCTCGGGCCAAACTGAGCTGGCGGCTAACCTGCCGTTGGCGCGCACAATTTTGTCGATCTGGCAGGCTGGCCCAGCCCAGGCCTCCTTGCCGCCTGGGTTGAGCAGTGCAGCCCAGCTTGTCGCGATCGCGACGCTGCTGCTGCGCTATCACGACAATATGAGCCAGCGGATCGACCGTATTTTAGACTTAGGCCCGCCGTTCAGCAGCTCTGCTGAGCAAATCTGGCAAACCCTAATGCTCGGTGAGCTCATAGAGCTGGCGCTGGAGAATCAGCCGCTTGCTTTGGCCTGGACCCGGTTAGGCCAGATGCCAGCCCGCTACGGGGGGCGATCTTTCCCGAGAGCAGCGCTGTCGCCGCTGCCGTCAGCCTATCAAAACTGGCTAGAGGCCTGCGTTTTGCCGTCCGCCGAGCGGCTACCTGGCGATTCCGGACCGCCGCTCAAACCCGCTGTAGACATTCCATTAGTAGCCGCCCTCAGTCGCTGTTTCTCGAATCCGCAAGGGTACGCTGTCAATCCGTCCATTGAGGCTGCCGATAGAGGACTAGCAATGCTGACTGGGCTATTGACCGGAGCATTTGGCGGGCCAATCGTCTTGCCGGTCCACTGGCAGCTGGCTATAGACACCGATCGACTGCTGCTACAGGCAATCGCCGATCGGCTATTCCGACAGTGGGCCGGTATTCAGCCGGAGCTGGCAGATCCAGCCGCAGAAACGACGGCCGTTTTTTCGCTCCTTTAACCGCCGCGCATAGCTCCTGTAGGGAGTTTCTACCGTTGCTTGAACGGCCGACTATAATGATTTTCATCATGAACTTAATCCTCAATCAGCACAGCGTATCTTCGCAGCTACCCACGGCTCTTCAGCAGACCTTCTGGATCAGCCCAAACCTGATTAGCGCGTCTCTGGCGAGCCTCTAGAGTGATGCACGGGAGAGGTGAATATGCTTAGGGGTTTAGCAAAGCAGGTTCATCAGAGCTGGCGCTTTTTTCTCTGTTTTTTTATCAGACGCCCGGCGCGGCGGATCGGTAAACTTTGGAGTCGCTATTATTTTCCGCTGCTGTTTACAGCTCATCGAGCAGCGCCCCGGAGGTCCTTTAATGGCCTAGATAAGCCTGCTCGTGCGGCTTACCAACCCGGGGCGATGACATCGCGAGCTTCCTTCAGGCGACGCCTTTGGAATCGGCGAATTCGCCCCCGCCAGGCCCTAGTGGGGCTGCTCCTCGCCGTACTAGTCCTAACGGCGAGTCTGGGACAGCGGTTTTACAATCAGCCAGAGTTGAGCGTAGCGACCCAGTCGCCCCAGACGTTTACGGCGCCCGAAACGGTGACGCTGGTCGATCAGCAAACGACTGAGCAAAATCAGGTTGCTGCTCGCAGCGGAGCAATCTCAGTTTTGATGGTCGAACCCAATACTACGGGCGCGATTAAGCGAGATTTGGGTACGCTGCTGAAGCAGGCCGGTGAAATCCGTAAGCAGGCAGGCAGCCTGCCCTATTTGGAAACCTCTGTTCTGTCTCGGTCAGATCAGAGCTATCTGCGTCAGCTGTCAGCTGCTGACTGGCAAGAAATTTGGTCTTTGGCTTCTGAAGCCAGTGTCGATATCTCTTTGCTGACAGAGGAAGAGGCCGCTCCGGCTGGCATTCCGATCGATCGGCTCGATCAGCTGACCCCTCCTCAAAAATCGGCGTTGGAGGCTCTGTTAGCGTATCGTCAGGCCACCTCTGACCGGTCTCTGAGAGATGTGGGCAATCAGATTGAGGTAAGTCAGCGCCGATATCGCAACGCTTTAGACCTGATTGAGCTGCTGCCAGAGCAGCGGCGATCGCTGTTTAGCGACCGTCTGTTGGAGCTAAGCGATGCGGATTGGAAGCGTCTGGTGAGCAAGACCCAGCTGGTGCTGGAGCAGATGCTGACCCAGGGTATCCATCCGGGAATGCCCCCGGAGCTACTGCGCCGCGCCGCAGAGACCCATATTTCAGCTTCATTGCCCCCTCCAGTCCAGGCGCTCGCAACGGATTTGCTGACGGCGGTGCTCCGCCCTAACCTGGTCGAGGATCCGGAGAAAACTCGCCTGCGCGCAGAGCTGGCGGCCAAACAGGTTAACCCCGTGACCGTCTCTATTAATGCCGGCGATGTGATCGTTGACATGGGTGAAACGATTCGTCAGTCTGACTTTGTCCTGCTCGATCACTTTAACCTGACCCGACGGCGATTTAACTGGTTGGGGTTTACGAGCTTTGGCCTGCTCGTCGCCTGCGCTACGGCGATCTATCTCGGCGTGGAGCAATGGCTGACCAGTCGCCTGCGCCAGCGCGACCTGGTACTCGTACTGGTGCTGATTCTAGGCGTCGCCGGGCTGGTGGCTCTCGACTTGCCCACCCTGGGCCTGCCGGCGGTGGGCCTATTGGTGGGTAGCTTCTACGGGTCCACCCTGGGCGCGGTGCTAGTACTTCTACTGACGGCAGTATTGCCCATTGGGGCTGAGGTCAGCGGCATTCCTTTAATCTCTGGGGCGGTTGCGGCTTTGGTTGGGGCCTGGATTGCGCCGCAGCTGCGATCGCGCGAAGAATTTGCCCTGCTCGGCGGCTTTGTTGGACTGGCCCAGGGCAGCGTTCACCTAATCCTGACGCTGATGTTCACTTCGGTATCGACCTCGGCCTGGCAGAGCATTCTGGCAAATTCGGCGCTGCAAGGGCTGTTTGGAGTGGCCTGGAGTATTGTGGCCCTGGGCGTCAGCCCCTATTTAGAACATGTTTTTGACATCGTCACCCCGATTCGCCTGGCCGAGCTGTCGAATCCTAACCGGCCCCTGCTCAAGCGGCTGGCCTCAGAAGCACCGGGCACCTTTCAGCATACGCTTTTTGTCACGGGTCTGGCCGAGGCGGCGGCTCAGGCCCTGAATCTCAACGTTGAGCTGGTGAGGGCCGGGACGCTGTACCACGATATTGGCAAAATGCACGACCCGCTGGGCTTTATCGAAAATCAAATGGGCGGCCCGAACAAACACGACCAGCTTGACGACCCCTGGGCGAGCGCCGCCATCATCAAAAAACACGTCACCCTGGGGCTGGTGATGGCCCGCAAGCACCGACTGCCCAAGGCGATTCGGGCCTTTATCCCAGAGCATCAGGGCAGTATGCCAATCAGCTATTTTTTGCAACAGGCTGAGCAAAAGCAAAAAGAGAATCCCGAGCTGACAATCAGCCGTGCCGATTTTTGCTACGACGGCCCCATCCCGCAAACCCCGGAGACGGGCGTAGTGATGCTGGCCGACTCCTGCGAGGCGGCCCTGCGATCGCTCAGCACCGATGCGTCCTTTGAAGAAGCCTTTACGATGGTCAACAGGATTCTTCATGCCCGCTGGAAGAGCAAGCAGCTGGCCGATTCGGGCCTGCTGCCGGAAGATCTAAAGCGAATTGCCGATGTTTTTGTCCAGGTCTGGCAGCAGTACAACCACAAGCGCATCGCCTATCCCCAGAGCGCCCTTACCCCGGCTAGCTAACGCCTCAGCCAGAAGCTAGCCAATCGGTTTTTGCAGTAGTTTAGGACTAGGATTATAGAGGGCAGACTGCCACTTCCGATCGCTTAGTCAACGCATGCAGGTTTGTAGCAATGGTTCAAACTCAGCCCCAGCTCAGCCAGCCTGCGATCGCGTGGGAACCGCTCCCGGCTGATTATCCGTTACCCGATGACCCGGTGGAAAATATTAAACAGCCGCCCCTAGCTGCTGCCCTGACCGATGCCCTGGGAGCGGCTCAGCGGATTCAGCCCGAGATGCTAATCGGCTCTAACTTTGGCCTGACGGCAAAAGTCAATCAGAAAGTCGTCGTCAAGGCTCCCGACTGGTTCTACGTGCCTCGGGTGCATTCCCCTGAGCAGGAAGATCGGCGCAGCTACACGCAGCATCTAGAGGGCGATCGCGTTGCCGTGGCGATGGAATTTCTCTCGGCGGAAGACAACGGTGAGCTCTCAATTCGGGCGACCCCTCCCTATGGCAAGCTCTATTTCTACGAGCGGATTCTGCAAGTCCCCACCTACGTCATCTACGATCCTGCTGAAGCCTTGCTAGAGGTGCGCTATCTAGAAAATCAGCGCTACGCCTTGCAGTCGCCGAATGCCGCAAATCAGTTTTGGATTCCAGAGCTGGAGCTATTTCTAGGCGTTTGGCGAGGGGAGCGTCTGACTCGAACCATCAGCTGGCTGCGCTGGTGGGACGCCGAAGGTAACCTGCTGCTCTGGAGTTCTGAACAGGCCGAGCAGGAGCGCCAGCGGGCCGAGCAGGAGCGCCAGCGGGCCGAGCAGGAGCGCCAGCGAGCCGAGCAGGAGCGCCAGCGAGCTGACCGGCTAGCAGAGCTGCTGCGATCGCAGGGTATCGATCCCGATCGAATATCTGAATAGGGCATTTCTCAGGATTTCAATGTTTAAATTGGCTCCTATGAACCGGTATTCAGCTGGTAATGATGCTCAGTATCATAACTGTCACATTCCATGCCGTTTAAACGCCATCTTCACAAGGGACTCTAGGCGCGTTTGTTGTCGATCCAGATCCAGAACAGGCAGAAGTGGCGCGATCGCTTTTCAGGGGCAAGCCTTGGTCTGGTTGGCGGCAACGGTGGCGTTTCTAGCCTTACTCGCGGTGGGGCGTCGTCGCGGCAAGCCGCCTGAAGGCATCGCCCTATCTACCTACATGGCGCTCGGCATTGGCCTGCACAATCTGGGAGAAGGGCTGGCGATCGGGACGGCTTTTGCCCTGGGAGAAATTGCCTTAGGCTCATTTCTAGTGTTGGGCTTTACCCTCCACAACCTCACCGAAGGACTGGGCATCGTCGCTCCCCTGCTCAAAGACAAACTGCGCTGGCCAACATTCCTCTCGCTAGCTGCTCTGGCGGGACTCCCCGCTGTAGTGGGAATTTGGGTCGGGGCCTTTGCGTTTTCGCCTCATTGGGCAGCTCTGTTTCTTGGCATTGGGGCTGGAGCCATTTTGCAAGTCATGGTTGAGGTGGGGACCTACCTGCAACGGCGATTATCTCAGCCTGATGGCTCTGGACTCTCTAGTCTGGGGATAGCTGGATTCACCATTGGTCTGATAGTGATGTACGGCACCGCCTTCCTGGTGAAGTTTTGAAACTTTCGTGCTGAGACCCTTGACCTTGAAGTTGGGTATAAGGTTTAGGCTGAATTCAGCGTTTAGGAGACAAGCAAAATGTCTAAGCGAATCGTGGAAGTATTCACCGCCGGATGCCCGCTGTGCGACGAGACCGTCAAGCGGGTTCGAGAGCTGGCCTGCTCAAATTGCGACGTGCAGGTTTGGGATCTGCGAACCGGATGTGTAACAGATGAATGTCGCGAAAAGGCTGCCCAGTATGGCATCCATCGCGTTCCGGCTGTTGTCGTCAATGGTCAACTGGCGGAGTGTTGCCAAAACCAGTCGCCCGTTTCGCGAGAGCAACTGATTGCAGCGGGTCTCGGGCAAGGTTAAACAAACTTGGCCGGGGGATGTTTCTCCCGGCTAACGGAGAAGCTATGACAGAGGGTTTGTTAATCGGTGAACTGAGCCGTCGGGTCAATCTTCCCGCTCAAACCATTCGCTATTACGAGCGAGTGGGATTGCTGTCTCCCCCAAAGCGGACGGTATCTCACTATCGCATCTACTCGGCAGCGGCGGCGGAGAGGCTCGATTTTATCCAGAAGGCCAAACGATTTGGCTTATCTCTGGATCAGATTAAGCGGTTGATTGATCTCAGGCAGGATGGCGTGCCCCCTTGCGCTGACCTCAAAGCTATGGTGAAGCAACACCTAGCAGAACTCGATCAGCATATTCAAGATATGCTGAACCTTCGCCAGGAGTTAGCCCATCGCTACGAGCACATTGAAGCTGCCCTGTCTAACTCTTCTGAGCTGCCTGATGAGATTGTCTGTAACGGCAAAATCTGCGGTCTGATTGAGCAAGATATTGGAGACAATCCAACTTCAACTTAAGCAATTTGTCCCCAAAAGCTAGATACCTCGGTCTTGATAGCTGGCGATATGTCCTGTCAATTTTGATAAAAGACTGCCATGAATAGAACCCATTTTGACCTGGTGATATTAGGATCAGGCTCAACCGCTTTTGCCGCCGCGCTAAGAGCGCAGGAACTGGGTAAAACGGCTGTGATGACTGAAGAACGAACTCCGGGCGGCACCTGCGTAAATCGGGGATGCCTGCCCTCTAAAAACCTAATTGAAGCGGCCAAACTGCTATACGATGCTCAGCATCCGCGCTATCCCGGTTTAACACCCACCTCGATACATCTGAATTTTTCCGCTCTCATTCAGCAGAAGGATGAAGTGATTGCTAACTACCGCAACAAGAAGTACGACAGCTTGCTGGGGAGCGGATTTTATATCGAGGAAAGTCATGCGGAATTGGTCGATGCTCATACGGTGCGAGTGGGAGATAAGCACCTGACTGGCGAGGCAATTTTGATTGCAACTGGTTCGCATCCGGTTGTGCCAGCGATTGAAGGGCTCAATGAAGTGCCCTATTTAACCAGCGATTTGCTGACTCGCCAAGAATCGATGGAACTCACCGAATGTCCGCGATCGCTTTTGATTATTGGTGGGGGATACATTGCGCTGGAGCTGGGGCAAATGTTCCATCGCTTTGGGGCGCAGGTTACGATTTTGGCGCGTAGCGGCCAGGTGCTGGCTCATGGTTACGAACCCCAGGTTGGTCAAACCATCGGCGCAATCCTGCAAGATGAAGGCATTCAAGTTGTTACTAATGCCTCAATTCAGTCCGTTCGCCAAGCAGAGCAGGATGTTGTGGCAGAGGTGCAGGTCAACGGTTCTCTCCAGACCTTTCAAGCTGAAAAATTACTGGTGGCCACTGGGCGTGCCCCCAACACTAGTGCCATAGGCGCAGAGAAGGCGGGAGTTACTCTAGGCGATCGCGGCCAGGTGCAGGTAAATGAATACTTACAGACCAATATTCCCCACATTTTTGCCGCCGGAGATGTGATTGGCTATGAGCAGGGCAGCCAGATGGCGACTCCGGTAGGCAGCCAGGACGGTGGCATTGCCGCCCTCAACGCGCTGTCGGGCGAAACGCTGCGGGCTGTGAATCATCGAGTGATTCCTCGGGCAATTTTCACTGACCCTCAGATTGGCATTGTCGGTATGACTGAGCAAGAAGCGATCGCCGCCGGACATCGTTGCTGGTGTCGTACGGTGCCGATGTCGCTAGTGCCCCGTGCAGGAGCAATCCGCGATCCGAAAGGCATGATCAAAATGGTAGCGGACGCGGATACCGATGAGATTCTAGGCGTTTCGATGGTCGGTCACAGCGCTGCCGAGGTGATTCATGAAGCAGCGATAGCAATGCGATTTCATGCCAAGCTCCAGGACTTCATTGACCTGATTCATATCTATCCCACGATGGCCGAAGCCCTCAAGATTGCCGCCATCTCTCGCTATAAGGACCCGGCTAAACTATCGTGCTGTGCTGAGTAGAGGTAGGAAGATATTGTGAGTATTCCATCGAAGTCTGGATTTTGGCAGCGTTATGCCGATAAAGTCGGCGTTGGCGGCTCTATTTTTGCAGCGCTGTGCTGTTTAGGGTTTCCGGCCCTGCTCTCGCTTTTGGGAGCCATTGGTCTCGGCTTTTTGATTAACGATGCTATCCTACTGCCGCTCCTAACCATTTTTTTGACCGTAACGCTAGGCGGATTCTTTGCTGGGATGCGTCATCACGGTCAGCCTTGGGCCTTCGGTTTAGGATTGCTCAGCGCTTTAGTGCTGTTTGTCTTTTTGTTTATCAATACCGCGATCTCCTACATCGGGTTGGCCGGGCTGATTGTTTCTGGTGGTCTGAATATTTGGCTACGTTCTCGGCAACTCAAATCGTCCTAGGAGTTTAACGTGACCTGGTTTGAGCGCTTTCAGCCCCTATTGATTCTTCTATCAGTAGCGCTTGGACTCGGATTGTCGCTGATTGAAGGCACTGCTGCCATTGCAGACCGTTGGATTTTGCCGCTGCTGGCGGTCATGCTCTACGCGGCATTTTTGTCGATTTCTCTACGACACTTTGGCAGCGCCTTTAATGACTATCGAGTCACTGTTGCCAGCTTGGCGATCAACTTTCTGTGGACACCGCTGCTGACCTGGGGATTGGGAGCGCTCTTTTTCCCGGATGCGCCGGATTTGCGGGTGGGACTATTAATGCTATTGGTCACCCCCTGCACTGATTGGTATCTGGTGTTTACCGGCATCGCCAAAGGCAATGTGGGGCTGGCAACGGCTCTGTTACCGCTGAACTTTGTCTTGCAGATGGGGCTGCCACCCGTTTATCTGGCGGTGTTTGCCCAATCCCTGGTCGGATTGAATCTATGGGTACTGGGGGCCAGAGTCGTGACGGTACTGTCCGTGCCTCTGGCTCTGGTGTCACAGGTGCTCTTACGGCTCCGCACCCGGACTTCACCGTAATCATTTAATCAACACAGCGATGAGCGCAGATGCTTCAACAGCGTATTCCGAAATGAATCAGCGAAAGAGGACTGCAGGGCCAATCTTCCGGGTGACAGATGACTCCTGGCGGGATGTCGGTGAAAATTAATTTTTCCGAAAGGGCCTGAAAGTAGACTCAGCTTTCAACCCGCCGCAGATTTTCCTTGGAACCAGGACGCGATGAATAGTCAGCTTATCAGGGTAATTGGCTTGGCGCTTCTGCCAGCACTGGGAAACTTTGGTGGTGGGGTGCTAGCCGAATGGCTACGTCCCTCTAAAGCTCTTACTACACCTACTGTAGGATGCCTGAAGCGATCGCCTGCGACATTTGCTGTCTCTAAGCCGGGTCGTTAAAGGTTCGCGCATCCTGTGCCCCCGTGACAAAGAGTTGAGGCGTTTGCCCTTGCACAATCATCTGGGCAGGGTCAACGGTATAGCCAGGCGCTAGCTCAATCACCAATCGCGTCGTCTGAGCGTCGAACTGACCGATGCGAATCGCTCTGACCATCCTCTCCACGGCCTGATTCACCGTGTGCTGGCCCAAGGTCGTACCCGTCAAATCCACCACGATTCGGGTGGGATTCGACAATAGCTGCGCTCTGGGCTGTACCCCAGAGTCAGTTTTGCCTGATTTTAGGTTTTTGGGATCACACTATTTTTTTCGTCCAAGTGAAATCCGGGAGCAGAGATCGCTCGTTACACTGAATAGAGATCAGGTTTGAGAAGCGTCACAGCTTTGCTTTTAGCCACTGTTCCGGCGCTTTAGTCTACCTTTGCATGGGCAACTGAGCCGCAGCAGAGTCCAGGTTGTCATTATTGGGAGGTCAGAATGGGACGCAACAAAGGGTTGATGCTCGGTTTGACAGTCTTTGTCGTTACGGCGGTGGGCGGACTGTCGGTTTCTGAACCCGGACGGACAGCGACTATTGCGGCTGTCACTGAGCCGTTAGTCGAGCGGGGGCTACAGCAGGCTGAGCAGGGAGAATTGGAAGCGGCGATCGCTACCTATACTGAGGCGATCGCGGCTGATGCAGACAATGCTGACGCCTATCTTCATCGCGGCGTTGCTTACCATGACCTGGGGGATTATGAGCAGGCGGTTGACGACTTTTCTATGGCGCTTCAGCTTCGCCCCGATCATGTGGAAACTCTCTATAACCGAGGAGAAGCCTACTCTCACCTGACCGATGCCGAGGCGGCGATCGCCGATTTGAGTCAGGCGATCGAGATTGACCCAGACTTTGTGCAGCCCTATCTGGATCGCAGCGTCATTCTGGCGACGACTGGGCGCTTGCCCCAGGCGCTGAGCGATCTGGATCAGGCGATCGCCCTTGCCCCCGACAATGCCGATGCCCACTACAACCGGGGCAAAGTCTACACTGAACTGGGCAATGCCGACGCCGCCCTGGCAGACTTTGATACCGCGATTCAGCTCAATCCAGAGCTGGCAGAGGCCTATGGCAACCGTGGACTTTTGCGCTATCAGCTCGGCGATCCCGAGCTGGCCCTGACGGATTTGCAGCAGGCGGCTGAGCTGTTTGAGGCCCGTGGCGACCAGCAGGGCTATCAGCAAACCCTGTACTTTATCCAGCAGGTGCAGCAGACGATTGAAATGGGCGATTAAACCGCCTTTTATCTGAACAGGTCTTCAGGTGGTAATGATTTTCAGTATCATAGAAGAGATGCTGAGCACTTCTCCTTTATGGCCAAGTCCCGTTCTGCCAAAGCGCAACTCATTCAAAATACTGACGCCCCCACCTGCGAAGAATCCCTGGTGCATCTGGATAATGTGCGCCAGGTGCAGTCTGAGGTGCTGGCCACTGAGAAAGCCCAGCGCATGGCGGAGTTCTTCAGCGCGCTAGCTGACCCCCATCGGCTGAAGCTGCTGTCGGCGCTGGCTCAGCAGGAACTGTGCGTTTGCGACCTGGCGGCTGCCGTCAAGATGGGCGAATCGGCGGTGTCACACCAGCTGCGAGTACTGAGATCGCAGCGCTTGGTGAAATATCGCCGTCGGGGCCGCAACGTCTGCTACAGCCTAGCCGATGACCACATCATGACGCTCTACCGCGAAGTTGCCGAGCATCTAGACGAATAAACCCGTTTCGGGCTGTGAGCGCTTGAATAGGAGCCGGGCTTCACTCTACCAATCAAGAAGCAAGAAGCGTCAGGACTTCAGGCGCTATCGTCTTAGGCACGCACATACCGTCAGCACAGGTATATTCAGACAGCGCTGACTGCTGAGAAGGGGGCATGTCACTACTGGATGCCTGCTCAATATAGCTGTCTGATGTCATCTGCATAATTCTGCTAGACAGTATGATGCCAACCGGCGTGATGGGCGGTTGGTAGATCACTCAGGACGTTCTAGTAGGTGTACAAAGCTATGATTGGATAGTGTGACAAGCATAGCCCTGTATCGTATTATATGAACACTTGTTCATATAATCATAATTCCCCTTAGCAGAGGCTTCTATGTCAGGATCTCAGTCCCACAGTGGCTGCTGTGGCCACGGTCATAGTCACGGTCACAATCATGGTTCAGGCGAGTTTACCCCGCGATCGCTAGCGCCTTTCGCGATCGCGTTCATCCTTTTCCTAATCGGCCTAATTTTCAACCAGCCGCTGCACAATACTCCCTATGCAATAGCCGAGTATGCCGTTCTGATTCCTGCCTATCTAATCAGCGGCTGGTCTGTGCTGACGACTGCCGGGCGGAATATCCTGCGAGGCCGCATTTTTGACGAAAACTTTTTGATGACGATCGCGACTTTAGGCGCGATCGCGATTCATGAGCTACCCGAAGCCGTGGCGGTAATGCTGTTCTTCCAGATAGGGGAGCTATTTCAGGACTATTCGGTGGGGCGATCGCGGCGATCAATTAAGTCGCTGCTGGAGGTGCGGCCCGATACGGCCAACCTGAAGGCTGACGGCGACATACGCGAAGTTTCGCCAGATTCGGTCAGCGTCGGGGACGTCATCGTGGTTCGCCCCGGTGAAAAAGTGCCGCTTGACGGCAAAATTATAGAGGGCAAATCTCAGGTGGATACTTCAGCTTTGACTGGAGAATCCGTCCCTCGCACCGTCCAAACTGGAGAGGCTGTTCTAGCAGGAATGATCAATCAGTCTGGGGGACTCACCGTCCGGGTAACCAAGCTGTTTGGAGAATCCTCTATTTCTAAAATTCTGGAGCTGGTGGAAAACGCCAGTAGCAAAAAAGCCAAAACCGAGAAATTTATCACCCGCTTTGCCCGCTACTACACGCCGGTAGTGGTGGTTCTCTCCCTTGCTGTGGCGATTCTGCCACCGCTATTGATTGCCGGCGCAACCCAGGCCGAGTGGGCCTATCGGGCGCTGGTGCTGCTAGTGATTTCCTGCCCCTGTGGCCTGGTGATCAGCATTCCGCTGGGCTACTTTGGCGGCGTTGGAGGTGCGGCTAAGCGCGGCATTTTGGTCAAAGGCTCTACCTTTTTAGATGCCCTGACTCAGGTCAAAACGGTTGTCTTTGACAAAACCGGAACCCTAACCCAGGGCAATTTTCGCGTCACTGAGGTGATTTCGCAAAATGGGCTAAGCCAGGAGCAGCTACTAGAACTCGCGGCCCAGGTAGAATCTCAATCCACTCATCCGGTGGCTCAGTCGATTCGGCAGGCCTACGGGCAGCCTGTGGATGGGTCTGGAGTACAGGACTACGAAGAAATTTCAGGCTACGGCATTCGGGCTAACGTCAATGGCCGCGCTGTACTCGCTGGGAATGACCGACTGCTGCACCGAGAAGATATCCCCCACGATGTCTGTACGGTAGAGGGAACGGTCGCCCATCTGGGCGTCGATGGCGAATACTCGGGGCGGATTGTCATTGCCGATGAGCTCAAACCCGATGCTGTAGAAGCCATTCGCGTTTTACACGGCCAGGGAATTGAAACCGCGATGCTGACCGGCGACAGCCAGTCGGTTGCAGACCGCATTGCCCAGGCCCTAGGTCTCGACCAGTATCGGGCTGAGCTACTGCCGGAGGATAAAGTCACTGCGTTAGAAGAATTCCTGCGTCGGGCTAGCCAGACCCAAAGTAAAGTTGCCTTTGTGGGTGACGGCATTAACGACGCGCCGGTGATTGCCCGGGCTGATGTGGGCATAGCCATGGGCGGCCTGGGTTCAGATGCGGCGATTGAGACAGCTGACGTGGTGATTATGACCGATGCGCCTTCAAAGGTGGCGGAGGCGATCGCGATCGCCCATCGCACCCGGCGGATCGTCTGGCAAAACATCTTTTTTGCCCTGGCGGTGAAAGCCGTTTTCATCGTCCTCGGTGCGCTCGGCATCGCCACCCTGTGGACTGCCGTCTTTGCCGATGTCGGTGTAGCGCTGCTGGCCATCCTCAACGCCGGTCGCATTATCCGTAATCCGTAATAGACGATGAGTATCTGGCTGTGGGGAGCGGTGTTGATTGCTGCCGTCTGGGCGGCCCACTGGGGCGCAGAACGCCTGGGTAAGCCATTGCGGAAACTGCGATCGCAGTGGGGCCTCACCCAGGTAGCCGGGGCCTCCTTTGTTGGGATTGCGGCGGCCAGCCCTGAAATTGGCATCAATACCACCAGTGCCTTCAGACAGGTAGCCGACATTGGCTTAGGGACGATGCTTGGCTCCAATATTGTTGCCATTCCCCTGTTGGTAACGGCGGCTTACATCGCCTCCCGCAAGGCTCAGTTAGGAGAAGCCGATCAGGCTGAAGCGGGTGAAGATTTTGAGTCCCATCGTCGTCACCGCCAGCAGCGGTTTATGAGGATTAATCGAGAAGCGGTGACAACGCAGACCATTCCCTACCTGGGCATTGTTGCCGTCGTTGCCCTGCTCACCATTCCAGCTCCGTGGCGAGGGCTTCAGCCAATCGATGGCTGGATTATGCTAGCGGTCTATCTGGTTTACCTAGCCCAGGCGGTATTCAGAGGTCGCCAAGCCGGGCAGCAGACCCGATGGGGAAAAGGCGAGATTGAAATGGCGGTTGCAGGTGTCCTCGCCCTCGCCATTGGGGCTTACTTTACCGTGATTGCTACAGAAAATATCGTTTCGGCTATCGGCATCTCAGAAATCATTGGAGGTCTTTTTATCACCGCACCGATGGCGATGCTGCCAGAGCTGTTTGCCACCTGGAGTATTGCCCGAAGTGGGCAGATCACGGCTGCCAGCGCCAGCGCCATTGGCGATCATGCTGTCACCATGACCATTGCCTTCTTTCCCCTGGCCCTGGTTACTGTTCCCGTAAACAATTTCCCACTTTTTGTGGTTAATTTAGCCTTCGTGGCGCTGGTGGCTGCTGCCTATGCAGTGTTGATTCACTGGGGCACTCCAGAACATGGATTCAAGCTCTGGCAGGTGCTGGCTCTAGATAGTGTTTATTTGATCTATCTGGTCGCTATCTTTCTAGGAGGACTAGCTGTTTAGTCTCTGTTTTTTAGGCAATTGAGCCCTCTATGACTAAAAAAATATTCTCTACCCTATTGACTCTCCAGTCAAGAGGAGAGTTTATGCTGTGATCAATAGGCAAAGTCTTTGTTCCTGAGCCTACTAGTACGATCTAAATTTGCTACTTAAAAATGATGAAATTACAGCTCAATGTTCCAAATATGGCTTGTGGGGCCTGTGCTAAGACGATTACCGAGGCCGTGAAGTCCGTAGACTCAAGCGCTAAAGTCGCGGCAGACCCCAAAACCAAGTGCGTATACGTAGAGACAGAAGCCTCCGAGACTTCAGTCCGCGAGGCGATCAGTCAGGCGGGCTACACCGCGTCCTAAAGTTCGAGAATTCTATTAGCAAGCAGAATCCTCGCGTTGAGGCGAATGGGGCTTAAGGGAGAAAATTTTCGCCATGACTTCAACAACTTTAAAGCTAAAGGGCATGAGCTGCGCCTCCTGCGCCAATAATATCGAAACGGCAATTCAACAGGTGCCGGGCGTGAATCGCGTCCAGGTTAATTTTGCTACCGAACAGGCCAGCGTTGAGTATGACAATCGCGATACGAATCTAGAAGCGATTCAACAGGCCGTCGCCGATGCCGGTTACGAAGCTCGTGAGTCGGAATTGACTACGGGTGAAGCGGATGAGCAGGAGCAGAAGGAGCGCAAGGCGCAGCAGCGGGCGTTACTGACTAAAGTCATCGTCAGCAGCGTGATCGGCATTGTGCTAATTTTAGGCACTCTGCCGATCATGCTGGGCATCAACATCCCAGGCTGGCCGATGTTTCTGCATCATCCCTGGCTACAGCTGGTCCTGGCGACGCCGGTTTTGTTCTGGTGCGGCCAGTCCTTTTATGTCGGAGCTTGGAAGGCATTTACGCATCGGTCGGCGAATATGAACACGCTGGTCGCGCTGGGAACCGGCGCAGCCTACCTTTACTCTATTTTTGTGACGCTGTTTCCCTACGTTCTAACGGCTCAAGGCCTAGCGCCAGACGTCTATTACGAAGCAGCCGTGGTGATCATTGCGCTGCTGCTGTTGGGCCGCTACTTCGAGAACCGAGCTAGGGGCCAGACTTCGGATGCGATTCGGCAGCTGATGGGCCTACAGGCCAACACGGCCCGAGTCGTGCGGCAGGGTGAAGAACTGGACCTGCCGCTTCAGGAGGTTGTTGTCGGCGATATTATCATTGTGCGTCCGGGTGAGAAGATTCCGGTGGACGGCGAGGTAGTAGAGGGTTCATCTACCGTCGATGAATCGATGGTGACGGGTGAACCGGTGCCGGTGAAGAAAGCGCCGGGCGAAGAAGTGATCGGCGCGACGATCAATAAAACTGGCAGCTTTCGGTTTAAAGCTTCGCGGATCGGAAAAGATACGGTGCTGGCCCAGATTGTACAGCTTGTTAAAGACGCCCAGGGTTCAAAAGCGCCGATTCAGAAGCTAGCGGACCAGGTGACCGGATGGTTTGTGCCGGTGGTGATCGCGATCGCAATCCTTACCTTCGTCCTCTGGTTTATCTTCATGGGTAACACTACGCTGGCCCTGCTCACTACCGTCGGCGTACTGATTATCGCCTGTCCCTGCGCTCTAGGACTGGCTACGCCCACCTCGATTATGGTTGGTACGGGTAAAGGGGCTGAAAACGGCATTTTGATTAAAGATGCCGAAAGTTTAGAGCGAGCTCATAGGATTCAGACCATTGTGGTTGACAAAACTGGAACGCTAACCCAGGGTAAGCCAACGGTGACCGACTATCTCACCGTGCGAGGCACTGCCGACCGCAATGAGATCAGGCTGCTGCAAATGGCAGCGGCGGTTGAGCGCAACTCGGAACATCCCCTAGCAGAGGCTGTCGTGCAGTATGCTGCATCCCAGGGCGTCGATAAAAAGTCGCTGCCTGCGGTGCAGGACTTCGATGCGGTGACGGGCAACGGTGTCCAGGGCCGGGTCAACGGTCGCTTAGTCCAGATTGGCACCGACCGCTGGATGCAAAGCTTGGGTATCCAGACCGAATCACTTCAGTCTCGGCGACAGGCTTGGGAGGCGGCAGCCAAAACCACGGCTTGGATTGCGGTGGATGGCAAAGCCGAAGGGCTAATAGGGATCTCAGACGCGCTCAAGGAGTCTTCCACCCGGGCCGTGGGGGCACTGCAAAAGATGGGGCTGGAGGTCGTGATGTTGACCGGCGACAACCAGCAAACGGCTGAAGCGATCGCGCAGGAAGTCGGCATTCGTCGGATTTTTGCGGAAGTCCGCCCCGACCAAAAGGCGGCGCAGATCAAGCAGCTCCAGTCTGAAGGTAAGCAGGTGGCAATGGTGGGCGATGGGATTAACGATGCGCCTGCCCTGGCTCAGGCAGATGTGGGCATTTCGATTGGCACGGGGACGGATGTTGCGATCGCGGCCAGCGACATCACCTTAATTTCCGGCGACCTGCAGGGCATTGTCACCGCGATTCAGCTCAGCAAAGCTACCATTGCCAACATTCGCCAAAATCTGTTCTTTGCCTTCATCTATAATGTGGCGGGCATCCCGATTGCGGCAGGCATACTCTATCCTTTCTTCGGCTGGCTGCTGAGCCCGATTATTGCAGGCGCAGCGATGGCGTTTAGCTCAGTTTCTGTCGTCAGCAACGCGCTTCGCCTGAGAAATTTTTCCCCCAACGGGGTTCGTTAGGATAGGGTTAAACGAATGAAATTACGATCATGTTTACTGAGTAGTATGCTTGGCGTCAGCCTGCTACTTGGTATTGCCCATACTGCTAAAGCCCAAATTTCGGATGCTGGTACCAGCGAGTTTCGCCGAATAGAGCAGCCGCTGGGAGTCAAAGCAGGCATAGTCGCAGCCGGTGCGGGTCTGATTGGTCTGGAGCTATGGTGGTTTCTCTTTAGCAAAACGAAGGTTCAAACGGCTCAGGTTGATGAAGGCGTTCAAACTGTAGAGGTCGCCGTAGATGGTGGCTATTCGCCAAATCAAATTGTTGTCCAGGCAGGCCAGCCGGTAAAGCTGACCTTCTTACGCAAAGATCGGAGTAGCTGCCTGGAGCAGGTCATTTTTCCCGACTTTAATCGATCTGTGGACCTACCGCTAAATCAAAAGAGAACCGTCGAAGTCACGCCCAAAGAAGCAGGTAGCTATCCCTTTCACTGCGGCATGAATATGTTTCGGGGCACGCTGACGGTAGAAGATAGCTCTAAACCTGAAGCGTCTTAGACGGTGTCAGGATCGACGCCTAGCTCCCTGAGTCGGGCGGCTAGCCGGTCGGCCCGCTGCTGCTCCTGGTCAGCCCGCTGCTGCTCCTGGTCGGCTCGCTGGCGTTCCTGGTCGCGCTGGCGAGACAGCTCTACCGGCGTTAGGAATCGCTCCCCGGCAGGCGTATAGATTTCCAGGGTGTCCTCAGTGACTTCAAAGTGAATGCCCAACCTGGGGCTTACCCAGCCATTGATTTCTGAAATTTCGACCAGGCGATCGCGATCGCGCTGCGAACCAACCAGTTCATTACTTCTCGGATCGTAGAGGTAGTATTCTTCTACCCCATACTGTTGATAGAACAGCAGCTTGCGAGTCATCCCCTGAGGCGTGTTGCCAGGAGAGAGAATTTCAAAAGCAACCTGCGGCGCAACGTTGTCTTCTTTCCACTGCTGGTAAGAACCGCGATCGCGCTTAGGCCGACCCAATACCACCATCACATCGGGTGCCTGACAGCGCTGACTCTCGCCTTCTACTGGGTACCAGAGCAAATCTCCAGCGACGAATACATCCGGCGTATCGGCGAACAAAATCTCTAGATTCTCTTTAATGGTGACAATCCAACGAAACTGCAGCGTATTGTCCGCCATCGGCTGACCATCGCTCTCAGGATAGATAACTTCGGCAGGACGGACTTGAGGCTCGGCAACCATAGCTAACCCGCTTGACTCGGTGCTTTAACCCTAGCACTTTGATACCCAAGGCAGACAGGCTTCGTCACAATCCCTATCTTGCGGCGAACCGAATCTTCAAGTAGTCATCTTCCATCTTCGCCCCGGCGGGCTGTAGGGCCGCCAGCGCCTGGGGTAAAACCAAATTCCGACGATGGTTGCCAATTCGAATATTTAGCTCGTCTGACGTTTTACTCAGCTCCACCTGATCTTTGGGAATCCCCGGCAGGTAGACTTCCAAACTGTAGTGATCGGCTTCCTGCACAACCCGCAGCGTCGTTTCTTTATAGTAGACCTGAGCCGGATCTTCGTCGGCGTAGAGCGTCTCCTTCAGGCGTTCCAGAGCTTCTAAGCCACACATCTCTTCTGAAAACAGAGGGATTTCCTTGACCGGCAGCGGCCGAAAGTTTTCGTGTATTTGTTCGCGGTACTTAGACTGCTGCTCTTTCCAGCGCTGAAAGAACGGGTCAGAAACGCTGTCGGGAATAATTCGATTGGCGATTACCAGATCGGTGCCGACATTGTAAAGACTTAGATAGGCATGGGCGCGAAGGGATTCCTTGATCACCATTTTTTCAGGATTGGTGACCAGGCGTACAGAGGTGGTCGTCGCATCGGTGAGCACCTTTTCCAGCGCTTCGAGCTGCTCGTAAAACTCGTAAGGCGCGTCCATCACCGCCTTGTCGGGCAGTGAAAATCCGGCGACCGGGCGAAAGATCGGCTCTACCAGCGGTCGCAGGGCAGCAGAAACGGCTTGGAAGGGCTTATATAGCCGCCGCATATACCAGCCTGCAACTTCCGGTAAGCTCAGCAGCCGTAGGGCTGTTCCCGTCGGGGCCGAGTCAATAATCAGCACGTCAAATTCGCCTTCGTCATAGTGGCGCTTCATCCGTACCAGGCTGAAGATTTCATCCATGCCGGGCAGGATAGCAAGTTCTTCGGCCTCGACCCCCTCCAGCCCGCGAGCCTGTAAGACCTGGGTGATGTAGCGTTTCACCGCTCCCCAATTCCCCTCCAGCTCCATCAGCGCATCCAGCTCGGCTCCCCAAAGGTTGGGCTTGACCAGGCGCGGCTCGTGGCTGAGCTCCAGATCAAAGCTGTCAGCCAGGGAATGGGCTGGGTCAGTACTCAGCACCAGGGTTTTATGACCCAGTTCGGCACAGCGCAGCCCCGTCGCTGCCGCTACGGAGGTTTTTCCGACGCCGCCTTTCCCGGTCATTAAAAGTACTCGCATAGAGTCCAGTCCTTGATGCTCAAAATGATTAGCTCTTCTACTTTAGCGAGTTTCTGAGGCGACGGCAGTTGCGACCGCTATCTCAGCCTTTAGATTAGCGCTAGATAGAACCTGTCCCCAGACAGGTGGCAAGAAATAGAGCAAAGTGGTATCTCAAAGGGGACAAAATCTGCGTTCGGCTTCGCCCAAGAATTCCTATGTTTGAATCTAGAGATTTAGAAACCGTCCTCAGCCTAGCTTCAGTTCTGAGGCTGACCGTGTTTGTTCTGGGCCTATTGTTTCTGCTGGCGCTGCCACCGACCGTCGCGGCAATTCTAAGCGTCTTCTCGAAAGACTCTAACGCTTCAGATTCCTAATCAAACAGCAAAAAAGCGTCATAGCGTAAAGTACCGGCTTCAAGCTCGCGGTAGCAGGACTAATCCCAACCACAGTGACAGCTAAAAATGAAATGCGTTGAAATGGGCTAACGGCAATTTCATCCGCATTTCACTTTTTCAGGCCCATAATGGATTTTTAAAGCGCTCAAATGAGTTGATTTTATATGCACTTGAAACGGCCGTTTGTCGCCCTGCTGCTAGGCGCGATCGCGTCTGGCCCTTTGCTTTTAGCCGGATGTAGCACCTTTTCACAGTCTCCAAATGGCCACAGCATGCCGATCGGGGACAGCTCTATGGCAGACCATGAGATGACGATGGATCTGGGTCCTAAAGATGCCGAGTTCGACCTGCGGTTTATCGACGGCATGATTTTGCACCACCAGGGCGCGATCGCGATGGCCGAAGCCGTGTTGCAAAACTCGCAGCGCGACGAAATGAGGCAGCTAGCCCAGGAGGTGATCGCCGCCCAGCAGAGCGAAATTGACCAGATGCAGCAGTGGCGGCAGGACTGGTATCCCAACGCCAGCGCTGAACCCGTGATGTATGACGCTCAAATGGGTCACACCATGGCGATGCCCCCTGAGATGCAGACGGCGATGCGAATGGATGGGGGCCTGGGCAAAGCGGATGCCGAATTCGACCGCCGCTTTATCGACGCCATGATTCCGCACCATGAGGGAGCGCTAACGATGGCTGAGCAGGTTTTGGAAAAGAGCGCTCGTTCCGAACTGCGGCAGGTGGCTGAGGATATTCTCGCCACTCAGCAAACCGAAATTGACCAGATGACCCAGTGGCGGCAGGACTGGTACGCTCAGTAGGTATAGGCTACCGAACCGGATTTTCTGGGCCGCGACCGCGATATTCGTCTATAAAGCTAGCCGCTGCGTCTGGGTCAAACTGCGGTTGAGCCAGCTTCTTCGTCCAGGCTGTCAACACGATGCTTTCACCGAGTCCCGGCTTAGGAACGACGACGATGCCGTCCCATGGACCCGAAAATTCGTTGATCGTCTCTTCGCCTGGCTCATCATAGTAAATAACGATGTTGCCATGCTCAAGAGAATGGACGAGCTTTTCCTGAGGCTGCTCCTGATCGTAAACGCCAGAATTGATTGGCGTCGGATCTACTTCAGCAGTTTGAGTCTATTGCTAAAGAGCATAACAGGATTACAGCCCGTATTGATGAGGCAATCGCCACGATACCGGAGGCAATGGCTGAATGTGCCAGGCAGCTAACTGAGCAGGGAAAGGAACTTCCCAGCTTTGGCAAAAGCTACGAGCTCTATCGACAGAAGTATGAAGCGTTAGAAAATGCCCCAGAGGCTCCCTTAGGGTTTTCTGCGTTTGTAGATAAGCCTCCAATGCCGTCGGATAAGAATTTCGCGAGTCAAATGCCGGTTGTAGAGGCTAGCAACGAACCTATATACGAAGACAGCTTAGTAGAAGATATTGAGGAATGGACGGCCTATATAGTGGACCCCAAAAACTGGACAGGTAGCTAAGCTCCGAATCACTCAAAAAATGATAGGAGTTATTCATGAGCAGAAAACGCAGACAGTATAGTCCAGAGTTCAAAGCAAAAATTGCGATTGCAG
>NZ_JADEXG010000068.1 GCF_015207255.1 Vasconcelosia minhoensis LEGE 07310
GCGCTGTGGAGTCCAAGCTATTCAGCTGGCTCTGTAGGCGGTGCTCCTTTGGAGATCCTGAAGCAATACATCCAAACTCAAAGCCGCCCTGAAAGGGCGGGGCTTGAATCCCATTAGTTTTGGTCAAAGATAATTCGCTAGAGCTGGCCATCGGGCTGCATACTGCTAACAATCTCGCCATTTTCCTGCTGGTCACCAGCGAAAATACGGTAATCCAGACCCCGGCCATCTTTACCGTGCCGCGGCTGGAGTCAGACTTCAGCATTGTCTTCACCACCGCGATCAAGTTTTTGCTCTTCGCCTGGGTGGTTTTTAAATGGCTCAAGCGACCCTCGTCTCAGCCCGCCCTGAACGAACCAGAATGACGTCGAATGCGATACAGCTGACCTGTCACTTCCTGACCTTCAGAGCCCAAGGCGCTGGCCGCCTCAGCGTGAACCGTGAGATCGGCAGCGGTCAGCGCTCGTTGGAAGGCTTTGCGCATTGGGCGGTCGGGGTCGCTCAGCCAGCACATCCCGTCCGGGGTTAGGGCGGACTGGATGAGCTGGACCAGCGGGGTGAGATGGCGCTCTTCGTAAATCACATCGGCGGCCAGGATCAGGGGAACCCGGAGGTCTGGCGGCGGGCAGCGCCAGTCCATCGGTAGGGTTTCAAAGCGGCTGAAGCCGTTGGCCTCGGCGTTGCGGGCGGCGAACTGAAGGGCGGTAGCGTCGTAGTCGCTGAAGATCACCCGCATTCCCAGCGACAGGGCCGTGATTCCCGGCAGCCCTACCCCGCAGCCAATCTCTAGGGCCGTCCAGTCGGGGGGCCAGGTTTCCTGTACCAGCGCCCGGCTCAGCATCAGCGCTGCGGGCCAGAGCTCGGCCCAGTAGGGCAGGTACTGGTCGGCGTCAAAGGCGGTTTGGGTGCTGGGATGGTCGAGCAGGGCGTCGGCGCTGCCGGGGTAGGTGAGGTTGAAGGCGAGATCGCCAATCGTCACCCGCTGCTGCACCAGTTCGCCCAGCGCCTCAGGCGGCGTGGTGTGGAAAAACGGCTGGAAGCTGCCCTGGGCCATGCGCTAGGATCGAGATAGAGTTCCTTTATAGTCTCCCACAGGGGTTGAGCCGCTGAAGGTAAAGCTGCCGGTGGTAGATCCCCTGTCATGAAAATTCAGCTTCGCCATTCGCTTTACAGCCTGAGTTTGGCTGCTGCGGTTGCTGTCAACGGCTGTAGCCTCACCCCCAATGCCGACGTGCCCGCCGATCGCAGTCAGCCGACTGCCGACTCCCCGACTGTTGCGGTCAGTCCTGGCAGCGGTCCTGAAACCCAATTGAAAAAAGCGCCACCTTCCACTGTTCCTTCTGTGCTGGGCGACAAACTCAGCCTGCGTCAGGACAATGGATCGGAGCGCTTCTTCCAGCTCAAGCCCAGCGGCGCTAAGTTCATTGACAATGCCAACGGCGACCTGACGCAGCTGATTCTCGATGAAAACCAGAATGTGCAGATCCGAGATGCGCAAAACCAGACGGTGGGCTATGTCATCGCTCAAGGGGAGACCTGGCAGATCCAGCCGCCCCAGCGGTCAAAGGCGCTGTTTACCCTAGAGCCGCAGACCGACGGTGGCTTTAGGCTGGAGCGCAGCAGCGGCACTGCCCTCTACCAGATTCGGCCAATCGATCAGGGCTATGCGATAACCGCAGCAGATAAGCAGTTGCTCTACACGGTAACGACGCAAAACGGCAAGACGGCTTTGAAAAATCCCAGGGGGGAAACCCTGTTTTCGACCCAGGCGGAAATGAGTCCGATTGCGATCGCAACCTTCGGCTTCGACGCCATCACTCCGGCTCAGCAAGCAGCCCTGGCCTACGCCGTCAACCTGGGTCGCTAAGGGCTCCAGACGAATACCTTGGCTTCGTAAGAGCCCAGGTCCAAAGTTAAGCCGCCGCCGTCGATTTCGACATCGTATTCGCCCGTCCATTCGTGCCAGGTGCCCGCCTCGGGAAAACGATCAATGTGGTAGTCTTTCAAAAACTGGTCAGAGAAATTAGTGACGATCGCAACCCTTGAGCCCTCATCATTCCAGCGGACGTAGGCCAATACTCTGCCTTCGGCATTTTCGTGAAAGAAGCTGATATTTTCGGTGTAGAGCGCCTGGTTTTCTCGCCGCAGGTGAATCAGGCCCTTAACGTTTTCAAACAGCGCCTGGTTGCTGTCATTGCCTAGCAGTCCCCAGTTGAGCTTCGATGCCCCCAGATCCTTGGGGGTGTATTCGCCCAGCTCTTCGCCCATCCAGATTAGGGGAATACCCACCGCCGTCATCAGCAAAGCGACGCCCAGCCTGACTCGCTTAAAGGCTTCGTCGTCAAAGATCTGCCGTTCTGCTAAGTCCACCATCATCCGGGTCTGATCGTGGTTCGAGAGATAGTTGACGACGTTGGTGCTACCCAAAAATCCCTGGCGCCGACAGTCGAGCACTTCTTCAAGATCCGTCAGGTCAAACCGGTCGCCGTAGATATGGGGCGTCACCGTATGGTAGAAGCTATCGTGCCAGCAGCCGTCCATCGGCCCATCGCTGTTGGTCACGCTGGCATTCTCAGGAATAAATTCGGCGATGTTGTAAAATGGCTTGCTGCCTGCAGCCTGCTTGGCTTCGTTGACAATCCAATGCATAAAGTCGTAGTTGCCAATCTGACGGGCGGCGTCGTAGCGAATGCCGTCGATGTGGTATTCCTCAATCCAGAAACGCACCACGTCGCCGACAAATTTCCAGGCGGGTTTGACGTCCAAGTTTTCGTCATAGTGTTCGTAGTTAAACTCGGGTCCCCAGTTGTTGTCCGGATCTTTGGGCTCGTGGTAATACCAGTAGTCATGGTCGATCTGGGTGAGCGGGCTCTCGGCCTCGGAATGGTTGAAAATGCCATCCATAATCACCCGAATACCGCGTCCGTGACATTCGTCGATCATCTGCTTTAGCCCTTCAGTCGTCCCGTAGCTAGACTCCGTCGCGAAAAAGTGACGGGGGTTGTAGCCCCAGCTGTAGTCGCCCGGATATTCTTGAATTGGCATCAGCTCAATCGCATTAATCCCCAACTCGACCAGGTAGTCTAGCTTTTCGACCATGTGCTGATACTGTCCCCGAGTTTTGGGATCGTCCTCGCCGCCGGTAAAGTCGCCGACGTGGAGTTCGTAGATGACCAGTTCGCGATCGCTGGGCAGGGGCACATTGTCATGCTGCCACATATAGGTATCGACAATGCGATCGCCGCCCTTGATCCGCACAACGCTATTCTGGGACGGATCGTCGATATTCCGGGCGTAGGGATCGATGACATCTTTCCATTCATCCGGTTCAAAGAACCAGGACTTGGACTGCACCCTAAATTTGTACTGATGGTCTCCGTCTTCTAGCTCTATCTTGGTCCGAAAGTAGCCGTCTTTCCCCTTCGTCATGGCAACGGGTTCCCAGTCTGAGAAATCTCCTATCAGGGCAGCGCCTTCGTTGTAAGGCGCAAACAGCGCAAACTCAATAGCATGAGCCATAGTTTTCTCGACTCGCGTCGAAGGGATGAGGAATAGAATCGATTTTGACGAAGCGGATAGCGTCTAGTATCCGATAGACGGGCCGAATTTGCATTATCCATTAGAGGGTTTTTTTCGGTTTTTTACGACCAGTGCTGCTTCCGTAAAGCTGTCAGGGACTTGCGCGGTGATGGGCGTGAGCCGCTCCTGACTGACCCAAAGGGACTGATGCTGATTCGTAATCTTACAGAGATAGCAGTTTCCGTCGTCTAGCAAAATCTCGATCTGTAAGATTTCCCAGTCTGTTCTGCCGGTGTAGACGACCCGATCGCCAACGATCGGCGTCCAATCCTGCTGCGTCCTGGGCGCTGACGCCGACAGGAGATAGTCTAGGTCGCGCCAGAGGTGTTGTAGGATCCGTATGAGCAAAGGCTGAAGCCGATCGGCCACCACTGCCAGGCCGTAGGTCAGGGCAATCATCGGCAGCAGCAGGCTGACATAGCGGCTGCCGATGCCCTGGACAACCAGGTTTAGCGTCCGATCGACGACGAAATTGTGAATTAAGAAAAAGCTGTAGCTATGTCGGCCAGCTCGGATCAGCACCGTGCGAGCGGTGGGCCGGGTCGCGATCGCGGCCATCATCGTCCCGCAGAGCAGCGTCAGCCCTAGCGGCAGCAGCAGGTCACAAAACACCCAGCCCAGCTTGTAAAACTGACTGATAAAGCCCACCCCATAGAGCCCGGCACCCACCGTCAGCTTCCGAGTCTGTGGCCAGAATAGCGCTCCCTGGCCGCGCTGGTATTGGCGGGCCACCACCATTCCCACGACAAAGGTGCTGAGCTTCGCCAAAAAGACCTGGAACGGCTGCTCAGCGTTGGAGTTGTCAAAAATGGCGTAGGTGGGATGGCCGCCGAAGCTGTAAATCGCCAGGATGCGATAGGTCAGCGTCACTGCCAGACTGGCGAACAGCAGATTGCGGCTGCCCCAGCGCTGCTGCAGCCAGTGCAGCAGCGGAAACACCAGCGTGAAGCTAACGATCAGCGGCACAAACCACCAGGGGCCGCTGGTCGGCAGCAGCAGCGAACCGCGATAGTCGAACAGCAACGGGAAGGTGGCCCCGGCAAAGATATGCCAAAGGCTGGGCACATAGCTCTGGGTAGCAACACCAATCGCCCAGAGCACCGGATAGCTGGCCCAGGCCACCGTCCAGAAGGGCCAGAGAATGCGCAGCAGCCGCCTGCGCCAGAAGGGTAGCAGCGAGAGCGATTGCTGCCGCAGTGACAGCATCAGGCTGAAGCCACTGATCATGACAAAGACATCGACAAACTGAAAGCCAAACAGCGTCGGCGCGGCCAGTAAATGCCCCCAAAAGGCGGCTGGCGCCACCTGAGCCGGAATCAGGCCCTGGAGATTATCGAGCAGGCCCGTGGGCTGGGGCGTATAGCGATAGTCGATAAACAGCAGCTGGCCGTGGTAGAGCAGGATCATCACCGCTGCCAGGATCCGCAGGCCTTCCAGCCAGGCCAGCCGGTTTGATGAATGAGCAGCAGTTAACGGATGGCGCATTGTTGAAATTGCTTATGACCGGGAAGTTTGGGCTGTCTGGGCGACCTGGGACAGCGGGTAGGGCGGCGGCTCTGCCGATGCCGGGACGGGGACATCGCGGGGCGTCACCACCCAGTCGGTTTGGCCCTTCAGATGGTCGTAGAGGGCGACGGTCGCGATCGCGTTTTTCAGCGTTGCATAGAAGGGTGTCAGCAGCACATAGCGCAGAAAATGACCCAAGGGATAGCGGGTTGCCGCTAGTTTAGAAATCACCAGCGTTTGCAGCACAATGCTGAGCACCGTTACCTCAGTTGTCACCCACAGATAGCCCTGGTTAAGCGCCCCCAGCGACCCCTGTAGCAGCCACAGGCTGGCGAGCATCGGTAGGGTCTGCATTGCCAGCAGCGGAAACAGCTCCCGGTAGTACAGCAGATAGGTCCAAAACACCTTCTGCCCGGCAGAAAGCCGGCCTGATTTCCAAAACCGCCGCTGATATTTCACGCTGATTTCTAACCAACCCTGAGCCCAGCGTTTGCGCTGGGACCAGAATCCCTTCAGCGTCGCCGGAGCCAGTTCGGTCACGACAATACTGCGATCGTGGACAATCCGATAGCCCTGTAGCAGGGTGCGCACCGAGGCGTCGATGTCCTCGGTCAGCATGGTCGGGTTGAACCGCACCTGGCGCAGCACCTCGGTCCGCCAGTAGCCGTTGGAGCCGCCGAACACCGACATATCCATAATCAGCGACTTGGCCGAGTGGCTGATGCTGTAGATCGAGTCAAACTCTAGCGCAATCAGCCCGGTCAGCCAGTTTTGTCTATAGTTGCGAATCACATTTCGGCCCTGCACCACGTCGTAGCCCTGATCGAGCCAGCGCCAGGCCCGGGGCCAGCAGTCGATGGCCGGATGGTGATCGGCATCGAGGATGCAGGTGACCTCGCCGCTGACGATTTGCAGCGCCGCATTGATATTTTCGGCCTTGGATTGGCTGTCCTCGACCCACAGCAGGCGAAAGCTGGGGTAAGCCTGAGCCAGCTGCCGCAGCGTCTGCTCAAGCGGTAGCGCCACTGGCGTGTTATAAGCCAAAATCACTTCCATTCCGGCCGCGGGTCGCTGAATCTGCCGCAGCAGATGGTGCACCGTCGTCATGATGATGTCCTGCTCGTTGGGCAGATAGGCCGCCACAATAAACGAGCAGCGCGGGACCGGGCGGCTGGGCTCGGGCAGTTCTGCCCCATGAATGCCTAGACTCGCTTTGAGACTGGCCGAAAGAGGCTCAGCGAAGCCTATCTGCCGCTGTTTAGGCTGCACCGCAAAGCGGCGAAAGCTAGCGATCGCGGTTTCTACAATCAGCCACAGCGAGCTCAGCAAATACAGGGTGGCAATCAGCCGATGCAGCGGGGTCAGCACAACGCCGCCCCGCTGCAAACCGTAGTAGAAAATCGCCGGTAGCCCCACCAGCAGCGCCTGAGTCAAAATTACTTTGGCGACAAATGACCACCCCTGTCGCAGGCGGTCAAACGCAGTCCGCCGCGGTCTAGATTGACGGGCTGCAACCTGAGAATTTTGCATAGAGCTCGGTTCCGTGATGGGCTCGGTCCCCAGCGCTGAGGGACACCCGACTGCTGAGCTGCTGTGAAATCGACAGCAGAGCTAACATGGCGCTGCCAATGCGTCACCCACATAATCTTGATTATGTAACGCAGGGCTTAATGTTTAAGATAAGCAAATTCCTGAAAAGTTCCTTGACTTTGAGCAATTTTGAATGAATACTCTGCTGGCAATAAAAACTTGTTATCGATGGTAATAGGGGCGAGTTCAGGTAGCCCCAGATACATCAGATACCTCGGATACCTCAGATTTATCTGCAGGCACAATCAGGTTCAGCAAATTTTCGACGATCCGATCGCGCTCCATGGGCATCAGCGCTTCGCCGTGCAGCACCCGCTGCACAATGATGTGGTATACCAGCGTGCCAATAAAAGTGCGAGCCGTCGCCTCTGGATCGGCCAGCTGTAGCTCAGTGCGCGCGGTCAGGTAGCGGGTCAGGGCTTCGAAGATGGGCTTAGCGACATGCTCAATGTAGGGCGTCGCCAGCTCGGGAAAGCGGCCCGATTCACCAACGATTACGCGCATGAACTCGCAGGTTTGCGGATTGCGGTGCACCTGGTCAAACATATCGTTGGCGACCCGGCGCAACACCTGCCGAGGCTCGCCCGCTAAGCAGTCAGGGTCGCGGGGGTCGAAAACGGCGCTAAACTTTTCTTCGGCCAGCCGGTAGACTAGGGCGGTAAATAGCCCCATTTTATCCTGGAAGTGACTGTAGACCGTGGCTTTGGAAACCCCCGCCGTTGCGGCCACCCGGTCCATACTGGTGGCCGCAAATCCGTTAGCCAAAAACTCCTGCATCGCCCCGTCTAAGATGGCCTCTGTCTTAGCATAGGATTTTTTACGTTCTGGGCGGCGGGTTAAGGTCACAGGCTTGGGCTTAAGGGCAAAAATTGGGCGGCTACATCACAGCCGTTCAGCGCTGGCGGCTGTCCTACCAGTCTTACGCTGAATTGTACCATTCCCAAAAACTGAACTATTCAGTGCAGTTTAGTTTCGCTCAGGGCGACTGCCCTGCCCCAAGGACTGCCATTCCTGGGCCGATCCGAGGTCTTGAATCATCTCTGGGTAGGCATTGTGGAGGTCCTGAAGGAGCGCTTGCAGCTGGGCGGCTGAGCAAGTTTCGATCAGCTTGTCCAAAACCTCAAGCGCGATCGCGGCGCTTTCGCCTAGGGTCGGGCTCAGTCCCCAAACGTCATCTGCCCAGTCCTGACCGGCTCGGGGCTGCGCACTGCCAAACATGAGGTCGTAAAGCAGCCGCTTGGCCTGATTTTGGCCATAATTTTGAATTGGAGTCATGGGTCGGTGGGTAGAGATAGTAGAGAAGACTCTATATTACAAATAGAAGTGAGGGCTCGGAAGATTGCCTGTCGTAGAATTGAGGCGTCAAAGCGACTATGTTAACCCCTGTGCTGGAAACCGTCCGCGAAAGTATTTTGATTCAGATTAGCCTGCTATTTGCGGGGACGGTTGCGGTGGTTTTCGCGGTTGGACAGCTGGGGTCGCTGCTGCTCAACTTGAGCATTAAATATCTGGCGACTCCTGAGGTCAAAGGCTTCTATAGCAAGGTGATTGAGCCCCGACGGCGGCTGCTGGGCAGCGTGATTGCGCTGGTGCTGCTGGATGGGATAGTTTGGCTATTTTTCAAGCTGTTTTTGCAGGTGCCCTGGTACCGTTCGGTCGAGCTGCCGGTCACCCTGGTACTGACGCTGACGCTGGGCTGGCTGGGCTCGCGGCTGTTTAAGGAATATTTCGACCGCTATCTGCTCGACGCGGCGGCGCGGAGCGGGCGCAAGGCCAATAGCGAATTCTTGGTGCTGGCGAAGTTTTTTGCCAACTTCGCCATCGTCGTCATTCTGGCGCTGACCTTTGGCCAGACCCATGACTTTAACGTGATTGGCCTGCTGGCGAGTTTGGGCGTTGGCGGCCTGGCCGTTGCCTTTTCGGCCCAAAAGGTGCTGGAGCAGCTGCTGGGCGGCGTGGTGATCTATATCGATCGGCCCTTCAGCGTTGATGACTATATCGGCCTGCCCGACAGCACCTATGGCCGGGTGGAGTCGATCGGGCTGCGCTCAACCAAAATTCGCACCTCAGGCAAGGGTACCCTGGCGATCGTGCCGAACAACGCGCTGATTCAGTCCACGATTGAGAACTTCACTGGCGCCAAGAAGGTGATGGCGATTCTCTATCTCAACTTCTACCGGCGGATTCCCCAGGATGAGCAGGCGCTGATCCGCCAGGTGATTTTGGAGAGCACCCAGGACATTTTCGGCCTCGATGCCCGCAACACCGATATCGTTTTTGAGGAAAACCTGGAGCTACAGCGCACCCAGGCTCAAACCACTTTTTTCATCCTGGGGTCGGGCGACGTGTCGATGAATATTCGCCGCCAGCTGCTGGATATTGCCAATCAGAATATTACCCGTCAGCTGAAGGAATACGGCATTGCCTTTGATATCGAAGAGCCTACGATCTATGTCGATTCGCCGATTACGATTTAGTCCGTCTCTTGCCTGAGTATGAACCTCACCCGCTTTATTGAAACCTTCAGACAGTCCTTCTGGGCTGAGCTGCTGGCCCTTCCCAACATCGTCATTTTTCTGATCTCGGTCCTACTATCGCTGATTGTGGGACGGTACACGCCGACGCTAGTACGCTTTGTCATTCATCGGGTCTCAAAGGAGCAGGTCTCGGCCATTTACGACGGCCTGATCGACCCGATTCGGGGCGTCTTTCGGATGGCGGGAACGTCGATTCTGATTCTGCTCTCGCTGGCCTGGCTACAGGAAGACTACCTCGGCCTGCACAATTTTTTAGAGCCCTTCGCCGAGCTAGCGGTAATTGCTAGCCTGGCCTGGCTGGCCTCCTGCCTGTTTCGACAGTTCGTCCGGGTGTATGGCATTGACCTGCTGCGGCGGCTAGGGCGGGAGGTAGACGAGCTGCTGCTGGTGCTCGAAACCCTGGTGAATCTGGCGATTGGCTTTATTGCGGTGATTGCCTTTGCCCAGAGCCAGCAGTTTAACCTGGTGGGGCTAGTGGCGAGCTTGGGAATTGGTGGGTTGGCGATCGCGTTTGCCGCCCAAAAAATCCTCGAACAGCTGCTGAGTACGATTGTGCTTTATCTGGACCGGCCGTTTATCCCGGGAGACTATATCCGGGTGGCGCTGAACCCCCACGCCCCCGACGTCTACGGCCGAATTGAGTCGATTGGCCTACGCTCGACCAAGCTGCGCACCTCCGCCAAGAGCACGGTAGTGGTGATCCCCAACTCGATTTTGGCCAACCTGGATATTGAAAACATCACCCGTGGCAAGAAGGTGATGGTGATGCTCTATCTGGACTTTGAGCAGCCGCTGGACGAGCAGGACGCCGCCCTGGTGAAGCAGGTGGTGACCCAGAGTACCGAGTCCCTGTTTGGTATCGACCCGGGCAGCACCAGCATTTCGTTTACGACGGTCGGCAGCGATAACGGCCGGCGGCCTTCCATGCGAGCCCGCACCACCTTTTTCATCCTGGGCTCCAGCGAAAATTCGATTGAGCTGAGGAAGCGGCTGCTGGAGCTGGCCAGCGACAAAATTGCCAAAAAGCTCAGCACCTACGGAATTAAGTTTACGGTGGAGGAGCCGACAATTTATGTGGAGTCTCCAGTCACGATTTAGCCTGGTTAGGCTTAGTTAGCCTGAGACTCTTGGGGCTGAGACCCTGGAAAAGAAGAAACCATGGGTACCGGGGTTGAAGTCCCTGCTTCGGGCAATCCCAGCGCCAGCGCTAGGGCAGCATCGCAGCTGGGTAGAAAATTCTCTGCTGGCAGCGTTTTTTGCACCCGAAACCGTCGCAGCCGCTCCTTCACCTGTCCGGTAGCCCCAACGATGTAAATCTTGTGCTGTAATCGACGACGGGCCGTTCTAATTTCGGCTTCGATGGTCATCGCCGCCGTTACGCCTACCAGCGGCACATGACTCAAATCGAGAATCAATGCATCACAGTCCCGACCCATGTGATAGGCGATGGTTCTGGCTGCACCATAGCTCATGGGTCCGCTCATTTGAATCAGCATAATCCGCCCCTGGCCCTGATGCATCAGCTGCCGCTCTTCCGGGGTCAAGGCAACGCCGGGATCGTCATCGGGATCGGTTACCGCCCGAACCTGTTCGACTTGAATGCTGGTCAATCGATGAATCGTCAGCATATTGGCCACAAAGGCGCCCACGACAACGGCGGTGATCAGATCGACAAAGACGGTCAGGAGCAGCACCCCATAGGTGACTAGGGCAGCTCGCATAGACACCTGGCAGACGCGCCACAGGAAGCTCCAGTCGATGATTTGAATCCCCACTTTGATCAAAATCCCGGCGAGTACCGCATGGGGAATTTGGGCCGTGATCTCCCCCGCCCACAGCACAATGCACAGCAAAATCAGGGCATGAAACATCCCCGACAGGGGGGTACGCCCTCCCGCTTGGACATTGATCACGGTGCGCATCGTGGCCCCGGCGCCGGGGAGCCCGCCAAATAATCCAGACAGGAGGTTGCCAATCCCCTGGCCGATCAGCTCTTGTTCAGAGTTATGCCGGGTGCGGGTGATATTATCAGCCACCAGAGAGGTCAATAGCGAGTCAATCGCCCCCAGGGTGGCCAGCATTAGACCATAGCCGACAATATTTCCGATCTGACTGAGGTTGAGTCGCGGCCACTGGAGCTGGGGAAACCCCTGAGGAATGTCGCCAATCAGGGCAATGTCGCTGTTGGGAAAGACCAGTGCCGAGACCGCAGTGCAAACAATCAGCGCCACCAGCGGTGAGGGGACCAGCTTGGCCAGTTTGCCCGACCAGCCGAATACGATAGCCAGGGTTAAAATCCCCAGCCCAGCGGTGCCGGGTTGGGGATTTGCTAGGGCCTCGGGCAGCTGCTGCAATCCTGAAACCACGCCGCTCTGGGCCGGATATCCCAGCAAAGGCGCGAGCTGTAGCGTGACGATAATCACCCCAATGCCGGACATAAAGCCGGAGATGACCGTGTAGGGCATCAGGGTAATGAACTGCCCCAGCCGCAACACCCCAAACACAATTTGAAACATCCCGCTCAGAATGACTGCCGTAAAGGCCATCGCCATCCCGTTCTCGGGGTTTTCGGCGACTAGCTTGGCAAATACGGTGGCCATCACCACGGTCATGGGGCCGGTCGGCCCAGACACCTGGGAGGGAGTACCGCCAAACAGCGCCGCAAAAAATCCGGTAAAGACAGCCCCATAGAGGCCCGCGATCGCGCCAGCCCCCGAAGTCACCCCAAAGGCCAGGGCCAGCGGCAAGGCTACGATAGCAGCGGTTAACCCGCCAAACAGATCTCCCCGCAGATTGTCGAACTGTAAGCGGTGGACGAGCTGCATAGTGACTCAGTAATCTGGTGGCGAGGCCGATGTAAACTCGCCTCAGTATTTTAAATCTCAGGCTAGTATCTTAAATCTCCAGGCTAGTATCTTAAATTTCAAACTTAAAAAGCTGATGTGTCAGTAAGTACATTTAAGTGCCGCTATAGATAGCTGCATCAGCATCTTTTAGCGTAAAACAATCTGGCAGCTTTGATGGATGTTGATTAAGGAGCATCAATGACGCTATTTGCCTCTCGAATGGCCCGGCTGGGGACTGAGTCGGCCTTTGAATACGCCGCCAAGGCGAAGCAGCTGGAGGCGCAGGGGCGCGATGTGATTCATCTGGAAATCGGCCAGCCTGATTTTCCGACGGCGCCGCACATTTGCGAGGCTGCCTACCGGGCGATGCAGGCGGGCTATACCGGCTATGGGCCAGCGGCGGGGCTGCCGGAGCTGAGGGCGGCAATCGCGGCGCACATTACCGCCAGCCGCCAGTTCCCGGTCAATCTTGAGAACGTGGTGGTGATGCCGGGGGCCAAGCCGGTGATCTTTTTCACCCTCCTGGCCCTGGTGGACAGCGACGACGAGGTGGTCTATCCCAATCCGGGCTTTCCAATCTATGAGTCGGTGATCAGCTTTGTCGGGGCCAAACCCGTGCCCCTGCCGCTAAGGGAATCCACCGACTTTCGCTGCCGGCTGGAAGACCTGCAAGCGGCGGTCTCAGACCGTACCAAGCTGCTCATTCTCAATTCGCCCCACAACCCAACCGGGGGATTTTTGACCCGGACGGAGCTGGACGCGATCGCGCAGCTGGCCCAGCGACACAACTTCTATATCCTGGCCGACGAAATCTACTCCCGGCTGCTCTACGACCACGCCCATATCAGCATTGCCAGCCTGCCCGGCATGGCCGAGCGGACCATTTTGCTCGACGGCCATTCCAAAACCTATGCGATGACCGGCTGGCGGCTAGGCTATGCGGTGGCGCCGGTCGCGATCGCGCAAAAGCTAGCGCAGCTGATGATTAATTCCAACTCCTGCACCTGTTCGTTTATCCAGATGGCTGGAGCGGCAGCGCTGACCGGCCCGCAAGATTTTGTGACGGAAATGGCAGACCAGTTTCGGCAGCGCCGAGACGCGCTGGTCGCCGGCCTGAATCAGATTGACGGCATCTGCTGCCAGCGACCGGCTGGGGCCTTCTATGCCTTCCCCAACGTCAGTCAGCTGCGGCTCAACGACCGGGAACTGGCCGACTATCTACTCGCAGAGGCCGGCGTTGCGGGATTGCCGGGTTCCTCCTTCGGCCACTGGGGCAAGGGCTACCTACGGTTCTCCTACGCCAACTCGCTAGAGAATATTGAACGGGCGGTTGAGCGTATGGGCCAAGCCGTTGCAGCCCTCTCCTGACCGACGCTGTTAGGAAGCGAATATTCCTATACTGCTGAGGTAAGGAACTATTGATATCTACTGAGTAATCGTTTAGATGAGTCTAAGGCTGGTTGAAATTCGCATTCCAGAGTCCAAAGCAAAGGACATCAAAACGCTGATTGAGGAAAAAGCGGTGATGGAGGTGTGGCAGCAGCGGCTGCCGGGGCAGCAGCTCTTTCGGCTGCTGCTCTACGCCAATCAGGCCGAATCGGTAATCGACGAACTGCTCGCCCAGTTTGCTGACGATAGCCAGTTCCAGCTCATCTTACTGCCGGTCGAAGCCTGCATCCCGCGCCCTCCGCTGCCCGAAACAGCGAAGCAGTCGCTGGCAGACGACGAAGACACAGCGGCAAAACCGCGCATCTTTCGAGAAGAAATCTATGGCCGGGTGACCGACGACCTCCAGTTTTCAGAAAATCAGATGCTGATGATTGTGCTGTCAACCGCGATCGCGGCGATTGGCATCCTGCGCGGCAATCAGGCCGTGATTATCGGGGCAATGGTGCTCGCGCCCCTACTCAAGCCAAATATGGCCCTGGCCGTGGCCACCTCCCTGGGCGACGTCAGGCTGGCCTGGCGCACCCTGAAGGAAGGGCTCACCGGCATTTTTGTCACCCTGACCTTTTCCTGCCTGGTGGGCCTGCTGGTGCCGGTCAGTCCTAACCTGCCGGAAATTGCCTCCCGGATCTATGTCTCCCCAGCCGACCTGCTGCTGGCCTTTGCTTCGGGGATAGCCGGGGCCGTCTCGCTGACCATTGGCGAGCGGCGGGCGATTGTCGGCGTCATGGTTTCAGTGGCGCTGCTGCCGCCTGTGGTGGTCCTCGGCCTGCTGGTCGGCGCCGGCCATTGGAGCGCTGCGGTGGGAACGCTGCTGCTGGTTTCAGTGAATATTATCTGCCTGAACCTGGCGGCGGTGCTGACCCTACTGGTGCAGGATGTGCGCCCCCGCCAGTGGTGGGCCGGGGTACGAGCAAAGCAGATGACGAATTTAGCCCTGGCCTTTTGGCTGGTGCTGCTGGCTGCGATCGTCAGCATTATCTTTGCCTTTCGGTCCAAAATTGGGGTTGCCTAATCGGTGCGATCTGGTCGCTCTACCCATAGACATAGCTACGCGCCGTCGTAGGATCGCTCCCTAGACAGATTAGACTAGCATAGGCGATCGCCCATGCTGGAGAGCGGCTCTAATTTTTTAGAGGCGATTTCAAATTTCCATGGAGCGCATATGCAGTTTAAATTTTCAGTCCCGACGCTAACCGACCAGAAATCCGCCGAACAGCTAAAAGAGACCATTCTGACCACGGAACCCAAGGCAACGGTCAACGTTGACAGTGACGCTAAGACAGTTACCATCGATTCTGAAGCGTCGGAAGAAACGTTCAAAGAAGTGATCGTGGCGGCGGACCATAAGATTGGCTAGTTCCGATCTGAGCCGGAGACTGGATTCTCCGGCTCTGCCACTTTCTGGGGACAGCTTTCTGGGAACACTGGAACCAAATCCAGGCCAATTTCTAAGGATTATCGCTCCAAATAATCCATACCAGCCGCGCCACCAGCCAGGCCAATAGCGCGTAGACGACTAGCGCAATCAGCGCATTGATATCAAAGGCCTGGTCCGGGTCGAGCACGGGTGTCTGAAACAGGTTGGCAAACGGGGCCACAAAAATATTCGAGAGCCCGTAGATGACGCGGGCGAAGGCGTTGTCAGGATTGGCTCCGGCAATTCGCAGAATGAAGCGCAGCAGCAGCAAAATTTCTAGCGCCCCGGCCAGGTAATAGATGATGCTGATCGTTCGAGCCAGGGCGGCGTTGCGCTGCGCGATCGCGCTCCGGCGCTCCTGCCCGCTGCGGTCATCTTCGGGACGGTAGGGGGGTTGAGTCATGGTGGATACAGAAATCGGCCTTTGTCAGCCACTTTAGCTCGAAATGACGCCGCCTGCCCCTGCCGATCGTTAAACCTGTCCACCAGCTAATAGCCGCCCAGCGTACCGCGTCGTTTGGCCTGGCGTTCGGCCCAGCCAAAGACCACCATGCCCAGGGCAAAGTAGAGCAGCCCGTTGGCGATCGCGACGCCCATCTGCCCCCAGTCCAGCCCGGCCCCCCGAGCCATCAGGTCTCGCAGCAGCCCCGTGCTGGGGATCATCGGCAGCCCGTTGGCAAAGGCCCGGGCCGGACCCCGCCAGTCTTCCGTTGGCGCCGCCAGGAGAAACAGCAGCGCGAACTGAAAGATGCCCAGCACCTGCTGCACCCGCTTAAAGATAAGTGCGCAGGCCCCCATCACAAAGGCCAGACCATAGGCCGCCAGCAGCAAGGTCACCAGCGGCAGCACAAGCGCTAGCGGAAACTGAATCCGACTGCCGGTTATGCCCATGATGATCAGCAGGATGGTCAAAATCAGCGTCAGCCGGAGTCCTAAGCTGGCGATCGCCCGGGCCAGAAACACCCTGGATGCGCCAAAGGGAGACAGAAAGACCTGTTCCAGGGTGCCGGTTTGCGCCTCAAGCTGGAGATTGGTGGCGACGTCGTTGACGATGAAAATCACCAGCGTCCACAGCACATAGCCCACGACAATGGCGTCGAGCCGGTCGCCAAATGCGATCGCCGGTCCGGCCATATACTGGGCGCTGATAAACAGACCGTAGAACACCGACGTAATGATAATCACACCGCCAATCACCTCAGCCGGATAGCGCAGAAACTGAATCCAGGTGCGCTTAAATTCACCCATCAGCAAGTTAATCATCGGGTTTAGGCGTCGGGGTTGATGGCTCTGGGGGAGAGGGCTGCCGCACCAGCTGGAGGAATACGTCGGTTAGGTCGGCCCGGTGCTGGCTCACCTCCAATAGGGGCAGCGGCTTCAGCAGGCTGAGCAGGGTGTATAGCGAGGTGGGGGAGCCCGCGTAGCGAATGCGGTTTTCGGTAACGGTGGCACCCAGGGCCGCGATCGCGTCTCGCTGCCCGTCGCTCAGCAGCCCGGCAAAGCGAATCTGGTAGGCCGAGTCGGAAAATTGCTGAATCAGCGCCTGGGTCGGCTGCTCGGCTACAATCTGGCCCTGCCGAATGATGGCGACCCGATCTGATAGCGCTTCAGCCACTGCCAGCTGATGGGTGGTGAGCAAAATTGCACAGCCCGACGCGGCAATGTCGCGCACTAGCGCCTTTACGGTTTCGCTGGCTTCGACATCCAGCCCGAGCGTCGGCTCATCCAGCAGCAGCAGCTTTGGCTGGTGGACTAAGGCAACCGCGATCGCCAGCTTTTGCTGCATCCCCCGAGAGAGCTTTTGCACCGGCGTTCGCTGCTTTTCCAGCAGGCCAAACTGCTCAAGCAGCACCTGTCCGCGCTGGCGGGCCAACCGCCGGGGCACCTGCCGCAGCGCCCCGAAGTATTCTAAATTTTCCGGCGGCGTCAGCCGCCAGTAGAGGTTGCGATTGCCCTCTAAAACGGCACCCACCTGCCGCAGCGCCATCGGCTGACGGTGCGGATCCAGCCCCGCCAGCTTCACCCAGCCGCGATCGGGGCGAATCAGGCCGCCGATCATTTTAATCGTCGTCGTCTTACCGGCGCCGTTGGGACCCAAAAAAGCCAGCACCTGCCCGGCGCGGATCGTCAGCGAGACCTCCCGCACTGCCACAAATCGACGACGACCTCGACCGTAGGCTTTACAGAGCTGGTGGGCTTCCAGCGCGATATCTGGATCGGGTACGGGCCTATTCACGGGCTATTTCGCTTTGGTGCTATCTGCGATCTGCAAGACATACCGCTGCCCGTCAAAGACTAAAACGGGCCGACCGCTGCTGTTGGACTCGGTCTGGGAAGCAGCGTTTGAATCTGGGCTCAGTGCCGGCGCCGCAGAATCGGGCTGTAGGCTGGCCTGCTGGGCCTGTTCGAGCAGCTGTGCGAACTCAGTCTGCTGCTCCAGCTGCTGGCTGGAGGACACCAGACCGCTGAGGCCGTCAACTAGGTCGCGGATGCCGTCGCGAAAGCTAGGGTCGCCAGTCAGGTCATCGACATCGGCCAGAAGCTTCTGGGCGCTTTGAAAAACGTCGCGGGCCGATTCTAAGGTCTGCTGGATCAGGATCACATTGGTGGGGGTATTGAGGACCCCGGTGATTGCACTCAAGTCTTCTGACGCGGCAGCGGCATTGGCCGAGAGCTGCTCCAGATTGCTCACGAGCTGCTCCGTATTGACGTTGCTAATCGACGGACCAAACTGATCGACGACCGTCCGCAGCTGCTCGCTGGTGACCTGAAAGTTATTCAGCGTAGAGACCAGGGCGACGCGATTGCTGCCGAGCAGATCCGTCAGTTCCGCCGCAGCGATTTCCAGCTGTTGAGCCGTACTCGTAGCTGAGCTCGTCGTCTGCTGAATTGCGCTAGAGAGCGGACCGATCTCCTGCTGGGCAGCCTGGGTCAGCACCGTCACTTCCTCCGTCAGCTCGACTACGTTTTCGGTTACCGTAGACGCGTTTTCTAGCAGCACCCGCGCCTGGTCGGCCAGGTCCGGCTCGGCTAGCACATCGGCGATCTGCTCCGCCGAGCGCAGCAGTTCTTCATAGCTGGCGCCGGTTATCCCCTCCAGCCGATCGCCATCGCACAGGATGACGGTGCTATCACAGTCTCTACCCGCCGGACTCAGAGCGACTTCCGCCGCTGCAAGCTGCTCCAACGGCGTAATCTCGATTGACGTCTCGCCAATCAGTCCCGATTGAATCGTTTCTACCAAAACGCTAGCGGGCATGCGCAGTTCTGACTGGGTAATCTCGACGCCGACTTCGACGACATTGGCCTGGGCGTCAATTGAGGTCACTCGCCCGACCGGCACGCCCCGGTACATAACCGCCGTGCCAATCTGCATCCCGGCCGTATCTTTGAACTCCACAATCAGCCGGTAGGCCCGATTGGTCGGATTGAGTCCCCGTAGCCAGAGGATCAGGAGCCCAAACAGACCGATGCCGACCAGGATCAGCAGCCCTACAGAACCTTCTCGAATTGTTCGCGCCCGCATGTCGTTTCTCTATTGTTGAGCTTATGAGCCTGGACCAAACAGACCTATCCTGCCACATGGATAGGTCCCTGAACCTGAGCGCTGAAAAACTGTCGGATAAACGGATTATCAGTATGGTCAATTTCATCCACCGGCCCCGTCCATTGAATCTGACCCTGGTGCATAAAGACCACCCGATCGGCAGTGCGACGAATGGTGCTTTCCTGATGCGTCACAATCAGATAGGAGCTACAGCCCCGACCCTGGTGGATATCTCGGATCAGATCCTCAATCACGGTCGAAGCAATCGGATCGAGGCCCGCCGTTGGCTCGTCATAGAGCAGCAGGCTGGGCCGCTCGCTCAGATCGTCGGGGTTGGACATCACCGCTCGGGCAAAGCTGACGCGCTTACGCATGCCGCCGGAAAGCTCTGCCGGGTAGAGGTCGCCTACGTCGGGCAGTCCCACCATCGCCAGTGCCTCCTGCACCCGCTCGCGGATGGCCCGGTTGGAGAGCCGTGAATGCTGATAGAGCAAAAAGCCGACGTTCTCAGAGACGGTCAGCGAGTCGAACAGCGCGGCCTGCTGAAAGACCATACCTACCCCCAACCGGTCGGGTCCATCCTCAATCAGGCCCAGCCGCCGTTCCCCCCGGACATAGATCTCGCCGGCGCTAGGGGCCAGCAAGCCAGCAATAATTCTTAGAATAGTTGACTTTCCAGTTCCCGAAGGTCCAATGATGGCAACGGCTTCGCCCGGATAGAGCGTAAAATCAATGTTATTTAAAACCCGGTTTCTCCCGAATTGCATAGAGATGCCACGCAGCTCAATCAGGGGATTGTCGCTACAGGGGTCGGGCTGAGGAGAGACGGAATAGGGCATCTTTGTTTTGCGTCGCGGCTTAAAATGGCCGTGCAGGCGCGACAGAACAGGTGGCTTATGACAAGATAACCCATGGCCGCAGCAGACGGATAAATCATCCGCTCTGCTCCAGCTGACTCAGGCTGCGGCTGCTTTTGCTGTACTATTGGCTGACCTGCAAATCTCATGCTTTTAGGTCCCGAGGTGATTGGCAAGCTCCGACACACCTTCCATGCCTATCGAAAGATGCTCTTCTCACCCTCGCGGCGCCAGCGCTGGCTGAGATGGCTGACGCCTGGGCTGCTGGTCAAGCGATGGCTGCTGTTGAGTACGCTGGGCGTGCTCACAGTGGGATTAGGGCTGATGGTCTGGCTGAAGCTGACGCCGGTCTTTTATACGGTGCGGTTTGTCGGCAATCTGCTCAATCTCTTTACCCAGCTCGTGCCCTCTTACATCAGCGGGCCGCTGGCCATCTTGATTGGCGTTCTGCTGATCGTCTGGGGGCAGACGCGCACCCTGGGGGCGGTGACGGAGGTGTTGCTACCCGTCAGCAGTGAAGACAACCTGTGGGATGCGATCGCGACCCATCGCCGCCTCAATCGCGGCCCTCGGATTGTGGTGATTGGCGGTGGGACGGGGCTTTCGACCCTGCTGCGGGGGCTGAAGCACTACAGCGCCAATATTACCGCCGTGGTCACCGTGGCCGATGACGGCGGGTCATCTGGGCGGCTGCGGCGCGAGATGGGCGGCCTGCCGCCGGGCGATATTCGCAACTGTCTAGCGGCCCTGGCCGACGAGGAAAAGCTACTGACGGAGCTGTTTCAGTATCGGTTTATGACCGGCAGCGGGCTCAGCGGCCACAGCTTTGGCAATCTGTTTCTATCGGCGATGAACGAGATTACCGGCGACTGGGAGCAGGCGATCGCGGCGAGCTCTCAGGTGCTGGCCGTACGCGGTCGGGTGCTGCCCTCGACCCTCAGCGACGTCAGCCTTTGGGCCGAGCTCAGCGATGGCCGCCTGATCGAAGGCGAGTCCAATATCGCCAGGGCTCGCGGCCAGATTGTCGGTATTGGTTGCCGGCCGGCCCAGCCGCCGGCCCTGCCCCAGGTGCTAGAGGCGATTGAAGCGGCGGACTATATTATTATTGGCCCCGGTAGCCTCTATACCAGTATCATTCCTAACCTGCTAGTGCCGGAAATTGTAGATGCGATCGCGGCTCGCCATGTCCCCCGCATCTATATCTGCAATATCATGACTGAGCCCGGTGAAACCCAGGGTTTTCAGGTGTCTGACCATATCCGCGCTATCGACCGGGCCTGCGGGCGGCCGCTGTTTGACGCCGTCCTGGTCCAAAAAAATCCCCCTTCGGCGGCGGCAATTCATCAGTATCGCCGCGAAGGTGCTGACTATGTTCATTTCGACCGCGAAACGGTCCTGGCTGCGGGCCGTCGCATCATCATCGCCAACGTCATGACCGAAGACGCCCACACGGGCGTCGTTCGTCACGACCCGACCCGGCTCGCCAAAATTCTGGTGCGCTGGTATGAGCGCATTCATCGAACCTGGTAGTTAGCTAAGCCGAGGAGCAGGCCGAACGGGGAGCAGCTACTTGGATTCTGCCGCGGAGAGCTTTCTCGCCATCCAGCTGATTACGCCGCTGGCGATTGCGCCCGCCATCAAAATTCCAATGGCGGGCATAAATAGGGGTTCCCAAAGCCGGTACCAGAGGTCAAAGCCCAGATTAATCTTCAGGCTGCGCCCGATTAGCGCCGTGGCAAACCAGAGAAAGCTGGCCAGGACAAAGAAAAGGTTGAGCATCAGGGCCGTATTCAACCCGTTGAGGAAGCGATCTTTCACGAGTGAGCGACTGAGGGGTGTTAAATATTCTATGTCAAAAGTTAAGGGGCGAAAAGTAAGGGCCGCCCTAACTCAGAAGGACAGCCCTTATTTTTTAGTTTCAGACCGCTAAACTTCAGGCAGCTTGCTTAGACGGCCTGGGTGCCATCGAGCTGAGACGCAAGCAAGTTATCGGGATCGACATAATGACAAACCGCATCGTCAATGCAAATTAATGCCCAACCAGACTTATCAATCTCAACAAAGGTATAGTCTGCCTGCTGCACAAAGCTGCCTTTGTGGTTGCGAGTCTCTGGCTTAACGCCTACATTACGAATGTCCATAGTTTGACTCCCGAAAAAGTAAAGAGCGAAGTGAAAGCTGGAATGAAAACTAAAAGTTATTGCCAACTTCACTAAATCTTATCAGTCATCTCGGGGATCGCTCATTAAGTTATCTGATCAATTGTTTCAAGGCCATTTAATGGCTTCGGACTGGCCCAGAGCGCTGATGCTCTGGGCAAATGGGGTCAAAAGGAAATTGCTGAAATCAATCGTCGTTCGGCTATTTTTGGGCTTTTGTTACAAGCCGTGATGAATAACTGTAAATTGCCTGATCTCGACCGGGGATCACAATCGTTCTCTCTACCCCTTAAAGAATCGGGATTTCAGCGGCCGAATAGCCAATCCCGGACGCGGATCAGCCCTTTCCAATCGGGCTTTCGACTTAATCCTTCTTCAAGGTTGGTCTTAACCTCATTGCGCAGCTCTTCGACCGCTTGGATCATCTGACTGACCCGCTCAATCTGCTCCCGAACGCCGCTTTTACCGCTGTCTAGCATCGCGATCGCGAGGTTGACCCGGGCCTGGGGATCTTGAGGATTGAGCTTGACCGCCTTTTGGGCGGCTTTGAAGCCGGCATTGGGCCTGTCATCGAGCAGATAGAGCCAGGCCAAGCAGGTACGGGCGGCACTATTCTTCGGGGCCTGGGTGCAGATCTCTTTGAATACCGGAATCAGCGTCTCAGCCGCCTCGCCATCTTTATAGCGCTGAAGGCCTTCGTCAAACTGAGTATCGATGGTTGGCATGGATTAGGCTCCGAAGGATTTACCACAGCCGCAGGTCTGGCTGGCATTGGGATTAGTAAACTGAAACCCGCCGCCGATCAGCGCGTCGCTGTAGTCGAGCATGAGGCCATAGAGGTAGAGCAGGCTTTTGCGATCGCAGACCACCTTGAAGCCGTCATAGTCATAGACCTCATCCTGCTCAGAAATCCGGCTGGGGTCTTCAAAATCCATCATGTAAGACATGCCGGAGCAGCCGCCCTGCCGAACGCCGACGCGTAAGCAGAGGTCGCTGCCCTGCTTTTCTCGTAGCGCCATGACGTGTTTGAGAGCCGCTTCTGACATGAGGATGCCTTTTTTGGGCTGGGTTGCCTGGGGGGTTGCCTGTGCCATAGAAATTACCCGCGCTAGTTTTGCTGTAGGGATTGGATGGCTCTAGTTTAGCGCAGCTGTTCCAGCTCCCCAGCCGCTTAAAAGGAAAAACCGGGTTGCCAAAAACCGAGTCGCCGTTGACCCGGGCCGGGGAAGTGGTTTAATAATTCCGCGATACTTCACCCGGTTGCTGCGGGGAGGCGATATTTTATTAGTAGACCATCGGCCGACCTCGCCAGCGTCCTCCCAGATCCGCAGCCCGCTGTCTGTTCCGAACTATAGCGTCCTATGAGCCAACTCAGCCCGTTTACCTGTCGTCGCCTCAATCAGCTTCCCAAACTCATGAGCGTTTGGGAGGGCGATCGGCGGCGGCTGACGGCCGAGCTGGATGCGCCGATGGCGCTTGGAGAGCTTGGCGAGGAGGGACCTGAGCAAGGGGACTGTATCCTCTGGGTAGACGGTACCCAGGGCGTGGTGCGAGCGCTGAGTATGGTGCCAGCCGAGACCGGCCCCGAAGCGATGGTGAGGGCGCTGGTGCAGGCGATTGAGCGGCCGCAGAGCGGCGTGGAACCGGCTCGGCCGCGTAAGATTGTGGTGCGCGATCGCGAAATCCAGTTTTTTCTGAGAGGGGCGCTACAAAACCTGGATATCGACATTGAGTATGTTGCCCGCCTGCCGCTCGTAGACGATATTCTTGACAGCCTACAGATTGACCTACCCGAGAGCGACCTGCCCGCCGTCTACGCCCCCGCTCTGGTCAAAACTGCCGAAGCCATCTGGCGGGATGCGCCCTGGGAGTTTCTCAGCGAGCAAGAAATTCTGGCGGTTGAGCTCAACTGCTGGGAGATCGAAACCCTCTATATTTCAGTGCTGGGGATGGCCGGAGTCGAGTATGGCCTGCTGCTGTACCGTTCCCTCAACTCGCTAAAGCAGTTTCGTCGGGACGTCCTCAGCCGTCCTGACGCCTCCCCCAAAGAGATGCAGCAGGTTTTTCTAGAGCAGGACTGCCTGTTCATCAACTTTGAGCCGATTGAGGCTGGCCTACAACCCCCCCAGCTCGGCGCAGTCGCGACTGCCCCCAACTTGGCCGTAAGCTATGACTTTGGCAGCCTGCATCCTTTAGAAGGCATGCGCTCGGATCTGGCCGATGAAGAAGCCGCGACGTTCATCGTGGCCCTAGAGGCGCTGCATCGATTTTTCACCAAACACCACAGTCGGCTGCAAAAATTCGCCCTAGAGTCGATTGAGAGTCGTTTCCGAATTCCCAATCCGATGCCTGACAGCAGCACAACGCTCACGGTCAAGGTGCGTACTCTGCCCGACATTGCCGCTGAGCTGATTCAGGAGACAGATGCCTTCGTTGACCTAGCCGACCCAGCCGGGCTACCGCCCCTACAGGATGACTGCATTCCCGAGGGGTCCATCATTGTGCTGACCCAGCACAGTCTCAGCCAGCTGGCTGAGCTGCGGGCTGCTTCGCGGGTTTACTATCAGGCCCTCAGCCCGTCGCCGCAGGGGGGTCAGTCCGCCAGTCCAGCGGCTAGTCCTTGGCCCGTCCTGCTCGTTCAAACCACGCGGCCTAAAGCCCAGCTGCTGGTCCAGCAGCTTCGGGATCTCGGGGGAGTCGAGGCGTTCTGCTTTAACCCCGGCAGCGATCCGATTAGTGGTAGTTTTTTTCAGGTGGGGCTGCTGCAGACCGGAGACGGCAGCTTTCATCTCGTTCATGAGTACGAAAAAGGCGACCCCACAGACGAGCGCGCGCTGGCGCTCTGGGCCAAGGCCGAAGTGAAAAGTCAGGGCTGCTGCGCCATTGTGATTGCTGCGGGGAGTTCGGGCATTCACCGCGGCCGGCCCCGGTTGCGAGATATCATGGCGCTGTTCGAAGCTCGAGTGAAAGCACCCCACGAGCTTGACCTTGAGCCGCTGGTGCTGCGCTATGCCGCGGACTGGTAAATGAGTCTGGCCCAAGTTGCCTTAGTTTTAGCCGGAAACGGGTTGTTAGCTGGGCTCTGCTTAGGGTTGGCTTTCAGAGTCTGGCGGCTGCGCTGGGACCTGGCCGAAACCACCCGTCAGCTCGACCAGTGGTACGACATGGCTGCTCTATCCCTCAGTCAGACGAGCTACCAGCTCAAGCAAGAGCAGCTTCAAGCCCTGATCTGGCAGCAAAAATATGGCCGACTGAAGCGTGGATATCAGCAAACCCGTCAGCTTCTCGCTTTAATAGGGTTAGTTCAAAGGCTGCTTCTGTATCGAGCAGCGATTTCGGCGAAGTCCCCCCATAGAACTAGGAGATAGGCAATGGCTGAGCATAAATCGTCAGGGTTTCTCGGCGGCGTCGTGATGGGTGCTGCGATTGGCGCTGTGACGGGGCTGCTGCTAGCGCCCCGCTCGGGCCGAGAGACCCGTCGAATTTTGAAAAAATCAGCCGATGCGCTGCCAGAGCTCGCCGAAGACCTGTCGGCGAGTCTCCAGATTCAGGCCGACCGGTTCTCTGAGACCACCCTGCGCAACTGGGAGCAGACGCTGCTGCGACTGCGCGAAGCGATCGCGGCGGGGCAGGCCGCCAGCCGACGCGAGTATGAACATTTGCAGCAGCGTCCCGAGCCGCCGGTAGCGGCGCCATTGGACGAGTAGGCTGTGAGCGATCCGCTATTTTGGCTGGGGCTATCGCTGCTGCTGGTTGCCGTTAGCCTAATGGCGCTGCTGGTAACGGCGATCCCGGCGATGCGTGAGCTGGCGCGGGCCGCTCGCAGTGCCGAAAAGCTCTGCGACCTGCTCAGCCGCGAACTGCCAGAAACGCTGGAAGCGATTCGCCAAACGGGGGGAGAAGTGTCTGAGCTGAGCACGGAATTGGCCAATGGCCTACAGAGCGCTAGCCAGCTGGTGGAGCAGGTTGATCGGGGGATGGTGCAGGCACGACAGCAGGCACGGCAGGCCCAGGTGACCAGCCGCAGCCTCTGGGCCGGGACTCGGGCAGCCCTGAAAGTATTCATGGGCCGCCCGCCGCGCCGTCGCCGCCCACCCACCCGCCGCCCGCCGCTCGATGCAGCGATTTCCCGTCGCCCCGCAGCTGGCCCGTCCGCCGATCCGGCTGAAGCACCGCCCATCCTCCAGCCAGACCGGCCCCAGCCAGCCAGGTCAGATTCAGCTGATTCACGACCCGAGTAGGGGTGCCAAAGTATTATTATTAAAATCAGGTAAACAACTGTAAACAAAACGTCGGGGGCTTGCTTAGTACAAGCCATAAACATGCGCTTCATCAATCTGTTCTTAGGTCGAGCGGCTCGGTATTGGCTAGCGGGCTGTCTAGCAGTAGGCATATGGGCGATCGCGTCGCCGGCTCAGGCCTTTGACAATCCCGAGCTGCTGCCCGATGAGCCCACTGTGGTGGTTGACCTCGCCCGGATTTTGACCAGCGCCCAGGAAGACTACCTAAACCAGCACCTACCCGAGTTTGAGTCGGAGACCGGCTGGAAGCTAAGAGTCCTGACTCAGTTTGACCAGACGCCCGGCAGAGCGGTGAAAGACTTTTGGGGACTGGATGATAAAAGCGTCATGGTGGTGGCTGACCCCCGCGGCGGCAACCTGCTGAGCTTTAGCGTCGGCGATGCGGTTTTTCCGCTGCTGCCGCGCACGTTTTGGATTGAGCTTCAGACCCGGTTTGGCAATCAGTTTTTCGTCCGGGAATATGGCGAAGATGGGTCTGTTCTAAAGTCCCTATCGGCCTTAGAGACCTGCCTCAGCCGGGGCGGCTGTGCCGTGGTACCCGGCCTGCCGCGCGAGCAGTGGATTCTGACGCTGATCACGTCGGTTTTGGGTGGCGTCATCTGCGGCTTTGCGGCCCATCCGCGCCGGGCGGGTCAGGTGGTTGCCTGGCAGTGGGTACTGATTTTTTCGCCACTCTGGGGAATTTTGTTTATCGCCTTTGGCCTCGGCCCGGTGGTCACCCGGACACCCGATCTGCTGCCGGTCATCCGCAATGTCGCGGGTTTTGCGATTGGTGCCCTAGTTGCTTTCCTGACGCCCGCCTTTGGCCCGCCGCCGACAAATGAAGAACTGCCTTAGCTGGGCTAACGCTAGGCTAACGGCTGACGATCCCCGACCACTGCACCTGTCGCTCGCCGGTGCGGCGGTAGGAAAAGAAATGCTCGGGCTGCTGATAGGTACAGTAGGGCGCGATCGCGATCTGCTCGGGCAAAATACCGGCTTGAATGGCCTGCATTTGATTAATCCGACGGACATCTAGCCGCACTCGCCCCGGCTCAGGATCGTCTAAAACGGGCGAATTTTGGGCCTGACGCAGCCGCGCCATGACGGTTTCAGCTGGGGCATTGGCCGAGCCTGACATTACGGTTTTGCCCACCGCGATCGCGACCTCCTGTTCCACTTGGTAGACATCGCCCGAAATCGCCGGACCAACTGCCATCCGCAAATCCTGCACCCGGCTGCCCCGGGCCTGGAGCTTTGAGATTGCGGTGGGCACAATGTTCTGAGCCGTCCCCCGCCAGCCAGCGTGGATAGCCACAACTTGCCCCGTTGCCCGATCTCCAATCAGCACAGGCGTACAGTCTGCCGTACAGACCCACATGGCCTGGCCGGGCTGTTCGCTGAGCAACCCGTCCGCCGGAGGCCGCTCGGAACGGGACTCATTCCCTCCCGCTGGCTCTACGACTGGGAGCTTAATATCCGACGAGGTGAGGATTGTACTGCCGTGGACCTGCCGGACCCGATAGCTGACCGCGCGGGCAGAGAGCGCCTGCGTCAGGGCAGCGGGCAGCTCAGGATACCACTGCCGGGTAAAAAAACCGTGAGGCCAAGAGTCGAGCAGGCTACAGGTGAGAAAAGGCTTACCTTGCCAGCTTTGCCAAGTCCAGGTATGCATGGGCAGGCTAGGGGCTGAGGAGATGCAATGGGGTTATTCCACTAGTCCATACTCTAGCCCCTTCAGCCTGATTCTGGCTCAATTCTGGCCCAGCGCCTGAAAAATAGTCACTGTGGAGGAGCCCACCCGCCCGCTGCCGGGGTATTTTGGACGAGTGGTGTTCGCAAGCGTAAGGGAATTGGCATGTGGCGGGATCGGGCAATGGCAAATTTTACCAATAAATATGTGGTCGGCGGCGTCATATTTGGCATCCTGCTGCTAGTGATCTACGGCGCGAGGGCCTCAAACCGGTTTGCGGGCTGGGTCGATGGCGACGAGGTGCGGACGGCTGAGTCGGGTTCGGGCCGGTTTGTCTCCAGTGATTCCAGTCAAAGTGCTGGTCGCAGTGCTGATGGAGAGACCCGCATAGTGCAGCAGCCGAGTGCCGATCTATCCCCGCTAGAGCAGGCCGGAGAGCTCCCCCAGCGACAGACTTCCCAAGTACAGACGGCTGACAGCAGCGACAATTTTACCGATACGACCGTTCCCACACTGGCCCAAGATTCTACCAATCTCAGCAACCAGCCCGACGCGAGTGAAGTCAACGACGCTGCCGATACCCTGGAACCTGAACCGGCGGCTACCCCTCAGCCCGCCGTCCGAGCCCTGTGGTAAGTCCGCCGGGCTTTGGCCTAAGCTAGAAGTCTAGGCAGTTGTTGACCGGGGTGGTATGAATCTGGCAGAAATACTGGTGATCGGGGGAGGCGTGATCGGACTTGCGATCGCGACCGAACTGCGGCTGCAAGGTGCCCAGGTCACCCTCCTCAGCCGCGATTTTCAGGCCGCTGCTGGCCAGGCGGCGGCGGGTATGCTGGCCCCCCGTGCCGAGGGACTAGCGCCTGGCCCCATGCTGGAGCTCTGTCTGCGCAGCTTAGCCCTCTACCCCGACTGGGTTAGCAAGATCGAAGCGGTTTCTGGCCAGACGACCGGCTACTGGCCCTGCGGCATTCTTGCCCCTGTATTGACGCTTACGGCTGGACAAGCGCCTTCTGAAAGCCAGGCGGCTCAGGTACCGCTATCCGGTACGGCCATTCACCACTATCAGCCTGGGCTGAATCCCGCCGTCAAAGGCGGCTGGTTCTATCCCGAAGAAGGTCAGGTGGATAGCCGAGCCTTGCTTCAGGCTCTGCGGACGGCTGCTCAAGAGCTAGGTGTTGATATTCAGGAAGGCGTTGCTGTTGAAGCGCTGATCCAACGGCAGCAGAAAATCGCTAGCCTGCGTACCAGCGCCGGTGAATTTCAGGCCGAGCACTACGTTTTAGCGACAGGAGCCTGGTCGAGTCAGCTGCTGCCGCTGCCAGTCTTTCCTTGCAAAGGTCAGATGCTGGCGCTACGGACGCCCGATGCTAGCGCTCAGCTCACCCTACACCGCGTTCTCTTCGGTGAAGAAATCTACATTGTGCCCCGGCAGGATGGCCGTATCGTCCTGGGCGCAACCACCGAGGATGTTGGTTTCAGCCCCCATAACACCGCTGCCGGTATCGCCCAGCTGCTCAACGCCGCCATCCGCCTCTATCCTCCCCTCCAAGCCTATCCTTTGCAGGAATGCTGGTGGGGCTATCGACCCACCACGCCCGATCAGCTGCCTATCCTCGGTCCCGGCCCCTGCACCAACCTCACCCTGGCCACCGGTCACCACCGCAACGGCATCCTCCTCGCCCCGATCACCGCCAAACTGATCACCCAGTCCATTCAGCACCAGCCCGATCCGCTCCTTCAGCCCTTCAGCTACGACCGCTTCCACTCCTCTGACCCCTCTACCCCTGACCCCACAACCTTCCTGGGCAGGCAGGGAAACCCTGCCCCTACACTTCATCCCACC
>NZ_JADEXG010000010.1 GCF_015207255.1 Vasconcelosia minhoensis LEGE 07310
GCAAGGTCGGGATCATCAGCACGCCGAACCAGCCTACATACAGGCGGTTCTCGGTGCTTGTGACCCACTGACAAAACTGCTCCCACAGTGAAGCGCTGCTGCGCTGCTGTAGTGTCGTTGTCATAATATGGATGATTCCGTTGTTAGTTTTCAGATACAGATAAGCAAGGTAAAGAAAATTTGCTCAGCTGTATGAGTAATATTATCTCAATTGCTTAGTTTTGTAAAGTTTTCTCGCATCGTCTTCAGATGGCACCAGCCAGATACTCCCCTGGCGCACGATCGCGATCGCGCCTCCTGGAAACGGATCGGTCTGGCTGCCGTTAGGGCTGTTGGCTAGGGCGCTGAGCTTTTCGACCTGGTCAAAGCTGGGCGATTGGTTTAGAGCCGCTTGTAACAGCCGGCGACAGAGGCGGCGTCTGAGGGCCAGAGGGGCCTGCTGGAGTACCGACTGGCTCATCTCCCAGGCCGATGGCTGGGTATGGGGGGTCACGGCTCGCTCGTACCAGCCATCGGTTTCAGCGTCTAGATAGGCCACTTCGGCGGTGACGATCTCTGCGGTCTGGGCCAGGGCTCGCTCAGCCTGCGGGTTGAAATGCTGGCGGATATAGGGCAGCAGCTCCCGGCGCAGGCGGTTGCGGCGAAAGCCCAGGTCCTCATTGCTGCTGTCTGTCCAGATTGGCAGGCCTTGCTCCTGGCAGAAGCAGCCGGTTTCCTGGCGGGTGAAGGCGAGCAGCGGGCGCACTAGGGTCAGATGGGGCGCAGTTGGACTCAGCGATCGCGTCCAGGTCAGGGACTGGAGGCCATCTAGACCGCTGCCGCGAATCAGGTTATAGAGCGTAGTTTCGGCCCGGTCGCTGGCGGTGTGGCCGGTAACGATAGTGCTGTAGCCGTGCTGCTGAGCTAGGGCCTCAAAGGTCTGATAGCGCCAACGTCGGGCGGCTGCTTCGCTAGCGGGCGGCACCTTAGCAGTCTCAACCCAAACCGGCAGCTGCCATTGTTGCGCCAGGCCGACGACATGGGCCGCGTTGGCGGCTGAGTCCGGGCGCCAGCCGTGGTCGCCATGGACGATCGCTAGCCGCCAGCCCCAGTGCGGCTGCAGGCCCATCAGGAGCTGTGCCAGGCAGAGCGAGTCCTGCCCGCCGGAGACGGCTATTAGGATCGAGCTTTGACGGGGCAGCAGTGCCCGTGTTTTCAGCTGTCGATGCAGTCGGGCCTGGAGCGGATGCCAAGGTTTCATTACGCTGGTTTGCTGAACCCTTTAAACCAGGGGTAGATTGGCCTGATAGGGATTGACAATGGCCCGTGTGTCCGCCAATCATTAATCCCTAAGGTCAATAGTGATCTAATATGTCAAAGTTCGCTGCCTGACAGACGATGACCGCTGGGAATCGGCCGATGATTTCAGACTCCTCTTATTATATGCAGATCGGAAATACTGGGCACACCAGGGATACTGGGGATGCCGCTGCGGATGCCAACGGGAATAGATTAGAGGTGGGTGCTGGCGATCAAATCTACCACGGCGTATCGGCTGAATCGGCTGAATTGATAGATGACGGGGAGCCCATCGATATCGAGGCGACAGAGGATTTCATCTTGGAAATTGAGTCCAATTTGGATGACGCTGAGTCGCCAGAGACGAAATCTGAGAACAATCCCAATCTTCAGGTGCAGTTTAAGAGCGATCGCGGTCGGCTGCTTCTCCTCCTGCCCCCCGACCCCGATAATAGCCGCAACCCGGTCAATAGTGAGGAGCTGAGGCACCAGCTGAGACAGCGACTGGACGCCAGCGAGCGGTTTCTCCAGCCCCATACGCCGGTGCATATGATTGCCCGCGATCGTCTGCTCGACAGCCGCCAGATTCAAGATATCGACGACATGCTCGGAACGGCTAATCTGCCGCTGAAGCGAATCTACACCAGCCGTCGACAGACGGCAGTAGCGGCGGCAACGGCGGGCTATTCGGTCGAGCAGCAGACTGCCCTATCCTACCTGGGCCAAACCCAGACGCCCTCCGGCCAGGTTTTAGAAGAGCCGCTGTACCTACAGTACACGCTGCGGTCTGGGGTAGAAGTGCGACATTCCGGCACGATTATTATCCTCGGCGATACCAACCCGGGCAGCTCAATTGTCGCAGAGGGCGATATCTTTGTCTGGGGAAGGCTGCGTGGCGTTGCCCATGCGGGCTCTGGCGGCAATATCGACTGCCGGATCATGGCCCTGTATATGCAGCCTACCCAGCTGCGAATTGCCGATAAGGTTGCTCGCTCCCCCGAACAGCCCCCCGCCCAGTATCGGCCAGAGGTCGCCTATGTTGGCCCTGAAGGAATTCGCATTGCCGTTGCTGACGAATTTGCCCAGGTATACCTGAACGCGCCGATGGCGCAAGATAATGCATAGACCATGAGCCGTATTATTGTCATGACCTCCGGTAAAGGAGGCGTTGGTAAAACGACCTGCACCGCTAACCTAGGGATGGCCCTGGCCAAGTCGGGCCAGCGCGTTGCCGTAATCGATGCCGATTTCGGTCTGCGTAACCTGGATCTGCTGCTGGGGTTAGAAAATCGGATTGTCTACACGGCGATCGATGTCTTAGCGGGTGAATGTCGGCTCGACCAGGCGCTGGTTAAGGATAAGCGGCAGCCCAACCTAGCGCTGCTGCCGGCGGCTCAAAACCGCTCTAAGGAGTCGATTAAGCCCGAGCAAATGCAGCGACTGGTGAAGGCCCTAACCAAGGTCTATAACTTTATTTTAATTGATAGCCCCGCCGGGATTGAGATGGGATTCCGCAACGCGATCGCGCCCGCCCGCGAAGCGATCATCGTTACCACGCCGGAGATTTCTGCCGTTCGAGACGCCGACCGGGTGATTGGGCTGCTTGAGGCGAACGACATTAAAGCTGTGCGGCTGATTATTAACCGCTTGAGACCCGCTATGGTAGAAGCTGGGCAGATGATGTCCGTAAAAGATGTCCAAGGTATTCTGTCGATTCCGCTCTTAGGCGTCATCCCCGACGACGAGCAGGTAATCGTGTCTACCAATAAAGGCGAACCGCTAATTCTAGAGGAAAAGCTTTCTCTGGCAGGAATGGCCTTCGCCAACGTCACCCTGCGCCTCCAGGGTGAAAAAGTGCCCCTAATGGATCTGAGCGCGCCGCCAGAGGGTTTCTTGACCCGTCTGAAGCGGCTGTTTGATCCCTAGACTCCGGTGACACTCCCTAACCCATGAGCTTTCATGACAATTCCCGTAATTAGCGATCTGATCGACCGGCTCTTTAGTGGTCGCACGCAGCACAGCCGTGACGACGTCAAGCGCCGATTGCAGATCGTCCTAGCCCACGACCGGCTTGACCTGGATCCGCAGACGCTCGAACGCATGCGTCAGGAAATTATACAGGTCGTCTCGCGCTATGTTGAAATCGATTTTGAAACGCTGGAATTCTCCCTGGAAACCGACCAGCGTGTCACGGCTCTGATTGCCAACGTGCCGATTCGGCGGATGCGGCCCCCAAATACGGCTCCCGACAGGCCGATCGATGCCGAATTAGAGGCGGCTGATATTGAGCTCGATCTGAGTGACGGCGACATTCTGCTTCGTGATGAAACTGAAGAACCGACGCCGACGCTGCCACGGAGCAAAGAATTCGTTGTGATCGATGATCCCGACGGTCGCCACGATAAGGCGTTTTAGTCGCTGTGTTGGCGGATGTACTCATAGATGGCGATCGCGGCTGCCGTGTGGACGTTGAGCGAGGCGACCTGACCAAACTGGGGAATTGCGATCGCGTCGTCACAGCATTGTTCTAGCTCAGGTGGAATTCCAGTCAGCTCTCGCCCCAGCAGCAGCACCGATTTTTGCCTAAATTCATAGGCGGGCAGGTCATGCTGTCCTCGCGGACTCAGCCCCACCAAACGATAGCCGCGAGCTTTTTGCGCTATGAGCCAGCTCGCCAGCTGCTCGGGCGGGCAGGTCGCCAGCGGCTGCCAGCGCTGAGCCGAGACGGCAACCTGGCGGAACGTCCAGGATTCGGCCATCGCCAGATCGGGCAGTACCAGGCACTCGAGCCGAAAAACTTCCGCCGTCCGACAGAGCCCGCCCAGGTTCAGCGAATTTTGTACTAGGCTGGCGCAGACAATCAGCCCGTGGCGTGGTAGATGATCGGAGAAAGTCATGGGGAGAGCGACAGATGCAGCGAGTTAAGCTGACGGTTCATGGGCGGGTGCAGGGCGTCGGGTATCGCTACCACACGCAACAACAGGCGCAGCAGCTGGGTCTGGTAGGCTATGTGCAGAACCAGTCCGACGGCACGGTAGAAATTGTCGCCGAAGGAGATGCAGCGGCGATTCAGCAGCTGCTGAGCTGGACACAGCAGGGGCCGCCAGCGGCCCGGGTTGAGCGGGTGGAGTCAGAAGCACTCGCGGCGGGGCAGCCTTTTAGCGCGTTTGAAATTTCGAAATAGCAAATTTGGAATGGGTATCTTGAGGTAGATGTCTTCGGGTACCTTACTATGTCTGCCACAGCCATTTTGCGCTTTGTCCTGATTGGGCTGTCGCGTTCGTCGCGATCGTCGTCTGGCAGAGCTATAACTGCCGGGTGACGCTGCCAATCGCTACCGCAACGCCTATACTCAGATCGACGTGCAGTTCCAGCGCCGCTAGACCGGATTCCCAACCTGGTGGAGACTGCCAAAGGCTACATGCAGCACGAGCGCGAAACGCTAGCGGCGTTGATCAATGCGCGAAATCAGGCGGTGAGCCCCAAGCTCAAGCAGTCGCGGGTCGATGCCTGCGCCCATATGGTTTTGGTAGACCAGCAGGGGACTGACCGGGAAGCCGAGCTGCTGCGGGCGATCCTGATTGCCCTGGGCTACCCGATGCCGCCTTTTCTCAAAGTCCTTGCCTATAACTTATTCCCGTGCCGTTTGGAGCTTCCAAATCAGGCTAGAAGCAGAGTTGGTGGTGATATGGGCGATCACCGGCACCAGCAGGTTCCCAGTCATGAGCGCACTCAGCGCCAGAATCAGGCCGATACCTGAGGCCCAAACGACGTAGGGCCACTGCCGCCAGCCGGTCATGTGCAATACGCCGAAGCATAGGCTCGACACGATGACGCCCGTTGCATTCAAACCAATTGCAGGCAGCATCACACCGCGAAATAGCAGCTCCTCACTCAGGCCAGGCAGGAGTCCCATCCAAAGCGCGTCAGCGGGCAGTAAGGGAGCTAGGACAAACCTGAGATAGAAGTCAGCGCTGCGCCGGTAGGCTGGCCAGATTTGGTAGACTGCGGCACTCGCTAGAGAAATGCCTGCACCGACGGCTAGGCCCAACGCGATCGCAATCGGCTGCACCACCAGCGGCAGCTGCACCGTGCTGTCAAACAGCAGCCACAGTCGAGCAATCACCAACAGCACGATCGCCGTCACTGCCATCGCTACCAGCAGCTGCACCCGGCTCAGCGGCTCAATTTCGGGACTCTGGGAGGGGGGTTGGTTCACAGCGGACCTACAAGAACGGCGTTTGGAAGCTGCTCATATTTTATACGTCCGGCTCTAGCCCTGGTGACGGGGAATCAACTGGCAGGGCCGCTTGAGCTGAGACCCGACCTGAATTTAGGCCCAAAGCCGTGTTTTCACAAAATCTTCATTGACTATTTTTGTCGCCCGATTTTATATCAGCAATGAGTATATTGTAGAAGACTGAATCTCTAGTGATTAAGTCAACATTTACATTCATAAGGTTTTCATGATTCATCGCATTTGGGAAGGTTCATCTGCCAGTTTGTACGGACAACTTACTTTTGGGTAGAGACGTTGTTGCCCGTATTTTCCTATTTTTAGTACTTCGGGCTCTTCGGCTCTACAGCCATCAACTTTTTTAGCTGTTATTTTAATTCGAGCGCCGGGTTCCTTTATTAGTAGGGGATAGCGCCGCCTTCGTTTACTCAGTCATTTTCTGAAATTGCGAAATTAGCTCTGTTCCCTCAGTGTTTAACCCTCTAGGAAGCAAGTTTTGAATATGGCTGGCTCGACTAAAACAAACAATCCGCTTTCAGCAGAAGTTGGCCTCTACGAATGCGAGGTTCGATTAAAAGTTCGAATCATCGAAGAGCGGCAGCAGGTGATGGAGAATCAGGACGAGCTGCTGCCCCTGCTGCTGGACGCCCTGAGCTACGGCAGCGACGAATATCTGGAAACCCTAGACAGTCAGGTCGCCATAAAACAAATGGATGAGGTGCAGGCGACGCCAGAGATGAGACGGCAGCTAATCCGCCTGCGCAACTCGAAATCCCTACTGTAGGCCTCATCTGGAGTTCGCCGGAAAAAACTGCTCCAGGTTTGACAGGTTTTCCAATTAGCCGCTATATTGGTTAAGGTCAAAAGCCTATGCCCCCATCGTCTAGAGGCCTAGGACACCTCCCTTTCACGGAGGCGACGGGGATTCGAATTCCCCTGGGGGTATTGATTAAAAGAGCTGCACCCATCAGCCTCAATCTAGATAATGACTAGATAGTGACCCCACTGTGAAAATTATTTCACTAGGCTGGGCTGAACTGCGCGATCGCGTGCTGCCGGATGGCCACTAGATTTTCCGTCAGGTTGTGGCAGAGGTGCCGCTCGATCAGCTTGGCTGGCATCGCTCGCGGTGGCTGGACCACCAGGTCGTAGGAGAGCCGGGTGGCGGACAGGCCGCCTACCTCTGCTGGCGAAAGCCGCCAGGCCCCGTCGAAAGCTTTGAAGTCGCCGCTGACCAGCGAGAAGCTGAGCTCCTTTGGGAAAGACTCGGACATATCAATCACGACGCGGGCGCAGAACTTGATGTTCAAAAAGCACTGGGCGCCAATTTGCTCCAGCCGGATGCCGCCCTCCGGGTGGGGCAGTCGGCGGCTGGTGGTTAAGTTGGGAATGAAGTCGGCCAGCCGATCGTAGTCGGTCAGCACCTGCCAAACCTGCTCCAGCGGCTGAGGAATGGTGATAGCCGCCAAAATTCGCCGCTGCCGGGCGGGTAGCTTTTCCGTCGTGATATCGACCCGGTCCAGGATGGCGGGATCGATGCCTAAATACTCAGCCGTCAGGGCCTCAGCTGGGGGCTGAGGGGTTAGGTCTTCAGGAGCGGAGTTTGGAACCATAACACACCTGCTATGCCATTCGTAGAGCCGTTGGTAGACTCCTTGGATTGAGTAGACCCTGAATGAGGAGTTCAGCTCACTATTCTAGCGGATGACTGAAGCTTCCCCAAGTCATCTTGCTACAGTGTGCCCCGCTAAAGTCACAAGACCGCAGCGATATCAGTATCAGGCGGACTCAATATCAGGCAGGCTCGAGGCGAACGAATAGTAAATTTGTATGCTGTTACCCTTCAGAACCTGCTATAACCTTCAAAAGGCAGCGCTGTAAAACGTCCTATGGCCCAGTTGGCAACTTCCGAGTCGGTGGTGATCGGTACGGTCAAAGGACCGGGGGAAAACGGCAATCAGTATGTGTTCATCACGGCGAATAACCGCCAGGTGAAGATTGGCGAATTTGTCTTTTATGACGTGACTGCGCCCGACAGCCCATCCCAAACGCTGCAAATTTTAGGTAAAATCTCCGCCCGCCGCCTGACCGAACATCTGCCCGACCGAATTTTTGCCGATACTGAAATTAGCCCAGACGCGATCGCGGCCCTAGTCGGCTTTGTCCATCCCAGCCCCGAGCTCTACGAAGTCACCGTCGATGTGATCGGCTATTTTCACCCGGCTCTGGGTTTTATCAACCCCCGCCTCACCCCCGACCCCGGCGCTAAGGTCTATATTACCGACGATGACACCCTGCGCCAGGTGGTGAATAAGCGGCAGCCCGGCGAGGTGGGCTCGGCCCGGGTGGGTTCGCTGCTGCTGCGGCCAGGCGGCGCGGTGCCGGTGGCGCTGGATGTGAAAGAGCTGGTCAGTACGCACATGGCGATTTTGGCCGGCACCGGCTCGGGCAAGAGCTACACGGCTGGGGTGCTGATCGAGGAATTCTTACAGCCTTACAATCGGGCCGCGGTGCTGATTTTTGACCCCCATGGCGAATACGGTACGCTGGCTGAAATGCGGGGCCACCCGGCCTTTGCTACCGCCGATGGCTATGCTCCCAAGGTGAAAATTCTCACCCCCGACGACATCTGCATCCGGATTTCTTCCCTCGACTATTACGACGTGATGACCCTGCTGCCGGAGATGAGCGATCGCCAGCAGTCGATTCTAAATAAGGCATTTACCCTCCTGAAGCGACATCGCTCCGGCGAGTATCGCTGGAACGTCGACGATCTGATTGCCGCGGTGAATGAGGCCGACCTCTCCGTCGATGACGAGGGCAATGAAAAAATCGGCTCCTCCGCCCCGGCCATCACCTGGAAGCTAGAGCGCTTTGCCCGCTCGCCCTACTTCCACCAGATGAATCATTTAGCGCCGCGCGACCTGTTTGAACCAGGGCAGGTGACGGTGCTACAAATGAACGAAATTAGCCAGGAAGAGCAGCAGGTGATCTGCGCGGCGGTGCTGCGCCAGAGCTATCAGGCCCGGATGAATACGGCCAAGGAAAAGCTGACTGAAGCCGATGAAAACTATCTGCCCTATCCGATTTTTACCCTAATTGAAGAAGCCCATCGCTTTTGCCCGGCTCACGAACCGGCTCGCTGTAAAGCAATCCTGCGCACCATCCTGAGCGAGGGTCGCAAGTTTGGCCTGGGGGTAGGGCTGATTACCCAGCGCCCCGGCAAGCTGGACTCGGACGTGCTCTCCCAGTGCATGAGCCAGTTTCTGATGCGGATTGTCAATCCGGTCGATCAGGAAAGCCTGAAGTACGGCGTCGAAGCGGCGGGGCGCGACCTGCTGAAGGAGCTACCCGCCCTGACCAAGGGGCAGGTGATTATTTCTGGGGCCTGCGTAAATACGCCGGTGCTCTGCCAGGTGCGCCAGCGGCTCACCCGCCACGGCGGCGAAACCCTGAACGCGCCGACCGCTTGGCAGGACTATTTTCAGCAGCACCGGCAGCGATCGCAGCAATTGCGGCAGGCCCCGGTGGCAGCGCGATCGCGGCCCGAGACCGTGGGCGGCCTTAGTATTGAGTGAGCATTGAGCGAGGCCTGGGCGAGGTTAAAGCGCAACGGCTAGAGCTTGGACTGCTTGAGGGCTTCCTGGCTGTTGGCTCGGTAGACTTTCACCCGGTCCTGGGCGATAGCGTAGCGATCGCTCTCAGGGGTGACTTCGGCCATTAGGTCAGAGGCGCGCTGCCAGCTCGCAGCTAGCTCCAACCACTCAGCCGCCGTAGTAGCCGTCTTGCCGCGAGCAGAAGTCGCCTCGGCCAGGCGTACCGCGTCGGCGAAGGGGTCTGCGGGCGGCGCGGTCTCAGCTGGGGCTGGCGGCGCCGGAGGAGTAGCGGCAGCAGGTTCGGACGGCGCCACTGTCGTTGCGAAGGTTTCGGGCGCGGCAGCCGGTTCTGTCCCAGGTTCCGGGGGGCGTTCGGGCAAGGCTACGGGCGCGACCGGTGCCTCGGTGACTTGGGTAGGCCCGCTGCGGCCTGCCCAAACTGCGGCTAGCAGCAGAGCCGCTGCCGTGGTGCCAGCTATGCCAACCATCAGCGGCGATGGTCGGCCCGGCTGGACTGGCTGCCGCTGGCCCAGGCTGACCTTAGACGGAGGGGCTTTTGAAGGTGGCTGTAAGCGCCGGAGCAGGTTGGGCTGCTTCAGGGTGATGATCTCAGACCACAGCAAAAAGCGCTCGGGGTCACGGCTAATTTCCTCCAGCCAGAGCAGCTGATGCTCGCGCACAATGCGGCTGTTGACGTTGACTTTGCGGATGCGGTGCGGCGCGATCGCCTCTAAAATCTGCTGCACTCGCTCTACAACGAAGGACTTTTCGAGCTGCTCAGGTGTCTTGGCTTCGCATAGCAGTTGCAAAATGCCATCTGAAAACATCGCCCGAGTACGAATGCCGCTGTCGGCCAGCCGCTCGTTGAGAATTTGAATAATGGCCGCAACGCTTCCCTGACGGGCTTGCCCGAGAATATCATTGGCGGGATTAGTCATATAAAAACCTCTGCAAGTCAGTCAAGTGAAACGATCTAGGTACCTGTCAGTTGATGATTCAGTTGAACAGCAGGGGGCAGTTTCTCGACGGTCTCGACAGGAGCAGTGAGACGGATATTGGAACAGGGCGGTTTCGTGCCTCTATTCTTATAAAGGAAAATTGAGAATAAAGGAAATGTGAGACGGGGTAAAGCAAGCGCTATATAAGATTATGCCGGGCCAATGGCTGCAAGTGCGAACAATCGTTAAACCGGCGGATGATCTGGGCTTCTGGGTTAAAGCGGTTTTCGCTGTCAGTCAACGTTCTGCCTGGTTCTGCGAGCCAGAACTCAAACAGGGCGGTATTGGGAATGGTTAATTTCCAGGTGAGATCGCAGCCCAGCAGCACCGCAATAATCTGCTGTAGGATGCCCCCGTGGGAAATGGCCCAAACTGTCTCGCCCGGCTGGTGGGTCTGCAAAATCTGCCTTACCCACTTTGCCGCTCGGGTGTGGGCGGCGCTGAGCGTCTCGGCCTGAGGCACCGGCAGCCAGTCTAGCGATGCCATCAGCCGCTGGCATAAATCCGGATGGCGATCCATCGCTTCGGCCCAGGTCAGGCCCTGAAAGATCCCCGCATGCAGTTCCTGTAGCTGGGCCTGCTGATAAACCGGGCAGTCGTGCCCGGCTGAGCGCCAGGGCTGGGCCAGGGCCTCTAGCGTCTGCACTGCCCGCAGCAGGGGACTGGTATAAAAACAGGCGGGCGGAGCCTGCTGCTGATAAAGGACCTGACTTAGCCGCTGTGCCTGCTGCTGTCCCAGGGGCGTTAGGGCGGTTGAGCTTTGTCCCTCCATCCGAGTCGCCGCGTTACCGGCTGACTGGGCATGGCGCAGCAGCAGCAGTTTCAAATAGGTCATCGGTTCGTCAGCAATTCCGCTAGCAGAGCGTTTACAATAGGTCGCAGAGCCTTTAAGTTTACTGGTGAGCGACTGCTGATGCTGCTAAAATCCACGACCCGTCATGTCCATATCTTTGCAGCAGAGGTTAAAGATAACGAGCTGATCCCCAGTGACCAGGTGCTAACCCTCGACATTGACCCAGACAACGAGCTGAACTGGAGCGATGAAGCGCGGCAAAAGGTCAACGCTGAGTTTGACCGGCTGGTCGGCAACGCTAAGGGCGAAGCCCTGACCGACTACAACCTGCGTCGGATTGGGTCCGATTTAGAACATTTTGTCCGAGGGCTGCTCCAGTCTGGCGAGATCAGCTACAACCTGAAAAGCCGTGTCTTAAACTACAGCCTGGGACTGCCCCGGGTTACCTCCGATCAGCCTACCGCTTAACCGTTTAGCCTATTCTTCCCTGTGGGTGAAGCGTCCGTGATTACCTGCCCCAACCCCAGCTGCCAGGCCGCCAATCCCGAGGATAGGTCTGCCTGCCAGGTCTGCGGGCTGGCGCTGCCGCATCGCTATCTATGGGGGGTTGGGGCCGGGGTCAGCGGCCTCCATCCGGGTGCTATCCTGAACCGCCGCTACCGGCTGGTCCAGTCCCAAATCTTTCTCGATACCCGGCCTGGCCAGCCGCCCGAATCTCCCCAGGAGCTGCCGCCGGAGTTGGTCGCCTATCTTCACCTAGCGGCCTATCCGCTGCAGGTGCCCCGCCCCTACGCGGCCTTCGCGACGGCGGCGGGAGATTGCCTACTGCTGGAGGATAGCGCGATTGCGACGACTGCTAACCCAGTCGCCCTGCTGCCGACGCTAGCCCAGAGCTGGCTGGACGCGCCACCCCTACGACAGCTCAACTGGCTCTGGCAGATTGCCCAACTCTGGCAGCCGTTTCAGGCTCAGCAGGTGGCGCAGACGCTGTGCCAGCCCGAGCTACTGCGGGTAGACGGCTCGACCCTACGGCTGCGGCAGCTTCAGGCTGGCGCAATGCCGTCGCTAGGCCAGCTGGGCCAGTCCTGGCTGGACTTAGCAAAAGCCGCTCAACCCGCGATCGCGCCGTTTCTAAAAGCGCTGATTCAAGGCATGCAGCAGTCCTCGCCAGAGCAGCTCGAACGCCAGCTTCAGCAGGCCCTGGAGATCTGCGCCCAGGGTCAGAAGATGGTCTATGACCTGGCCGTTTATACCGACCAGGGGCCGTCGCGGCAGCGCAATGAAGACGCCTGTTACCCCGCTAGCGGTACAGTGCAGCAGCTTGAGGTCTCGCCGCCCGCCCAGCAGTCGCTACTGCTGCTAGTCTGCGACGGCATCGGCGGTCACCAGGGCGGGGATGTCGCATCTAAGCTGGCGATCGCAGTCCTGCGGCGGCATCTAGAACCCGTCCTCAGCTCGCTTGCCGCTCCGGCTCACGCCATTGACCTGGTGCAGGCTCTGGAAGAGGCGATCGCGGCGGCCAATGATGAAATTTCCGCGCAAAACGATCGCTCCCAGCGGCAGGCGCGCGATCGCATGGGCACTACGCTGGTCCTAGCGTTGGTCCATGGCTCCTACCTCTACCTCGCCCATGTGGGTGACAGCCGCGCCTATCGAATCAGTCACCAAAGCTGTCAACAGGCCACCCTGGACGATGACGTGGCGGCCCGAGAGATGCGGCTAGGCTACGGCTTCTATCGTCAGGTCCTCGATCATCCCGGCTCGGGTTCGCTAATCCAGGCGCTAGGAATGGGACCTGCAACAGCCCTTTATCCAACTGTCCAGCAATTTATCCTAGACGCAGACAGCGTCTTTCTACTCTGCTCCGACGGCCTTAGCGACCATGACCGAATCGAGCAGTTTTGGCAGCAGGAGCTGCTGCCTGTCGTTGCGGGTCAGCAGACCGCCGCCGCCAGTGCCCGACGGCTGGTGCAGCTGGCCAATCGGTACAACGGCCACGACAACGTCACCGTAGGAATTCTCCAGGTGCGAGTCAGGCAGCCCTCGACCCGAGCGGTGCCGGCTTCAGTCGTGGGGAGCAAGGTTCAGATTGACGCTGACCCGGCGCTTTTCACTCCGCCCTTGACCGAGCCCGCTGCGGCGACCCAGCCCAGTCTAAAAGCCGAACTCGGGCCTGATTACAGGACCAAGGCGTCTACCCGTCGATTTCCCTTGTTGCTGAGCGGATTAGTCCTGTTAGCCATCTTTGGGGTGGCGGGCTGGGTGCTTTGGGGAGCTGGGACCGAGCGGCTAGCTCGCCAGCTGCCTCAGTCCGATGGTGCTGATCCGCTCGTGGAACCTGGCGCTACTATGCCACCCCCTAGCCTGGAGCGCGACTCCTTTGTTCGGATCCAGCAGTCTACGGCTGCCGCAGAAGGGTCATCGCCGCCGCTACTAACCCTCTATGACAGCTTAGAGGCGGTGTCTCAGTCAGCGTCTCAGTCCGCCGCCGTCCCGGCCCAAGGCACCCTACCTGCTGGCAGTATTGTTCAGATCCTGCATAAACCGTCCGGTGCTGACCAGCAGCGCTGGGTACGAATCAAAGTCTGCTCAGTTTCTACAGATACCTCACTGGCCGCGCCGCCGATGGAATCTGGGCCGACCCCGCTACCGACCCCAGCCACGCCAGCGACGAATCCGGCAGCCTCACCGACTCCAGCTGACTCAGCAGTTTTTCAGCCAGGGGCCGAAGGCTGGATTCAGGAGTCCCAGGTCGCCCCCATCGCCGTCAAGGTGGAGGGTCTGCCGCGGTCGCAGCAAGGTATCTGCCGTCGCTAGCTTTGCCTGCTAATCCGCTTCCTAGCGCCCGTCATCCCTTCCTGTCAAGCAATGCGATGTCTGATTCTCAGCCTCTCAATCTGTGGTTAGCGGTCGATCGGCTGACCGCAGCCGACCCAGAGCATTACGCCATCTGGGTATTGAATTCGCCCTATCCCGGCGGTCATGTCCACCACGACTGTATCTGGAGCCATGCCCTTACCCAGGCTTGGCAAAACTGGCAGTCGATGTTTTCTCTGCGGGGCCTGCCAGAGGTGCCCCATATTCCTTCAGCCTATGTCCCCCAGTTGATCCAAACAGAGCTGGAGGGGGGCGCCGTAGAACAGGCTCAGGCGACTAGCTACAGCAGCCGCCTGATGCAGCACCTGGGCGTCAACCTGTGGCAGTGGCTGTTTGACGGCCCGGTCCAGAGCAGCCTTGCTCAGAGCCAGGGGATGGCGGTCGGACAGGATGTGCCGCTGCGGCTGCGGCTGGAGATTCGTGACCCGGACTTAACTGCCCTGCCCTGGGAAATCATGCAGCCCCAGCCGGGCCGTCAGTCGCTGTCGCTGAGCCAGCAGACGCTGTTTAGCCGCACCACCAGCGACGTTGACCCGCTAGCGGACCGAGGTCTGGATAAAGCCTTGAAAATTTTACTGGTGCTGGGTCAGGACGGGGGCCGGATGGGCAATGAGATCCAGGCCGAGCTGCAGCTGGAGCAGGAGGCGGCACTACTGAAGCAAATTTTAGAGCACAGCAGCGACCTGAGCCCGCGGCCCAGCGCTCGGCGGCAGGTCGATGTCTTGCTAGAGCCAAGCTCGGCTGAGCTGATTGAACAGTTAGAAAAGGGCGCATACAATGTTTTTTTCTACGCGGGTCACGGAGTTTCAGCACCCGATGGCGGGCTGCTATTTCTTTCAGAGGCTACGCTGAGCGGGACCGAACTGGCCCAGGTTCTGAACCGTTGCCAGGTCAAACTGGCGGTTTTTAATACCTGCTGGGGAGCTCAGCCCGACCGCAGCGGTCAGCAGGCGATTCCCCGCAGCAGTCTGGCTGAGGTCCTGCTGCACCATGGGATACCTGCGGTATTGGCGATGCGTGATTCGATTGCTGATGAAGAGGCAATTAGTTTTATTCAGGTGTTGGCTCAGAAGCTCGCCGAGCGTAAAGCAGTCGATGAGGCAGTCGCGATCGCGCGTCAGCACCTGCTCACGCTCTACCATTTCAATCAGCCGGCCTGGACCCTGCCCGTGCTCTATATGCATCCCGATTTTGACGGTATCTTGCTCTATCCCATTCCGACTGATATCACTTACCTGCCTGGAGATACGGGCACCAGCGTGCGATCTCGAAAAGCCTTGGCATCGCTACGCGATGCCAACAATCCGCAGCTAGCCTGGCCGATTGTTGGCGGTCTGATGCGGGTTGGGCGACTGCCCGACGACAATGATTTGGTGATTGCTGAACCCTGGGTTTCTAGCCGACATGCCGAAATTTTTTACCGTCGGGTGGCTGCACAGTCGGGAATTGGAGGCACAGAAATGGTTTACTTTCTGCGGGACATCTCTCGCTACGGTACATTTTATCTAGATGGCCGCAGCTGGCGGCAGGTACACCGGCAGGAAATCACCCTATATCCGGGAATTCAGCTCCGCTTCGGCAGTCCTGAGGGACAGCTATTAGAATTTGTCCTGGAATCGCCGTCACTCTCTTAGGACAAGCCCATCAGTACATCTACACAATTTGATAGATAGTTTGGGTTTACCCCGGAACCGGTTCAGTCAGGACTGTATTCCTCCCCTATCAGCCTTTATAATTTCCCCTAACGCAATGTGCAAAACCATGGCCGATCCCTCGTCTCGTTCTGATGCTGCCCAGACCGCCGCTGAGTTAGCCTTGCTCCAGCGACTGCTCGATGCTGCGGGAGAATCTGCGGGAGAATATCCCTGGCAGCCCGCTGACCCCGCTGCCTGGTCCTACTGGCAGCAGGCTGAGGCAGCGGGTGAATCCTTGGATATTTCGGCTGCTGAAGCCACCCAGGGATGGCAGGCGCTTTCACACCAGCTAGATCAGCAATGGGCAAGTCAAGTGTCGCTGCCGCAGCAGCTTGAGCAAAAGTTTGCGGGTCGGCTCTCGCCCGCCCTATCTCAGCAAATCAGCGCCCGGGCCATAGAGTTAGTTGCCAGTGGCCGCCCGCTCGCCGATCAGATGATTGCCTGTGTCCAAGAGTTGCTCTCTGGCTGGGCCGAGGCCGACTTGCGCGTGATGGCCCGCCCCCTGGCCTACGCGATGCGGGATGGCAGGCGTGACGGCAATCAGGATGAAACGTTAGAGCTAGCAATCCGCTCAGTCCGCCAGGCCCAGTGGGCTGACCTATCGCCGATGGAGCAGGCCAGATTAGGACTGGCAGCCGCTCGCTATGCTTTGGACCAGCTCCGCTTAAGCTCTTAGGCAATACTTTGAAAGTTGGAAAGCCCAGGTATGATATAGACAATGAGTGGTAGCATTTGTCATCCTCGATGCTGTCTGCACTTAAGCAAAACATGAATCAGATAGAATCCTTTTCCCGTATTGATATTGAAAATAGCGGCATGGATGTTCTTCTCTTTGAATCATGACCCTGTGCCTGCTTAAAGCTGCTGGTTGACCTGCTCAATTTGTTCGGTAAAGTAGTCCTGTCGGTAGCTGAGCCGATTGGCCAACACTAGCCCTCTTTCGAACGCCTGAAGGGCTTCAAACGAATTGCCTTGGGAGCGTTGCAGCTGGCCGATGGCGTCGTAGGCATTCATCTCACCATAGGTGTTGTAGGACTGCTGCTCGGCTTTGACCAGCAGGTTGTAGGCCAGCAGGGCCTCTTCTGTCTGGCCCTGAGTCGCGTAAAGCTGGCCCAGGTCTTGCAGAACCTGGCTAGCAAAGCTGAACTGCTGGAGCTGCTGGGCCGCTACATAGGCGGCTCGGTAATAGGCGATCGCGTCATTGGGCCGGTTCAGGTCGCGGTAGTTGCGGGCGATCGCGAGTTCCAGGGGCGGGTATTGCGCTATCCGCCCCTGGCGCTGGTAGACCGCTAGCAGGTCGGTCTGGGCGCGAATCGCGTTGGTCAGCGAGTCGCCCTGCTGATAGCTGTAAACCAGCTGAATCAGATAAAACTCCTGCTGCTCTAGGCTGTTTTGAATTCGGGCATCGGCCAGCAGGCGGCGGTAGACCTCTGCCGCGTCGGCAAACCGGAACCAATCTAGATGAATCTGAGCCAGAATATTGAGCCGCCGCCGCTGGGCCAGGCCGTCGCCCCGGTCGGCGGCCAGCTGGGCCAGCTGCTCGTAGGCCGCGATCGCGTCATCCACGGCGCGTAGCACCCGAAAGGTCTCGGCTACGGTCTCTAGCTGAGCTTCGTTCAGCGGCGGAGCCAGGACATCTTCGTCCTCATCTATTTCATTTCTATCCTCATCCGCTCCAGGCTGAGCCGCAGTTACAATTTCTCGCAGCCGCAGCGTTAGCAGCTGGACTTCGACCGGGCGCTCCTGCTGCCAGGCAATTGGCCCGACCCGGCTAATGGCGGCCAGCTCCGCCGACCGGCCCAGGGCTCGCCGCAGCCGCAGCTCTCGTCGCCAGATCTCAAATGCCGCATCGACCTGGCCTACAGCCAAACGCTGCTGGGCTTCTCGGTTGAGCTCGTCGAGCGCTTGGGAAAGCCGCGATCGCTCTAACGGACTGAGCGGTCGCTCGACGACTGGTGACGGTAGCAGCGGGTCGCGAGGCGTTTCGGTCAGCGGATCAGATAAAAAGTCCTGCCGCAGCTGGGGGTCGATACTCTGGGCCAAGCTGGGCTGAGCCAGGGTCAGCAGCAGGGCAGCCTGACAGGCAATCGCCTGCAAAGGTCTCAGTACCGGCCGCAGTCTGACGTCTAAATGCCGCAAACGGAAATGTATGTTCATTCGCAGAACTTCACAGTTGGTCCCATCGCCCATGACCAGGGCAGGATTGCTGTACCCTGGAGATCCGGTATAACTCCTGTTTAAGTCTGGCCTATCAGTTCAGGTGCCAGCCGCAGCCCCACTGAAAACCATCCTAGCAAACTCCCCATGACCGCAAACGTCGCTATGCGTACCGTCCGAATTGGCTCTCGCAAGAGCCAGCTCGCCCTAGTTCAGACTCACTGGGTGCAGGCAGAGCTGCAAAAACAGTTTCCCCACCTCAAGTTTGAGGTCAAAACGATGGAAACTCAGGGCGACAAGATTCTCAACGTGTCCCTTTCTAAGATTGGCGACAAGGGACTGTTTACGCAAGAGCTGGAAAGCGACATGCTCGACGGCACGATTGATTTTGCCGTTCACTCGCTTAAAGATCTGCCCACTCGCCTGCCCGAGGGGCTAATGCTGGGCTGCGTCACCGAGCGCGAAGACCCAGCCGATGCGCTCGTCCTGAATGCTAAACATCAAGGTCAGCAAATCGATACGCTGCCTGAGAATGCGGTAATCGGCACCTCGTCTCTGCGACGACTGGCCCAGCTGCGGCATCATTTCCCCAACTTTGAGTTTAAAGATATTCGCGGTAATCTCAATACCCGGCTGCGCAAGCTCGACGAGGGCGACTATGACGCGATTATTCTGGCCGTAGCGGGATTGCGGCGGTTGGAGATGAGCGATCGCATCGACCAGATTCTGCCGCCCGAGATTTCACTCCACGCCGTTGGGCAGGGCGCACTGGGAATTGAGTGTCGCAGCGATGATAGCGAAATCCTCTCAATCGTGAAAGCGCTGGAGCATTTACCTACGGCCTGCCGCTGCCAGGCAGAGCGAGCCTTCTTGCGAGAGCTTGAGGGCGGCTGTCAGGTGCCGATCGGCGTCAATACGATCCTCGTTGACGACCAGCTGACGCTGACGGGCATCGTGGCGAGTTTGGACGGGCAGCGCCTGATTAAGGACAACATTCAGGGCGCTCCCGCTGAGGCCGAGGCTCTCGGTACGACCCTGGCTAAGCGGGCCAAAGCTGCCGGAGCACAGGGAATTTTGGATGAGATTACGGCAGCTAGCCGAGCTTAGAAGCTAGCCACTATACTTGATTATATCTCTGGAGGTCAGTCATGAGTGAAAACCTAGACTGGCTGAGACGATTAGCCTCAGTCGAAAAGCGCCTGACTCGGGTTGAGAATCAGCTGGATGAGCATGACCAGATTCTAGACCCCAGCGGCTGGATCTCGGAAGCATTCGAGCTTCAGCAGCGGGAGATTGAAGAAGTCAAAGGAAAGCTTGAAACAATTGAGGCAGAAGTTAAATCGAACGGCAGTAAATTGGATGCTATTCTACAGCGACTTACGGGTACTTTAGAAGGCCCTTAGCAAGGTACCTAAACCTTGATATACCAGGGAAGCTTGAGCCAGTGATACCCGCTTAGCTGCCTCTGGCTAGTCTTTCAGAGCGCTGACGGCGACCCCGAAATGCGATAGTGTTTAGACGAGTTTTGCTTAATCAACTGTCCCAACGCCGGTGGAGTTTTGAATGCGAATTTTATTTGTGGCCGCAGAAGCCGCCCCCCTCGCCAAGGTAGGCGGCATGGGCGATGTCGTTGGCTCGCTGCCCAAGATCCTGCGCGACATGGGACACGATGTCCGAATTTTTATGCCCTACTACGGCATGCTCAACCAAAAGCTGAGCATTCCCTCTGAGCCGGTCTGGTGGGGGCAGGCGATGTTTAACTCGTTTGCGGTATATGAGACCAAGCTGCCCAATACCGACGTGCCCCTCTATCTGTTTGGCCATCCGGCCTTTGACCCCGAGCGCATCTACTCGGGTGAAGATGAGGACTGGCGCTTTACCTTCTTTGCTAACGGTGCGGCTGAGTTTGCCTGGAACTATTGGAAGCCCAACATCATTCACTGCCACGATTGGCACACGGGCATGATCCCGGTGTGGATGCATGAGACGTCGGATATCGGCACCGTCTTTACCATCCACAACTTGGCCTACCAGGGTCCCTGGCGCTGGAAGCTAGAGCGCATTACCTGGTGTCCCTGGTTCATGCAGGGACACAATACGATGGCAGCGGCGCTCCAGTATGCCGATTGGGTAAACACGGTCTCGCCCACCTACGCCCAGCAGATTCAGACGCCCGAGTATGGCGAACAGCTGGAGGGGCTGCTGTCTTTCATCAGCGGTCGGCTCAGCGGGGTGCTCAATGGGATTGATCTAGACGCCTTTGACCCAGCAACCGATGAGCATGTTGACTTTGCTTTCTCGGCTGAGGCACTGGATAAACGGGCCAAAAATAAGGTTGCCCTACAGCGCCATATGGGCCTGAACGAAAATCCAGACGCCTTTTTGGTCGGGATGGTGAGTCGGCTAGTGGAGCAAAAAGGCATCGATCTAATTTTGCAGACGATGGACCGGTTCCTGGCCTATTCCGACGCCCAGTTTGTGCTGCTGGGGACGGGCGATCGCTACTACGAGGGTCAGCTGTGGGAAATGGCCAATCGCCACGGCGGACGCATGTCTACCTACCTAATGTATAGCAACGATCTGGCCAGCAAAATCTATGCGGGCGCCGACGCTTTTCTGATGCCCTCGCGGTTTGAGCCCTGTGGCATCAGCCAGATGATTTCTATGCGCTATGGCTGCGTGCCGATCGTGCGACGTACCGGCGGCCTGGTCGATACGGTCAGCCACAACGACCCGGTCAACGCAGCGGGAACCGGCTACTGCTTTGACCGCTATGAGCCGCTAGACCTGTTTACCTGCATGGTTCGGGCCTCTGAAGCCTTCCGCCATAAGCCCCAATGGGAAGCGCTGCAAAGGCGTGGCATGGCGCAGAACTTTAGCTGGGAAAAGTCGGCGCTGGAATATATCCGGCTCTACAGCGACATTATGGGGGTGCCCTATGAGAGCCAGATTCCCGCTCAGTACGGCGGCGCGGTAGAAACGGTTGCGCCAGTCGCTTAGGCAGTGTGGGCTGGGGGCAGTGCGCGCTTAGGTTGGCGCTATGGGGCGGTGCGCGCTAGGCCCAGCTGAATCAGCTGATCGACCAGCCCGCCAAATTCCAGGCCCGACGCCTTCCACAGCATCGGATACATACTCGTCGCAGTGAAGCCGGGCATAGTATTGATTTCGTTGATCAGAACCGTTCCGGTAGATTCGACATAGAAAAAATCAACTCTGGAAAGGCCAGCGGCATCGACGGCTTGAAACGCCTGAATCGCCATCGCCTGAATTTGGGCCGTCACCGCCGTCGGCAGCGGCGCTGGGATCAGCAGCTCGGCCTCACCGGCGGTGTATTTGGTGTCGTAGTCGTAGAAGTCGCTGCTGAAGCGAATTTCGCCCAGGGTGGACGCCTGGGGCCGGTCGTTGCCCAAAACGGCGCATTCAATTTCCCGAGCGACGACGCCTGCTTCGACGATGATTCGGCGGTCATAGCTGGCGGCAGATTCTAGCGCCGCTTCTAGCGCCTTGCGATCGGCAGCTTTGGTAATCCCAACCGAAGATCCCAAGTTGGCGGGTTTGACAAAGCAGGGATAGCCCAGGTCGGCTTCGAGCTGATCACAGAGCTGGGAGAAATCATTGGGATTGGCGTAGACCTGCGATCGCAGCACCCCCCGGTATTCGACCTGCGGCAGCCCCGCCTGGGCAAAGGCCGATTTCATCGCCAGCTTGTCCATCCCCATTGCCGATCCCAGCACCCCCGAGCCGACAAACGGCACCTGCATCAGCTTTAGCAGCCCCTGGACGGTGCCATCTTCCCCATTGGGGCCATGTAAGACCGGGAACCAGATATCGATGTCAGCCACTTCACGCGTAGGCAGGCGGTTCAGAGCAGCAGCGGTTGGGGCTAAAGACCCGGTCGAACTATCCCTGCTGTCATCCTGGGCCAAATCGTCAGCGGTTTCCGATAGCGCTACTCCAGAGGCTAGAATCCGCTGGGCCGACTCGCCGACTTGCCAGCCGCCGTCTTTTTGAATATGCACCGGCACCACCTGGTATTTTTTCGCATTGGCGGCAGTCGAGAGGGCCTGGGCGACCGCTTGGGCTGAGTGAATCGAGACGTCATGCTCGCCAGAACAGCCACCGAACAATAGGCCAACTCGCATTGCCATGGTATGCCTCGCCGCAGGAGTGATGAATGGCGATAGCCTATCACAGACTGCGCGGCCTAAAGAAAGTCCTCCGAAAGTCCAAAAAAAACGCCCGAGCTCCGATTCGGGAACTCAAGCGTCTCATTCAGGGTGCATCTACCAATCAACTATTCCAGGCTAAGATTTGCCGTCCGGAAAAAAAGTTGTGGCTCCAAGCGGTGATTTGGAACGCTCGCTGGAAAGATTTTGCGATCGCGCTCCCCCAGCTATTGAATTCGCACCAGACTTGTCGGCATAATGCCGTTTATGTGACTGTGTGCAAAGCCCCGTGAAATATTTTTTCCTGTCCGACGGCTGGAGAACTGGCAGAGTTTGGGAATTTGGTGGGCTCTGGAATGAGATTGCCTGGCAGCGTAAGCCCCTGGTGCAGCAGCTCAGCCTCTGCATTCGAGAGCACGGCGAAATTCTCTGGCTTTACCAGGTTGAAGATGCGGTACTGATGATCGAAGTCAAGCCAGAAGGGGTCACTTCTGAACCGATTGGTCAAGTGGTCTTAAAGCGCCTGATTACGGCTGAGCAAGTGATTGAGCGTCTGTGTCAGGAAGACTGCTGGAATCAGAAAAGTCAGGATTGGCGACTGTTAAATCAGCCGGCCCTAAACCAGTCGGAACTGCCTTCTGGCATCCATCACTGACTCACAATCAGACTGCTTGACCTGGCTATAGTCCTGTTCACAGCGTTGAGCCCAGATTACTAACAGCCCGCTGTAGGGCTGCTAGAGCTCGGTTATATCCTAAAATAGCCTGTACCAGATTGACCTGGGCGTCGGTCAGATCTGACTGGGCCGTCAAAACATCGAGCTGAGTACCGACACCGGCTTCCAGCCGTAAATTGGCCAACCGCAGAGACTCTTCAGCCGAAATTACAGCAAGCTGTGCAGTGCTAATGTTCTCCTGATTCGTCTCTAGATCAAAGTAAGCTTCCTCTACCTCAAAGCGCACCTGGTCTTGCGTTTCCGAAAATCGCTGCTCGGCGATTTCGCTATTCCGCTCCTGCTGGCGGGCGCTGGCCCGAGCCGCACCGCCGTCAAACAGGTTCATGTTGAAGCGGGCACCAAAGGCATAATTGTCGTTAAAGCCCGTGTCGTTGTTGGTCAAGACATTTTGCACAGTGTAGTTGGCAAACAGGCTAACCTGGGGCCGCACAGCGGAAAGCGCCACAATTCGCTGCTGATCGCTAATATCCCGCTGAAGCAGCTGCTCCTCTAGCTCGGCTCGGTTTTGAAAAGCTAGGACAATGCTCTCCTCCAGCGTCAGCGGCCAGCTTTCAGCCACTTCGACCGCAGTGGCCTGAACCCCTGCTGTCGGGGGTAGGTTTAGCAGTCGAGCCAGGTTGCGCTGGACCGTGCGCTCCTCTCCCTGAGCCTGGATCAGCGACTGACGGTCATTGGCCACTTCTACCTCGGCTCTGAGCACGTCAAAGCGAGTCCCGACTCCCGCCTGCTGACGGAGCTGACTATCGCGCAGGTTGCGCTCGGACTCTCCCAAAGCATCCTGAGCAATCCGAATTTGCTCCGTGGATTCTTGCAGGTTGTAATAAAGCGTAGCCGTATCCAGTCGCAGCTGCTCCTGAATCCGCTCGATTTCCAGCTCGTTAAATCGCAGCTGCAGCTCGGCCGCTCGAATCGAGGCTCTTCGCCCGCCCGACGTAAAAACGCTATAGCTGAGATCGAGCGAGCCGTCCAAGCTCGTATCTACGTCCGAGCCGGAGTCCTCCTCAATCCCAAGCTGGGCACCCAGATCGCCCAAGCCGCCGCTCTGGCTTTCCTGAGTTGTCACACTGCTACTCGCATCTAAGCTGGGATACAGGGCTGCCTTAGCCTCATCGACCGCGGCCTCAGCCCGGGCTCGCTCTAGCAGCGCTACCTGCAAAGACTGGCTGTTGAGATAGGCCAGCTCGACCGCTTCTGCTAAAGTGATAACCCTGACATCGGCGACATTTACCTCCTCTGGCTGGGTCGGAAAGTTGAGTGGATTTGGGTCAGCAACTAGGTCGCCTGGGGGTAGGGGAACGGTGGCTGGAGAGGCAATCGGCTCTGGCTCAGCTTCTGGTTCAGTCAATTCATCTGAAGCCGCTGGCTCGCTTGGCGCTGTAGGAGCGGATTCGGATGGCGGGGGTGAAGCAGGCGATTCGGCGGGCTCATTCAATACCGGCAGCTGGGCCAAATTTTCGCCTGGGTGCCCAGAGCTGGGAGCAAGCTCCGATTTAAGACGCTGCTTGGGTAGCGCTGTAGGCTTAACCGCAGCGGGAAACCGGTTCCGCGGGGGATCTGCTGATATCGGTTCGGGCACCGGTGGCAGTGCGCTCTGAACCGCGCTAGTCGCTACCCGCGCCGACAGAGCGTCTGCTCCAGATGGGCGAGGCTCTATCTCAGGTAAACGCTCTGCTGCTCGCACCGGCTGATGGAAAAGCGCGATCGCACTTCCCGTAACCACTAAAAACAGCGCAGCGGAGTTCAAGTGTCGCATGGTGCTCGTGTCAGCCTCTAAAAATCGGATACTCAGACCAGAGGGTTGAAGCCCGCGTAATATCCTAGGGATGAACGCTCCCTAAAAGCAAGCCAGACGGCAGAAAAGTGAGATGCCGGCAATATATCCTGCCAGAGCCACCGTTAACCTACCAGAACGACAAAAACTCTAAAGTCATACTATACGGTTTAGTGTATTTTGCCAGAACAGTTCAGCTAGCTAGGATGTCTGAACTAGATTGGCCGCTCGATGCAGCTCCGCAGCAGTTCGGGGATATTGTCCACTAGCCAAATCGGGCAGCCCAGGCGGCGGCTCAGCTCGGTGACGCTCATATCGTCGAGAAAGTAAGTCTCTGCTAGGTCGCCTTGGTCGCTCCGCTTCAGCATCAGCGACGGCAGCAGCACGGCCTGCCCCAGGGACTTCCCCTGCAGCTGCGCAGCAATGTCCTGTCCGGTGAGCAGTCCCGTGACCGTGATGTCTTGCCCCCAGTAAGCACTGTTCAGGGCGGCCATCTGAACGGTTAGACCCTCAACCCAATTCAACTGTTCCACAATGGGTGCAAAGGCATATTCGACCGCATTACCCACTACCCAGGTCAGCGATCGCGGCGGCGTCACTCGCTGGGGAAGATTCCCAGCGGCGGCGGCAAATTCCTTCAGAAATAGCCGAATCGAGCCAACCCCATTGCCGATCTGGGGATAGGTTTCGTAGTGACTTTCGGGCGGCAGCGGCTGTCGAGCCAGCAAAAACCATTCGTCGGCCAGCCAGGCAAACGTTGTCCCGTAGCGCTGTCGAAACTCAGCCTGGAGCGGCTGCACCTGAGCGATCGTCTGCCGGGCCTGGGCTGTCGTCACGGGGATGAGCTCGTCCTGCTCGGGCCGAAATCGGGTTAGCCCCACCGGCACCACTGCGGCTGAGACTACGGTTGACGGGTCGCCGCTGTGAAACTCGGCTAGGTCGCGCAGGGTGCGCTCTAGATGCTTGCCGTCGTTGATGCCGGGGCAGACCACAATCTGGGCATGAATCTGTAGCCGATGCCGTCGAAACCAGGCTAGCTGGTCAAGAATTTGGCCCGCTCGGGGATTTTTAAGCAGCCGCGAGCGCACCGCCGGCTCGGTCGCATGGACTGACACATACAGGGGCGACAGGCGCAGCTGGGCAATCCGCTCCCACTCGGCCGCGGGCAGATTGGTCAGGGTTAGATAGCTGCCGTAGAGAAAGCTCAGCCGGTAGTCGTCATCTTTGAGGTAAAGGGTTTCACGCTTGCCGGGCGGCTGCTGGTCGATAAAGCAAAAGGGGCAGCGGTTGGTGCATTGAATCAGTCCATCAAATAGGGCGCTATCAAACTCCAGGCCCAGGTCGACGTCGTAGTCTTTTTCCAGCTCAACTCGATGGGATTGGCCCTGGGCATCCAGCACCTCCAGCGTCAGCTCTTCGTCGGCGCATAGAAAGCGGTAGTCGATTAGGTCCCGAGGCGGCTGGCCGTTGATCGCCACCAGCCGATCGCCGGGCTCAAATCCCAAATCGGCGGCAATCGAGTCGGGTAGGACTTGGGTAATGAGCGCAGGCTGGAATGACCTCATCGCGGTGGCTGGCAGAACTGGATTCAGAATATTTAAACATTGTCTAGTCTGCGGGTGGCGATCGCAATCAGGATAACCGCCCCAAAGGCAAGCCGGTACCAGACAAAGGGCCAGGTGCTATGGCGCTTGAGAAACTCAATCAGCCAGACAATCGACAGATAGGAGGAAACCAGGGCAGCAATCAGACCCGCAGCAATCGGCCCGAGACCGCTATCGCTGGGCGTCTCCAGCAGCGTTTTGAGCTCGACTAGACCCGAAATCAGGATCGCTGGCGTTCCCAGCAGGAAGGAAAACCGCGCCGCAGTTTCCCGCTTTAACCCCAGAAACAGGCCCGCCGTCAGGGTTGAGCCCGAGCGCGATACGCCGGGAATCAGGGCGAGGGTCTGGGCTAGCCCGACGCCAATGCCGTCACCTAGGCCCAGGCTAGCAAAGCCGCGCTTGCGTTGTCCCAGCTTTTCCGCGAGACCCAGCAGCAGGGCCATGACGATGGAGACAATCGCGATCGCGGCGGCACTGCGCACAATCGAATCGTCGTAGCCCGGCACAAACAGCTTGATGAAAACGCCGCAGATGACAATCGGCACTGTGCCTAGCACAATCCCGAGCCCCAGGCGAAACTCGTCTGAGTCAAAGTTACGGGCGGCAGCGGCGCGGAGCGTATTCACCGTTACTGCCGACAGGTCGGACCAAAAATACCAGAGGATGGCGGCCACACTGCCCAGCTGAATCACTGCCGTAAACGCCACGCCCGGATCGCCCCAGCCCAGCGCCACTGGCACAATTTTGACATGGGCCGTACTGCTAATCGGCAGAAACTCCGTCAGCCCCTGGACGATCCCAATTGCCACGGCTTGGAACAGCCCGATTTCCGCTGAGCCCGCTCTGCTGCTCGCTTCACTGATCTGGGCTAGCCGTCCCAGCAGGGACAGCCCGCTGAGAACTGTCGTTTCTAGCATGACAACTCCAGTCAAAAATTAAGTCGAAACTAAATTTTTAACAGACTTCATTAAATTACTGTTAAATAATTTTAGTCTGATCCGCCCATTCAGCTACCCCTTTAGAGGGGCTTTAAAGCTGAGGCGGCAGCCTATACTGCAAGCTCAGCGGATAGGTTAGGGCAGCGAGCTGTCAAGCCGGGGGACATCGGTACCTGCCCCTGCTTTACAATCATGCGTGTTATCTTAACAATAGTTAACTTAAAACTTAGAAAAGCATTGCTCTTAGAACCGCCCCAGCTTGATCTGCCCGACCCGCCGTCTTCCCTTCAGCCCTGCGAATGGCGGCTAGAAGTCACTCAATCTACCGAACCTCGGCTCAAAGCGTTTTGGGTATCGGCTTTTTTAGTCGCCGTTCCAGTCTTTGCCCAGGCTCCCCTGGTCCGGCTGTTTCCCTGGACCAGTTTGCTGCTGAGCGGGATTTGGCTGCTGGGCGGCTGGCAGCTGCTGCGGTCTCCCCGGCTGCGCTTTTGGGGCGATCTGCTGATTGGCTTTGGCTGGTCCTGGCTAGCCGGCTCAGTTTACTGGGGCTGGTTCCGCTGGGAGCCCTATGTTCACCTACCGATCGAAGCGATCGCGCTGCCTGCGGTAGCGCTGCTGCTGCTGCGCAATCGGGCTCAAATTGGCAGTTTTTTTTACCTGGGCTCCCTGCTGGGAACGGTGATTACCGATTTGTACTTTTATTGGGTCGATTTGATTCCCTACTGGCGGCAGGTGATGTCAGTACCGCCCGCCGAAGCGGGTAGCGTTTTACACGCGGCGCTAGGGCAGATGCAAACCCTCCCTGGGGTCAGTCGTGCCGCTGTGCTGTTAGCCCTACTGCTCGCTTTGGGTATCCTACCAATGCAGTCTAAGCGAGCCATCTGGTGGTCCTTTAGCGGTGCTATCCTCAGTACCATCCTGGTAGATAGCCTGTTTTTCGCTGCGGCTGTTTTGGCCTGAGTACCTAGCTGGGATGATTGATCCGCAGGGTATTTTTAGGCTGGGTTAATCATGCGGGAATATTTGTTTGTTGTGACGAATCCTGAAACTCCTTCACAGTTAGAATCCTATCTGCTGTTTAATACGGCTCTAGGGCAGCGACGCCTGCCGCTGACGGCAAGTAGCTGCTGGACGGTGGGGCGAAATGATGACAATAATCTGGTACTGTCTGACCAGTGGATTTCACGCAACCACGCGATGATTCAGAGCATGGAGTCGGGTGAGTTTTATCTGATTGATTTGGGTAGCCGGAATGGCTCTTTTATCAACGGGCGTCGAGTCACCGTGCCGGTCCCGCTTCACAGCGGCGACATGCTAACCTTTGGTCAGACCGAGCTTCAGTTTTTCTGCTCTTCAGCCGATGCTGCCGCGGCTGACAGCACCGACAGCGACTATAGCTTTACGGCAACGGCCGCCATCCATGTCCGCAGGCTGGTTTCAACCGCGGTCATCGACCTCTGTGACTTTACCGCGATGACCCAGTGTCTCAACGAAAAAGATCTATCAGAAGCGGTCGGTAGCTGGTTTCGGCAGGCGGGGGAAGTGCTCAGGCGCTACGGCGGCTGGGTTGACCGCTACACCGGCAGCGCCATCACCGCCGTATGGATTCACGGTACACAAGACGTTCCCCGGGAGGAGAGCCTGCGGACGATTCGGGCCGTTTGCGACCTACAGCAGGTGATGAATGATCTGAACCAGCGATACGCGCTGCCGATGCGCCTGCGAATTGGCGTTGGCCTCGATCAGGGCTATGCCATGGTGGGGGATATGGAAAGCGGCCTGAGGCCTGAATACGCGGTCTTGGGTGATACCATCGACGATACGCGCCAATATGAGCTAGCAACCCAGCATTTGGGTCTAGATGTCGCAGTCAGCAGTAAGCTATACCAGCAGCTGGGCCAGCTGGGCATGAACGAGCAAACCTTTAAACAGTATTCGGTTCAGCTCAAGGGCCAGAGCTATTCGCTGGCCACATATGCCTGTGCCTTTTCAGATCTGGGGCGGTTTTTGAGCGCCTATGAAGATAACCAGGTCGATTTGGTTTCGAGCCAGTCCTACTAAAATGACTTCGCTGACGGATAGGCGCTGAATCGCGGCCGAGCCAGTGCGAAAGTGCCAGCGGAAGTACCCGTGAAAGTGGTAACCTCTTAACAGATGTGTTGTATAAATTTGACTCAAATTTGATTTTGCGAGAGGGACTGAGATAATGAAGCGATTTTTAAGCCTGCTTTTGGTATTGGGATTGCTGCTCGGCGGACTTGTTGGGGGATGGCCACAGCCGGCGATGGCGAAGCAGCTCCGCAACGCTGTAGACGATAAGCTGGCGACTGACTACGGGTCTAAAATTGACGTCAACAATACAAATATTGCTGCTTTCACCAAATATCGTGGTCTCTATCCGACGATTGCCAGCAAAATTGTCACCAATGCACCCTACGATTCTCTCCAGGATGTGCTAGAAATTCCTGGGCTGAGCCCTGTTGAAAAGGATCGGATTGAGCAGAATATGGATGTTTTTACCATTACCGAACCGGACCCGGCATTGGTAGAAGGGGCCGATCGGTTTAACAACGGCGTCTATAAGTAGCCATTCCAGTCGCTATTCTTCGCTGCTATTCACGCCTCCGCCGATTCGGCCGGTCTGCCATCGCGCTTGCTAGAGTCGGTCTATGCCCCGTCTCGGGTATTTTGGCTGCTCTAGCAGGAGCAATTTTATCTTGACCCATGCTGCATCACGGCCGCTCACACTAGACCCTGATCCAGCTTTTGACGTTCTGGTGATCGGCGGCGGGGCGGCGGGGCTTTACTCGGCACTCTGTTTGCCGGCTTCGCTGCGGGTGGGTCTGGTGGCCAAGGACCAGCTGTCAGTCTCTGCTAGCGATTGGGCTCAGGGTGGCATTGCCGCCGCGATCGCGCCGGAAGATTCGCCAGAGCTGCACATTGCCGATACGCTGCGGGCGGGGGCGGGGCTGTGCGATCGCGCCGCAGTGATCCAGCTGGTTAAGGAAGCCCGCGACTGCATCGAGTCGCTGATCGATCTGGGTGTGGCCTTCGACCGGCAGGACGGCGACCTGGCGATGACGCTAGAGGCCGCCCATTCTCGTCATCGGGTGCTGCATGCCGCGGATACAACGGGCCGGGCGATTGTCTCAATTCTGAGTGAGCAGGTCCTGCAACGGGCCAATATCACCGTTCTTGACCGGTCCTTTGTCCTCGATCTCTGGCTCAATTCAGCTGGTCACTGCCAGGGGATTTGCCGAGTGAGCGCCGAGGGTCAGATTCGGTGGACTGCGGCCAAGGCCATCGTCCTGGCGACTGGCGGCGGCGGACAGGTTTTTGCCCATACAACAAATCCAGAGGCTAGCACGGGCGACGGCGTGGCGATGGCCTGGCGAGCCGGGGCGCGGCTGCGAGATCTGGAGTTCTTTCAATTTCACCCCACTGCCCTCAGCCAGGCCGGAGCGCCTCGATTTCTGATTAGCGAAGCGGTGCGCGGTGAGGGAGCTCACCTGATTGATTGGGCAGGCCGTCGCTTTGCCTTTGACTTCCACCCCGACGGTGAACTGGCTCCCCGCGATGTGGTCAGCCGCGCTATTTATACCCGCCTTCAGAATGTCTCTGAAGCCCAGGACCGTTCGGTGGTGTGGCTTGACCTCAGCCCGATCGAGCCGGACCAGGTGCGGCGGCGATTTCCGAATATTGTGCGGGTTTGCCAACGCTGGGGAATCGATGTTTTCAATCAGCCTATTCCCGTTTCCCCCGCTGCCCACTACTGGATGGGCGGTATTGTCACAGACTTAAACAGCCAAACGACGCTACCCCGGCTCTACGCGGTGGGAGAAAATGCCAGCACCGGCGTTCACGGTGCAAACCGGTTGGCCAGCAATTCGCTGTTGGAATGTCTGGTGTTTGGGGCGCAGCTCAGGTCGCTAAGGCTGCCCGAGGCTGAGCTGCCGCCGCCCGCTGCATGGGGTAAGCCGCTTTCGGCAGCCCGCGCCGATGAACTGGCCCAAGTTCAGGACTGGCGATCGCGGGTGCCCGATCTGGTCTGGCAGAGCGCAGGCATCTGCCGCGAATCGGCTGAGCTAGACCGCGCGATTGCTCAGCTCCAGCAGTGGCGGCGTGAGTTTGAGCGGCTCTCGCTGTCTCAAATGTTGACCCAGCTCTCACCCCAATATATCTGCGACCTGCCAGCCAATCTGGCCCCCTTGGCCGTGCGGCAGTGGGGCGAAACCCGCAACCTCTTTGACATTGCCGATCTAATTTTGCAAAGCGCGGCCTTTCGGACCGAGAGCCGGGGCGGCCACTATCGCCGTGACTTTCCCCAGCCCAATCCGGCCTGGCAGGCCCATACCCTAGTACAGGGCAGCCGCTGCTGGCGATCGAAACCCCTGCTCTAACCGCTCGCTAAATGTGAGGATTTGATCGCATTGGGTTAGCGCTCTGTCAGACGGCATCGCTATCCTGAGGACAGTTGTTACAAGCCCCACGGCTGCCCTCGATGACCTCCGCAACATTTCCCGAAAAGGTTTCCAACGCCAGCTTTTATATCAACCATCGCAATCACTGGATTAGCGCGGCTGCGATCGCCTATGTCTTCATTGGCTACGGCGTCGGCGTCGCGGCGCTGATGGCCGCGTCGGGCTGGCTCAACCTGGTCGGCCTGCTCTTGGTCATTCATACCCTCATGTGGGCGGCTTACTTCGTCCATGATTTTATGCACAACGCCATTTTTCAGCGGGCGGGGCTGAATCGGGCGTTTGGTCAGGCCATGCTGTTTCTGACCGGGTCGAGCTACTGTCGCTATCGCGACCTAGCCCATCATCATCTGGCCCACCATAAGGATCGGGCTGACTTTTCTGCCTTTGCGATCGCAGACTTTTTGCAGGCCCTCCCCCGTCCGCTCCGGCAGCTGATCATTGGGCTGGAGTGGCTCTACTTCCCGGTGATTAACTTCATCCTGCGCTGGCTCTGCCTGCTGACGCCCTTCTTCAGTCAGCGACGGCGAGATGAGCGCTGGCGGAATGGGCTACAGCTGTTGGTGCGGGGCAGTTTGTTTAGCGCGATCGCGATTTATTCACCCAGGGCGGTGCTGCTTTATTTCCTGGCCTACCTCGCGTTTATTCACATTCTGCGCTTTATGGACTGCTTTCAGCACACCTATACCGTTTTTCGGCTAGACCAGCCGCTTCCTCGGTATGATCTAGCCCACGAAGAGCTCAACACCTTTTCCAACGTTCTGACCCAGCGCTGGCCCTGGCTTAACCTAATTTTTCTTAATTTTGGTTACCACAACGCCCATCACCGAGTCGTGCGCTGCCCTTGGTACCTGCTGCCGGCGCTCGATCGCGAACTCTATCGACCCGACTACCGACAGGTCGTGACCCTGCCTCGACTGATTGCCAACTATCATCGCTTTCGCGTTCACCGTCTGTTCCACGGGCAGGGCGAGGTTGTTGATGAAGCTAGCGGGGTGAGCCTGCATAACTTCGTAGGCGCGATCGGCGTGTCTTTTCTGGTCCTGCGTGACCCGATCGACTGGCTGCCGTTAAACCTTTAAAGCGACCATGCGACTCAAACTATCACGAAGCTACGGCCAGCGGTTCTAGTCAAGAACCGCTGGCCGTAGTGCGTGAGGCAAATTTTCTAGCCAAGCTCATTGAGCTTATTTGACCTGAGGCACAAACGCTAGATAGTCAAGATACAGGTTCCGATCCTTTCCACTACCACCGTAGAGGTCGTCATCAAAATTGAGGGTAACGGTATCACCTTTCTTCAGGTTCAAGGACGGAACGTTGAGCTCGTGGAGCTTGTACGAGGTGCTAGAAATTGGAGTCGTCCAAGTTTGTTTGCTGTCGTTTTGTGAAACCGTTACGGCAGGTGCACCTTTGTACAAGTCTGCTTTGGCGTTCAGACTGAGGCCATAGCGTCCAGATTCTCCCGTAAACGTGAAGGTGGCTGCAGATTTGCCATGGAACAGGGCAAGGGCCTTCCCACCCGACGCATCCTTGGCGCTGACCACACGGCCTTTCTGGGCAAGATCATTTAATGCAACTAGGCTTGACTCAGCCTGTACCTGGACAGTGCTGTAGGCTGGCGGAAGAACAGATGGAACAGATGGTGCGGATGGTACAGATTGAACGGGTGGCTGACTTTTCCTAGCGGCAGGTACAAACTCCAGATAGTCAAGATACAGGTTCCGATCTTTGTCAACACTGCCCTCGTACAGATCGTTGTCGAATTTGAGGGTGACAGTATCTCCTTTTTTCAGATTTAGATTGGGGCCATTAAGCGCTTGAAGCTGATACGACGTGCTAGAGATCTCAGTGCTCCAAGTCTGGCTGCCGTTGTTATGCGAAACGGTGACCCGAGGTGCGCCCTTGTACAAATCTGCTTTGGCGTTCAAATTGAGGCTATAGCTGCCAGACTCGCCCGTGAACTTGAAGGTGGCTGCGGCGCCGTCATGCTTCATCGCATAGGCCTTATCGCCTGATGCATCGCCCGCTCGGAAGATGCCGTCGTATTTGCCGCCTTTATCCAAGTTGACCAAGTTCGACTCGGCTTCAACCCGCAGCGTATTGCCAGCTGAAGCATTAGACTTAGGCGGGGAGCTGGACTGACTAGGGGCAGGCTGAGGCTTCTGGGCTACCGGTGGGTTAACCGGGGCCGCAGGCTCTACAGGCTTAGGAGACGAGCCCTTAGTCAGCATACCGCCCGGCTTGACAATATCGTAGTAGCCCTCGTTGGCGGCAAGCCGGACCTCATCCAAGTGTAGTTTGCTGTCGATGTCCACACCGCGGGAATTGTAGACGCCGATTTGCACAGTTGTGTAAGAATTCTTTTCACTGGCCATGTAGGACGAGACATTTGCCCCACGGTAATCAACTTTCTTCTGGCCGTTCAGCCAGAGCTCTGTATGGCCTTTATTCGTAGACGACCAGTAGGTGTGAATCACGAAGTCGTACCATTCGCCCTTCTTAACCTTGCCCAAGGAGAACTCTTTACCGGCTCCGTCATACTCGCGGTTGATTACGCCTTTCAAGTTGCCGCTTTTGGCATCGTAGAAAACGCTAAACGGCGGGCGGCCTACGGGCAGCACTTTACCGGGTCTGTAATTGCGCTTGAGCTGAATAATGCGAGTACTGGCTGAACCCTCGGTATAGCTTGGGTCAATCTTAATGCTAGCGCCTACCCACAGATTGTCCCCTTCGCCCGAAAAGTGAGATTGATTGAATTTGTTGGCTTGCCCTAACTCCATCCTGGAGTTTTCTCTTTTCAAGGTCATTGCTAGAGAACCGTTGCCATAGGCAGCTGAGCCAGACTGTAAGTCTGCGATCGCATAGCTATTATTTAACTCTGTCGCGTCTACTTTACGGAATCCGGAGTTGCGATTATTACTAGGACCCGATTGTAAAAAGAACTCGGAAGCTTTCTTGTTCTGAAACTGACCTTCAAAGTTCTCATAATAAACAAGCCCGTTGTTGAGTAACTCGTCTCTGGTGCTTCCTGCGGACCGTCCCGTTAAAGCATCACTGCCTGAAATCGATCTGGGAGAGGCAACAATATTACTTTCTGCTACCAGAGCAACTGGCTCGGGCATAATAGGGGCGTTGAGCATCATATCTCCGGCGCTTTGGCCATTCCCACCTAAAGGTAATTGACTCTGGGTGGAAGGAAAAGGTTCCAGACTGGCTGACTGTCCGTTGGTAAAGATGGGTTCGGGGTGTAGCGTTTCTAGGCTTTCCATAAGATATGCTCCTGATGATGTGTAATGGAGAGAACTGCGTAGTTGAGAGAGTTTGAAAATAGGCACAGCAGATTTGAACCTCCGCAAAGGAAGCGTTCAGATACAAGCTAAGTTTGCCTAGATGGCAGAGGCTTATCAGAGAACTGGGTTCAAAATCGCCAAAATCGCTTTGAGCGAGCCCTTATTTGAGCTGAGCGTTACGACAAAAGGGGGATTTATTCCGCCCGGTTGCCTTTCGAATCTGCTTTGGCGAGAATGCTGCTCAGCGAGATCCAGAAAGATAAAGTGACCGAGGGCAACATAGACCCTTAAAAATACAAGAGACCGTCAAGCATCAGATAGTCTCCACGTAATTCCCAAGCCGTTTTTCGGGACTTGAGATGAAATCCACTTGAGATGAAATACACTTGAACTGCCAGACCTTTATACATGCTTTTCCAACATGAAGCAAGTTTTAGCAGAAATTTATTTTCCATGCCTCTAACGCGCTTCTTGGGTTTAGCTTGCCCCAGCAATTTAGAGCAATAACAGGCAATGATAAAGTTGGTTAGTATTACCGAGGATTGGGTTTTTTGGGAGTTTGTAGATGTCTGGGAACATTTACTGAATAATCTCCGTCATTCTCCTCAAGCTGTTGTTTGCGTCAGGCGGATATGCGTAAAATCCCGACTATTAGACCTTTAATCCAGGATTGGACTGATGATTTTATCTCAGCGATATCTTCGAGTATTATTCCTCGAGCAGAGCTATAGAGCCAATGATTTTCTTGAGGAAAGCGCCCCGCCGTGAATTAACTCGCTTTAAATGAATCTGTTTTGACGTTAGCCGCTGTGTGTAGAATATCGAAAATTAGAGGTCTGCTGATATTTACGCAGAAGCCTCTGTTGGCAGCTCTATCTGCTCAGTATTTTTGTCTGTATTACCAGGCAGCACAGCGTAAAAACTTGGATAACAGCTTCTCTAGGCAGTAAAGATACTTCAAAGTCGATAGTTTTCTATTCGGGCTATATTGCCGTTGCGAATCCGTATCTTCAGAGACTATCCGCTACCGCAAATTCATATGTTTTAGGAAGAGTAATCCACTATACAGTTGAAAGGCTTGGTCCCATTCGCTGGAGGCGCGTCGAGAGATGGAGAGATGAGCTTCGATAGAAGGGAGTATTTTGAAGAACTCTAGTGCGCCTGTCCCAAAAGGGGTAAAGTCGGTATGCAGCGGCGTCATAACTGTCTGGTGGATATGCTGAAGCAGATAGTTCCACTGGATGCGGCTACTGAGTTTGAGGTTCAGCCGATTGCCGTTTTGGGCCGTGGGTACTGGCGTCGCGGCCTTGGCGTAGAGGTAGGTGCGATCGCATAGCCGCAGTATAATCTGCCGTTTTTCTAAATGCAGGTCGAGCAGTTGGACATAGTCCTGGGTTTTTTCCTTATGTAGCGGCTTTCCCCAGGGGCCGATGTCGGCTACCTGTTCAAAGAATGGGACCTGACCGCTCAGCCGCTGTGAGACCTCGGCCCAAGCAAATGCGATTGTCCCCAGCTGACCAGCGCTATTCTTGCAGACAATCACCGGCTGCGTTCCCAGCTGCTGAAAATAGCAAATTTGGAAAACCTGGATAGCCCGTAAATCGGCCACGCTAGCCCAAAAGGCTGGCGTCTGGACCTCCCGCAAAGCCCGACCCCAGGCCTGAATTGCGGTCAAATCTCCGACTCGCTGTAGCCGCAGGCTGCGGGTGGGAAGCTGCATTCTAGCGGTGTAGAGGTCTAGTTTGAGAACCTGGGCCAAGCCCTGCGCTGCCGTTTCCCGATTGGGTTCAGGTGGCGGTTCTAAAATCAAAAGCCCGAGGTCGTCTGGGCTAGTACTGTGACGAACCGCTTTGGGGGCTTCGGCTAGCTGCGCTGCTCGCGCCTGCTGAACCCGATTAAGCCCCTCGCGGGCTTGCCGCATTAGCTTAGGATGGGTAGCCTGTTTCAGCAGCTTTAAATAATTTTTTTCCGCAGCGTCGAGCTTCAGCGTTGCTTCCTGTAGCTTTGCCGCATAAAGCAGCACCAGCGGATCGCCGGGCGCCGCCTGATGCCACTGCTTCAGCAGCTGCGCAGCGCGGCGATAGTCCTGCTGTGCCAGAGCGGCAGCCACCAGTTCATACATAAAAAACTCTCAGTCAGCCCCGACGTCAGAATTACTCCATCACCCCATCACAGCAAACGAAGCTGCTTCGCGTCATCCACAGTCGATAACTCATCACCTGACTCGGCCGTCCGGGACGCCAGCAGAACATCATCTTGCCTGAGCAAGCTCTGGGCCGCTGCGATCATATCCTCAGCTAGATCTTGCAGGTCTTCACGATTGGCCAGGTAGGCTTGCAGCGCAGCGAGAGGTTCTAAAGCGCTGTCGGCTCCTAGCTCGGGCAGCCGAGGGCGAGTCAGCTGGCTGACCAGTTCCGGGTGAATGCTGTAGGTGTGAGCCGGGGCCAAAGCAGCGGCGAGGGCGGCACCGTCGATTTGGTCAATCTGATCGGCACGCAGCTTGTAGATCAGGCGAACAACGGCATCTGCGATCGCGCCGGGCTGAATTGCCTTGAGCAAGGCCGCTTGGGGGTCATCTTGCTGGGTCAGGTCTGTCTTTATCGTCCGAAAGGCTCGCACGGGCAAAGCGCAAAATTCAGCATGGGTATTGGCTTTACTCAGACTAACCATGACGTAGCCCTTGTCTTCCTTCTCTTCGCTGAAGTCAACCCGCTCAATACTGCCGGGGTAGATCATGAGGGGCGACTCGCAGACGACCTGGTGCCGGTGCACATGGCCCAGCGCTACATAGTCAAAGCAGGGCCGCGCCAAAATCGCCATCGGCACGGTGAAGCCCTTACCCACAGCCAAAAACCGCTCGGCCCCAAAGCGCGCCGTATCGGTCATCAGATGGGCCAGTAGAATCGTCGGGATGGCCGGGTCGAGCTGGCGAATTTCACCTTCGAGTGCGACCCGGAGCCGGTCAATGAGGAGCTCGTTAACCTGTCCTAGGGACAGCCCCTCCGTTTCTGGCCGAGTTAGCAGCGTCGAACGGGTCAGCCAGGGCAGGGTCACGATCTGAATTGGGCCTTTGGACGTTTCAATCCGGTGGGTCTCCAGGCGATCGCCGACGATAAATCCCGGCACGCCCAGGGTGCGATAAATGCAGAGGCTAGCGCCGCCGAGTCCCTGGGAATGCTGGTCGTGGTTGCCCACCAGCAGCACCGTCGGAATAGCCGCATCGACCAGCCGCCGGAACTGGCTGGCGAACGCCTGCTGCACCAGCGGCGGTGGCGTCGCATCGGGAAACGCATCGCCCCCAAATAAAACCAGATCGACGGGTTCCGCGATCGCCCGGTCGATACAGCGACTCAGCGTCGCAACGGAATCTTCCAGACGCGTATTTAAGCCCGTTTCAGGATTCTGCCGTCCGTGGCTAAAGCCGCTACCCATATGGATATCAGACAGGTGCAGGATTTTAACCTCTGACCCTTCGTCCACAGGCTTAGTCACCGTTTCACCAGCCATAGTTCGCCTGGAAAGTATTGAGAGACCGTAGATTCACAGTTGCCTTTAGGGTACCAGACGAGGTCCTGGACTCGCCCGCATCTAGCCGTGAATGCCGCATTCCGTCTTTTCACTACCGCGCCAGCGCCCGGCCCGCTCGCCTTCCCCTGCTAAAACGGGCGTTGTCAGCGGCTGATCGCCAATACTGGTGTAGCCCTGGTCGTGCAGCGGGTTGTAAAGTACATCTTCGTCCAGGACATATTTCCACACGTCATTGCGAGTCCAGTTTGCCAGCGGATTGATTTTTATCCGCCCATCCGTATCCCACTCGAAGATCGGCAGATAGCGGCGGTTCTTAGACTGGTCGCGTCGCCGCCCGGTGATCCAGGCTTTGACGTCCAGCTCATCCAGGGCTCGGGCCAGCGGCTCGACCTTAGTCAGGTGGTGAAACCGGTTGACATCGGTGACCCACAGGGCTTCACCATAGCGCTTAGCAAAAGCCTCTTGGCTATCAACGCCTTTCGCGCTGTAGGCATGGAGGTCGAGCTGATAGCGCGCCTGTGCCTGCCTGGCGGTTTCAAGGGTTTCGGGAAAGAGGTGTAGCGTATCTAGAAAAATAACCGGAATCGGGCGTTCGGGCTGAATTTCCTGCGCCAGCATGTGCTGAATCACCGGTAGGCTAAAGGAGGATGCCTGGGCCAGGCCGTCTGGAATGTGCTCGACGCACCAGGCTAAAATCTCTTGCGGTTCAGCGGACTCGAACTGTCGATTGAGACGAGCCAGGTCTAGGTTAAGCCGTTGCTTAACAGGAGCTTCCATGCATTGAACCATAGTATTCTGCGGCTGATGAACCTGATATGAGGAACATTAAACGGGTGATACTTCCCAATCCTACCCCATAAACACACATAACCCGATCGGGAAACGCGGAATTAAATCCCCAAAATCTGGGGGATACCCGATCCGCCCCCACCCGCTTGGGGATTTGAACTGCTTTTGGACCCCGAATGCTGGTCTTTCAAGATCAGCTTGGGAAGGCATTGGGGGCAAACAGGGGTTACGATTTTGATCGATTTCTGGCCAAATCGTGTATTCCTTTTAAGAGATATATTTCAGTTTATGAAGACGCTTATCCTTTACAGCAAGCCAGGGTGCCATCTGTGCGAGGGGCTAGCGGAAAAGCTGGCCCAAAGCCAGCTGCCGTTTACGCTCGAAGTGCGAGATATTACCCAAAATCCCGAATGGTTTCAAAAGTATCAGTATGAGATTCCGGTTTTGTGCAAACTATCGCAGCAGGCCAGCGGTCTGGCTGAGCAGGCCCTACCCCGGCTGTCACCCCGAGCTCCGCTGCGGCAGGTCGAACGGATGTTGAGGAACCACCTGAATTTTTCGACGGTAGAGTAGCTGCTGCCCGCTATGATGAACTGCCCTATGACCCGTTTTATGAGGAATTGCTGACATGAAACTCCGTGAGCTGCTGAGCGACCTACCCGGTTCCCCGTCACCTATAGCGGCGGCTCATCCCGCCTGGGAAACTGAGGTGAAGGGGCTATCGACCAATTCCCATGCCTGCCAGCCGGGGGATCTATTTATTGGCATGCCCGGCACCCGGGTCGATGGGGGCGAATTTTGGCCCAGCGCGATCGCGGCCGGTGCAATTGCGGCCGTCGTCTCTCCCGCTGCCTTAGCGGCCCGCCCGCTGGCTATGGGCTCGGCCGAGCCGCTGGTGATTCCCTGCGATGACATGGCTCGGGTCTGTGCCGCGATCGCGGCTACCTTCTACGGCCATCCGGCTCAGCAGCTGCAGACGGTCGGCGTCACCGGCACCAATGGGAAAACTACAACCACCCACCTAATTGAATATTTTCTGACCCAGGCGCAGCAGCCAACCGCGCTGCTTGGCACGCTTTACAGCCGCTGGCCGGGCCATCAGCAAACGGCGATTCATACCACGCCTTTCCCTATTGACCTGCAGCGCGAACTAGCGGCAGCGACGGCGGCGGGCAGCGGCTTTGCAGTCATGGAAGTCAGCTCCCACGCGCTGGCGCAAAAACGAGTTTGGGGCTGTACCTTTGAAGCCGCTGTCTTCACCAATCTGACCCAGGACCATCTAGACTATCACCGCGACCTGGATGACTACTTCGAAGCCAAAGCCCTGCTGTTTAGCCCCGACTATCTCCGGGGACGGGCCATCATCAACCAGACCGATCTCTACGGTCGCCGGCTGATTCAGCGGCTGCCGGCAGAGCGGGTCTGGACCTATAGCGTGGACGATGCGACCGCGGACCTATTTACCCAGTCGCTGAGCTATGCGCCCGCCGGCGTCAGCGGTACCCTCTGTACGCCAGCGGGCCGCCAGCCCTTCCGTTCACCGCTAGTCGGCCAGTTCAATTTAGAGAATTTGCTGGCGGCGGTAGGGGCCGCGCTCCATCTGGGGCTCGGACTAGAGCAGATTGTTTCGGCGCTGCCTGAGTTTGGCGGCGTCCCCGGACGGATGGAGCGGGTACAGATTCCCGACCAGGATATTAGCGTGATTGTGGACTATGCCCATACGCCCGACAGCCTCCAGAACGCCCTGACGGCGATCCGTCCCTTTGTCCAAGGGCAGCTAATCTGTGTCTTTGGCTGCGGCGGCGATCGCGATCGAACCAAGCGGCCACAGATGGGCCGAATTGCTCATGAACGCTCCGATCGGGCAATCGTTACCTCAGATAACCCACGCACAGAAGACCCAGAGCGAATTTTGCAGGATATCGTCGCGGGGGTCGACACCGCCCTCGACCCTAATCAGGTTCTATGCGACCGGGCCGAGGCCATTCGCTCGGCTATTTTGCAGGCTCAGCCGGGCGATGGCGTTTTGATCGCGGGCAAAGGGCATGAGGACTATCAAATTCTAGGAACAGAGAAAATTCACTTTGACGATCGGGAGCAGGCCAGAGCAGCCCTCCAGATGCGTTCTGCTCGATCCTGAGGCTATCGGCTAGGAATGTCGCACGGGCCAGCAGCGGGTTTCTAGACAAATCTGCTCGATCAATACAGAATGCTCTAAAAGCCATGCCGCCGGCTACACGTGACTTGAGAGTTTTTTGATGGATACTGACGCTCCTGTGACCTTACAGACCTGTCTTTCCGAGTCACAGCTCCGAGGGCAGATACCGGTTACGCCTCGCGCTTTCAAAGCCATCTTGCAGTCGCTGATTGAATTTTTGCAGTCCCGCTCGCTCGCGGCTACCCTTTGGCTCAAGCTGCCTAAAGAAGAGGCCTGGTGGGAAGATATCCGGCAATATTGCCAGCAGCTCGCCGAACCTCGGGTGTACCTGCTGGGACTGGAGCCCTCCTGGCCGACTGCGCCCGATCGGTCCGAGCTACCCTACCAAACGATTGCCTTGAGGAAAGACGATCTCAAAGGGGAATATCTGTGCCTGGCGATCGCCGATAATTTTGCCTGTGGGCTCCTGGCCTTTCGCCGTACTCAAGCCCCGGGTGAAGCCAGTCGCCGCAACCTATCCCTAGTTTGCTTCGCTTCCCCTGGCGCCTTACAGTCAATTGGGCAGGGGCTCCAGTCCCTGCTACACCACAGTCCGGCGGGTCAAGCCTTGCTAACCCAAAACGCTGGTGGCTTAGCGACCGAGTTGGCCTCATCGGCAGCGCTAATCGACGATTTTCTCAGCTGGCAGCTACGGGCTCAGAACGAGCTGCGGGCAACGCTGGCAGAGGCTCGAAAGGCCGACAGCGATTTGGTGCCCTCCTCCAAGCCTGGCGACAGCATCGATCGCGCCTTTTTGGACGCGGCTGGGCAAGAGCTGCGCACGCCTCTGACAACGATCAAGACCGCGCTAACCCTGCTCAATTCGCCAAACCTGAAGCCGCCTCAGCGCCAACGCTACCTCGATATGATTCGCCGCGAGTGCGATCGCCAAAGCGCATTGGTGACGAGTGCGATTGAGCTCCTGCAAGTGCAAACCGCTGCTCCACCCCAGCTGCAACCCTTGCAGCTGGGTGAGATTGTGCCCGGTGTGGTCAGCACCTATCAGCCGCTAGCGCGCGAACGGAGCATTACCCTGGCCTATACGATTGCAGCCAATCTGCCCCCTGCGGCAGGCGTTGAGCCCTGGCTCAGGCAGATTTTAATCAATCTGATTAATAACGGAATTCGGTTTACGGCAAACGGCGGCTCGGTTCGGGTCACGGCTGCCCAAAGCGGAGACCGGATTGCGCTGGCCGTTGAAGATACCGGTACCGGCATTGGTAGTGCCGACCTGCCCAGGGTCTTCGACGCTTTTTTTCGGCGATTGCCCGTAGAGGGTTTGGAGGGGATTGGGTTGGGATTGACCATGGCCCAGCAGCTGTTACAGCAGATGGGAGGCGTAATTCAGATCAAGAGCTCACCCGGTCGCGGCTCCCGTTTTACGGCGATGCTCCTAGCCTATTCCGAGTAGCTGCTTTCCCTAGACTTCAGTTGAGTCAGGCGAGTCTACCAGGGTTTCCACGAGGAGCGACATCTGCTGCTGCTTTTCTTGTAAAAACTGATCGCACTGGCGCAGTCCACCAATCGCAACAGAGAACTGCTCAAATACTTCGGCCAGCGGCATTTCGCCCGTTTCGAGCTGGGTGACAATCGCCTCTACCTGGCGTAGTGTTTCTTCATAGCTCCAGTCCTGAGATCTTTCGGTTTTTTGGGGGGAGGACATTGTCGGCAAATTGAAATGGGGGGTTGGGGTTGTCATCGGGGTTGAAGATCAATTTTAATTCACGCAGTCGGTCTAGTCTTCGGTCAGAATTGCGGTGACGGTTGCCCGGAGCTGTCCTGCCGCCAGCTGAATTTCAATCGGGTCGCCGGGGGCTAAAGCCGCCGCGCGGGTGACAATCTGATGATTTTGTCGGACTAGGGCATAGCCTCGCTGAAGGACTGCGGTAGGGTCGAGGGCGACCAGCTTTTCGGCAATCAGCTGGTGCCGATGTTGGGCCATTTGCAGCCGCTGGCCAAGGCTGTAGAGCAGTCGCTGCTGACATTGATGGACGGTTTGCTGTGCCTGGTCGAGCTGCCGATCGAGCTGGACCTGCCGTAGTCGGTTTCGGCAGGTCTGAAGCTGCCCTGCGGCCTGGTAAAGTCGCTGGGCCGTGAGCTGCACAGTCTGCTGTAGAAAATCGGCCTGCTCCTGATAGAGCTGATCTAAGTTGGGCACCGCCTGCTCTGCGGCTGCGGTCGGCGTATGGGCGCAGAGGTCAGCAGTCAGATCGGCGAGGGACTGGTCCCGCTCGTGACCGATTCCAGTCACAACGGGGATGGGGCAGGTCGCGATCGCCCGTACCACCCGCTCATTGTCAAAGCAGGCCAGATCTTCGCTGGCTCCGCCCCCCCGAGCCAGCAGCAGCACTGCCGCCCGGCCGTCTTGCTGGACGCGCTGGATTGCTTTAACAATCGACCCAGGCGCTTGCTCGCCCTGCACGATAGCGGGCGAGAGCAGGACGAGCAGCCCCGGACTGCGGCGGCCCAGCGTACGCTGAATGTCTCCCCAAGCCGCAGCTTGGGGAGACGTGACCACGGCCACCGTCTGGGGATAAGCTGGCAGGGGCCGCTTTTGGGCCGCATCGAACAGACCTTCGGCCGCGAGCCGCGATCGCAGCTGTCGATAGCGCAGCGCCTGAAGCCCCGCGCCGGCTGGTAATACTTGCCAAACCGTGAGCTGATAGCTGCCGCGCTTGGGATAGAGGCGAATCTGTCCGAGCACAATCACCTGCTCACCCACCGCCGGTAGCGCCGCCAGCCGCGCCAGCTGACTGCGCCAGACCACACAGCTGATCGCCGCCGAGCCGTCTGGCTCTTGCAAGGTAAAAAAGCAGCCCTGACGATGCTGCCGGGCACTCGACACCTCCCCGATGACCCAGACCTGGTGGAGCTGAGCATCATCCTCTAACAGCGCTCGGATATAGTCAGTCAGCCCGGCTACAGTGAGGGCTGAATCAACTGCAGTAGAAAGTGGGGGCATCGGGACAGAAGCTCAGGTTAGGCATCATAGTTAAGTCACCTTTGAGTTAAGTAACCTTTGGGCAGACGAACGACCATCTAGGCTCGACAAGACGATGAGAGCACGATTAGATGATAGTACATCTGTATTTTAATCCTCCGGAAACGGTTTACGATCTGAGAATGTTATAGATAGCCCCTATAGGACTTACTTCAGCCATTGATTTTTGGAGCGCCCTGCCAGCAGCTGCGCCTTTACAATTTGACCTTTGCAGGACACCTTTACAATAAGGTGCCATATTCTTTCCTCACTCACTACCCCTCATCAGCGTCTATGGCTAAACTTCCAACTGACAAGGCCGAGCGACAAAAAGCCCTGGGCCTGGTGCTCAGCCAGATTGAGCGCAATTTTGGCAAGGGCACCATTATGCGGCTGGGAGACGCCAGCCGGCTGAAGGTTGAAACGATCTCCACTGGCGCTCTTACGCTTGACCTAGCCCTCAGCGGCGGCTTGCCCAAGGGGCGCGTGATTGAAATCTATGGTCCTGAGAGTTCGGGTAAGACAACGCTAGCGCTACACGCCATTGCTGAGGTTCAGCGGCAGGGTGGGATCGCGGCCTTCGTCGATGCAGAGCATGCGCTCGACCCGATCTATGCTGCCGCCCTCGGGATCGATACTGAAAACCTGCTGATTTCTCAGCCTGATACCGGCGAAACCGCTCTCGAAATTGTCGATCAGCTCATTCGCTCGGCCGCAGTGGAGATTATTGTGATCGACTCGGTCGCGGCGCTGGTGCCACGAGCCGAAATTGAAGGCGAAATGGGAGACACTCACGTGGGGCTCCAGGCTCGATTGATGAGCCAAGCCCTGCGCAAAATTACCGGCAGCATTGGCAAGTCAGGCTGTACCGTCGTTTTTCTCAATCAGCTGCGGCTCAAGATTGGTGTGACCTACGGTAATCCTGAAACCACAACCGGTGGCAATGCGCTTAAATTCTACGCCTCTGTACGCTTGGATGTGCGGCGGATTCAGACTCTAAAACGGGGAAATGAGGAGTTTGGGATTCGGGTTAAGGTCAAAGTCGCTAAGAATAAGGTCGCGCCTCCGTTTCGCCTGGCCGAGTTTGACATTATCTTCGGTCAGGGGATTTCTAGACTAGGTTGCATTATTGATCTGGCTGAGCAAACGGGTGTCGTCCTTCGTCAAGGGGCCTGGTATAGCTATGGTGGGGAAAACATCAGCCAGGGCCGAGATAACGCTATCCAGTATTTAGGCGAATGCCCACAGCTGGCCCATCAGCTGCAGCAAGAAATCTGGCAGCGGCTCCAGCCAGCATCAGAGACTGCTGCTGAAACGTCTAGTCCCATAACCTAGTCAGGCCGTCTAGCTTCGGGCTGAGTCGGCGTAGAATCAGCTCCGTAGGGGAGCTCTGCGATCGCACTCAGTGCGGTTTGACTCAAACTATTGCAGTGGCCCAATGTGACTGCTGCTTGAGGATCGTAGATGAAAAAGCTAAAGGTAAGGCCGCCTAGCCGAACCCGGTCACCGTCCCGCAGCTTTGAAAATCGCGCTATCCGACTGCCGTTGACATATGTCCCATTTGTACTTTCCAGGTCAAAGAGGACAAATCCCTGCTGCGGCTGATACTGAACCACAGCGTGACAGCGTGACAGCCGCTTATCTGGAAAGACTAGGACGGATTGCCGCGGATCGCGACCAATGCTCCAAATCGACTGTGGCTGCATAAATGCCTGCGACTGGCCCGTCGGCCCGTTACTGACTAAGTACGCGCCGTTTTGAGTGATTACGCCTTGGGCATAGGGGGCGACAGCCGGACCGGATGGCGCAGATAGGTCTGCTTCCTCAGCCCGGAGCAGCTCATCCAGAAAATCGCGATCGCGCTCGTAGAGTTTTGAGAAAATTTGAAATAATTCAAGTCGCTCCCGTAGCTTTTGCTCTTTAGAGTCTGGCAGAGCAGCTGCATAGGAAGCTAGAGCGCTTGGGTCGAGCATAAATGTAGGTGACGCAGCAGCTAAACGAACGACAAACTTATGAATCAGGCCACTCAGGTGCCAAAGTCAGGTGAAGATCCATTCAGCTCTAATTTTCCCAGATGCTTTTGGTCCACAGCTACAATCACCCTGGCTTTATCAAATCTCTAAGCTTTAGGTTTTCTGCTTCATATTGTAGCGAGTTGTCATAGCGGGCCGCAATCTATCAGGTGTCGGCCGGTAGGCTACTCTGCGTCGTTTACCGATAGAGATCTTTCGAGCAGCCTATCTTTGGGCTGTCCGAGGAAGTTTTGTTGGCGTGCGGTCTCGAAGCCGCGTCTAAGCCGAAATCTGAGCCGCTTGGCTGTCGGCAGGCTTGACCTGATACTTGACTAGATTCGCAAGTTCTTGAAGCTGGCTGATGGCTTCAGCCCCTTCTAGCTTCATCAGCTCGCGGTCGTCCCGCATCTCCGTCCAGGTGATGCCGTAGTCAGATACCAAAAAGCGAATGAGATGATCGTCTCCCAGACTAACCATAAAGGAAGCGCTGTTGAGCTGCCCCCCACAGGTGTAGCAGGACGCTAAATAGCCCCGATTTTCTAAAACAGTCGCCAGCGCTTTCAGGCTCAAGACCAGATCCCGAACGAACTGACGGTGTTGTTCTGCAAGTCTAGTAAACATACGGCGTTTCTCTCTCACCACATTCCATAATAGGCGACATTTTAAGATTTACTTAATAAAGTTTGACAGATAAATGTGCTTTTGCCAAAAAATGGCTATTTTGGGGCTACCTATATTGATTCCAGTTAGCCAGCTCGGACAAACTAGTATGGCCAAATTCAAACCGCGCTCTAACCGCAGCCGGGGTGAAGCAATTCCATCTAGGACGGCGCTCTGGACAGGAACGGCAGCAGCAGCCCTGGGCTAACACCCAAGTCAAAAACCCATAGTCCAGCAAACAGCCGCTATTAGGCAAACTGCTAAGATGCAAAGCCATAGGCCAGCAGAAACTTACTCCGTTCTAGCGCAGAAGGCGGAAATTGACAGATTTATCTAGGCTATTGCCAAAATCATCACAAAAATTAGTAATTGGCGGGCAAAACCTAACCCGAAATTTCCCACCAGCCAAAGCCGGGACCAATAAAGCGCACCGTTAGCCAAATCCCAACCATTAAAATAATCCCAACCCAAGCGCCTAACGTCGTCCATCGGCTGAATTGAGTGGCCTGAGCTTTCGTGATCGGCAGCCAAGGCAAAATTGTCTCAGGCTTGCCGTACTCTTCTCCTAGGGCTTCGCGGCGGCGTTTGGCTTCTCCCATGAGTTAGCGGTGATTGGGTGAACAGCTAAGCCCATCATAGCGCTTCTTCCGCGGGTAACCACTCCATGTCGATATAGCTACTGCGAGCAGCGGGACTTAGCGCCATTAGCACCTGAGCCCCATAGCTGCGGTGGTTGACTCGGTTATCCAGCAGGGCGACAATTCCCTGGCGGGTGCGGACAGGCGCGATCGCGCGCTGTAGCTGGCTCAGCGCTTCAGGTAGCAAATATAGCTTAAACCAGTCTTGCCGCCGTCGCTTGTGGGCAGCTACCCGACCTGCGACCAGCGGATTTTCCAACGAGGGGATAGGCAGCGTTGCAATAATCAGGAGTCCAGGCGGGCAGAGTTGGGATTGCTGCTGCTGCCAGAAATCCCAACCGGTAATCAAAATGCCACTCGTCGGCGGCGCTTTTTCGACCTGTACCCGTGAGCCATATTCAGCGGCGAGGATGGCCCCCACCTGGGCTTTGAGCGGGACATCGCCGATAATCACCACAGTGAGCTCCGTCGCTCCAGCTCGAGCGCCCAGCAAAGCCCGAATTTGCTGTAGCAAGGCAACCTGAAAATGACTGGTGTTCGGCATGGGTAGCCGATCCGGCAGATAGAGCTGAATCATATCGTGGTGTCGATCGGGGGCAAACTTGAGGCAGGTCATGTCGCTCAGTCCCAGCCGGGCTCGATAGACGCTAGCCTTATCATCTAGACCTAGGGCTGCACCCATTAACACGACCGGCTGCTGTGTCCAGATTGGCGATAGCGTCGCGCTAATATCGGCTGGACTACAGTGCAGCTCAATACTGCCCCGCTCCCGATTAAGACGGCTCCAGGCAAGCCTTTCAGGACTCCGAAAGCGCTGCCAAAACCGCTGCCAGGTAATCGGCAGAATCGGCTCTTGAGCATAGCCGTTCAATAGCGTTTGATAGAGTTCTATCAGCAGCGCCTGCTCAGGCTCTCCGATTAGATAGCAGTTGTAGGGATTGATCGGATGCTGAAACAGCGCATGGGTCAAACGCACCCTGAGGTCACGAATCCAGCCGCTCTGGCTGGGATAGGCTAGCATCAAATGCTCCCAGTCAGAGGCTCGCAGCGATACGGTTAGCTCAGTCTGGACCCAGCTCTCGAGGTCATCGGCGCGGTCGATCAGGGTCGGCAAGTGATTCGGAAACGCTGTCTGCTGCGTCAGCCGATCCCTCAGCCAGGCTTGCGGAGAAGTCAACAATAAGCCCCGAAAGTCGCCTCCTGGCCAGCGATCCCCGACCTGAATTGGCTTGATCAGCGGCATGGCCTGCTGCAAACTGGGAATGGCCTGTCGCAGTATCTGCGACTGTAGCGGCTGCGGTAAAACCACTATGGCTGGTTCAGGCCAGAGCAGCGCCGGCGTCAGGTAGCTGAGGCGGTAACTGCCGTCGTAGGCCGAAGCCCCACCCGTTTGAATGAGGGCGCTTCTGCCGAGGCGCAGGGCTCTGGCTACGAGACGAGCCATCGTTAGATGGTGGGGCCACGGCCTTTGGCCCTGATCTCGCAGAAACGCCCGTAGTCGCTGGTGTACTTCCGCCTCAATCACAGATCGCTAGCTGTCTTTAATCTGAGTAATGGTCTCAATTGTGACATATCTAATTTGGATTCCTGGGCGGGACACAGAACCTCTAGATTGGGCTGAGACTCTGACAGAATGACATTCTAGTCAATTTTTGAGGGGCAGGCTGATTGCCTCAGAGGCCGGTACTTTCAGAGAAACGATACCCATCGGGAGAACCAGATCCAAATATGAAGATTGGAATTGTCGGGTTAGGGCTGATTGGTGGCTGCTTGGGCTTAGATCTACGTCAGTTGGGGCATACCGTATTAGGGGTGGCGCGGCGGCCAGAAACCTGTTCTGAGGCGCTCCGACGGGGGATCGTGGACCGAGCCACCTCGGAGCTAGCGCTGCTGGAACTGGCAGAAGTTGTGTTTATCTGCACGCCGATTGCCGCTATTGTACCCACTGTGAAGGCTCTAGCGGCGGTTCTACCGGCCTCAGCGGTGATCACCGACGTCGGCTCGGTTAAAACTGCTATCGCTGTCCCAGCGGCCCAGCTGTGGCCAAACTTTGTCGGCGGTCACCCAATGAGCGGTAAAAGCGAGGCCGGGCTGGCCGCCGCTGAAGCCGGTATCTTTAGCTGCCGCCCCTATGTTTTAACCCCGCTAGCGGAGACGCCCCCGGCGGCTGTTGCGCTGGTAGCCGACTTAGCCGAACAGCTCCGCTCCGAGCTCTGCTGCTGTTCGCCGTTGGCCCACGATCGCGCCGTTGCCTGGATATCTCATCTGCCTGTGATGGTCAGCGCCGGGCTGATCCAGGCCTGCCTGAACGAACCCGACCCAACCATTGCGCATCTGGCGCAGCGACTCGCCAGTTCGGGCTTTCGCGATACCAGCCGAGTGGGGGGCGGTAATCCAGAGCTAGGGATGATGATGGCCCGCTACAATCGAGAGCCGCTGCTGCGATCGCTCTACCATTACCAAGCCGCTATCGGCCAGCTGATTCAGCAGATTGAAAACGAAGACTGGCAGGCGTTAGCCACCCAGCTAGCAGCCGCGGCGGCGGCACGGCAGGACTTTGTCGATTAGTCGATGGCCTCTTGACTGATCGCTAACACCGGTTCCTGATAGAGGATCGCCGTAAAGATAACGGTTGATCCCAGCCCTTCGCCCATGCTAATAAACTGGACTTTCCCACCCATCGCTTCTACCAGGCGCTGCGAAATGGCCAGTCCGAGCCCGGTCCCCCCGTACTGGCGAGTGCGCTCGCTGTCTACCTGGCTGAAGGTCTGAAACAGACGATCCTGCTTTTCCAGAGAAACGCCAATGCCGGTATCCGCGACGCTAATTTTGACCATTCCCGGCCAGGACTGATCGTCAAAATCAACCGGCTGTGGATTGATTTCAGCCCCGATGGAAACGCCGCCCTCGCTGGTAAACTTAATGGCGTTGCCGACCAGGTTGAGAATGACCTGGAGCAGCCGCTGGTAGTTGCCATATAGTTTAAGATCATCGCGCGTCTGCGGCAGGTCGATATTCAGGAAAAGTCCCCTCTGCTCCGCCTGCGATCGCATGAAGCCATCAACCTCGGTCAGCAGCTCTCTCAGGCTCACGGCGCTCTTATCCAGCTCCATCTTACCCGCTTCAATTTTGGCAATATCTAGGACATCGTTGATCAGGTTGAGCAAGTGCAGAGCTGACTTGTGGGCCTCTTGAATAAATTCCTCTTGCTCTTCAGGATCGTCTGCCATCCCGTCGAGGACTAGCCTTAGGAAGCCGATCATGCCGTTGAGCGGCGTTCTAAGCTCGTGGGAGGTGTTGGCGAGAAAATCGCTCTTAAGCCGAGAGGCTTCTTCCGCCTGTCGTTTAGCCGCTTCCAATTCATCGTGCTTCCGGCGCAGCTCTTCGTTAGTGCCCTCGAGCTGCTCATTGGTGCACTGGAGTTTTAGTGTTAGCTCATCTCGGGCGTTGAATAGTTTGGCGTGGGCAATAGCCGTCCCCACCTGGTCGGTGAGCTCTGTAATCAGCTCAATTTCTAGCGGCGTCCAGGAGCGCTTTGGACGCTGCTGGAGCAACAAAATGCTGTTGGGTTCGTTCTGATAGCAGGTCGCGACCGTCAACACGGTGTAGGGTGAACCCTCTTCTGAGTGGTCAAAGTCAGACATGACCGGGGCTAGGGTCTGGAGCGTCTGCTGAAAATCCGGTTTTTGATTCAGATCAAAGGTTTTGCCCAGACAGGGATGTAGTCCTGACGGATGGTATTCGGCGACAACGAGGAGCGTCTGCATCTCTTGAGAGTAATCACAAACTAAACAGCGGTCTAGATTGAGTAGTTTCCCCAAGACTTCTACGGTCTGCTGCCAAATCGTTTCTAGATGAAGGGTTTTGCGGATATCTGCGGCAATCTGAGTGAGTAAGGCGTGGTAGCTGCTACCCGGAGCTTCCAGCCGTTCTAAATTCGCTAGCATCCCAGTGGTAATGGGCTGTGGCTGTAGCGATATTAGCTGATAGCCGATGCCAATTACCCCGGCTACCAACCCCGACTCATCGGGTAGGGGGCTCAGCGTAAAGTCAAAGCTCACGGGATGGTGATCGCAGCGCAGCACGCATTGAAACTGCTCTGGTTCCTGTGTTTGTAGCACTCGGTCAACTCGCTTGAGATAGGCTTCGAGCGAAACCGGTCCGACCAGGACTTCGACCGGCTGCCCTACATAGTCCCTAATCGGCAGACCGGCTGCTTCGGCCTGGGGCCAACACAGCGATAAAATTTGGCCCTGAATATCGTGAGTGACTTCAAGGGCGGCTGAAGCGCAGCGCCGACCCATCGCTGAGGGCACCGGAGAGACGTCATCCGGCGCTGTGATTGCGTTTGAAAATGAAGACGAGCTAGCGGGCCGAGGCATTACATCTTAAAATTCTGAACGTTCTGAGCCTGGCTGCATAGGCTAGGCCAAAGGGTCCCTTGCTTAAGTCACCCTAAACTGTCTCTAAATCGCTTCTGAGCCGCCAGGATAGCCTTAGGAATGAGTTTGATAATTAAGCGTAAGCAGATTACTTCAGTGTAAGCTGCTTAGCCTGTCGTGTCATTCCACCGGAAACGGTTCTGGGGGGATAGAGAGCTTGCGGAAATGAGCGAGTATTATTATTTAGATATCCCGTTTAAGAGCCGATTCAATCATTCCATTCGCCTTTAGGCGGTACCGGCGGATTGGGATGGAAGGGCCGGGACAGGTCATCTTCACGCCGGGTGCCGGTTTGGAGCCACTGCCGCAGCGCGATTTCAATCACTTTACTGGGATCGCTGGTCAGCCGGCCAACCTGGTCCATCAGCTCAGGGTCAAGCCGCACCGAAATTTCTACCTTGTCAGGATTGTCAGCAGGAGTTGTCATAGCGGGGTTAAAGATATATCCCAAAGTAAACCGTGTCTTCAACCGAATTGTCCTATTGAGTCGTCAACTTTTCAGTCGATGGACTTGTAGATTGGGCAAGTCATCCAATCAGATGGCAAGATGGGGCCAAGTGGCAAGACGGGGGCAGGCTAGCTGGGCCAGCCCGATTTGTAGATTACTCACCTTACCGTAAGCCAAGCCTTAAAATAAGTTAAGATTTCGCCCCCAGTCATTCCGCTTACAAATTTTTAGAGTCTGAAGTTTATGACCGACGCTGCTGTTGCCCGGATTCGCAATTTTTCAATCATTGCCCATATTGACCACGGTAAATCGACCCTGGCCGATCGGCTGCTTCAGCAAACCGGCACCGTCAGCGATCGCGACATGAAGGCTCAGTTTCTCGACTCTATGGATCTAGAGCGAGAGCGGGGGATCACGATCAAGCTCCAGGCGGCCCGGATGAACTATCGCGCCCAGGACGGTCAGGAATATGTGCTAAACCTGATCGACACCCCGGGGCACGTGGATTTTTCCTACGAGGTTTCGCGATCGCTCGCGGCTTGCGAAGGGGCGCTGCTCGTGGTCGATGCCTCCCAGGGCGTCGAAGCCCAAACTTTGGCCAACGTCTACTTGGCCCTGGAGCACGACCTAGAAATTATTCCTGTCTTGAACAAGGTTGATCTGCCCGGAGCTGAGCCAGACCGGGTCAAGCAGGAAATTGAAGAAATCATTGGGCTGGACTGTAGTCAAGCCATCCTAGCCTCGGCCAAAGAGGGGATTGGGATCAATGAGATCTTAGAGTCGATTGTCCTTTTGGTGCCGCCGCCGCCCGACCAGACTCGCCAACCGCTGCGGGCGCTGATCTTCGATAGCTACTACGACAGCTATCGCGGCGTGATCGTCTATTTTCGGGTGATGGATGGCGCCGTTCGGCGAAAAGACCGGGTACGGCTGATGGCCTCGGGCAAAGAATATGAAATTGACGAACTCGGCGTGCTCTCGCCGCAGCAGGTTGAGGTGGAAGAACTCCACGCCGGTGAGGTCGGCTATTTCGCCGCCTCGATTAAGTCAGTAGAAGACGCCCGGGTCGGAGACACGATTACGCTGGTCAAAGAACCGGCCGAGAAGCCTTTGCCGGGCTACGTTGAGGCTAAGCCAATGGTCTTCTGCGGCCTCTTCCCGACCGATTCGGAGCAGTATGAAGACCTGCGGGAAGCGCTTGACAAGCTGCGGCTGAACGATGCGGCGCTCCAGTATGAGCCAGAGACCTCTAGCGCCATGGGGTTTGGCTTTCGCTGTGGGTTTCTAGGACTGCTGCATATGGAAATCGTGCAGGAGCGGCTAGAGCGCGAATATAACTTAGATCTGATTACGACGGCACCGTCGGTTGTCTATCAGGTGACGACGATCAAGGGTGAGGTGTTAGAGATCGACAATCCCTGCGAGCTTCCCGATCCCCAATATCGCGAAAAAATTGAGGAGCCCTACGTCCGCGTCGATATTATCACGCCAGAGGAGTTTGTCGGACCGCTGATGGAGCTATGTCAGACCCGTCGCGGCGAATTTGCCAACATGAAATACCTGACGCCGGGGCGGACCACGCTGATCTACGAGCTGCCTCTAGCCGAAATCGTCACCGACTTTTTTGATCAGATGAAGTCCCGGACCCGCGGCTATGCCAGCATGGAATATCAGCTGATCGGCTATCGGCCCAATCCGCTAGTCCGGCTAGATATTATGATCCATGGCGACCCGGTCGATCCGCTGGCGACCATCGTGCATCGGGACAAGGCCTATTACGTCGGCAAAGCGCTGACTGAAAAGCTCAAGGAGCTGATTCCCCGACATCAGTTTAAAATTCCTGTGCAAGCCGCAATCGGCAGCCGCGTCGTCGCCAGCGAGAGTATCCCGGCGCTGCGTAAGGATGTCCTGGCAAAATGCTACGGTGGCGATATTTCCCGTAAGAAAAAGCTGCTCCAAAAGCAGGCGAAAGGGAAGAAGCGGCTAAAATCAATCGGCACGGTCGATGTTCCCCAGGAAGCTTTTATGGCCGTTTTGAAGTTACAGTAAGGCGCGATCGCGCTTGTCCAAAATAGCGGTTCAAAATCTAATAGCTGCTCCGTAGGGTTGCTGACAGTCCTGTTTCCGTAAAATTTGTTCGATAGCGAACCCTTTACGCAGAATTGAATTTTTAGTAAAACTGTTTTGACGAGGCCTGGCCAGGCTGGGGAACCTTGTTACATTTCTAAGCAAGCTCTAAACTGGCACTCACTGCTGAGCGGCTACCTGCTCAACTTAAGCTCCGATAAGGGCTGAACTTTTTCCAGAGGACCTCATTAAAGTGCAGAATTTATGAGAATTTTAGTCACGGGCGGGGCGGGCTTCATTGGTTCCCACCTTATCGATCGCCTGATGGAGCAAAATCACGAGGTGATTTGCGTCGATAATTTTTATACCGGGCATAAGCGTAACCTGCTGCGGTGGAAGGATCACCCATATTTTGAGGTGATTCGTCATGACATTACTGAAGAGATCCGCTTAGAAGTCGATCAAATTTATCACCTGGCCTGTCCCGCGTCGCCCGTCCACTACCAGTACAATCCGGTCAAAACGATTAAGACCAACGTCATGGGGACCTTAAATATGCTGGGTCTGGCCAAGCGGGTTAAAGCTAGATTCTTACTCGCCTCAACCTCTGAGGTCTACGGCGATCCAGAAATTCATCCCCAGCCCGAAACCTATCGCGGCAACGTCAACCCGATTGGGATTCGCAGCTGCTATGACGAGGGCAAGCGGGTCGCAGAGACGCTGGCCTTTGACTACCATCGCCAAAACGATGTCGAAATTCGCGTCGCTCGCATTTTTAATACCTACGGCCCCCGCATGTTGGAAAGTGATGGGCGCGTCGTCAGCAATTTCGTCGTCCAGGCGCTGCGAGGGAATCCTCTGACTATCTACGGGGATGGCTCTCAGACCCGGAGCTTCTGCTATGTTTCAGATCTAGTCGAAGGGCTAATGCGGCTGATGAATGGCGACCATCTAGGCCCGATCAATTTAGGGAACCCTGATGAATATACCATTCTTGAACTGGCCCAGGCTGTTCAAAATATGGTTAACCCTGACGTTGCCCTCAAGTATGAGCCGCTGCCTCAGGACGATCCCCGCCGCCGCAAGCCCGATATTGTCCTGGCAAAGCAGCTTCTAGACTGGCAGCCTACCGTCCCGCTGAATCAGGGGCTAGAGCGGACAGTTGACGATTTTCGGCAGCGGCTAGGGGCGACAGACGAGCTGCCTGAGCCATCTGTGGCAGCGTCTTAGCCGACGCTAGCGAGGCAAACGACCTCAGGGTCGGCAGGAAACCCGGATTAAAACCTAAAACCTTATCTTAAAGAGGATTCGCTCTATGCGTGTTTGTGTAATTGGGACTGGTTATGTCGGCTTAGTCACAGGGGTATGTCTATCCCATATTGGTCACCACGTGATCTGCGTTGATAACAACGAAGAAAAAGTCGAGCTGATGCGGTTGGGACAGTCTCCCATCTATGAACCGGGCCTATCTGACCTGATGAAGTCTTCAATGCAGGCCGGGCGGCTAGAGTTTACCTCTGACTTAGGGGCTGGCGTCAGCCACGGCGACATTCTATTTATTGCCGTTGGCACCCCGGCGCTGCCGACTGGTGAAAGCGATACGCGCTATGTCGAGGCCGTAGCCCGCGGCATCGGCGAACACCTCAACGGGGGCTATAAGGTAATTGTGAATAAGTCAACGGTGCCCATTGGCTCGGGTGACTGGGTGCGGATGATTGTTCTCGATGGGATCGCAGAGCGGCAGAAAGTCCCGGTCGGTGCTGGGGCACCTGCTACGACACCACCGGCAATTGAAGCCCAGTTTGACGTGGTCAGCAATCCCGAGTTTCTGCGGGAGGGCTCTGCCGTCTACGATACCTTCAACCCCGACCGGATTGTGCTAGGTAGCAACGGCGACCAGGCGATCGCGATGATGCAGGAGCTCTATACGCCGATTGTCGAGCGCCAGTTTGCTGAAGATCCGTCGTTGCCGCCGGTGCCGGTGGTGGTTACCGACCTGAGCTCGGCGGAGATGGTCAAGTATGCATCAAACGCCTTTCTGGCCACCAAGATCAGCTTTATCAACGAAGTGGCCAATATCTGCGATCGCGTCGGTGCTGACGTCGTGCAGGTGGCCCAGGGCATTGGTCTCGACAGCCGGATTGGCAATAAGTTCCTCCAGGCGGGCATCGGCTGGGGCGGCTCCTGCTTTCCCAAAGATGTCTCCGCCCTGGTCCACACGGCCGACGACTATGGCTATGATGCCGAGCTGCTGAAGGCGACCATCAGCGTTAACCAGCGGCAGCGGTTGCTGACGGTCGAGAAGCTCCAGCAGGTGCTGAAAATCCTGAAAGGCAAGACGGTGGGTCTGCTGGGGCTGACCTTCAAACCCGATACCGACGATATGCGCGATGCTCCGTCCCTGATTCTGATCGAGAGCCTGAACCGACTGGGAGCCAGGGTCAAAGCCTACGACCCGATTGTGTCCCAGAGTGGGATGCGCCACGGTTTGTCCGGCGTCATCGTCGAGACCGATCCCGAGCGACTGGCCGACGGCTGCGATGCTCTCGTCCTGGTTACCGACTGGGCTAAGTTTAAGTCGCTGGACTATGCCAAAATGGCTAGCCTGATGAATTCGCCGACGCTGATTGACGGGCGCAATTTCCTCGACCAGGCAGCGCTCGAAAAGGCAGGTTTCCGCTATCTAGGTGTGGGTCGTTAGGCCGTTAGCCAGACTAGCGCTCGCTAGATTTAAGCGTCTGCTCAATGTCGAGCAGACGCTTTTAATTGTCAATCAGAAGAAACCGGAAACCCAGCAGTCAGGAGGACCAGCGCTCTAGCGCTCGCTTGCCGCCCCAGCGAGCCACAATTTCGTCATCGTAGTCGTCGGCCAGGCGAATCACGTTCTGGACGGAATGCTTTAGCTCAATGCGATCGCAGGATGACCCTACTAGGCTGTGCTCAAAGACAATGTCATCTTCGCCGTCTAAGGCAAACCGGCCAAAATAGATGCCGTTATTGGCTCGGAGCAGATAGTAGGACAGTTCCGGGGTGATTTCGATATCGGTGACCACGTAGGAGCGAGTGGTAATCAGCGCTTCTTCGCTACCCCACGGGATGACGCGAGTCGATGCCACCGCTGAGCCGATAGTGATAATAAACAGGGGCTCATCTTCAAAAGCCACGGTGGATTCGCCAAACAAATCCTGCATCCAAGGGGCAATGCGACTATAGCAGATCTGCTGGGCGATGCTTTGGAACTCCATAGGGACTGCACGCATAGGGCAATACGGTTTATTCTCTCATTCCAGGAGGATTCATCACAATGACAACCCTGGATTCCAGATTATTCCATAATTTCAGATCCAGCGGGATCGCGTTCAGACGGTCGGATATGCCGTACCGCGACCGGCATCCCCCCTGCTCAAATGCCTGGCTGATTGGCTATGGTGAAGGCCTACTGGCATTTTTAGTTCTCAATCATCGGCTCCATGACTGGTCCCATTTCTGGTTCCCGCCCGCCTGCTGACAACACCCTGACTGATGCTGCCCAGTTGGCGCAGACGCTGGCCGAATTTGAGGCGCTGGCTGCCGACCTGCACTATCAGCAGGCAATTGAGACGGTACAGCAGCTGATCCAGCAGCTCGACCTGACGCCGCGGGAGCGAGCCGGACTGGAGTCCGAAATTCAGAGCTTAGACGGGCTGCTGAGCAAGCTCGAGCATACGGTTATCCACATTGCGGTATTTGGCCTGGTGGGTCGGGGCAAGTCTTCGCTGCTGAATGCCCTGGTGGGTCAGCCAATTTTTGAGACGGGGCCGCTGCACGGTGTTACCCAGCGAGTGGAGAGCGTCCGCTGGACAGCGCAGGAGCTTCAGCTTGAGACCGAGACCGCCACCGTTTACCGGGCTACGCTGCCGGGGCTGGGCGAGTCGCGGGTCGAGCTAGTCGATACGCCCGGCATCGACGAAGTCGGCGGGGAAGCCCGTCAGTCGATGGCCCAGCGAATTGCTCAGCAGGCCGATCTGATTTTATTCGCGATCGCGGGCGACCTCACCCAGGTCGAGCACGAGGCACTGAGCCAGCTGCACCGGGCCGGGAAGCCGATCATCCTGGTTTTTAACAAAGTTGATCAGTATGCCGAGGCCGAGCGCCAAACCATTTTGCAGCAGCTTCGGAATCGCCATGCTGCGGTGGTTTCACCAGATAATATTGTCCTGGCTGCTGCCGATCCGCTGGTGACTCAGGCCGTCCGCCAGGCCGATGGCCAAACGGCAATCCAGGTTCAGCGGGGAAGCCCTCAGATAGACGCGCTGAAGCTGAAGATTTTGGACCTACTCCAGCGCGAGGGTAAAGCCCTGGTGGCGCTGAGCACGATGCTCTATGCTGACCGGGTGAACCAGCAGCTGGTGGCGCGGAAGCTGGCGATTCGCGATCGCGCCGCCGAAGACGCTCTCTGGCAGGTGGTTATGACCAAAGCCGTGGCGGTCGCGGTAAATCCTGTTATGGTGGTCGATCTGCTCAGCGGGGCCGCCATTGATATCGCGCTGATTATTCGACTCTCTCGCCTCTACGGCCTGGAGATGACCCAGCAGAGTGCTGCCCAGCTCTTACAGAAAATTGCTTTGGCGATGGGCGGCCTGACCCTGAGCGAGCTGGTGGTGACGCTGGGGCTGAGTTCGCTGAAAAGTGCGCTGGGGGCAGCCGCGATCGCAACCGGCGGCCTGGCCCTGACCCCCTATTTCTCCGTTGCCGTGACTCAGGCTGCCGTCGCCGGCGTTTCGACCTATGCGATTGGCCAGATTGCCAAAACCTACCTGGCCAACGGTGCCACCTGGGGGCCGGAAGGGCCAAAAGCAGTCGTCGAGCGTATCCTAGACACGCTCGACGAAGACTCTATTCTCAACCGAATTCGCGATCAGCTGCGCAGCCAGCTTGACGCTGACCGCGTTTCTAAACCACAGCACTAGTTCGCAAAATCCATCGGCCCGGTATAACCCGAGGCATTGGCCAGCGTCTCCAGGCTCTGGGCCCCTTCTAAAAACTGACCGTTAATCTCCCAGGTGGGATAGCCACGAACTTGCTCAACCGACTGACACAGCGTAGTTTGAGGATCGCGGCCATCGGGAGCGCATTCAATATAGGGGATCTCAGCCGTGGCTGCCTGACCAAACAGTTCCTTCTGGTCGTGGCAGTGGGGACACCAGTAGGCCCCATACATCTTCGCATCGATGCTCGTGAGGTGCTGCGCCAGCGCAATTTCGGCAGGCCCAGAGGCATTTTGAACCGGCGGTCCGACTTCCCCAGCGCTACCCGCTGCCGTTGCATTGCCCTGAATCGGCGCGTAAAGACCCAAGGTTCCCACTAGCGCGACGACCGCCACAATCATCCCAATAAAGGCAATCTGGCCGCGATCTTCCCAGCGCCGTCCGAGCAGCGTCAGGACAAACATGGCCACTGTCATGGTGGCCGAAGCGATACAGTAGAGACAAACAGCCCTAATTTCAGTCGTCAGCAGATACATCAGGTAGCCGCTGAATACCATCATCGCCGTTGCCCCAACAAACAGCAGCGGCCAGGTCAGCTTTTCAAGCGACAGCCGCCGGGCCTGGGGAGCCAGCAGCGGGCCAATCGCTAACACAAACATCGCCCCGTAGGCCAGACAGCCAAACAGCGTTAGCGGTAGGCCAAAAATGGTTGCATAGGGGCTGGAGAGGACGCGCTCACAGCCATCGCTGGGGCAGGCTGCGGTCGCGCCAATCAATTTGACCAGGGTGAGATAGCCGGTACCAAAGGCACCCACCGCCGCGATCGCGGCAATCAGCGGGCGAGACCAGCGATGAATCCAAAGCGTTTCCTGACGACGACGAGCCATAATCTTGCCTGATGACGGTACGGGAACGGCGGCTTGGGGCAGCCGATCCCCAAAAAAGGTTTGGCAAATGTTACGAGGAATACTCCGAGGAATCCCCAAAGAATCCTCAAGGAATTCCCAAGTGAATCTTAGACAAAAATACCCCGGATCGGCCATGGTTCGATCCGATGGAGATGACCAGGGATGCGCACAGCATGGAAGGGGCTATGAATGAATCGGCACAGAGCGATTCTGCGGCAGCTCCAGCCGGGCGGCCAGCCCCCGCTGCATGGATTCAACAAAGCGGCCCACCCGCACCGGGTCGATCGACTGCTCGATCTGACCGCGCCGCTTCAGCGAGCTAGAGACGATCACCCCGTCGGCTGCCTGAATCAGCTTGGGAATGTTTTCCCAGTCGGCCCCGCTGCCGATGAAGGTCGGCGTATCGCCTGCCGCCGCCTTGGCCAGCTCCAAATCCTCCAGACTAGGGGGGCTACCGGTGGCCCAGCCGGAGAGGATGACGCCGTCGGCCAGGCCACGCTGAATCGTTTCCTGTACTGCTGTCGTCAGGTTGGGCGAGCCCAGGGGGCGGGCGTGCTTGACCAGCACATCGGCCAGCACAGCGACCTCCGTACCCAGCTGCCGGCGATAGCGCATAATTTCATCAGCCTGCCCTTCAATTAGGCCCTGGTCGGTCGCCATCACCCCTGTGAGCACATTCACCCGGATAAAACGGGCACCGGTGCAGGCCGCGATCGCTAGGGCGCTGCGGGCATCATTACGCAAAACGTTGATGCCAATCGGTAGCGTCACCAGCGGCTGAAGCTGCTGCACCACCAGACTCATAGCGCTGATCACCGCTGGGTCAACCCGGCCTTTAGTGAAAGGAGCATCAAAGAAATTTTCCACAATCAGACCATCGACCCCGCCCGAGGCCAGCGCTGCGGCCTCCTGCTCAGCCCTAGCCACGACCGCGTTGAGGTTACCCTGCCAGCGAGGCGAAGTGGGCAGCGGCAGCAGGTGAATTACACCAATAGCTGGATGGGGCGTATTAAAAACTTGATTTAAGTCCACTGCTGCGTCGTCTCGGACTCACAACTAAAACAGGGTATTGGGTCCATTATCATTCCTTACCCAGACCATGCCCAATATCATGCCCAGATAGAACCCAAATGGCCTCGCTCTAGGTTAGCAGCTCAGACTACTGAGAACGATTGTTTTGCAGCAATTATTCAGCAATTGTATAGTTATGTTATGGTGAGACTCTGGGATGGCGAATCTCATCACCTAGCCAACGGACAGTGCCAGCGCCTTCAATCGCTACATCCGCTCGCTGGGTCTGGCATAGGTTTTGTGCAATTTTTGTAACAGCAGTGCCGCTGATCTCGTCAGCCCTGACTAAGGGTGAACTTTTTAGACGAAAGGGTTATGGGACGCAAACCGACTATCGCGGTTTCGCATCTAGGCTGCGAAAAAAATAGAGTTGATACCGAGCACATGCTGGGGCTGTTAGCTCAGGCGGGCTATGGCATAGACGCTGATGAGGCAGCAGCCGACTATGTGATCGTTAATACCTGTAGCTTTATCGAAGCCGCTCGGGAGGAGTCGGTCCGCACTTTAGTGGAGCTGGCTGAGGCGGACAAGCGGATTGTGATCTCGGGCTGCCTGGCTCAGCATTTTCAGCACGAGCTGCTAGAGGAGCTCCCCGAGGCGGTCGCCTTGGTCGGGACGGGTGACTATCACCGGATTGTCGAAGTGATTGAGCGGGCCGAAGCGGGCGAGCGGATCAAAGCCGTCTCGGCAGAGCCCACCTACATTGCCGATGAGACAGTGCCCCGCTATCGAACCACGACTGCTGGGGTAGCCTATGTGCGCATTGCCGAGGGCTGCAACTACCGCTGTGCCTTCTGCATCATTCCTCACCTGCGCGGCCAGCAGCGCTCTCGAACGATCGAGTCGATTGTGGCTGAAGCCGAACGGCTAGTAACCGAAGGCGTGCAGGAACTGGTGCTGATCTCTCAGATTACGACCAACTACGGCGTTGACCTCTACGGCGAACCGCGCCTGGCAGAGCTACTGCGAGCCCTGGGACAGGTCGATGTGCCCTGGATTCGGATGCACTATGCCTACCCCACCGGCCTATCCCCAGCGGTGATTGATGCCATCCGCGAAACCCCTAACTTACTGCCCTACCTCGATCTGCCTCTCCAGCATTCGCATCCCGAAATTCTGCGAGCGATGAATCGTCCTTGGCAGGGCCAGGTCAACGATCGGATTATTGAAAACCTCAAGGCGGCACTGCCTGAGGCGACCTTTCGCACGACCTTCATTGTGGGTTTTCCAGGCGAGACAGAGGCTCACTTTGAGCATCTGCTGGCCTTTGTCAACCGGCATGAATTTGACCTGGTCGGTGCCTTCACCTTCTCTGCCGAAGCCGGAACTCCCGCCCATGACCTGCCAAACCAGCTGCCGCCAGCGGTCAAAGCGGCCCGACAGGAGACCCTGATGCTGGCCCAACAGCCCATCTCCTTTCGCCGGAATCAGCTCCAGGTCGGGCGCACCGTCGATGTTTTGGTCGAGCAGGAAAATCTGGCTACGGGAGAGCTGATTGGCCGCTCGGCCCGGTTTGCCCCCGACGTCGATGGTCTGGTCTATGTCCAGGGTCAGGCCAGACTGGGGCAGATTGTACCGGTCACGATTGAGGCCGCAGACACCTATGACCTCTTCGGTGAGGTCGCAGTCCCGGCCCTGGCAGCGAGTCGCTCAGGCTAATTCGCCCCACTTATTTACCCGATATCCCGATATACAGCTTCACCCGATATACAGCCTGACTGCGCTCAGCCAGTCAAAACCTTTCAACAGAACTCACAGGAAACTATTTTAATGGCTTCATTTACCAACTTAGGACTCTCGGAAGCGCGGGTTCAACACCTTAAAAAGCTGGGCTTTACCGAGCCGACTGCAATCCAGACTCAGGCTATTCCCCATTTGCTCTCCAACCGCGACGTGGTCGGACTGGCCCAGACCGGTACGGGCAAAACGGCGGCCTTTGCTCTGCCGATTTTGGAGCAGGTCAACGTGAGCGATCGCAACGTCCAGGCCCTGGTCCTCACCCCGACGCGGGAGCTGGCAATGCAGGTCAGCCAGGCGATCCAAAAGCTCAGCTCCGACCAGCGGCTGCGCGTCCTGGCCGTCTATGGCGGACAGGCAATCGACCGGCAGCTCCACCAGCTGAAGCGCGGCGTCCAGATTGTCGTCGGCACGCCGGGGCGGGTGCTCGACCTGCTGGGCCGCCGAGGGCTAATCCTCGATCAGCTCAATTGGCTGGTGCTGGATGAGGCCGATGAAATGCTCAATATGGGCTTTATTCAAGACGTTGAAAAAATTCTCAGCCACGCCCCCGGCGATCGCCAGACGGCCTTTTTCTCGGCTACGATGGCACCCACCATTCGGGAGCTGGCGGCTAAATTTTTGAAATCGCCGGTGACCGTCACCGTTGAGCAGCAAAAAGCAGCCCCGGCCCGGATCAACCAGACAGCCTACACGGTCCCCAAAGGCTGGAGCAAGGCCCGCGCCCTGATGCCGATTCTGGAAATGGAAGATCCGGAATCCGCCCTGATCTTTGTCAGAACTCGGCGGACGGCGGGCGAACTGACCCGACAGCTCCAGGCCGCTGGGCATAGCGTCGATGAGTACCACGGCGATCTTTCCCAGTCCCAGCGGGAACGGCTGCTGCTGCGGTTTCGTCAGCGGCAGATTCGCTGGGTGGTGGCGACGGACATCGCTGCCCGCGGCATCCATGTCGATGACCTGACCCACGTGATTAATTACGAACTGCCCGATAGCCTGGACAGCTACGTCCACCGGATTGGCCGGACGGGTCGGGCTGGGAAAGAAGGCCAGGCGATCGCGCTGGTGCATCCGCTAGAAAAATATAAGCTGCGGCAGGTGGAAAAGCGCTTTAAGCAGCCAATAACGCTCTGTAATATTCCTACCCGGGCGGAGATTGCGGCGCGCCATCTGCAAAAACTCCAAAGCCAGGTGCGCGAAGCGATCACCAGCGAGCGGGTCGCCTCCTTTCTGCCAATTGTGGCCCAGCTCAGCGAAGAGTATGACAGCCGCACCATTGCCGCCGCTGCCCTACAGATGGCCTACGACCAGGCCAGACCGACCTGGATGCGCGGCGACAGCAGCAGTGATGAAGAATCCGTCGTCGCCAAGCCCCAGAAAAAAACGCGGCGCTCTTCCCGAGGTCGAGTCCAAACCCGCTAGCCAGCTAGGTTCCCACACTGGTATGCAACGGCACAGTCTGCCGCCTAAATTGGCTTAAAATAGGGGCATATTGAGGGTGCCCTTTAGAACTGTGCTTACAGGAGGCATCGAGGCTGATGCTAGTCATCCTGATGGAGAATCAGCTGCTTTCGCCGCAGGCGGTCTGCCCAGGCTGTCCGATGGCCGACCAGAGTGGCCAGCCCCGCTGGCAAAGCGGTCAGCTGCGGTGCGGTCGGCCGCTAGAAAATCGAATCCAAAACGGTCCTGCCCACCAATATGAATGCCAGATGGGGTTCCGGATTGCCGAAATCCGCCCGTCGGTCTGAGCCCTGCGCTATGCTGGAAGCCTAACCTGTCGATTCAAACGATATCAAAACTCAGGAGAGGTTTGCTCATGACTTGGCGCGGGTCTACGACTGCTTTGGACCGGGTATTTGCAGCGCTGCCCTATCTATTACCACTGATGGCAACTCTACAGCTGGGGCAGTACTTCATCAGCTTTATTAGCCAGTTTCCAGCTCTTGTGCCAATTGTCCAGGTGCTATTTATCTTGATTGCACCGGTTGCGGCAATCTATGGCGCGATTCCGTTTGCCGGGCTGATCGTATTTTTCCTACTCATTTTCCTAGTGGTGAACAATACCGACATCAATCGGTTTATTCGCTTCAATACGCTCCAGGCTATTTTACTCAGCTTCATTCTGTTTATTTGTAGTCTGATCTTAGGCATCTTGGGCAACGGACTGCCGCTTCCCTTCCTGATTGAGACCCTCGCTAATGTGCTATTCCTAGGCGGCCTGGCGGCGATTGTCTACTCCGTCGTCCAGTCATTGATGGGCCAGTATGCCGAAATCCCGACTATTTCAGAAGCGGTCCACATGCAGCTGCGCTAGTCGGCTAGCCCGGTCGGGCTGGCTGGAACGGGCTGCGGCTTAAGCTGCACCGTATTTTCCAGACAGCCAATGCCTTCGATCTCAACGCGGACGCGATCGCCCACCTGCATTGGCCCAATCCCCTTCGGCGTCCCGGTCAAAACCACGTCTCCGGGCAGCAGGGTCATGATCTGGCTGATGTAGGCAATCAGCTGTTCGGGGGAGACGACCATATCCGCGATCGCGGCGGACTGGACGGGCTTTTCCTGGTCGTTCAAAAACGTCGTCAGGCTCGCCCCGGCGGGTACCTCACGGACAATCCACGGCCCCAGCGGGCAGAAGGTGTCAAAGCCCTTAGCTCGGGTCCACTGACCATCCTGGCGCTGGAGGTCACGAGCGGTCACGTCGTTAGCAATCGTATAGCCCCAGATCTTCGCCTGGGCTTCAGCTTCGCTACAGCCGGTGCAGCGCTCGCCGACAATTACGGCGAGCTCACCTTCATAATCTACCCGCTGGGTCTGGGGCGGGTAGAGAATCACGCCATGCATGGGAATCACCGCCGTTGAGGGTTTCATGAACAGCAGCGGTTCAGTCGGCACCGTGCTATCCATCTCGGCGGCGTGCTGAGCATAGTTTTTGCCGACCGCGATAATTTTGGACGGGGCGCAGGGGGCTAGCAGACGATAGTCGTTGAGCGGCAGCTCTAGCGATGTTAGCTCACCCTTAAGCCAGGGTGGTGCATCCAGCACCTGCACACTGCGGTTGGCTTGGAGAATCCCGTAGTGGAGCTGTCCTCTGGTCGTCTGAACTCGAACGTAGCGCATATCCACTCAATCGGTTGGGTTATTGGGTATGATTGTAAGTCCTTGCTCTGCTCCAGATTACCTTAGGGCTATAGCCTGCTTGGTGTGAATCTGCGATTGGGGCCATTTGTCCAAAAGGAGTCAACCATGAGCAATCTCTACGAAACGATGTACATTCTGCGGCCCGACCTCAGTGAGGAGGACGTGGAGCAGGCGATCAGCCGGTATCAGGATATCCTGCAAGAGCAGGGAGCTGATATGCTCGAAACCCAGCATCGGGGTAAGCGTCGCCTCGCTTACGAGATCAACCGATTTCGCGAAGGCATCTACATTCAGATGAACTATCAGGCCCCGGGTACGGCCATCGCCCCGCTAGAGCGAGCGATGCGCCTGAGCGAAGAGGTAATCCGCTATCTGACAACCATTTTCGAGCCGGGCATCGAAGAAGAGGAAACGGATGCTCCCTCTCAAGTGCCGCTAGGTACTTAAGCTCAGCGTTACATCGCTTAATTTTTGGGACAAAACCTGGATTTACAGCTCCCCAGATGATATGAATTCGGAGCACGCAGGCGTACAGATGCCAATTTACGCTCTGGGTGCTACATTGTCAGCAATTCTCTGTACGTAGGCAAATTGTCCAATCGTCTTGGGTGTGGACGGCAGTTTGATGTCAGCAGAGCAGGTTCAGTGTGAGGGGTTTCAATCAAGGGGGAGTCTCGTGACTCAATTAGTAAGTTTAAAGGTGACCGATGGTCACACCGAAGTCGCGCGTTTGCACGAAGAGCTGCAAATGCGTGACCAGCTAGTCCAGCAGCTGTCTCAGGAGCTGTTCCGGCTAGTTAAAGGCAATAAAGAATTTGTGCCCGCGCCGGTGGTCACCGAGCGCCATCAGGCAGAAGTGCGATCGCTGCGTGAGCAGCTCCAGGGCGTTGAGCAGCAGGTTGCCTTCTATCAGTCTCAGCTGGAGAGCCGCGATGCTGAAACCTATCAGCTGCGGCAGACCGTGCAGGAACTGACCGACCGCACCCGGATGCTAGAGCAGGTGGTGCAGGAGCTGCCTAAACTGTATAAGCAGAAGTTTGCTGAGCGGATGGCAGCGGTAAAGCAGCGAGTGGCTAAAATCCAGCAGGAGAACCGGCAGCTCCATGCTGAGCTGCACAGCGTTAGCTATCGGTTGGCGATGCGAACCCGCCGTCACAGTCACTGTCTCGATCTGCCGACGTTTCCAGCTGCATCATTACCGCAACCGGTAATGCAGAGCTTTGCCAGTCTCTAGCGGCCTGTTACAGTTTGGTCTCTAAAAACTTGACCGATTACGGTCAATTGCGATTGACAGTTCTCAAAAAAACGCGCCAAGATTAAACAGTAAAGAAAAAATAATTGCTTGGCCCGCCCTATGAACCTAGAGCTGATATCGCTTGAAACGATTCAGGCGATCGCGCATCAATACGGCTACTGGGCCATTTTCTGCGGCATTTTACTGGAAAACATGGGCATCCCGATCCCGGGGGAAACGGTCACCCTGGTGGGTGGCTTTCTGGCCGGGAGCGATGAGCTCAACTACTGGTACGTGCTGGGCGTTGCGATCGCCGGTGCCACCCTGGGCGATAACTTTGGCTACTGGATTGGCTACTACGGTGGCTGGCCTTTCTTACTGCGCATTGGCAAGCTGCTGCGGGCTCCAGAAAGTCAGCTGCTGAACGTCCGCGAGCGGTTTACTGAAAATGCAGGCAAGGCCGTTTTGCTAGGGCGCTTCGTGGCGCTGCTGCGAATTTTGGCCGGGCCGCTGGCCGGGATTGTGCGAATGCCCTACTGGCATTTCCTACTGTGCAACCTAATCGGGGCGGCGACCTGGGCTTCGGTGATGGTCAGCCTGACCTATTTTTTAGGCCGACTAATTCCGCTGCCCGCGATAGTAGGTTGGATTGCTCAGTTCACCGTACTGGCCCTGATTATCGTTCTAGCTTGGATTGGCGCACTCTGGTGGCTAGAGGCGCGGCAGCGGACAACGGCGACCGGAGAATAGGGGATTCTCTGTGGTGCAGATGGTATCTACGGGTTGAAAATTAAAGCAGCAGGCGCGGGCCGTTGATTAGGTGCGTTACGCTACGCTAACGTCACCCTACAGGTGGGCAGTTGTTGAATCCCCGACCCTAAGGATTGACAATATATTCCGACTCAAGGGGCTGCTGCTTACCCTGGTATACCAGCGCCTGATAAACCATGACGGCAGCCTCTGCCCGGGTCGTGGGCTGGTCGGGGTTGAGCTGCTCTACATCGGGATAGTTCACTACCAGGTCAGCATTTGTCGCAGCGGCTATTTTATCCACAGCCCAGTCGGGAATAGTGCTGGCGTCGGCATACTGCTGTACCGTACTGGTTGGATCATTCCCTGGCTCTAACCCTAAGCCGGTGACCAGAGCCGTCAGTGTCTGCGTTCGAGGGACGGGCAGATCAGGCCGAAAGCTATCGTCGGGGAACCCCTTCATAAAACCGCCGGTTGCCGCTTCATTGATCGCCGAAGCAGCCCAGTCTTCTTCAGAGATATCAGTAAAAGTGAGGCTGCTGCTGTTTTCCTTCAGCTCAAATGCCTGGGTCAGCAGTTTAGCCAGCTCCGCCCGCGTCACTGACTTCTCGGGCTGAAAGGTATTATCAGCTAAGCCTGCAATCAACCCGGCGCTGCTAAGTGCGTCAATATAAGGTTTTGCCCAGTAGTCCTCTGGGACATCTTCAAAGCTTACCGGTTCGCGCTCGGGCATCAGCGTCGTCGGTGCAGCTGCCTGGGCTGGCTCCCGCTCAAACTGCTCGCGGATAGACTGCTGACGCTCCAAAAAGCGGATGGGGGGATCCTCACGAATAGCGTCTTGCCGCCTTCTAACTCGCCGCTCTAGATCGCTTTCTCGATTCTGGGGGGCTGGCAGCGAAGAGACAAAGGGTGGTTCATCCACTGGAGCTTCCTCTTCGCCAAAAAGATCAAATCCCCGATTTTCAGGCTCAATTATCCGCTCAGTCCCTTCCGCCAGCAGCGGCGTCGCGAAGAGATTTACTCCAGTCCGAGTCAACCCCCAAAACAATACGCTGCCCAGAGTTGTAAAAGCGACAAATAGTGCAATCAGCTCATCGCCGGTAAGTCGGCGCGGGTTGGACGGCGGTTCTGGTGAAGCTTGGGACACGGGATGCTGAAGATGGGAAAGATTAGTCCAAATTAAACCATACTCTCAAGCCTTTCGGCAGGTTTAGACCCTGATCGTCAAGGGTTTATGCCTAAAGAAAGAACTGCGCCTACCCTTCTGAACGGACCCGCGTTGAGCGCTCAAACGGGGCCTGAGGTAGACTGCAAGCAGTCAGCGGAGCCCCAATCATGACCAATCGCCTGGCCCAAAGCCAAAGCCTCTATCTCAGAAAGCACGCTGAAAATCCGGTGGATTGGTGGCCCTGGTGTGACGCAGCCCTCGCCAAAGCAGAGCAAGAAGACAAGCCGATTTTTCTCTCCATTGGCTACTCTAGCTGCCACTGGTGCACCGTAATGGAAGGAGAGGCGTTTTCGGACGCCGCGATCGCGGCCTACCTCAATTCCCATTTTCTACCAATCAAGGTCGATCGCGAAGAGCGCCCCGACCTGGACAGCATCTACATGCAGGCGCTGCAAATGATGGTGGGGCAGGGGGGCTGGCCGCTGAACGTGTTTTTGGACCCGCGCGATCGCGTTCCCTTTTACGGTGGCACCTACTTCCCGGTCGAGCCCCGCTACGGCCAGCCCGGCTTTCTGCCCCTGCTCCAGGCGCTGCACGACAACTACACCCACCATCCCGAGAAGGTGGCCGATATTAAATCGCAGATTGCGGCGGGGCTAGAGCAGGCGACCCTGCTGCCAGCGACGGACAACCTCAGCTCGACCCTGCTGCAAACCGGCGTACTGGCCTGCGCTCGGGTGCTGCAACCCACGAACTACGGCACCTGCTTTCCGATGATTCCCTACGGCCTCACCGCCCTGCGCGGCGAGCGCCTGCTCACTCCCACCGATGCCCTAGATCAGGGGATTGACAGCCGCCAGATCTGCTACCAGCGCGGCCAAAACCTGGCCCTGGGCGGCATCTATGACCATGTCGCAGGCGGCTTCCATCGCTACACGGTAGACCCCACCTGGACGGTGCCCCACTTTGAGAAAATGCTCTACGACAACGGCCTGATTGTCGAATTCCTGGCCGACCTCTGGAGCCTGGGGGAACAGGACCCGGCCTTTGAGCGCGCGATCGCGGGCACCGTCCAATGGCTGACTCGCGAAATGCAGGCCCCAGCCGGTTACTTCTATGCGGCCCAGGATGCCGATAGCTTCACCGACTCAGATGCGATCGAGCCGGAGGAGGGAGACTTCTACGTCTGGCGCACCGCCGAGCTCAAGGATTTGCTCAGCGAGGCCGAATACGCGGCTCTAGCGCAGCAGTTTTACATCGAAGCTGACGGCAACTTTGAAGGTCGCCATGTGCTCCAGCGGCGGCAGCTAGGCGAACTCAGTCCCGAAGCCGAAGCGGCCCTAGAGCGGCTGTTCGAAGCTCGCTATGGCCAGCCGCCAGCCGCTGTCAAAACTTTTCCGCCCGCCCCAGACGCTCAAACCGCTAAAACGCAGCCTTGGCCCGGGCGGATTCCCCCCGTCACCGATACCAAGATGATTGTGGCCTGGAACAGCCTGATGATTTCTGGCCTGGCCCGCGCGGCAGCAGTTCTGAATCGGCAGGACTATCTAGAGCTAGCCATGCAGGCGGCCTCCTTTATCCGGCAAAATCAGTGGGTTGAGGGACGGCTGCATCGGCTCAGCTACGACGGCCAGCCTGCCACCCTGGCCCAGGCCGAGGACTACGCGCTGCTAGTTAAGGCCCTGCTGGACATTCAACAGGCTTGCCTGGCCTTTTCTGACCTATCGGCTCAGGCGACTGAATGGCTGAATTCTGCCGTTCAGGTGCAGCAGGAGTTTGACCAGGGCTGCTGGAGCGAAACCGGCGGCTACTTTAATACGACTGCCGCCGCCAGCGGCGACCTGCTGGTGCGAGAGCGCAGCTATCAGGACAGCGCGATTCCTGCGCCGAATGGGGTCGCGATCGCGTCCCTAGTCCGCCTGGCCCTGCTAACTGAAGATCTCAGCTACCTGGACCGGGCCGAGCAGTCGCTGCGCTCCTTTGGCGTCGTGATAGAAAAGGCAGCTCGGGCCTGCCCGGGTCTCTTCCAGGGGCTGGATCACTTTCGCCATCCGGTGCTGGTGCGCACCTCAGCGAAGCGGCTGCCGGCGCTGCTTCAGCAATATCTGCCGAGCGCTGTTTTTGCCGTTGAATCCAACCTGCCATCCGATGCTGTCGGACTGGTCTGCCGCGGTCTGACCTGCCTGGAACCAGCGATGGACGACGCTCAGTTTTCGACCCAAATTCAGCATAGCCAGATTTAGGTTCGCGATTCCAGCTCAATTTGCGGCTGAAGATCGTACCCAAAATCGCCCCCAGAGGTTTTGATCTAGACTGGGATGGACTGCCCCTGACCATCAATTCTTTGGACGGTTAGCCCAATCGCCATGTCCTCATCTTCGCCTGACGTTGTTTTTCTCGTGCTCGATACCCAGCGGGCCGACCGGCTGTCTTGCTACGGCTATCCGCTAGAGACCTCGCCCCACATCGACGCGCTAGCCGCCGATGCGACGCTGTTTAAGAACGCGATCGCGCCTGCCCAGTGGACGATCCCCTCCCACGCCTCGATGTTTACCGGCGTCTATCCGTCCCAGCATCAGATGCTCCAGTCCTACTCCAGCCTGCCGGAGCATCTGCCGACCCTGGCCGAGCGCTTGCAGGCGGGCGGCTACTTCACGGCGGCCTTTTGCAATAATCCCCTAGTCGGCGTAATCAACAACGGCCTGCGGCGCGGCTTCTATAGCTTTTTGAACTACAGCGGCCTGCTCACCTCCCGGCCCAACCAGGCCGGCGTACCCTCTAGCTGGCTAGATCGCTACCGGCAGCAGTTCAAGCGGGTCGTTGCCGGTGCGCTCAGCCGCATCCAGGATGCCTTTGCCCGGTCTGAGGCGCTGCTGGCGCTGTCGTTTACGCCGCTGATGGTGCCCCTCTGGCAGACGGCGCTGAACTTTAAAGGCAACACCCGCAAATCCCTGGACGACGCGGCCCGACTGCTGATTCGGCGGCAGGGGGTAGCCGAAGGCCAGCCGGTATTTACCTTCATCAACCTGATGGGGGTGCATATGCCCTACCATCCGCCGCGATCGCAGGTGGAAAGATTTGCTCCCCATGTGCTCAAAGATCGGCAGGCCCGCAGCTACCTGCGCCGCTTCAACAGCGACGTCTACGGCTGGCTAGCGCCGCTGGCTGGGATGCTGGACGAACCGCAAAAAGCCACCCTGGACGGCATGTATGACGCCGAAGTGGCCCACCAGGACAGCCTGGTTGGAGCCTTCTTTGACCAGCTAGCCCGGGCCGGACGGCTCGACAATACCCTGGTAATTGTCTGCGCCGACCATGGGGAACATCTGGGCGAGAAGCGGATGATCGGCCACAGCCTATCGATCTACAACGAGCTGATCCAGGTGCCGCTGATCATTCGCGGACCGCAGTCGGGCTTTGCCAAAGGCACCTACCGCGATGACGTGGTTTCGACCCGCCGCCTGTTCCATACGGTGCTCACTGCCGCTGGCCTGGCCACGCCCGAAGAAGCAGCCCTGAGCCTGGACGCGCCCCCGGCTGAGCTCACCGACGAGTCCGTCTTTGCCGAAGCCGTACCGCCGCAGAACGTCCTCAAACTAATTCAAAAGCGCCAGCCCGAACTGGTTCGCAGCCATGCCTGCGACCAGGCCCGTCGCGCCGTCTGGAGCGGCCAGCATAAGCTGATCGAAACCGGCAGTCAAACCCTAGAACTCTACGACTTTCTCACCGATCCCCAAGAAGACCTCGACCTCAGCGAAATCCTGCCCGAGCAGGTCGAAGCCCTGCAAGAGTCTCTGGAAGGCTTCCGCGCCGACGCCGACCAGCACAGCCAGGTCTTCACCCAGGCCCAGGCCACCGGCTTCGACCACCCCGAAGTCCGTCGCCGCCTTCAGGATCTGGGCTACTTAGAGGATTAACCCTTACCATGCACCCCCCCGTAGATCCAATCATCTTCGAAATTGGCCCCTTTGCCCTGCGCTGGTACGGTCTGCTGATGGCGGCGGCAATCATCATCGGGTCAACCCTGGCGAGCCGCGAAGTCGCTCGCCGGGGGCAGGATCCAGAAAATTTTTGGGACATGCTGTTCTGGATCATTATTCCTGGATTCATCGGGGCGCGGCTCTACTACGTGTTTATTCAGTCGCCGCGCACGGCTGAGGGAATTGGTTACTACCTCAGCAATCCGCTCAAGATTCTTCAAGTCTGGGGCGGCGGCATTCATATCTTTGGCGGCTTTATCTTTGGCGGGCTAGCGCTGTGGTTGTTCACCCGGCTGCGGCAGCTGCCGACGCTGGTGTATCTAGACGCGATCGCGGTCAGCTTACCGCTCGCCCAGGCGATTGGCCGCTGGGGCAACTTCATCAACCAGGAACTCTACGGCCCACCCACCGACCTGCCCTGGGGACTGCGCATCGACCCCAACCGGCGGATTGCGCCCTATAACGATCTCAGCGCCTATCCCGAGTCGGTAAGGTTCCACCCCCTGTTTTTGTATGAATCGCTGTGGAACGCAATTGGGTTCTGCCTGATTTTCTGGCTGTCTGAACGGTTTAAGGCTCAGCTCAAGCCCGGCGATCTGTCCCTGGTCTATCTGCTCTGGTATCCGCTGGGTCGTTTTTTTATTGAATTTCTGCGTACGGACTCCTGGTTTTTTCCGGGGACGCCCTTCAACATGGTGCATATTCTTTCCTTTGCAGCAGTTGTAACCGCAACGGTGCTGCTCTATCGTCGCCACCGTCCTACCGCCGTCAAAACCTGACGCGATCGCTATGTCCCTCGCTCCCCGGCTGCTGATCATTGGCCTGGACTGTATGGCTCCAGCGCTGGTCTTTGAGCATTGGCGGCAGGATTTGCCGCACCTATCTAAGCTGATGGCTCAGGGCAGCTACGGCCATCTGGAAAGCAGCATTCCCGCCATCACCGTGCCCGCCTGGAGCTGCATGATGACCGGGCGCGACCCGGGCGAGCTGGGCATCTACGGCTTTCGCAATCGGGCCAGCCGCGACTATCAAAAGATGACCATTGCCGACGGCCAGGCCGTGCGCTTTCCGCGACTGTGGGACCTGCTGGGAGCAGCGGGCTGGCGGGTGGCGGCGCTGAGCGTGCCGGGGACATCGCCACCCTACCCGGTGAACGGGTCGCTGGTCTCCTGCTTTCTGACGCCGAATCCCTCTCTGCCGTTTACTCATCCGCCCGAGCTGGCCGAGCAGATTTTGGACTGGCTGCCGGACTTTATGCTGGACGTGCCCCAGTTTCGTTCAGAAGACAAGCAGCGGATTCTGGACAATATCTATACCCTCTGCGACCAGCGCTTTACCCTGGCCGAGCGGCTGATCCAGCGGGATGCGCCCGACTTTCTGATGCTGGTAGATATGGGGGTTGATCGGATTCACCATGCCTTCTGGAAGCCGATGGACCCAACCCATCCGCAGCATGAGCCGAACGCGCCCTTCGCCAGCGCCATCCACGACTACTACTGCCATGTCGATCGGCGGGTGGGCGAGCTGCTGACCCACTGCGGCCCCGATACAGCGGTGCTGGTAGTGTCCGACCACGGTGCCCAGCCGCTGATGGGCGGCATCTGCCTGAACGAATGGCTAATCCAAAAGGGCTATCTGACGCTAAAGGAAACGCCGACTGAGCCTACCCCGCTTGATCAGGTGGCCGTGGACTGGAGCCGGACTAAAGCCTGGGGCGCAGGCGGCTACTATGGTCGCATTTTTATGAACGTGCAGGGCCGCGAGCCCCAGGGGACGATTCCGCTGGCGGACTATCAGGCAGCGCGATCGCAGCTGGCCGCCGAGCTCGAAACCCTCACCGCCCCGGACGACAGCCCGCTCAACGTGAAGGCCCACATCCCGCAGAAAATCTATCAAAAAGTCCGCGGCATTGCCCCCGACCTGATTACCTACTTCGACGACCTGGCCTGGCGCTCTGTCGGCAGCGTCGGCGGCGGCAGCCTCTACGCCGCCAACAACGACACCGGCCCCGATGACGCCAATCATGCTCCCCTGGGTTTGTTTATCTTTCACGATCCGCAGCAGCCTAAGGGAGGGCAGCGGCTAGAGGGGGCTCAGCTCTATGACATTCTGCCTACGCTGCTCGACCGCTATGGGATTGAGCCGCCGGTGAAGCTGCGGGGGCGGGTGCTGGCTTTGTAGGGAGTGGGGGAGTGTAGACGCGGTAGCGGCTTCCCGAAGGGTAGGGGTGTTCGCGAAGCGTAGGCGCTAGCAGCTACCTGATATTGATTCCTATCTTTGAAACTGCGTTGCTTGGGGAAATTTGATAGGCATAATCCTGAGTGTTGGCTCAGAAAAGGGAAAAATTTCTGGAATTTATTGAGAATAGTTTTCATTTATAACAAGCTGGCGTATACTCTTAGCAGCTTGTTGATTATTTTTCTCATTAGCTGAGGCCTAACGTTTCCGATTTGCCCATGAAACAGGGCTGTGGAAACCTCCGTCATTCCATTGGTAGCTATGGTGATCTTCAATCTCATATTCAAAATCTTGACAACAGCGGCCTACCTAGCGGGTCTTCTGGGTTTGCTCGGCGTTCTGCTATGGAGTGCTGTGAGAACCCTCAGAGCGGGCTGGCAGTATTGCCAGCAGCTGCATCAGGTGCCCTGCCACCGCTGCGCTTACTTCACCGGCGACTATCGGTTGAAATGTACGGTGCGTCCCTGCGCTGCGTTGACCAAAGACGCTGTTGACTGTCTCGACTATGCGCCTAAATCCCCTACCGCCCTGCCGGTTCAGCTGCCTGCCAAGCGGCCTCAAAGGCGGGCGACCCAAGGTTTGCTAATGCGCTAAGGGTTTGGGCTAATGCTTACTGACTTAAGGTAAAACGATGCTTCCAACAACGGAAAAAGTCTTTCAACTAACGCCCCTATCCCCGCGGCGGGTTCAACGGGTGTACACTCCCCAATCGATTCAGTTCGACCGCCGCGAGCAGCTGCCGCTGAGGGCGGGTGGCTGCTGGCAGATTCAGTCGGGAACGGTGCGATCGCTAACCTGGAATCCGAGCGGCGACCTGGTGCCCCTGGGCTTTTGGGGAGCGGGCAGCCTGGTGGGCTATCCCGCAATGCCAAACCATCTTTATGAAATTCACTGTTTGACGCCGGTCGAGGCGAAATTCATGGAAGTGGGGGAAATGGCGCATCCGGACAGGTCGATCTGGCTAGATCAGGCCCGTCAGGCCGAGGCGCTGTTGCGCATTTCGCACTGCCGTCATGTTGAGACAAAGCTTTTACAATTCATCTGCTGGCTGGCCGAAGATTTTGGCCGGTCTACGCCTGAAGGACGGCTGCTGCTGCTGAAGCTTACTCACCAGGAAATTGCCGAATCGATCGGGGCGACCCGAGTCACCGTCACGCGATTTCTGAAGCGGCTAGAGGCGCAGGGCAAAATCTTCTGGTCTGGTCAGGAAAAGCGAATCCAGCAAGAGACGTTTGAGCGCATTCGCAGCGGCTAAGCAAAAAAGCGTCAAACGCTTAGTGAATTCTCAGCGCTGCATCAGGCTGGCCTTGGGTTATCCCCTTAATTTGAGACTGCACTCAATCAGGAGCCTAATTCCATGCAGCTTTCACGTATTGCCTTAGTTGGAACCGGATTTGCGATCGCGCTTTTTGCCGGTCAGTCTGCTCTTCAGGCGGGTCAAGTCCGAACGACTAGCGCCCCGACTCCCCAGCCTCAGACCGCTACCCTGATCAGTCAGGCGGCTCCGGCCCTCAGGTCAGGCACCTTTGTCGGCGATGCCCACCCCACGGCAGGAACCGCTCGCATTATCGAAGCAGACGGCCAGCGCTTTCTGGAGCTAGGCAATGGCTTCAGCACCGATCGGGGGCCAGACCTGTTTGTGCTGCTGCACCGGTCTGCTGTGCCCGACAGCTATAGTGCTAGCGATTACGTCAATCTGGGCCGTCTTGAGCAGGTGCAGGGAACCCAGCGCTATCTGATTCCTGACGATATCTCAGCGGCGGACTTTGCTTCGGCGGTGATCTGGTGCCGCCAGTTCAACGTCACCTTTGGCTATGCCAGCCTCAGCTAACGCGGTATGATCCCAGGGTAAAACTGGCTTTTAGGCTTTTCCTGACTTGATTACTGGTACAACTCAGCTCTTGGGCGTAGTCGGCTATCCCGTGGCGCATTCGCTGTCGCCAGTGATGCAGGGTGCCGCGATCGCGCATCTAGCCGCCGACTATGCCTACCTCCCCTTCCCGGTCGCCCCCGAGGCTCTGCCTGCTGCCATTCAGGGCTTTGAAGCCATTGGCGTTAGGGGATTCAATTTAACCATTCCGCATAAGCAGGCTATTCTGCCGCTGCTGAGCGAGGTCAGCCCGGTAGCGGAGGCGATTGGCGCAGTGAATACGGTGTGGCGCGGCCCGGCGGGCTGGCACGGCACCAATACGGACGTCACCGGCTTTTTATCGCCGCTGCAGCAGCTCGACCGAGGCTGGACGCAGTCGCCTGCCCTGATCCTGGGCAACGGCGGAGCGGCCCGAGCGGTGGTCGCCGCCTGCCATCAGCTGGGCTGTCCCGAGATTTGGGCCTTTGGCCGCAGTCCCAATAAGCTATCAGCCTTCTTGCAGAGCTGGCGCACCTCGGCTTTGCAGCCACCCCTATCGGTCTACCCGTGGGAAAAGCTAGGTGACTACCTGCCCCAGGCGGCTTTAATCGTCAACACGACGCCGCTGGGGATGCACCCGCAGACGACGGCGTCGCCGCTCAACTCAAAGCAGCTGGCTCAGGTTTCGACGGGCGCGATCGCCTATGACCTAATCTACACGCCGCGACCCACGCAGTTTCTGAAGTCTGCCGCTGAAGCTGGGCTGCTGCCGATTGACGGGTTGGAAATGCTGGTGCAGCAGGGGGCTGCCGCGCTGGAGATCTGGCTCCAGCAGCCGATCCCAGTGGCGGTAATGCGCGATGCCCTGCTCAGCCATTTACAACAGTAATTCGCAGAAATCACGCTAAGCTGAAAAAGGCCGTTAGCTCTCTAATTCTATGCGTCGTCAAGCCCTAATTACTGTCCTGTTCGCTGCCTGCTTTTGGCTGCTCGGCACTTTGGCTGCCCCCAGCGCCTATGCCATTACCCAGATTGAGCTACAGGATTTAACCTCTGAGCAATGCCCCGAAGATGCGGCCTATGCAGACGGGCTAGTCGGCAGCGGTTCCTCCATTGACGCCACCTGCTACCTGATTCACGGCAAGGCCGTCAATTCATCGGGCCGACCCGTCGTCGATGCCGACGTCTTCGGTCGCATCTATGACGCTAACGACAACCCGGTCATGAAAAATCGCTTCCGTCTGGGCGGAATTGACTACGTGCCCCCAGGAGAAAGCGATTTTGAATTCCGAGTATCAATCCCTTCTAACCAGAAGCCGCCAATGCAGCTCAGACAGTTCAAGGCGTCTGGGTTTACGGGGAAGGTCCGCTGAGTGAGGGGAAAGGCAAGGGACAAGTTCGAGCGCTGACACTAGAATTCTTACGCCGTCAATCATTGTGCTAGCTATCTGCTAAACCACCTGCTGACAGAACCTGTTCAGCCGTTAGATTGAGGTTGGGAAAGGTCGGCGAGGTGACTGCCTGACGACCTCTCAGCGGCTGAATGTCGTACTCTCCCTTGACCAGCGTACAGATCGAAAGCGTCGGTTGTTTGGGCTTGCCGATGTATCGAATCCCCCCCAAGCCTGCGTAGTCCGCAATCCAGTATTCAGGAATGCCCAGGGCTGCATAGTCTTCAACTTTGCGGGCATAGTCGTTTTGCCAGTTGCTGCTGACGACTTCGGCGATGAATTTAATCGAACTGCCCTGGGTCAGAACTGACTGCTCTACCCAAAGCGGCTCATGGACTAGCGCTGACCGATCGGCTACGAGCACATCGGGCCGGAATGCCGTCATATCAGCATTGAAGGGGCGAAATAATCCCCTTTGAAGCACAAACCAGGGAAATCTCTCCCTATCAATCTGAACGCAGGCTTTGGCGGTGATAAAGGCTGCGACTTCTTCATGTTGGCCAGTCGGCTCCAAATCAAAAACCTCACCATCGATCAGCTCATAGCGGTTATCCCCCCCGTAGCGAGCCAGAAACTGATCAAACTTCAGAGGGCTTGACTGAACTGATGGGTCAGTAATTAAAGTCACGGGTCACGAGTCCCGGCTAGCTTAAGCCCACTATAGTGACGAGGAATAGTAGAAAGACGAAGCCGATGCCAGTACGGCGACTCGGTTGAGTGCTCCCATCAGCAGCTGAAGCACAATGAAGCCGATGATTGGCGAAAAGTCGATACCGCCGAGCGGGGGAATAATGGAGCGAAAAATATTTAGGTAAGGGTCGGTGAGCTGGCTCAGGGCCGAAAAAGCCGGGTTGCTCCAGTCAATGTTGGGAAACCAGCTGAGCAAGATGCGAATAATCAATAGCACCAGATAGATCGACAGAAAGGTCGATAGGGCACTGACTAAAATAGGGATCACTGGAGAACTCATAGACCTAACAGGTAGAAAAATGTTTAACCAGATAGCGTTGAAAACTATCCAATTCCAAGTTTAGCCGATTGAACTAAAGCTGATTCGGCCTGAGGAACAATTTTTTAAGCGACTAGCTGTCAAATTGGGGAGATTGCTCCCGTTCAGACGGCGGATGACCGTTTTTGACTGGCCCCATCTGCTGGCGGACGTCTTCGATCGCCAGATTGAGCTGGGCAATTTTGTCTTCTAAACCCCGTCGGGCCGTTTCCATTCGCTCTTCGGCAGTCATGTCAGCCGGAGAAGTCCCTTCTGGAAAAGTGCCAAAGCTGCTGCTGGCGGCAGCGCGGCGATTGAGCTTTGAGGTTGCCAGCACGCCGACGATGCCGCCAATAATGCCCCCTAAAAAGGCGCCTGCCATAAATCCGCTGGCAAAGTTGTCCTGACCCATGCTGACCTCCCTAGGTACCAAATGTGCGATCGCCCGCGTCTCCCAACCCCGGCACGATAAATCCGTTTTCGTCGAGCCCTTCATCGATCGCAGCGGCATAGACCGTGAGCGCGGGGTAAGCATCTGCCAATTTTTGCAGGGCGGGCGGAGCGACAACGACAGAAATGATTCTCACCGCAGCCGGGTCAATCCCCCGCTGGGTGAGTTCTGCTATCGCTGCCATAATTGTACCCCCCGTCGCCATCATCGGTTCGCTGATCAGCACACGGGTTTCGGGATTGAGCTGGTCGGGTAGCTTATTGACGTAGCAGCTGGCCTCTAGCGTTTCTTCATTGCGCACGAAGCCGATGTGGTAGGTCGAAGCAGTCGGCGCGGCGCTCTGAACACCCTCAACCAGCGCTAGCCCAGCCCGCAAAATCGGCAGAATAATTGTCGGCACTTCCGGATCTAAAAACGTCGCTGGGCAGGTCGCCAGCGGCGTTTGAATCATGCTCTCGGCGGACGGTAGCCAGTCCCGCACGGCTTCGTAGGTGAGCCAGCGGCCCAGTTCCACCATAGCGCCGCGAAAGACGGGAGAAGGCGTCGCCGCGTTGCGCACTACGCCTAGCCAATGCTGAATCAGCGGATGGGGCGGCACATAGACGCGGAGTTGCAGGGCCATAGGGTCGTGGGGCTAGGTCGGGATTATCTTACTCTGTCTGGGAGGGGATGGATAGTGGGTAGAGGGGTTGGAGTGTTCGCGTAGCGTCGCCGTAGGCGTTAGGGGTGGATGGGTAGGGGCTTGGTTCCCAAGCCTTCAGGCTAGCTGCGGATGACGTAGCCGACGCCCCGGACGGTTTGGATTAGGCGGGGTTCGCCTTCGGCTTCGAGCTTGAGGCGGAGGTAGCGGATATAGACTTCGATGATGTTGGAGTCGCCCATGAAGTCGTAGCCCCAGACTTCTTCGAGGATGCGATCGCGGCTTAGCACCTGCTTAGGATGGGCAATTAAATAATCGAGCAAGTCAAATTCTTTCGCCGTCAGCTCGATGGCGCGACCGTTACGGAAGACCTCGCGGGTTTTGCGATTCAGCGTCAGGTCGGTGAACTGGAGCATTTCGGGATCTTCGGGTTGGTTGCGGCGCAGATGAGCGCGGACGCGGGCCAGCAGCTCTTCGATGCTAAAGGGTTTGACCACATAGTCATCGGCGCCGGCGTCGAGTCCGGCTACTCGGTCTTCGATCCCATCCTTGGCAGTGAGCAGAATAATTGGCATCATCGCGCCGGTGGCCCGCAGTCGGCGGCAGACTTCCAGACCGTTGAGGCCCGGCATCATCCAGTCGAGCAGCACCAGGTCAGGATCGCTGTCGCGGGCGGCCATCAGCCCGGATAGGCCATCGTTAGCTACAGTGACTTCGTAGCCTTCGTAGCCCAGCTCAAGCTGGACGAATTTGGCCAGCTTTTCTTCGTCTTCAATAATCAGGATATTGGCTGACATGTCTAAAAACTGCCCCATCCGGGGGGCGAGCGGCGTGAGCAGCGATGCCTTTATTTAATCGGAAAATGGACTGTAAACAGACTTCCATCTCCTACTTTAGACTGTACGCTGATTTTGCCGTTCATGCCTTCAACCAGCGTCTTCACAATCGATAGCCCTAGGCCGGTGCCGCCAGTGGTGCGGGAGCGGTCTTCATCAACCCGGAAGAAAGGTTCAAAAATCTGGCTCAGGTCGGTGGGGGGGATGCCCCGACCGCGATCTCGCACCTGAATCTGTGCCCATTCGCCCGCGCGGCTGAGGCGAACCAATATCGGCTGGTCGGAATCGGAATATTTGAGCGCATTATCAATCAGATTGATCAGCACCTGCTTTAGCCGATTGCGGTCAATCCGGGCGGTGAGGCTGGGCGCGTCAGCCTGGAACTGGACGCGATCGCTAGAGTAGTGACACATGTCTAGGATGTCTTGAACTTCCTGCTTCAGCGGGGCCTGCTCCAGATTGAACCGCAGATGGCCGCCGTCGGCCCGGGCCATGTCGAGCAGGTCTTGCAGCAGGCGAATGGTGCGGTCTGCCTCGGCGGCAGCAATTTCCAGCCCTTCGCGCTGGGGTTCGCTGAGGCTATTACAGCGCCGCAGGGTGCTCTGCAAATAGCCCTGTACCAGAGTTAGCGGCGTTCGCAGCTCGTGGGAGACATCGCTGACAAACCGCCGCTGCTGGCCCCAGGCGTCTGAAATTCGAGTCAGCATCAGGTTGCAGGCCTGGGCCAGCTCCTGCACCTCAGTCGGAGCCTGGTCAAATTCCAGTCGCGCGTTGGCTAGGTTTTGAGGTGAGATCTCGGCGGCCAGGCGATTCATCTTGCGAATCGGGGACAGAGAACGGCGAATGTAGAGGGCAATCCCGATCGCCGTCAGGCAAATGACCAGAAGGCTAGAGAGGGCGAGCGTCCGCGTCACTTCGTTAAAGCTCTCCTGATCCTGGGTAATATCATCGACGACGAACAGATCGCCCACCTTCATGCCTTCTACGACCAGCGGCCCAACGCAGATCACAAAATAGCGATCCTGCAATTTACGAATGATCAGGCCATCATCGGGTTCCACCATTGTCAGCAAGGTTTCAGTGATGCCGTCCATCTGCCAGGAGCCCAGCGACAGCGTATCAGACTGGGCAATCAGCTCGCCCTCGGGCGATCGCAGCCAGATCGCAATGTCGGCGGTCGAGCGGTAGTTAATCGTTTCCTGCAGCACCTTCTGAGAGGACATTAGGTCTTTGGCAAAGTCGATGTCTTGGCTAAAGCGGTTGGCAATTTCCAGCGCGTTTTGCTTATGTCCTTCGATTAGGATGCGGTGCATTCTCAGATTCGTCCAGCCGGTGACGCCGCCAATGCCTAATACTGAGGCCAGGACAATGCCAACGGTGAGTCTGAACTGAATGGAATTGGGGTCGATGTGCGATCGCATAGCGGCAGCAGTAGACGATATTGCCAGAAAGAACTGAGATAACTCGACTGTAGCGGATCAACCTGAGAGCACCCTGATAAGCTCCAGAGAAAGCCCGATTCAGCATTAGCCATCAATCCCAGTTGCTCTCAAGGCTCTCTAAGGAAAAACTCAGCTAGGCATCGTTCAATGGAAAGGCGTAACTAAAACCCTACGAAAGATTTAATATCTGGGAGTCATCTGATGAGACGTTTCACGCAATCTAAGCTCTGGCGTAAGGGATTTGAGATCATGGCTCTCTCTGTCTTGGGTGGATTTTTGCTAACGGCCCCAGCTTTAGCCCAGGAGGCAGCTGAGTCCGGCGGCGGCATTCGCGGCGCCCTAGCGGGTGTGTTGGCCTGGATCGACGGGCTTGGCCTGATTGCCCCCATCGTTTTTATCCTGCTGTATATCGCGATCACCGTCGCTTTTTTGCCCGCCTCAGTGGTTACTTTGGGGGCCGGTGTCGTATTCGGGGTGGTAGAAGGCTCAATCTACGTTTTTATCGGAGCAATGCTGGGGGCAACGGCGGCCTTTTTGGTAGGGCGCTACGTGGCCCGGGACTGGATTGCCCGTAAAGTCGCCAACAATCAGAAATTTCAGGCGATCGACGATGCGATCGGGCGAGAAGGGCGCAAGATTATTTTCCTGATTCGCCTATCCCCAGCCTTTCCGTTTAACTTGCTGAACTATGCCCTGGGACTGACCCAGGTTTCCCTCAAAGACTACGTGCTGGGAACGCTAGGCATCATTCCTGGCACCATCATGTACGTCTATCTAGGCTCTTTAGCGGGCAACCTGGCGATGCTGGGCGCGGGTGAGCAGCCCTCCAACCCCGGCATTATCTGGACGATTCGGATCGTCGGCTTCATTGCGACGGTAGCCGTCACCCTCTACGTCACCAAGGTCGCGCGTAAAGCCCTGAGCGAACATGTGCCCGACGCGACCGAAGAGGTAGCCTCCAATCCTTAAGCCGGTATGAAACCGCGAAAATGGCTGCTGGGACTTCTGGCCATCGGCGTTTTACTAGCCTGCTGCTGGCAAAAGCTACTGCTGCTCTTTGATCACGAGGCCCTAATCCAGCACTTTGACCCGATGGATCCCTGGAGTACCGGTCTGTTTGTTGCAGCGCATATTCTAGCAACTTCGATTGGAGTGCCGGGAACGCTGCTGGTGATTGTCGGCGGGGCGGTCTACGGCCTGATCTGGGGCACCTTCCTATCGGTAGTTGGGGCGACGCTGGGAGCGATTTCGGCCTTTTGGATTGCGCGCTATTGGCTCCACGACTGGTTTGCCGCTCGCTTTAGTCAGAGCTATCGGTACCGGCAGCTCAAGGGCATGATGCAAAAAGAAGCGCTGTCCTGCGTATTGACCATTCGGTTTGTGCCGATTTCGCCGTTCAATCTGGAAAACTTTTTGTTTGGCCTGACGCCGGTGCCGTTTCGCGCCTATGCCCTGGGTACCTTTATAGGCATCATTCCTGGGACGCTGGCCTATACCTGGGTGGGGGTGAGCGGTATGCAGGCACTGCATGGGCAAAGTCTGGTGCCGCTGCTCCTGGCGCTTAGCCTACTGGCGTTACTATCCGTGATGCCGATATTGGCTCGGCGGTATAGACAGTCTTAGGGGCTCACTGGCAGTCACCTATTCTTTACTCAAATTTGCTACACCTTTGGGAGAATAGCCAAGAGTACCGGTGAGAGATTTTGAACAGCGAGCAACAGCGGATCCTGCGCTATGTCTTGGGAGCCATCCTGAGCTTTGCGATCGCGATCGCGCTTCCTTTCATTACCTCCATCGGCTGGTTTCCCTTTGCCCTGTTTGCCAACGAGAGCAGTGCGCCAGTGGTGATTGACGGGCAGCCGGTATTTTCACTCGCGAATACGGAAGGAATTGATGCCCAGGCCAGAGCGCGGGGCATCAGCCAGCAGCTGCAAGGGCTGGCCAACCGGCAGGAAGTCCCCCAGGTGATATCACAGGTTGATGAATCGCCGCCGACGCTGCGGCTTTCTACGCCAAATGGCGAGACCACCCAGTACCTGATGACGGTGACCCAGAGCGATGCGGCGATCAACGCCCGCGGTGATAATGCCAGCGCCCAGGCCCTGGTCTGGGCAGATGAGCTGGAGGCGACGCTTCAGACCGCCTACGATCAGCGCCAGGAGAGCTACGTTCAGGCCCATCTCTGGCAGGTGATTGTCGTTCCAATCATCGCGACATTAGCCAACTGGCTGATCGGCTTGGTCTGGCGGCGATACATCAGCAGCCTGATTCGATCGATCACCTTTTCCCAGGACGACCCCAGCGGCGGTTCTTTCACCCTGGTCAATATCCTGCTCAACCTGACCCTGTTTTTGGTCAGGCTGAGCATCTGGATGGGGGCGCTGCTCTATGTGATGAATCTGTTTCCACGAACGCGCCAGTTTAGCTATCGGGTAATCTCTACGCTGATCGATAGCTTTACAGGACAGACGCTGACCCTGGGCAGCGAAACATTCTCGATCCTCAACATCTTCACGGTGATTGCGCTGATCTTTGTCGTGTTTATCGGCGCTGGGGCGATTACCAATATCCTCAAGTCACGGATTTTGCGCGCGACCGGGATCAATCGCGGCGTACAGGAAGCGATCGCGATTCTGGTACGCTACAGCCTGATTTTCATCGGCAGCGTCATTCTCTTGCAGCTGGCTGGGCTAGACCTGAGTTCGCTGACGCTGATTGCCAGTGCCCTAGGTGTCGGTATTGGTTTGGGCTTGCAAAATATTATTAAGGATATCGGCAGCGGTCTGGTGCTGGTATTTGAGCGCCCGATCCAGGTGGGAGAATTTATTTCCTTTGGCGAATACATGGGCACGGTCGAACGAATTGGCCCTCGCAGTGCCGAAATCCGTACCCTTGACCAAATTTCGATCATCGTGCCCAACTCACGATTTTTAGAAAGCGAAGTGATTAACTGGAGCCACCGCAATCCGATCTCGCGGCTGCATATTCCCGTGGGCGTGGCCTACAAGTCAAACCCGGTGGAGGTGCGCAATCTGCTGCTAGGAGCTGGCGCGCGCCATCCCGACGTGCTCTCGACGCCCGCTCCACAGGTATTCTTTCAAGGCTTTGGCGACAATGCCCTGGAGTTTGAGCTGCTGGTGTGGATTATGCAGCCCAATAAGCAGTTTTTAATTAAAAGCGACCTGTACTTTGCGATCGCTAAAGCTCTCCACGAAAAAGGGGTCGAAATTCCCTTCCCCCAGCGCGACCTCCACTTTATCGACGGCGAGCTGCCGATTGGCCTCAATGCCGAAGCCAAGGACTGGCTCAGCCAGCTATTCAACGGCAAGTACCCTCACCCGGCCAAATCGCCCAACCAGTCTCAGCCCTGAAGCCGCTGCCGCAGCTCAGCCTTGATCGCCTGCTGCTCTTCTAACGTCCCGGCAATCAGCACGTTTATCTTACCGACCAAAACCACGCCCCAGCTCACCAAAACGATCCCAGTCCCACGCTGGGCGTCATACTCTAAACCGCTAAGGTCTAGCTGCTCTAGGGATTTGACCGGCGACTCCAGGGTGTCGCTGGTCCAGGCGGCAATCCCTAACTTAGCGGCGATGCCCGTGGGGTATGAGGCCCCGTTGTAGCGCGGATTGCACTCAATTGCCCAATACTGCGGGTTGGCCTCATCCTTCCCCACCGCCACGTCAAAGGCAAAAATATCCCGCATTCCCTGTGCCACCATCCAGTCAGCCAGCGGCTGTACTACCTCCCAGGGCTGATGCGCGGTGGGGTAGCGGTTGCCACAGTGGGCAAAGCCGTCGAGCACCTGTTCGGTAGCGGCCAGCGGTTTAGCCTCGGACTGGACGACTTCATACTGCAAATTTAGAAAGGCGGTCGCAGGCACCTCCTGCTGAATTTGAACCGGTCCCTCCTGCTCCAGCTGATTCAGGGCTGAGGCCAGCTGGGTCGCATCCTGACAGCGCCGAATGCCGACCCCGTCTACCGATACCGCCGGTTTAACATAGCAGGGATAGACCATCTGATCCAGGTGATCGACGGCGCTGGCGCTGTCGAAGCAATCCGTCTGCGGTACGGAGACTCCAAGCTGCTCGGCTAAGGCAATAAAGTTATTTTTTGAATTGACATATTCAACCGTTTTTAGCCAGTTTGGGTCGCGCGATCGCAGCCGTTTCTCGGTCTGACTGCCCGGATTCACCCCGTCGCCAAAGAAAAAGACCGACAGCGGCCAGTCAGCATAGTCGGCCAGTCTCTCAAAAGAGGTATCCCAGATCGGATGCTGGCTGTGGCTCAGGCCCACCCGCTGATAGTGGGCCGCGATCGCGGCCCACTCGGGCTCTAGGTCAGGATGTAGCTGAATCCGGTCAGCGGGCTCAGTCAAACCCAGGGCTCGACTGCCATAGAGGTGATTCCCCAGCACCGACGGGTGGGTGCAGTTCATGACGTCATGGTTAAAAAGGGTGGGCTGGGCCATCGAATCGCCTACAGATCAATTTGCGCAAACTAGGGTTACCCTCTGCGGTACCGCTGTAACTGTGTTAAGAGAAACACTCCGCTAGATTCATCAGCTCAATCCATAAGCCGATCTTAGATGCTTCGACCTGGAGATAGATTCATCCATACTTATCAAAAACAATAGCAGCAAAGAGCCAACCTACTGGCAGGATAAGCGCGAGGCCCACATCTTTACATTGTGTCACCCAATTTCTAGGTTCGGGCTCTAGATAAACCGTTCCTTGATAATGCTTCAGCAGCTCGATGATACATCTCACGATAGGAAACAGTCTACCGCTAATTTATACCGACTTTAATAACTGGCCTGGATTTGCTTTGTTTGTGTAATCTTTAGGCTCTCTAACTTGTAAATCCCTGCGTAGTTTCAGTAAATAGTAATATCAGCAAAATAACTAACCCTGATTCTTAGGATTAGTTTGTTCCGATTCTAACGTAGGGAGTTACTTTTTAATATTGTCTTACACGTTAGGTCTAATGGCTTCCGAGAGCCTATCAGGATGACCACCTGAACGCCTAGAAACCCGGTTTTTACAACAGAAAACCGCAGAATTTATAGCTGCCAGCAAAGCAATTAATCAGAATGCATCCCAATTTTGAAATAAGCATAAATACTCAGAACCGAATCCTTTCTAAATCAAAGGCTTTGAAACGTTGTCTCAAACTTGGACTTACAAGACTGGGGTGCACTCATTAATCGGCTGTAATTCAGATTATTCAGCAACAGCTGAATGCAAAGAACCCTTCCAAAAAGGGTAGAGCGCCGATCGGACTTTCTCAGTATTATTACTTAGAAAGTTATACAATACTTTAAACTATCTTGTGAGTTTTTGCTGATGATTCAATCCCAGCCAGCAGTTTTAGTCACGGGCGGTGCTGGATATATCGGCTCCCACGTCGTCAAAGCACTCCAAACAAAGGGCTATTCCGTAATTATACTGGATAGCTTGGTATACGGTCATCGCGACATTGTAGAGCAGGTGCTGCAAGCGGAATTGGTGGTCGGCGATATTTGCGATCGCGCCCTGCTAGACCATCTCTTTGCCACTCGTGAAATCGTCGCAGTCATGCACTTCGCCGCCTACGCCTATGTCGGCGAGTCGGTCACAAACCCGGCCAAATACTACCGGAATAACGTCGCTGGGACGCTGACGCTGCTGGAGGCTATGGTCGCGGCCTCGGTCAAAAAGCTGGTTTTCTCATCGACCTGCGCCACTTACGGTATCCCTAAGCAGGTCCCGATCCCAGAAACCCATCCGCAGGCTCCGATTAACCCCTATGGAACCAGCAAGCTCATAGTTGAGCAAATGCTGGCCGATTTTGACGCCGCCTACGGGCTGAAGTCCGTCTGCTTTCGCTACTTCAACGCTGCTGGGGCCGACCCCGAAGGCCAACTGGGCGAGGACCATAGTCCCGAGCCCCATCTGATTCCGCTAGTTTTGCTCACGGCTCTGGGTCAGCGAGACTCCATTTCCATTTTTGGCGATCGCTATCCCACCCCAGACGGCACCTGTATCAGAGACTACATCCATGTCTGTGATCTCGCTGACGCCCATCTGCTGGGGCTGGAATATTTGCTTGAGCAGGACACCAGCCAAACCTTCAACTTAAGCAACGGCAGCGGTTTCTCAGTCAGAGCGGTGATTGATACCGTTCAACGAGTGACTCAGCGGGAGCTAACAGTGCAGATTTGTCCGGCTCGTGCAGGTGACCCTCCCATCCTCGTAGGAAGCTGCGATCGGGCAAGAGAAATTTTAGGTTGGCAGCCCCAATTCCCACAGCTTGAAACCATGCTGCACCACGCCTGGGCCTGGCATCAAAAACGTCATAAAAGTCACGTAAATGGTCCCAGAAGAAAACTAGAGAAAACGTCTCATAGAGAATTGGTGTCAGCTTCAGCAGCAGGTAGGCATTAGTTTTACTCAGTTTCTTTGGTTTAAGCTTTCGTCGTCAAATTTAATCCATGAAGATTTCAACAGTCTTGAAGCTGGGCGATTTCTGGAAGTCTAATGTATTGACTTCTATAAACTTCGATTTTGATTGTTCAGTATTGGCTCAAACATCATGTCAGGTAGCTCGCTCGACAACCCTTTAGTATCCGTCATTGTCCCGGCTTACAATGCCGAGAAGTTTATTGCTGAAACGCTTGACTCAGTGATGGCTCAGACCTATAGCAATTTAGAAGTGCTAGTTGTAGACGATGGCTCCCAGGATCGAACGGGTGAAATCGTTGCCGCTTATACGCAAAAGAATAGGCGAATTCGGCTCTTAAGACAGCAAAACGCCGGGGTTGCCGCAGCTCGAAATTTTGCGATCGCGCAGTCTACCGGCGAATTTATCGCGCCCCTAGACGCTGACGACATCTGGTATCCCGAAAATCTAGAGCAGCAGGTTCAGCGCCTGATTGAGACAAATGCCGGTCTGACCTATGCCTGGTCTTTGGATATTGATGCGACTAACCAACCCATTGGCGGATTCCGCGCTTCTAGAATCTCCGGTCGAGTTTATAAAACGCTGGCATGCCACAATTTCATTGGCAATGCCAGCGCCGCTGTCTTCCGTCGGAGCTGTGTAGAACAGGTCGGCGGATATCGCAGCGATTTTCAGCAGCAGGGGGCTCAGGGCTGTGAAGATTGGGACCTCTACCTGCGAATCGCTGAATACTCTTCATTCCAGTCAGTGCCCCAGTTTCTGATTGGCTATCGCAAAGCTGACAGCACCATGTCAAGAGACTTCTGCCGCATGGCAAAATCCCATAATCTCATGTTACAACAGGTGCATCAACATCATCAGGATATTCCAGCATGGCTCTATCGGCTCTCTTGTAGCAGCTTCTATATGTATTTAGCGCGCCAAAGCGACCAGTGTGGCGACCCTGACCAAACCCTAGCCTGGCTTCGGGCTGCCTTTAAAGCCGACTGGCTGACGCCGCCGTTGCGCTACGGTTTCTATAGTCTATTTCTCAAGAGCTGTTGGTACAAGCATTGTTCGCCATCCAAAATTCCTAACTTATCTTCACAGCTAGCTGTTCCTAGGTCAGGATTGCCTATCTTTTCTCCCGCTTCATTTAGCTTGCAGTTTAAGCTTTTACTCGGTCAGCTCTTGCATCAGCTACTTCAGATCAGTTAACCTCTTAATATTTGTTTATAGTATGCTTTACCCAATTAAAGTCATTGATATTGAACTCAGCCGCCCAATCACCTCGATCGAGAATTTAGAAGGTTATTTAGGATTACAAGCTTTGGTCCGGCTGCACGGAGTGCCCTTGGGCTATGTCAAGGCTCCAGTTACCCTAGGTCACTGTACAGCAGAGAGTCTTAGCAAACTGATTTTGGAGCAGCATAGCTGGTCAATCATCTGTCAGCTACTGAAAAATGGGCTGGTATCACTTCAGCGACCTGAGGAGTTAACCCTAGAGGCTTTGATTGATCTTCCTCCAGCAGAATATGCTGGAGAGTGGCCGCTGGTCACGGTAGCGGTATGTACCCGCGATCGCCCCGAGGACATGAAACTCTGCCTTGAGGCGATTACCCAGCTGGACTACCCACACCTTGATATCCTAGTCGTCGATAACGCGCCCCAAACGGAAGCGACAAAAGAGCTTTTAGAGCACCATTATCCTCAGGTGCGATACGTACGAGAGCCGCGACCAGGGCTGGACTGGGCGCGCAACCGGGCCATCCTAGAAGCCAAGGGCGAGATTATTGCTTACACTGATGATGATGTGGTAGTTGATCCTGGCTGGGTGAAGGGACTGGCCCAGGTATTTGCAGAAAATCCAGAGGTAATGGCGGTAACCGGGCTAGTTGTCCCCTATGAACTTGAAACATATTCACAGGTTTTATTTGAAAGCTATGGAGGATTTGGGCGAGGCTTTAAAACGCGTTGGTACCGTTACAATCCCGAAGACAGATTGAAGGCAGCCTCTCTATATGGTGCTTCAGGCAAGTTTGGTACGGGAGCCAATATGGCCTATCGCGTCTCGCTATTTGAAAGGGTTGGTGGATTTGATCCCGCTATGGATGTCGGTACTGTTACGAACGGCGGCGGAGACCTCGAAATGTTCTTTCGAGTCATCAAAGAACATTACCCATTGGTATATGAGCCTCGCGCCTTGGTTCGTCATCGCCATCGCCGAGAACGCCAGAAGTTACAGTCGCAAATTGCGAATAACGGCATTGGACTTTATGCTTACTTCACCTGTTGTTCACGCAATTATCCAGACGAGCGATGGGCATTTATTAAGCTAAGCATTTTCTGGATTCGATGGTGGCTTTTAGCCCGGCTCTGGAAGTCCTTTAAATATCCTCAAAGCTTTCCTCGCCAATTCATTTGGAATGAATTAAAAGGCTGCTTTATTGGCTTGACACGCTACCAAAGAGCAAAACGGGACGCGATAGCAGTTGCACAAGATTATAGGCGCGAGCCTGAAGTCAAATTTCCTAAGCCTACTAGAACTAAGGTTTTAAGGGAAAAAAGGGTAAATCAAGTAGCAGTTCAGACAGTTGACATCGCTCAGCCTTTAAAGTCAATCCTAGATACAACTGGGTACCAATTCATTCAACTTTTTGTTTTTTGGCAAGATGAACCTTTAGGGACGGTTCGAATCCAAAATGACTTTCAACCCTTTTCTGTAGACCGCTTAGCTGACAGGATTGCCGAACATTTTGGAACGAAGCTTCTTGATCGCAAGTTAACCCTGACCACCGACGAGTTGCGATGGTCAAGAGCATATGACGTATTGAGCGAAAAACTACTTTCCTTAGCAACAGACCCATATAGCCCAACAGCTCTGCCAAGTTCCATTCCAATATCAATAGCCTTGGCAACCTATGACCGCCCAAATGACTTGTGTAATTGTCTGAACCACTTACTTGCTCAGCAGTCACCGCGCAGTATTGAAATCATCGTTATAGACAACCATCCAGATTCGGGATTAACACCACCTGTCGTTGCTAAATTCCCTGGTGTAAAGCTTGTCAGTGAGCCACGCAAAGGTTTGGCCTACGCTCGTAATGCTGGCTTCGCAGCTAGCACCGGAGAAATTGTTATAGCCACGGATGATGATGTAACTCCACCACCCGACTGGATCGAGAAGCTGCTTGCTCCCTTTGTCCGACCTGATGTCATGGTTGTAACAGGGAATGTTCTTCCTATTCAGCTCGAAACTCTTTCTCAACAAGCTTTTGAGAGTTATGGAGGGTTAGGCAAAGGCTTCAAAAGATTTGAGGTTGATGGGAACTGGTTTGAATCCTTTGAAAATAGAGCTGTTCCAACGTGGGAACTAGGAGCAACTGCCAACGCTGCATTCCGAGCCAGCATATTCAGCCATACTGATATTGGTCTAATGGAGGAAGCTTTAGGACCTGGGATGCCTTCTGGCGTTGGGGAAGATACTTATTTATTTTATAAAGTTCTTAAAGCGGGCTATACGTTAGTCTACGAGCCTGAAGCCTTTGTGTGGCATAAGCACCGTCAGGACAACGCAGCCTTACGGCGCCAAATTTATAATTACAGTAAAGGCGGTCCATCATATCATCTAGTAACTTTTCTAAAGGATAGAGATTTGCGCGGGTTACGACGAGTACTCGTCGAAATCCCTTTACTCTTTCTCTGGCGTATTCAAGCGCGTATTCGGAAATGGACAAACTACCCTATGTCATTACTCTTTCTAGAAATGATTGGTAATTTTGCTGGTCCATGGTCCCTTTGGCAGTCCTATCGACGAGTTAGGCATGAGGGGCGTAGCCGACCTTATATTCCGATCTCTCAACGCTAGCAAGAAACAATGAAGAAAGCAATTGATTAGGACTCCCCCGAGTTAAAACAAACCTGATGGAATAGTGCTAATGTCATTTCTAAGTTCCTCTGCCCAATCTACTTTTCGTCCGATTAAAGTTGTTGAGATTGAACTGAGCCAACCGTTACCAAGTTTTGAGGGATTAGTCCGCTATGAATTTCTCCAGATTCTAGTGCGATTACACAGTAGTCCTTTGGGTTATTTGACTTTACCCTTACCGAATGGTAAGTGCTCTGCGAGCACAATCAAAGTAGCTATCCTTAAAGAACTCAACTGGAAACTAATTCAGAATCTCACGATAAATGCGTTGGCAACTGGCGACTTACGCAAAGGACTGCCAATTCAGGATGTAGTTCAGGGAATATATCCGGCACAACCATTAGAAGATTATCCACTGGTCACCGTATGTGTGTGTACACGCAATCGTACCGAAAATTTGCAGATCTGTCTGGATACCCTAGTCCAGCTGGATTATCCCAATTTAGAGCTCTTAGTCGTCGATAATGCCCCTTCAGATGATTCGACAGAAAAGCTTGTAAGTAGTTATTCCAATGTCCGCTACATACAAGAATTACGCCCAGGATTAAGTTGGGCACGGAACCGGGCGCTGAAAGAGGCTCGAGGAGAATTTCTGGCGTACACTGATGATGACGTTCTGGTTGACAAGAATTGGGTCACGGCTCTTGTGAAAACGTTTCAACAATATTCAGAAGCAGTCGCCGTAACGGGCTTGGTTGCTCCCTACGAACTTGAGTACAAGTCTCAAATTCTGTTTGAACGTCATGGGGGATTTGGAAAAGGATTTGAGCCAAAAGTTTTTTCTAAGGGCAAAAATCAGGTTGTTCCTTGGTATCTCCTAGGAACCGGTCAGTGCGGGACAGGAGCTAATATGGCGTTTAACCGTCATGCTCTAAGCTCTATGGGAGGATTTAACTCTGCACTAGGAGCAGGAACACCAACACGCGGATGCGAAGACCTGGAAATATTTTTTCAGGTCCTTAAATCAGGGCACTCCTTGGTCTATGAGCCTGCTGCTCTAGTGTGGCATCGGCACCGTCAAGACTATGAATCTTTACGAGTACAGCTAGCCAGCGATGGTGTTGGACTTTACTCCTATTTTCTACACGGCTTTATCAATTATGCTGAAGAACGCTGGTCATTTCTGCTGCTAGCTCTTTGGTGGCTTTGGTATGGCAACCTTCGACACCTTTGGACTTCCTTTAGATACCCAAAACGTTTCCCAAAAGACTTGATTTGGGCCGAGTTTTTAGGATGTTTTCAAGGCATTACAGCCTACTTAAAATCCCAGAGGCAAACCCGGCGACTTGCGATGTTTTCTGACTCCCAAACCTATGGGCTAAAACCTGTAGAACTGAAGAAAACAGAGTTTCTATCAAACGTTACCACTGGCATTACTACTGGTGTTACTAAGCTAGATGCTGTAGCCGTACGTACCCTCGAACTTAGCCAACCTATCCAATCGTTTACTGATGTAGCCGAATACGATCAGGTTCGAATCTTTTTAAACTGGCACAACAGCCCTCTGGGTAGTGTCAATTTAACTCACTCGGGTTGTCCCATTTCAACCGACCAGTTGCGCCAAGCTATTTTTGACGGATTGAAACTCAAAACCTTAGAGTTAAATAAACGACTGAGCAACGATCTCCAATGGTCACAAGTCATGGCAGCCCTGTCCCAAAACTGGCCATTAGCTACAGAAAACATTGAGGGCGAGATTCCTTTGCCACAGGACAAAGCAGTCTCCGTCATTTTAGCTACCTATGATCGCCCTGAGGAATTAAGGAGGGCATTAAACTGTTTAGTTAATCAGATTTCACCACGTACCACTGAAGTTATTGTGGTGGATAACCATCCTGCTTCTGGGTTAACTTCACCTGTTCTAGAAGAGTTTACCTCTGTTCATCTGGTAAACGAGCCCCGAAAAGGACTGGCCTATGCTCGCAACGCCGGTATTGTTGCTAGCCAGGGTGACATTATTGTGATGACTGATGATGATGTGAGTATGCCTCCTACATGGATTGAGCAGTTAGTTTCACCCTTTGCTCGTCCAGATGTCATGGCAGTCACTGGTAATATATTGCCGCTGCAGCTAGAAACTAAATCTCAGCGACTATTTGAAAGTTATGGAGGGTTGGGAAGAGGTTTTGAAGGATTTGAAGTGGATGGCAACTGGTTTGAACTATTTCCCTATAAAGCAGTTCCCACTTGGACTTTGGGCGCAACCGCCAATGCAGCGTTTCGTGCATCAATTTTCCATCATCCACAAATTGGGCTGATGGACGAAGCATTAGGTCCCGGCATGCCGTCAGGAGTGGGTGAAGACACCTACCTCTTCTATAAAGTACTCAAGGCAGGCTACACCATTGTTTATAAGCCCCAAGCTTATGTTTGGCATCAACACCGCCAAACAATGGGCGCATTATACAAGCAGTTATTCAACTACAGCAAAGGTCATGTAGCTTATCACTTGAACACTTGGTTCAAAGATGGTGATTGGCGAGGATTGGTACAAGTTGCTGTAGGTCTGCCAATAGCCCATGCTTCCCGGATCTACCATCGCCTGCGTGGCCGAAGTACCTATCCCGTACACCTGATTCTTTTAGAAATCCTGGGTAACATTAATGGCCCTTGGGGCTTACTCCATTCGCGGCTAAGGGTCTTGTTGAAAGGGAAGAGTGCACCTTACAGACTACCTCTATTCCAGCGAGTAGAGCTATCTGCGAGTTCAACGGCTGGCAAGGAAATAAAACAACAAATAAAAGATTTAAGCCTGAGCACGAATATCGAGCCATGACCATAAAAGACGAACGAGGTATGAATCATGAAACAGCTAGATCAGGCGCTTAATCCAATATCACTGCGAAAGCCTGGATACCTTTGGGATCTGCTAAAATCGCTGGTTGATCGCGACCTAAAGCTCATGTACAAGCGATCGACGCTAGGAATTGCCTGGACGTTAATTAATCCCTTGCTGCAATTGCTAGTTTTCATTTTTGTCTTTCAACTTATTATCAAGATTGATATTCCTCAGTATTCGTCATACGTCTTCACAGGTTTGCTAGCTTGGAACTGGTTTCAGAATTCGCTCTTTCAAGCAACCGGGATTATCATCGATAGTCGTCCGCTTATTCGGCAGCCTGGTTTTCCAAGCGTTACTTTACCAGTCGTCGTCGTAACAACCGGGCTAATTCACTTTATCCTAGCTTTACCAGTTTTAGTAGTTTTTCTATTAATTGATGGTGTTCAGCTGACACCTATAGTATTATGCTTGCCGCTGCTGCAATTGATTCAGTTCGGTTTAACGGTGACTTTATCATACTTTTTGGCTGCAGTTAATGTTACGTTTCGAGATACTCAGCATACGCTCGGGGTTTTGCTCCAGTTTCTGTTTTACCTCACACCCATTTTTTACGAAATAGATAGTATCCCTGAGCGCTTTTGGTATGCTTATGGGCTTAATCCGATGGTGCATATTGTAACCTGCTACCGACAAATTTTAATCTGGGGAGTACAACCCGATTGGCTAGCCTTAGTAATTATTGCAGGTGTAACTTTGATCCTTCTGCCTATTGGATATCGGGTATTCAGACGTCAAAGCCTTCGTTTCGTCGAGGAAATCTAAATGCGTGATGCCATTTTGGTCGAAAATCTAGGCAAACACTTTAACCGCTATCATGTAACAAAGCCCTTCACTATAATGGAGGCAGTTTTGTCAGGTCTTCAGCGCATCAAGCCTGTTGAGCATTTTTGGGCACTGCGGGGAGTCTCCTTCACGGTTGAAGGTGGAAAAATGCTAGGGGTTATTGGCCACAATGGAGCTGGAAAATCTACCCTTTTGCAGCTTTTAGGTAAAGTTGCCCACCCAACTGAAGGCCGCATTAAGATGCGGGGACGAGTAGGGGCTTTGCTCGACTTAGGGGCTGGCTTTCATGGAGATTTGACCGGGCGAGATAATCTTTTCGTAACCGCTATTGTGGCTGGGTTGCGGCGTCAAGAAGTAGCCTATCGGCTTGATCGCATTGTTAAATTCGCTGAGCTTGAAGGGTTCATTGATAATCCTGTTCGTACTTACAGCTCTGGGATGATGATGCGTCTAGCCTTCTCCATCGCGGTACATACTGACCCGGATATCCTCCTTGTCGACGAATTCTTATCGGTAGGGGATTTATCCTTTCAAGTTAAGTGCCTCAATCGCATAACTGAAATGAAAGAACAGGGATGTGCCATTGTCTTAGTCTCTCATGATGTGAGTCAAGTTGAGCGATTATGCGATCGCGCTCTTTGGCTAAAGCAGGGCACAGTCATGGCCTACGGCGAACCCGAAGTGGTGGCAGGGCAATATACCAGTGAAATGCGATCGCAAACCCAGCACCGTACCCCGCATCGTCCTCCGCAGCTGACTCGGACAGGAGCACAGTTACAGGTAAACCAAAACCGTTTCGGCTCCTTGGAAGCTGAGATCATAGATGTGCGTTTCTTACCCAAATCTGCTATAGAATCTGGTGATCGGCTTCAGGTTGAAATTGATTATCGGGCACAACCCACTGTTGACAGCGCTATTTTCAGCGTTGCCGTCAGCCAAGAAGATAGTAAACCCTGTTTGGATGTGAACAGTTTAGAAGCCGGTATCCCCTACATTCCACTTCAAGAAAAGGGAACTATCAGGCTCACTCTCGACCGCCTAGACCTAAGTAGTGGGCAGTATTTTGTGAATGTAGGTATATACAAGCAAGATTGGTCGTATGCGTACGACTACCATTGGCATGTTTATCCCTTAACTGTAGACTCGAAGACGCCATCTAAAGGGATTTTACAGCCTCCTATGCGCTGGGAAGTGGTTTCTTCTAAAACACCTCAGCTGCTTCCTCCGCGCTAATACAGCCTTTCTCAATCCAGTGAGATACATCCATGCCTAAACTCGATCCCCCCAAATGCTACCTATATTGGTTCTAAAAGGTTTCCCCCCTTTTCAAGGGGGGCAGGGGGGATCAAACCCGTACCTCAATTGATTAGGAACCGCTATAATCGTTTTTTACAACTATTCGGGAGCTAAGACCGTCTAAATTTATGGGATGAAAGCCTTGCTCATACATGAACTTTGGTCAAGTATCCTATGGTAGTGCGAACTGTACAGGAGACTTACGATTCTGATTTTTTTGATCAGCTACGTTACGGTGCTCGGCAGTCAGCGGAAGTCATTGTTCCGTTAATTCTAGCTTGGATTAAGCCTAGCAATGTCGTAGACGTTGGCTGTGGAGACGGGACCTGGCTCTCAGTGTTTCAGGCTCAGGGCGTTGAGATCTTGGGTTTAGACGGTAGCTATGTAGAGGCAGATACTTTACAAATTCCAGCAGACTGTTTCAGAGCTTTTGACCTGAGCCAAAGCGTTTTCCTAAATCAAAAGTTTGATTTAGCGATCTCTTTAGAAGTTGCAGAGCACTTACCTGAAGAGAGCGCTCAAGCATTTATAGAAACGCTTGTTGGGCTAAGTGATGTAGTGCTATTTTCAGCGGCTATTCCCCATCAAGGGGGCACTCACCATATCAATGAGCAGTGGCCGAGTTACTGGTTTGGTCTGTTTAAGGCAAAAGGTTACATTGGCCTCGACATTCTACGCGATAGAGTTTGGGATAACCCTGATGTTCAGCCCTGGTATGCCCAGAATAGCTTTCTCTTTGTCCGAAGCGATCGCCTTTCGGATTACCCAGACTTACCCACCTCAGCTCAGAACGATTTTCTAGGAAAGTCAGTCGTTCATCCCACTATTTATTTACAGCACTGTTCCCACCCTTCACCTGACGCTCAGGACGAAGATACCTTTCAAGAACTTACCCAAGCCGTTTGCATTTTAGGGCTCACATTACATCCAAATACTCAACACCCAAATACCGAAATTCAAAGTGGCGATGCGTTGACTATCGAAGTCGCCTACCAGTTTCAGCCCTCGGTAGGAACCGCAATGCTCAATCTATATCTTAGTGACGAAGCCGGAAATATCCTTCTAGATACTAGCGTTCTACTTTCGGCAGAAATGGGCAACGATCCGCAACCCCAGCATATTCAGCTGCAAATAGAGCGGCTAGATTTGGTTCAAGGAACTTACTATATTAACCCTAGTATCTTTTCTACAAACTGGGAGCAGACTTACGACTTGCACTGGCACCGCTATCCTGTCGTGATCAAGGCGTCTGCACCTCAGAGAGGAGTCCTCTATCCCCCTATGGGCTGGAGCTGTAAAGTTCCCGAGGGGAAACAATTGTGAAGCTTTCCTGGCGCTCTCGGCGCTCTTTGGCTGCGCTTGGCTCACGGCTTGGCTCACGGTTGAAAAGGCGCTCTCCGATCTTTGTGCTCATCTTAGGGATTTGTCTTGCAAGCGTATGGGGCAAGGCAGATGTAGCCGCCTCTTCTAATCCCGCTGTCATAGAAATTTTAGATACGCCTATTGGTCGGAGTACTCGCTACATCGGAGCCTGTGAAGGCAACGTCAATTTTGACCTAGCAGATATGACTGATTTAGGCATCAATACCTATCGAATTTATGGAGGAATGTCTCGTTGGGAAACGGAAGATGATGATGGCAGGTATGGTTTACCTACCATTGCTCAGATCAAGGCTGATCCTGATGTGATTCCTTGGGAAAGGTGGGACAGGGTGATGACCCAGCCTAAAGCAGGCACCGACTATGCCTTTTCAGGTGTCCCCACAGAACTGTGGCAGGGTAGCGCTCGCACCATTTTTGAGACGCTTAAGCGAGCCGATATTCGACCTGTCCTGACCATTCGCAATACCGATCCCGGCTGGAACCCGGATTGGGCATTAGAGCTAAATCCTCCCCGTACAGAAGCAGACTGGAATGAGTGGTGGGAACATGTGTTTGCGACGATCTACTGGTTGAATGTGCGCAATGACTATCGGGTGGACGATTTTGAGATTCACAACGAGCCAGACAATCGTCAGCAGGGCTGGGGAGGAAGTCGAAACGATTATTTTAAGTTAGTACAGGTAGCCCATGATGTCGCTGACTTCGTTTACAGCACCTACCTGCCGGGCCGTGATTACCATATTCATGCGCCAGTCACCACCGGTGAGAGCAGCTGGGTCTCTGATGCCTTACAGACGATTCCAGATTTTTTTGATAGTGTCAACATCCATAACTATGCAGAAAATATCGCTGTCTATACCCAACAGGTTCGCCAGTGGATGCAAGGGACCCTGCATGCCGACTCGCCGATTTGGCTAGGAGAATGGGGGACCTATACCACAGGCTATGACGATCTTGCCTTTTCGCTAAGCCTGCTCAAAAATCTAATTCGGGCGGCCCAACCCGGAGCTGCCCATATCTATGGTAGCCACATTTTTTCTCTATATGACTGGGGCCAGGGTGAGGATGGGTTCGCAGGTTTGATCAATGCTAGGGGAGAGCACCGGTTCAGTTATTACGCTTTTCGGATGGGGATTCGAGCCTTGCAGGGTGGTCAGACCGTACTTTCAACAGAATTTTCTCAAAATGACGATTTAACGGCGATCGCGACAAAAAGTACTCCTGAAACCATCTATTTACTGGTTGTAAATGAGGGCAGTTTGACCTATGACCTGACCGCAAACATCTCTACCCTTCTAACTGAGGGGACTGGAACCGTCTGGCAGCTGAGTGACCAAATAGCTGACGAAACGATCAGTAGCCAACCCTTCCAAGCTGGCCGTCTGCCGATCTCTGTCCCGACACAATCGGCCATATTGGTTGAGTTTACGGCTATCTAAACGAATCGCCGGCCCTCGCCCCGGGACGCCTCACTGCACGACCGCAGTCGTCACTGTGAGCGCCCCGGGGCGACGACCCGGCTAGCCAGTCGTGAAGTTGTTTTGGTCGTTGAGCGCCGAGGCTTGTACATTCGCCGCCTGCAGCACCACATCGTCACTAATGCTGATCAAGGCATCCGCTGCGCGCTCTCCGCTGCCCTGGCTAAAGCTCAGGTCCTCAAAGCTGACGCCGCCCATCAGGCTGATCAGGTCTGTGCCTAGCTCAAAGTCGCTGAGGTAGGTGTAGGTGCCGTCATTGAGGGCAAAGGTATCCGCGCCGCTGCCCCCGACCAGGGTGTTGACATTCCCTAAGCCGCCATTGAGCAAGTCATCGCCGGCGCCGGTCTCGATATAGTCGTCGCCTGCCCCGGTGAGGATGTCTTTGTTGCCAGCACTATCTGGGTCAAGCATATAGATGATGTTGTCGCCATCGCCGGCATCCACGCTATCGGTGCCGGTACCGAGACCCAGCGAGTCGCTGCCGCTGCCGCTGGTGATGCTGTAGTTGCCGTTCTCTAGGTAGACCGTATTCTCGCCGTCACCCAGGTCGAGGCTGTTGACTCCACCCCCACCGCTGACGGTGTAGATGAAGTCATCGCCGCTGCCGGTGCTGACGCTATCGTTGCCGCTGCCAAGGCCAATCGTGTTGTTGCCAGAGCCGGTGATAGTGTGGTTACCTGCCGGTGCCCAGAAGTCGTCGTCGCCGCTGCCCAGGTCGATAGTATTGTCTCCGGCTCCATTGCCCGCGGCATAAACGAAGTCGTTGCCGCTGCCGGCTTCGACATAGGTATCCCCATCACTGATGCCGATGGTATCGTTGCCTGCCTTGCCACCGATGGTGTCGTTGCCTTCGCTGCCCGACCAGATGTTGTCATCGCCGGCGGTGCCGGCAATCACGTCGTTGGGAGATTTACCGGTGTTGAACTCGGCATCGGTGTTGCTGAACAGGTCGCCCTCATAGGTCTGCCCGGCTTGGAAGGCGTTGCCGACGACGATGTTGTCGGTGTTGACGTAGATAGTGGCGGCTTTGCCGTTGACGGTGGGGACAACTTCGATAGCGAGGGCTTGGCTATCGCTGAGGCCGCCGGAGTCGGTGACGCTGACGTCGAGGTTGTAGGTGTTGTCGCTGCCGCTGTCTTGGGGGTTTTCGAAGTCGGGGGCGCTGTTGAAGCTGACCACGCCGCTACTGGCGTCGATGCTGAATAGGGACTCATCGACGCCGCCGGTGAGGCTGTAGGTGAGGCCGCTGCCCTCGCTGTCTGTGTCGTCGCTGGTTTCAACGTCGATGGCGGTGGTTTGGTTTTCCGGTACGCTGTTGCTGTCGGGGCTGGTGATGGTGGGAGCGCTATTCTCGTTGACGTCGGTGACCTCAATCGCCAGGGCTTGGCTATCGCTGAGGCCGCCGGAGTCGGTGACGCTGACTTCGAGGTTGTAGGTGTTGTCGCTGCCGCTGTCTTGGGGGTTTTCGAAGTCGGGGGCGCTGTTGAAGCTGACCACGCCGCTACTGGCGTCGATGCTGAATAGGGACTCATCGACGCCGCCGGTGAGGCTGTAGGTGAGGCCGCTGCCCTCGCTGTCTGTGTCGTCGCTGGTTTCAACGTCGATGGCGGTGGTTTGGTTTTCCGGTACGCTGTTGCTGTCGGGGCTGGTGATGGTGGGAGCGCTATTCTCGTTGACGTCGGTGACCTCAATCGCCAGGGCTTGGCTATCGCTGAGGCCGCCGGAGTCGGTGACGCTGACTTCGAGGTTGTAGGTGTTGTCGCTGCCGCTGTCTTGGGGGTTTTCGAAGTCGGGGGCGCTGTTGAAGCTGACCACGCCGCTACTGGCGTCGATGCTGAATAGGGACTCATCGACGCCGCCGGTGAGGCTGTAGGTGAGGCCGCTGCCTTCGCTGTCTGTGTCGTCGCTGGTTTCAACGTCGATGGCGGTGGTTTGGTTTTCCGGTACGCTGTTGCTGGCGGGGCTGGTGATGGTGGGAGCCTGGTTGGCACGGCGACCAAACACCACGTAGCTCTCGCCAGAAGAGCCGCCGTTGGGGTTAGCACCGTCTGCGCCAATAATCAGGTCATCGATGCCGTCGCCGTTGAGGTCCCCGGCCCCGCTCACCGAACGGCCGGAGAGGTCACCGGCATCAATGCCGTTAAGCACAAAGCCGTTACTGCCATTCAGGCTAGAGAGCTCTAAACTGCCGCTGTTACCGACAGCGCTGCCGCCAAACACCACGTAGCTCTCGCCAGAATAGCTGCCGTTGGGGTCGGCCAGGAATGCGCCAATAATCAGGTCATCGATGCCGTCGCCGTTGAGGTCCCCGGCTCCGCTCACCGAAATGCCGGAGCGGTCATTGGCATCAATGCCGTTAAGCACAAAGCCGTTGCTGCCGTCTAGATCAGAGAGCTCTAAACTGCTGCTAAAGCCAGATGCGCGGCCAAACACCACGTAGCTCTCGCCAGAACCGCTGCCGTTGGGGTCGGCCAGGTCTGCGCCAATAATCAGGTCATCGATGCCGTCGCCGTTGAGGTCCCCGGCCCCGCTCACTGAACGGCCAGAGAAGTCACTGGCATCAATGCCGTTAAGCACAAAGCCGTTGCTGCCATCCAGGTTAGAGAGCTCTAAACTACCGCTGTTACCGACATCGCTGCCGCCAAACACCACGTAGCTCTCGCCCGCTTGGTTGGTGCCGTTGGGGGCGGCCAGGACTGCGCCAATAATCAGGTCATCGATGCCGTCGCCGTTGAGGTCCCCGGCCCCGCTCACCGAAAAGCCGGAGCGGTCACCGGCAGCAATGCCGTTCAGCACAAAGCCGTTGCTGCCATTCAGGCTAGAGAGTTCTAAACTACCGCTGTTACCGACAGCGCTGCCGCCAAACACCACGTAGCTCTCGCCAGAATAGCTGCCGTTGGGGTCGGCCAGGAATGCGCCAATAATCAGGTCATCGATGCCGTCGCCGTTGAGGTCCCCGGCCCCGCTCACCGAAAAGCCGGAGCGGTCATAGGCATCAATGCCGTTAAGCACAAAGCCGTTGCTGCCATCCAGGTTAGAGAGCTCTAAACTGCTGCTGCTACCGACAGCGCTGCCGCCAAACACCACGTAGCTCTCGCCAGAATAGCTGCCGTTGGGGTCGGCACCGTATGCACCAATAATCAGGTCATCGATGCCGTCGCCGTTGAGGTCCCCGGCCCCGCTCACCGAAATGCCGGAGCGGTCACCGGCATCAATGCCGTTAAGCACAAAGCCGTTGCTGCCATCCAGGTTAGAGAGCTCTAAACTGCTGCTAAAGCCAGATGCGCTGCCAAACACCACGTAGCTCTCGCCAGAAGAGCCGCCGTTGGGGTCGGCCAGGAATGCGCCAATAATCAGGTCATCGATGCCGTCGCCGTTGAGGTCCCCGGCCCCGCTCACCGAACGGCCAGAGCGGTCACCGGCATCAATGCCGTTCAGCACAAAGCCGTTGCTGCCGTCTAGATCAGAGAGGTTTAAGACTGAGTTAAATGCCATGGTGGTTCTATTTATACGAATAGGTCTAAGTGAATTCTCGGAAGTTATATTTTAAAATTTACCATCGGCTACCTGCTCTCCGATTCTGCATCGGTAAGTTTTGGATAAAATTTTACAAACGTGCGCCATGGGTATAGTTTGCAAAAAGTAGAAGCCTTTCCCCTTCTCCCCGAGGAGAAAGGGGAAAGGAACTCGGCCCGAAAGCTGAGCAAAACTCAAAGTCCCTCGCCCGGGGGAGAGGGATTTAGGGTGAGGGCTGGCAAAACTGGGATGCGCATGCGTGCTGCTGCCTGCACTGAGCCGGTGACGACTGGGGTAGCGCAGTCGTCACCGGCTCAGGCATCCCATTGCGAGGACCCGCCTAGCCAGTCGTGAAGTTGTTCTGGTCGTTGAGCGCCGATGCTTGTACATTCGCCGCCTGCAGCACCACATCGTCACTAATGCTGATCAAGGCATCCGCTGCGCGCTCTCCGCTGCCCTGGCTAAAGCTCAGGTCCTCAAAGCTGACGCCGCCCATCAGGCTAATCAGGTCTGTGCCTAACTCAAAGTCGCTGATATTAGGTGTAGGTGTTATCGTGCAGGGCAAAGGTATCCGCGCCGCTGCCCCCTATCAGGGTGTTGATATTCCCTAAGCCGCCGTTGAGCAAGTCATCGCCCCCGTCCATTAGTCGGGTCACCCTGGTGAGTCACCCACAGAAAGCACCCGTCGAATCTCGTCATTGCGAAAGCCGATCGCCATGGGGCGACGCACCCCCGGTATCACCGCCACGTCATACAGCTCCGCGATCACGCCTTCGATGCGCAGGGTATGCACCAAATCCCCACTGCGCAGGTCAATCACGCCCAACCCACAGCGCGGAGTCGCGCCCTTGGCCGTCAGGGCGTCATCCAAGGGCAACCCCTGAAAGCTTTTGTTGTGCCGCGGCTCGGAAAGCCCCACCACGGCAAAATCACCCGCAAAAGCCAGCCCCCGCAGATACCCCGGACAAAAGGTCACCGCTTCAAACCGGCCCGTGGCCACATCCACATAGCCAAACTCTCCCCTTCCCGAGTTCAGCAGCCAGAGCTGGCCGCGATACCACCGAGGCGAATGGGGCATCGACAGCCCCGTGGCGATCACTTCATTGCTCTCAATATCCACCACACAACCGCCATCGACCCGCTGGTCGCGCCAGCCATCGGCCACATCGCTTTGGCTGATGGCCGTGACATAGCGCGGCTGTCCATCGCGTAGGGCTAAGCCATTTAAATGGCACCGATCCTCTGCTGCCAGCTTGCTAATAAACGGGGGCTGCCAGACCGGGACAAAGCTGTGGGTTGCACTGGGCTGCGCCAGACAGCTAAAGAGCGTGTTCACAAAAACGGGGTTTTCATGCTCAGTGCTTGCCGATGCCCTATCGCTTTTGCCTGGTGCCTGGGCAATGACCACATCGTGGATGTCTAGATCCCCCGTGACATAGCTCATTTGCGGGACGTAGAGGGCGTCGTAGCCCTGGTAGTTCTGCCCCGCCGGGAGCGTATTCTCAAACCGCCAGAGCTGGTATAGGGTACTGAGCCAGAGGGTGCTGTCTTGAATGCAGAGACCCATGCAGCGCTCAAAGGTGCGTTCAAACACGGAGAGCCTGCCATCGGGCTGGAGGCCAAGCCAAAACATCTTGCCTGCCTGGTAAGTGGTGAAGGCGAGGCTTAACGGTTGTTCAGCCAGCCAGGCCGTGAATTGACGCGACCCAGTTATTTCTAACCGGGGGTTAGACGCACCAGCGGAAATCGAGGCGGGGAGGCTCATGATAGGAAACGTACCTTGCTGAATAGAGCGGTCAAACTTGCGATCCTGAATAGGGCAGTCAAACTTGCGATCGCAGCACAAGCTGTAGGTGAGGGCGCTATGCCCCCACCGAACGCAGTCATCGATTGTCAGTTAAAAAAATGCTGTAATTGCCTTAAATCAGAGCTGCTTTTATGAAAAGAACCGATGAGATATCCTTACGAAGCTTTCGTGAAAGCGACTTGAATGAAGTTTGTCATGGCTTCTGCAATTATACGATCTGATCGCATCGAATTCCAGGCTCTCGCACGAGGCTACAGCAGCCTGAGTCTTAGAACGATTCCCTAAAGCTTTCGCGACGATCTCCTCTGACGCAGCACTGCGACTACGTTGGCAGGCCGGGGGCCTACCCAGAGAGCTCTAAACTGCTGCTAAAGCCGGCTGCGCTACCATACACCCCGTAGCTCTCGCCAGAAATGCCGGTGAATCTCACCCTCACATCGGTAAACGTGATTGTTGGCTACACCGGGACGCCTCACTGCGCGACCGCAGTCGTCACTGTGAGCGTCCCGGTACGGCGACCCGGCTAGCCAGTCGTGAAGTTGTTTTGGTCGTTGAGCGCCGAGGCTTGTATATTCGCCGCCTGCAGCACCACATTGTCACTAATGCTGATCAAGGTATCCGCTGCGCGCTCTCCGCTGCCCTGGCTAAAGCTCAGGTCCTCAAAGCTGACGCCGCCCATCAGGCTGATCAGGTCTGTGCCTAGCTCAAAGTCGCTGAGGTAGGTGTAGGTGCCGTCATTGAGGGCAAAGGTATCCGCGCCGCTGCCCCCTATCAGGGTGTTGACATTCCCCAGGCCGCCGTTGAGCAAGTCATCGCCGGCGCCGGTCTCGATGTAGTCGTCGCCTGCCCCGGTGAGGATGTCTTTGTTCCCGGCACTATCGGGGTCAAGCATATAGATGATGTTGTCGCCATCGCCAGCATCCACGCTATCGGTGCCGGTGCCGAGACCCAGCGAGTCGCTGCCGCTGCCGCTGGTGATGCTGTAGTTGCCGTTCTCTAGGTAGACCGTATTCTCGCCGTCACCCAGGTCGAGGCTGTTGACTCCACCCCCACCGTTGACGGTGTAGATGAAGTCATCGCCACTGCCGGTGCTGACGCTATCGTTGCCGGTGCCAAGGCCAATCGTGTTGTTGCCAGAGCCGGTGAGGGTATGGTTTCCGGCCGGTGCCCAGAAGTCGTCGTCGCCGCTGCCCAGGTCGATAGTATTGTCGCCGGCTCCATTGCCCGCGGCATAGACGAAGTCGTTGCCGCTGCCGGCTTCGACATAGGTATCCCCATCACTGATGCCGATGATATCGTTGCCGGCTTTAGCACCGATGGTGTCGTTGCCTTCGCTGCCCGACCAGATGTTGTCGTCGCCGTCGGTGCCGGCAATCACGTCGTCGGGAGATTTACCGCTGTTGAACTCGGCATCGGTGTTGCTGAACAGGTCGCCCTCATAGGATTGTCCGGCTTGGAAGGCGTTGCCGACGACGATGTTGTCGGTGTTGACGTAGATAGTGGCGGCTTTGCCGTTGACGGTGGGGACAACCTCAATCGCTAGGGCTTGGCTATCGCTGAGGCCGCCGGAGTCGGTGACGCTGACTTCGAGGTTGTAGGTATTGTCGCTGCCGCTGTCTTGGGGGTTTTCGAAGTCGGGGGCGCTGTTGAAGCTGACCACGCCGCTACTGGCGTCGATGTTGAATAGGGCCGCATCGACGCCGCCGGTGAGGCTGTAGGTGAGGCCGCTGCCTTCGCTGTCTGTGTCGTCGCTGGTTTCGACGTCGATGGCAGTGGTTTGGTTTTCCGGTACGCTGTTGCTGTCGGGGCTGGTGATGGTGGGAGCCTGGTTGGCACGGCGACCAAACACCACGTAGCTCTCGCCAGAAGAGCCGCCGTTGGGGTTAGCACCGTCTGCGCCAATAATCAGGTCATCGATGCCGTCGCCGTTGAGGTCCCCGGCCCCGCTCACCGAACGGCCGGAGAGGTCACCGGCATCAATGCCGTTAAGCACAAAGCCGTTACTGCCATTCAGGCTAGAGAGCTCTAAACTGCCGCTGTTACCGACAGCGCTGCCGCCAAACACCACGTAGCTCTCGCCAGAATAGCTGCCGTTGGGG